>CADBYH010000052.1:927-2809 GCA_902798815.1 uncultured Erysipelotrichaceae bacterium | reverse complement strand
TGGTGTTTCAAAAAGTTCTGATATTGTTACTAGCATTTCAGCATCTGGAACTGATAAACCTGTTTCCCATTTAGAAATAGTTTGTCTTACGACATTTAATTTAATACTTAATTCTTCTTGTGAAAGTCCTTTGTTTTTTCTTAATGTTTTTAAATTATCTTTTAACATATTACATTTTCTCCTTTCATCAAGTTCAGTTTATTACAAATATGCCGTTGCTACAAGCAATGTATTTTAACATTTAGTTTTGCTATTGATTTCAAATAAAAATTAACATTTTATACTAATATTATACCACACAAAAACGGATCCTCATCCGTTCTGTATATCTTAATATTCTGAACTAATTATTATCTATTAATTTATAAGTTGTATTAAAATTGTCATCAATAGTTACTTTATATAAATATTTTGTTTGTTTTCCTGAATTATAATCTTTAAATATGACTTCAAGATTAGATGTACCACTTGCTTTAGGAATTAAATATAAATCAATACTATATTTGTAATTATCACTGTCAAAATTTGAATTTCTACTATCAAATTTAACTTCTAAATTATTTTCATTATCAACAAATGCTTTAAATTCTGGTGAGCCACATACATCATTATCACAATTTATATCAATATTAAAGTTAATTTTATTATATTTATCTTCTTCATAATATTTAATTTTATATTCTTCTAACTTTGATTTAATCTTATTAATATCAATATTATATTTAAAATCTTTTGTATTAAGTATATCTTTAACTAAATATTTTTCTTCGCCATTAATAATAGCATATACATTATCACTCTTTATACAAGGAAAGTAGTAAGTTCTAAAATCGTCTTCATAAAATTTTTCTAATGCTTCAGCACAAGTTTCTGTTTCATCAACAATCTTAATTGTTGGATTCATTTTTTTCATATAATCATCTACATTTTTATCATATAACTTATTGCGAAAAGCAACGAGTAGTATAGTTGCGAGTATAACAATAAATAGAAAACTGAATATTTTAATGTAACTTTGTTTAGATATTTTATTCTTTTCTAATAAAAATATATTTCTAATTAAATTATTTACTGATTTTATTTTAATTATTCCATATAAAATTAATGCACCAGATAAATTTAAAATTACATCATCTATATCAAATCTTCCAGAAGAAGTAATTAATTGTAAAAATTCAATTAGTAAAATAATTCCTGTTGTAGTTAGAGCAAAATATTTAAACTTATTTTGTTTTTTAAATAGTAATGGTAGAAAGAAAGCCATAGGCATAAGTGCTACCAAATTACCAAGTAGATTGAATAATATTGAACTTGTAGAATACATACTATCAAATTCTGTTACATATCCGATAATTGTTTTAAATGGAATTAAATTAACCGTATTTTCAAAGTATTGTTTATAATCAATATTAGTATTTATTAAGTTGCCGACATTTCTTCCCCACATACTATCAAATAAAGTAAGAGTTATAAGTAATACCAGATATAATCCGAAAAATATCCATAAATTAATTTTCATAGGTTTAGTATTATTTTTATATTTAGATAATAATAATCCACCAAAATATAAGAATAAGCAACTACCACATAATAAGAATAATCTACCAAACTCTGAAAGATGAAGTGTGGCACTTCGATCAGCTATCAAATATAGCATTAAAAATAATCCAGCTATGGCATAAAATATAAAAGAAAAAATCCTTTTTTTCATAAACGAATCCTCCTATCATTTCCATTATATCACAAAAAATCAGGATTTTACTCCTGACTTATTAAATCATACTATCTTAATATTCTGATTATTTTTTTATATTATCAATTATACCTATTGTACCAATCACAACATAAGCAATAGCTAAAAATAAAGTTATAATCCATTTAG
>CADBYH010000052.1:0-908 GCA_902798815.1 uncultured Erysipelotrichaceae bacterium | reverse complement strand
TATTATAAAGAATATTATTGCAATTAATCCAATCAATGCTTGAAAAATTGAACTTATTAAATACCATTTACTTTTCATTTTTCCTCCTAATATCTTAATCTTCCGATTACCCACTTATAAATGGTATCCTTATTAAAAATGCTAAGAACAATCCTATTATTAAACTAATTCCTATATTCATTGGTTTCTTATATAAAACTATACAAGTAGCAATAAATGTAAGTGTATACAAAACTCCTTTAAAACCAAAATACCATATTCCTATGCTGAAACAACTTGCAATCATAACAAACATTATTAAACAACAAATAATAATTGATATTTTATTTTTACTTTTACTATACCAACATATAAATGCAAGTATTGGAGATATTAAAGTAAATCCATACCATATCATCATATAATTTTTAGGATTAAATCCACTAAACATAATTGTATATAAATGGTAACTAATACACATTCCTGCAAAGAACAAGAATACATTAATACTTGCTCTTAATGGTGAGTTGCTAAATACTGAAATAGTAATAGCTATAAATAACCAAATTGCCATTTCAGAGAAGAAATTATTTAAATCCAATTTTTCAATAATGTGCATCCACCATATATTATTATCAATAACTAAGTTATCTAACCATTTAGAAAGCATTCCTAAAACTAGTCCAAGTAAAAATATTAATATAGTGTTAATTATTTTATTTTTTAGTGTTAAATTATTATCTACTTTTCTAATTCTATCCAAAAACTCTTTCATATTCATCACTCTTATATAATTATACCACACAAAAACGGATTCTCATCCGTTCTATATATCTTAATCTTTAGATATATTTCTTTTTTTAGAGAATTTTACGTATCATAATTATAAAAAGCAAAAGGATTAAACCAATCCTTTTGCAATTCATTAT
>CADBYH010000051.1 GCA_902798815.1 uncultured Erysipelotrichaceae bacterium | reverse complement strand
ATTTTCAAATTTAACTGATTTACTCGATGAAGAAAAAGCTGAACAAACAAGAATAATTGCAAGCATATCTCATGACATTAAGACACCATTAACTTCTATAATTGGATATTCGGATTTACTTAAAGAACAAAATCTAGATGAAGAAGCAAAAAAATATAATGAAAAAATTAATTCTAAAGCTCTTAATATAAAAGAATTATTATCAAATTTTGATGATTATTTATTGAATCAAGAAAAAATAGAATTAAATAGAAGTCTAGTACAGGTCAAAGATATTGTAAAGCAATTAAATAATGATTATAAAATAGAACTAGAAAATAATAATATTGATTTTTCAATTACTACTAAGATACCAGAAAAATATATTAGTATTGATATTTTAAAAATGAAAAGAGTTGTTTCAAATATGGTTTCTAATAGTACGAGATATTTGAAAAATGGTGGTAAAATAATGATTGATATTTCTGAAGAAGATAAAAATTACAAGTTTGTAATAAAAGATAATGGACCTGGTGTAAATAAAAAAATAATTAATAAAATATTTGAACCATTATTTACAACTGATTCATCAAGAAAAATATCAGGTTTGGGATTATCAATATGTAAAGAATTTATTGAAATGCATGGTGGAGAAATTAATGCTTATAATGATAACGGATTAGTTATTGAATTTACTATTCCAAAAGGGAATAGCAAATAAGCTATTTCTTTTTTTAATTTAATTATTTTTAATAATTTAATCATAAATTAATAAGAATTATTTTATAAAATGTATATTGAGGTTAAGGAATATGAAAATAAAAATAATTGGAAGTAATTCCAGCAATAGAATGAAATTACAAAAAAATGTAATGAAGGTAATAGAAAGTTTAGAAAAAAACATAGATATAGAAATTTTGGATAGTGCAAAAGATATATTAAATTACTTAACCAAAAAAATTGATAGTCATTGCGACGAATTAAAGCAAAGAATTATTCAATTTGGTTATGAACTTTAGTTAATATATTAAAGCCGATATACAGCTGCTAGTAAAAAAGCATTAAAAGAATTAGATAACATTCATTTTTTTAATAGTAATGAATTGACAGAGAGCAAAACAATGTTGTCAGCCGCAGCTTTTACTTATGTAGCAGGTATTGTTACTACTTTAATTCAAATTTTAAGACTAATATTTATGTTTGGAAATAGAAGAAATTAATAGGTGTAAAATTATAAAAAATATAGAGAGATGGTAATTTAAATGAAATATCAAATTGCAGAAATAGAGAAAAATATATTGTATTATAAATTAGCTAAAAACCAACTTGAAACTTATATAAATGGAATTAATAATGAATTTGAGATTCTTTATGATAATAATCCAATTAATCATATAAAAACAAGAGTAAAAACTGTTGAAAGTATAATTGGTAAATTAAAAAGGAAAAAATTGAAAATAAATAAAGAAAATGTTGAAAAGTTAAATGATATCGTCGGTGCTAGAATTGTTGTTGATTTTATTGAAAACATATATGAGATAGTAAAAACAATAAAGCAAAATACAAATATAAACATTATAGAGGAAAAAAATTATATTGATAATCCTAAAAATAGTGGTTATAGAGGATATCATATTATTATATCAATCCCTGTTTCTATTGCAGGAATTACAAAGGATATTAGGTGTGAAATTCAAATTAGAACAATTGCTATGGATTTTTGGGCTTCTAATGAACATAAATTAAATTATAAATCTAAGAATCATTCTACTAAATATAAAAGAAAATGGATTGATGCAGCAGATAAAGTTTGGGATTTAGATACATTTATGAATGAGTTATATTTAGAAGAAAAACAAAATAAAATTAAATATAAAGATGATAAGCATAATATAGAAATATCAGTTTTAAAATCACTAGAAAAATTAGGTGTGACTGATAGAGCTATATCAAATTGGGAAAATGGTAGAAGATTACCAGATTTAAGTTTAATAAGTTTGGTTGCCAATGAATTAGATGTTAG
>CADBYH010000050.1 GCA_902798815.1 uncultured Erysipelotrichaceae bacterium | reverse complement strand
GATGCTTTAAGCTACATTCTTACTTATTATGGCATCGAAGGAGAAAATGAAAATTTTTCAGAAGAACGATTAGAACTTCCTGATGAGAAATATACATCTGAAAAATTAAGAAAACAATCAATTAAATCAAATAAACAACAAACAGTTTCTTTGAAAAAGTATAATGATTCTTTTTTAAAAAATTTTCCTCAACCTAGAATCCTACCTTGGGAAAGAGAAGGTATAACAAAAGAAAGTATAATTAACCATCATATTTGTTATGACCCTATTAACCAAGGTATAGTTATTCCACATTATGATATTAATAATCAACTTATTGGAATCCGAGAAAGAACTCTTATAAAAGAAAATGAAACTTATGGTAAATATAGACCCGCCATTATTTCTGGTCAAATGTATAATCATCCTTTAAGTTTTAATTTATACAATATTAATTTTTCAAAAGAGAATATAAGAAAAATGAAAAAGGTTATTGTATTTGAAGGAGAGAAGTCTTGTCTTTTATTTAGTAGTTTTTTTGGAACTGAAAATGATATTAGTGTAGCAGTATGTGGAAGTAATTTAATTAATTACCAAGTTGAAATATTAAAATCACTTGGAGTTGAAGAGATTATAATTGCTTTTGATAAACAATATCAAGAGTATAAAGATGCAGAATATATTAAATGGGAAGAGAAACTAATAAGTATATATAAAAAATATGGTAGCTTTATTCAAATAAGTTTTATATTAGATATAGAAAACCTATTAGGATATAAAGATTCTCCAGTTGATAAAGGACCAGACATTTTCCTTGAATTATTTAACAATAGAAAAAACCCTAGGTAAGAGTTGTTCACTTGACAACTCTTATTTTTTTTACTATAATAAAAAAAACAAAGAATTGAAAGAAGGCAGAAGTATGAGATATTAGTTAATTAAACCTATAAATGAAAATTATTCTGTAATAGAACAAATCTTAACAAATAGAAATATTCCAATTAATAAAATTAATGATTATTTATATACAAGTGATGCGGACGTTGCTCCTCCCGAAGCTTTAGACTAGAATAAACTTCGACAAGCAGCTGCCGCATTAATTTCAACTATTTCAAAATAGGGTAAAACATTAGTGATAGTAGATTCAGACTGTGATGGGTTTACTAGCGCCGCTATTCTTATAAATTATTTACATGATTTTTTCCCTAGTTGGGTAGAAACAAAACTTAATTATATATTTCATGAGGGTAAACAACATGGTTTAAATGACCATATATTAAATATATTAAAACAACATTATGAGCTTGTTATTATTCCTGATGCAGGTTCTAATGATTCTGATGAATGCACTTGCTTGTTTAAATAGGGAACTAAAACAATTGTATTAGACCACCACTTATGTGATATACAAAATCCCAATGCTATTGTTATTAATAATCAACTTTCAAATTATCCAAATAAAGATTTTTCGGGTGCGGGAGTTGTTTGGCAGTTTTGTAGATATTTAGACAAACTTTTAAAAGTATCTAATGCAGATAATTATTTAGACTTAGTTGCTCTTGGAAACTGTGCTGATATGATGTCTATGACTTCTATTGAAACGAAACATATTATTAATAAGGGTTTCCAAAATCTTAAAAATCCTTTCTTTGCTTCTCTTGCCAAGAAAAATGAATATTCTATGAAAAATAAAATTAATCATATGAGCGTAGCTTTCTATGTAGCCCCCTATGTAAATGCTATTTGTAGAAGTGGTACAATAGAATAGAAAACATTAGTATTTAAATCAATGT
This sequence comes from uncultured Erysipelotrichaceae bacterium, assembly GCA_902798815.1. GTDB lineage: Bacteria > Bacillota_I > Bacilli_A > RF39 > UBA660 > UBA3789. The sequence goes on along the minus strand of CADBYH010000050.1, from coordinate 538 downwards.
TGAAATATTAGGCTTTTAAAGAGGTTTTATCTACTAAACGAGGTCATTTACTTGGATAGAAAGAACAATTAGTTGAGCAAGCTATGAGAGTTGTTACCAATGTAAAAAACAGACAAACAAAAGCTCAAGACTCTGGATTAGCTATAATAGAAAAAATGATAGAAGAGCAAGACTTATTAAATCACAAAGTTCTTTTATTTTTATTAAAACCTAATCAAGTAGATAAAAATATCGCAGGTTTAATTGCTAATAAAATTATGGCTAAATATCAGCGTCCAACTTGTATATTAACAAAAGTAGAAATACCTAAATATGATATTGATTTAGACCTTCCTCCATGGGAAGAACAGCCTCTTCCATAGTTTATCACTACATATCAAGGTTCAGCAAGAGGATGTGAAAAAGTAGGAGTTCTTGATTTTAAAAATATATGTGCGGACACCGGTGTAACAATGTATTAGACTGGTCACCCTAACGCATTTGGATTAGGTATATTAGAATAGAACATTCCAGCTTTTATCTAGAAAACCGACGCCGC
>CADBYH010000049.1 GCA_902798815.1 uncultured Erysipelotrichaceae bacterium | reverse complement strand
TTTCTTTATCTTCTTTTGATTCAAACATTTTTTTAATCTCTAAATATTTATCCATAAGATCAACTCCTAATAATTATTATATCATGATATTATGATGTTATTTAATTAACTTGGTAGTTCGCAATATTACTAAAAAGGGAACTGATTTCTCAACTCCTAATATCAAAATATTCCGAACTATTTTATTTTTTTACTATACCAAGTAATAATCTATTAACAATAGGTATTCTTTTTAATATTTCAGTCATTAAAGGTAATATAATTATTGTTCCTAAAATTAAGATTATATAATTAAATATGAAGTTATCAAACTTAATATATTCAACTAAAATAAATGATATAACTATTTGTATTGTATAATGTAAAACATAAAAACTAAAATTGTTTTTATTCATATAGTCAGTGAATTTATTTTTTATATCTAAATACTTTTTACTAATACCAAATGCCGATAATATTACTAACCATATATAAACATTAGTAAATATACTAGTTAAGAATTCATTCGAGCCAAAATTAACTCCATAATTTTTAATTGTGAAAACAATTCCAAAAATAACTGTTATTATTCCTAGTGGGATTGATATTTTTTCTAAATTTTCAATAATCTTATCGTTTGAAAACACATAGTAACCTAGTATAAACATCAATAAATATATTCCCCATCTATATACTGTAACAACTGGTGTATTTAATATAAATGAAGAACTAGATTATCTATTCTTTGTTTTTTATCAATTTTTCTGATTAAAACAATTAATAGTGATGCTATAAATAATACATGAGCATACCATAATGGTCCAATTCCAATTAATGAAAATATTAAATATTTTATAGGACCTGGAATCATATTTCCATTACCTGCAAATATATCGCCATAATAATTTGTTGTCCATCCACTTATCCAACCATATGCAAATATACCTACAATACTTGGAACTAGTATTCTTTTGGCTCTATCTTTAATAAATTCTTTGTTACTTTTATTTTTTAAAGAATATTTTGTTGAAATACCTGATACTACAAACAATAAACACATGATCCATGGATATGTAAATACACATATAGCATCAAGTTCTTTTATTCCTTTTACTCCAATATTTGATATTACATCACTAGAATTAAAAATATAAAATACATGATATAAAATTACAACACACAAAGTGATCCATCTTATGTTATCTAAATAGTTCTTTCTTTTACTCATAACTATTTACCATCAGCTGGTATTATTTTATCCATAGTATCTTCCAATACTTCAGACTTAACAATAGCCATACCTTTCTTTTTGTCACACAAAACAACAACTGAATCGCCTGGTTTAATATCAAACATATCTCTTGCTTCTTTTGGTATTACTATTTGTCCTTTTTCACCAACTTTAGCAATCCCTACAAACTTATCTTTCATATATGCCTCCTTTGAGTATAACTAGTTATACTTTTCATACTTTATTATAGACTAAATATCCTTAAAAGTAAACATATAAAGAGTTCGGAATATTATTTATTTTACGAGCAATTATAACTGCATTTATAAGTAAGGGTTTGACTATGTGTTACCAATTCTTCAATTCCTAGTCAAAAATTACTAAAAAAATAATATTTTTAGCAAAAATACCAACATTTAGATAATTTCTTCCAAGTCCTGATAAATCTTTAACAATGATACAATTTATTTTTTTTCTTGTAATATCTTCTATCATTTCTTGAAAGCCTGGTCTATCAAAAGTTGTACCTGAATACCCGTCATCGGAATATGTTTCAATGATAGTCATATTATTGTCTTTAGATAAAAAATTATTAATCAGTTGTTTTTGATTTATTAAAATAAAAAAGAAGGATTAATTGAAGTTGTCAACAAAAAGTAGACACTAAAAAAATTATTTAAAACCTAGTTGAGTTCTATATTCAACTGGGTTTTTATATTTTAACGCAAAACTCGGACGATAATTATTATTATCCCAAATTATATCATCAATAAATTCTTGAACTGTGTTATAATTATTTATGTCAAAATCAATATACATTTCTTTCTTAATCCAGCCATTTTTAGATTCAATAACTGGATTATCTGTTGGTGTGCCAGCTCTAGACATGGATCTGGTAACTTTATAAGAACTAAATATATTGTTAAATGACACTGAGGAATATACGGCTCCTTGATCTGTGTGGATAATTGTTTCAAGGTTTTCGTATCCTCTTTTTATTTTGTTATTTAACATATTATTTAGTGCTTCTCGATGATTTATAATACCGTTGCCGTGTAATGATTCTCTTACATCTGAACCAACTATTTCATTATTAAATACATCTAAATAGAATGTCCAATCATATTTCTTTTTCTTAAACCAAAATGTAGTTGTATCTGAAACGACTTTTTCAAAAGGTCTTGATGTATTCCAATTACCACCTATAACATTAGCAAATTTAATCGATTCTTCTCCTGGTTTTTTATATTTATAATGTTTAGCTCTTGATTTTATATTTAATAATTTACATACTTTATGAACAAGGTTTGAAGATACATACCACCCAGTTTCATACCTAATCACTGCATTTATTCTATGATAACCATAACTTGGTTTTCGTCTATGAATATCTTTAATTAATTCGCCTAACTCAATTCTAATCATTTCATGATTATTTAATATATCTTTGTTTTTTAGCCATTTATAATAACCTGATCTTGATACTTTCAATATTTCACACATGGATTTAACAGTATATTCTTTGCTTAATAATTCTATAATCTCAAACTTAGCTTGAGTTACTTCATGAATTTTACATACGTACCATCTTCTTTCATTAGGAATCCTTTTTTTAACATTTCATTCTCGATTCTTAATTTCATATTTTCGTATTCTAATTTTTCTTCTTTTGTTAGTTTTTTCTTACTAGAATATTTTGCCAAAGGATTACCAGGTTTGACTTTATTATTTAATCCTTCTAATCCTTTCTCATTATATTTTTGTACCCATTGAAATATTAAACCAATATTAATGTTGTTATCTTTCGATACTTGAGTTTGACTTTTTAAATTTTCTAAAATTGGTTTAATTATTTCATATTTTTCTTCAGCTGTTCTTTGCTTAAATTTTTGACCTTTAGTAGCCACATTATCATCTCCTTTATCAAATTATAACAAAAAATAAAAGCATACACTTTTTTTAGTGTACACTTTTATATTACAACTTCAATTAATAATTATCTTTTTTTACTTTTAGATTCATTTATTACTTTCAATGATTTATCTATATCAAATATCATTATGTCTGCTTTAACTATAATATTACCATTATTAAGAGGATAATCCATTT
>CADBYH010000048.1 GCA_902798815.1 uncultured Erysipelotrichaceae bacterium | reverse complement strand
TTTTTCTTAGCCATCTTCGACACACTCCTTTCTGATTAGTGTACATAATCTATTATACACCCTCTCATAAAATGTGTCCATATATCTATTCTAACACCACCTGCTAATATTAATAATATAATTATTGTGATTACTAACGCTACTAATGTAATACCTTTCTGCTTATTTTTATTTTTCATTTTTGATTTTCCTCCTTTAATTTTCTATTTATATGTTTTTTAATTAAACGCCAAAAAGATAGCAACATTATCCTGTATCACATACAGGCATAATGCCCCTACCTTTTTCATTATTTACTTTATTTTTTATTAAATTACTTGTGTGTGTGTGTGTGTGTACAACCATCTGCATTTCAGCGTTTATTTTCATCTTTTGTTCTTTCCTTTTCTTTTTATTGTATTTTCAGTATAACAAATATTTTTTGCTTTTACAATACTTTTTATCTTTTATCTTAATTGCTTTTTCATCGCAAAATTCGACATTTTTCAAACCCCAAAATTTTACATATTTTGGTATTAGAACATTATATTAAATCTTTTTAAGGTATGTTATCCTTCAAAATTTTTTATTTATAAACTTTTATATTCTATATACAAATATTTATGTACATTTGGATGATTACAATACCAATTTATTTTTATACTATTCTTTATAGTATATACATATATGTTATCTCTTAATGGCTCTATTTTATTTTCATCAGCCCAAAATTCTTTTACTTCAAAACTTGTATTTCCAGAAAGTTTTATAATATATTTTCCCGGATCCAAAGTTATACTATGTATATTAGTTCCATCTGCATAAGCCTCAACTGTTTTTTTGCTAAATTCCTCTCCATCTATATATTCTATTAATTCTTGTGCAAGATTTCCATTACTGTATATTATATACTCATATACAATTGTATTAGATAATATATCCCATAATTTATTATTATATAATTCTTGTATACTATTATATTTTTCATTAATATTTAACAACTTTAATACTACATTTATTTTATCTTTTTCATAAAAATATATATTGAATTGAGTTTTAACATCAGTTACATTATATATATTAATACTCCATTTTTCTTTATCAAATTCAATGGTTGACTCATCATTAGTTGATGTATAGTATGTGTAAATATAATTTGAATCTTTTTCTGGTATTGTTTCTTTTTTATATCATCTACATATATATTTATATTTGATAATGTATTTATATTATCTGATCTTGTTCCACTTATTTTTTCTTCATATTCTGACAATATCATATTTTCTTTATATTGAGAATTTTCATATTCCTCTTTTGCTTTTGATCCCTTTTTTATTAATCCACTATGTATTAATGCTAATATTGAAATTCCAGCTAATATTAATAAAATAACGATTGTTATCATATTCTGTTATGACTATTTTTTTATCTAGCCAACATTTATTAGTTTTTCTTCATCATTTAATTTTCTCATATTTAAAATATTGAATTTATAATATATTGTAATTTCTTTATCCTCTGACACTTCTATTCTATCTATTAAAGAAACCATCATTGTTCTTGTTATTTCTTTTAGTTCTACAAAGTCTTTCACAAGTTTATTTATATCTACAGAAGAATCTTCGTTTTCTATTTGTTTCTGCAAACATTTAATTCTTTCGTTAGTATCTTTTCTCATTTCAATTTGTTTTGAGTAAAGTCTTGTAAAATCTTCATCTTCAAATAAACCTTTGCACTTATCTTCGTACAATTTGTCTATCATTTTATCAATGTCTTTTAGTTTCTTCTCTAAAACTAGAATTTCATTCTTAAAGTTAAACCTATCTTTTAAGATTTTGTCTTTGGAAGAATTAGCAACTTGCATATACTTGTTTTCATCTAAAAACTCTTTACATCTTATTTTTACTTGCTCTATCACATAGTTTGTTAATTTTTCTAAATTATTACTATGTGGAGTACACAAATGTAAATGAGTATTACAAGCATAAGTATTGCACCTTACATAAAAAGTAGTTTTGTTAGGATGTTTTTGTGGTACTATACTTAATTTCTTTCCACATTCTTTACAAGTTAGTAATCCTTTTAATAGCCAATCATAAGACTTTGTTCTTACTCCTGTTCTACTTTTTATCAAATCTTGTACTATATTGAATGTTTCCTTATCAACTAATGGTTCGTGCATATCTTCTACAATTATTCTTTCTTCCATTGGCATTATCATTACTTTCTTACTTTTATAATTGATTTTCTTGACATTTCCATTTGATACACTTCCTAGATAAGTTATATTTTGCAATATTCTTTTTACTGTGTTTCTATTCCAACCTCGTTTTATTCCATTTTTTCTAGTATGGTTATTTCCGACAAATTTCTGATGGAACTAAAACTTTTTCATCTGTTAGAATTTTCCCTATTTCTGTCGGTGTTTTTCCATTTCTGGCCAACATAAATATTCTTCTAACTATCGGTGCAGTATCTTGGTCAGGTAAATAATGATTATGGTCTAATGGATCTTTCTTATATCCGATAAGTAGGATAAGTAGTCATTACTTTTCCCTCTTTTGCTCTTGTCTTTTTACCATTTCTTATTTTCTTTGAAGTATCTCGTAAAAACCATTCATTAAAAAATGCTTTAAATTGTGTTATTTCTTCAGATGACTCTGCATTTCCTGTATCAATATCATCATTTACAGCTATAAATCTTACACCTTTTTCAATAAAGTATTCTTCCAAATAATAAGATATTTGACTTGATAATCTTCCAAACCTAGATAAGTCTTTTACAATTACCATATTTATTTTTTTGTTTTCAATGTCCTTTATCATTCTATTGAAGTCTGGTCTATCAAAGGTTGCTCCTGAAACTCCATCATCAGTATAGTGGTCATATATAAAAATATTTCTTTCCTTACAAAAGCTTTCGTTAAAAATCTTTTGTGTGCTTATACTTCCACTTTCTAATTCATCTTCTTTTGAAACAA
>CADBYH010000047.1 GCA_902798815.1 uncultured Erysipelotrichaceae bacterium | reverse complement strand
GAAAAGAATGCTTATTTAAGATTTTCTACAATAGAAAATTGGTCTAAGAATATGTTAAATCTTAATACTAAGAAATGTTATGTATCTGAAGGTGGAAAGATAGAGTGGATTATGGGTTCTTTTGGATCTAAAGTATCAATGCTTTATCCATTAAGTGTGTTAAATGGTGAAGGAGCAAAATGTGATTTTTTAAATATTTCATTTGCAGGTAAAGGACAAAATCTAGATACAGGAATTAAAGTTATTCATAATGCTCCAAGAACTAGTACAGTTGTAAATGCTAAATCAATTTCAAAAGATGGAGGTATTTGTACTTTTAGAAGTAATGTACATGTAAAAAAGAAAGCTAAAAGGTCAAAGCTATCTTTATCTTGTGAATCATTAATGTTAGATAGTATATCAAGAAGTGATACAATTCCAGTTAATACAATAGAATCTGATGATGTTGTTTTTTCACATGAGGCAAAAATAGGAAAAATAAGTGAACAAGCAATTTATTATTTAATGACTAGAGGTTTTTCGGAAGAAGATGCCAAGGGATTAATAGTTAGAGGTTTTGCAGAACCTATTGCAAAAGCATTCCCTGTTGAATATGCAGTTGAAATGAATAGATTAATTGACTTAGAACTTGAAGGGACTATAGGGTAGGTGATTTTATGGAATATATATTAAATAAATTACCAGTAAAAACTACTAATAATTTTAAGGTAAATGATTTAAAAATAAATTTAGATATACCTATTATTACTAATTTTAATGACTATTTAATTACAGATAGTGAAAATATTAAGATAGAAAAAAATGTTATTAGTAATCATATTTCTTCTAAAATTGGATTAGAGTTTAATAAATATTTGGAACTTAATATTACCATTCCTAAAGATAAAAAAATTGATAATACAGTTATATTAGAATATGATTTTTCTAATAATGATAATTTGGTTGATAAAATTAATTTTAATTATGAAGAAAATTCTTCTTGTGATTTTATTATTATTTATAAATCTAAAGATAGTAATAAGCATTTTCATTATTTAGTTGAAAATACTAAATCTAATAAAAATTCTATGGGAAGTATTACTTATATAAATTTATTAAATGATAAATCTAATAATTTTATTTCAATAGAAAATGATGTTTTAGAGTGTTCATCTATAACTCATAATATTATTGATATTGGTTCGTGTGTAAAAGTTAATAATGTTTTTAGTAATGTTTATAAAAATGCAGTTAATAATTTAAATTCTATTTATTTAGGTTTTGATAATGATATAGTTGATATGAATTATTATCTAAATAATATAGGAGAAAAATCTAATAATACAATGAGGGTAGAAGGAGTACTTGATGGTAATTCTAAAAAGATATTTAGAGGAACTATAGATTTTATAGAAGGATCAACTAATGCAGTTGGGGAGGAAAATGAAAATGTTATTTTACTTTCTGATGGAGTTGTAAGTAGAAGTCTTCCACAGATGTTATGTCATGAAGAAGATGTTGTTGGGTCACATGGGGTATCATCTGGTAGAGTTGATGAGGAAAAGCTATTTTATTTAATGACTCATGGTTATTCTAAGAAAGATGCTGAAAAATTAATAGTCATGGCTAATTTATCTAAAATAATAAATGAAGTGAAAGATGATAATATTAGAGAAAATGTTTTACATATAATTGATGAAAAAATATCATAAAAAACGACTTTTTTTACGAAGTCGTTTTTGTTTAAATAAATATTTGATATTATAGTATAATAAGAGTATCTTTTGAGGAGGGGTTTATATGAAATTTTTAAAGGAAGTTTGGTCTAACTTAAAATTTGCTTGGATATATGCAAAGAATGAAAAAATGAAAATTATTGGTTTTATGCTTTGTAATATTATTCAGATAGCGATAAGTATAGTTGTTCCAATAATAAGTGCAAATATTATAGTTAATTTGACTGCTAATAAATTGTTTCAAGTTTTGATTGTGGCAATAATATTATATATAGTTGAAAATATTCGTAATGTAATAAGTTTTTTATGTAGATATTTTGCTCAAACTACTTATCGTGAAACATTTGTTAGACTTCAACTTGATCTAGGAAAGTCTATATTAAAATTAAAGAATTCTTCAATTGATGAAAACTCATCAGGTGTATTTATACAAAGACTTACTAATGATACAACTAAGATTGCAGACGTATTTAATATTCTAAATTTTCATTTATTAGATATTATTACAAATATAGGTATATTTATTGCTGTACTAATAATTGATTATAGAATATTTTTATTCTTAATAGTTATGATATTAGTAATTGGATTTTTTGAACAAAGACGTATTTCATTTCAAAATGAAAAAGATAAGATTTTTAGAAAAGAAAATGAAAAAGTATCGGGATTCGTTGGTGAATTAGTACGTGGTGTAAGAGATATTAAAATGTTAAGTGCTGAAAAGAGTTTTTTAAGAGAATTACATGGCAAATTAATTCATTTAAATAATTCTAGATATGAAATGGGTAAAGTAAATAGAAAGTACTTATTATTAACAGGTTGTCTACGTGATTTATTTGACTTATTATTAATATGTTTACTTGTATTTTTAATATTTGTTGGAGATATTACTATTGCGATTGCAATTGTTGTACATAATTATATGGGTAGAGTTGGTTATATAGTTAATTCTTTTAGTTATTTATTGGAAGGACTTAAGGATTTTAATTTATCTTCTTCAAGAATAAAAGATATTATAAAAGGAAAAGATTTTCCAAAAGAGAAATTTGGTAAAGAGCATTTAGATAAAGTAAATGGAGATTTTGAATTTAAGGATGTTTCTTTTGGATATAATAAAGATAAAGATATATTTAAAGATTTATCATTTAAAGTTAAGTCTAATTCAACAGTGGCATTTGTTGGAAAAAGTGGGGTTGGAAAAACTACAATATTTAATTTATTATGTAAAATGTATGAATATGATAAAGGACTTATTACAATAGATGGTGTTGATATTAAGAAGCTTGATAAAGC
>CADBYH010000046.1 GCA_902798815.1 uncultured Erysipelotrichaceae bacterium | reverse complement strand
GTATAACAAAAAAGAATGTACTTTTTTCAATTTAACTATGTACATTTTTGTACATTTTTAAATTTGATTTTTTGTACATTCTTATATTATCATTAACAATAGACTATTAGATAGGTATAAACACAATGAAATACCAACAGATATAGATATTAAAGAGTTAAAAACATTGATTACAAGAAACCTAAAGACAGAAACTTATAAAACGGACGAAATGTGTCTACAATATATGTTTTCTAAATCTTTAAAGTCTTATATATCTTCTAGTAAAAAGAGTTTACAAATAACAGATATTCCTGTATTAGAAGATACAAATAAAAAATCAAACAAGCCAAATAATGAACTTTCAGAATTAGTGGGACTAGAGTATATCAAGGACGAAATAGATAAAATAATAAAATTTGCTACATTTAATCAGCAAGCAAGAAAAGATAACCCTAATATACCAAAAGAAAACCTAAATATGTGTTTTTTAGGGAACCCACGGAACAGGAAAAACAACAGTTGCAAGACTAATAGCAAAAGAATTTTATAAAAACGGTATTATTAAAAAAGATAAAGTTACAGAGGTATTACCAAATGACCTAATGGGCGAATATGTAGGCTGGACTAGAAGAAAAACTAGAGAAGTATTAGATAAGGCAAAAGGTGGTATTTTATTCATAGACGAGGCATACCAAATAGCAAGTACAGGATATGAAAACGGAAACCCTTATATGCAAGAGGCACTAACAGAACTTTTAAAATATATGGAGAACCCAGATAATATAATCATATTTGCAGGTTATAGGCAAGAAATTGAAGATATGATAAATATTAACCCGCGGAATGAAATCAAGAATAAGTATAAAACTAGAATTTACAGATTATACAACAGATACCCTAAAAAGTGTATTATATAAGGAATTAGAACCATATAAATTAAAACTAGACCCAGAGGCAGACAAAGAAGTAATAAAAAATATAGAAACTGCAAAGAAAAATACAGACTTTGGAAATTGTAGATATATAAAGAGCCTAGCCCAACAAATTATAAAGAATTATGTATATAGTAATGACAAGAGTAAGATTATAAAGAAACAACACATACCTATAATTAATGAAGTGAAAACAAAACAAATAATTGGCTTTAAAATGAAGTAAAATGAGGAGGAATATTATGAGTGAGCAACAACCTATAACTTATAAAGAAGTAATTGATAGACTAAAAAACATAAAACTAGAAGACTATACCAAGGAAGATACTGTGGAACGATATATAGTTTTTCGGTACAGAAGAAGAACTGAACACACCGGAAATACAAAGGCTACTAATAAGACATGGATTTGTGGAAGAACTTATAACCTCTGTCGATATAATAACAGACAAACAAGTTATAAGAGACCTGTTGACAAATGAAGTATTCAAATCTAATAACTCTCTTATAGAGGGCAAAATTCTAAAGATAGATAAAGCAGTATTAACTACATTACCTAACAATACTAATATATATTGTTCTAATGTAAAAATGAAAGATAAAAATTCCAAAGTATATGAAATGAAACATCAAGTATTACTTGATATAAATGCACTAGACGAATACATTAATAATCTAAAACCATATTATACTAATGTTGTTGCAGTAGTAACACCTAGAGGAAGTGAATTATTGATAAGGTGCTACCTAAAGGTATATGAAGATATAGATTATGGAAGTAGCCCTATTCTATAACATAATTCGTATATATGATTAACTACTTCAAAAAACGATTTAAACGTAGCTTGCATAACAGCCATTGAGCCTAAAAACTCAATGGCTGTAATTCTATCTATTATCAAATTACTATTTTATTGCGAATATTTTGCCCTTTTTTTCGATTTTTCTTCATGGGTACTTATTATTTATTTTTGAAAAAATTAATGCACATCTTATGAATAAACAGAAATTGTAAGGAATAGCAGTATTCAATTAAATTAGAAGAAGTATATGAAAGGAGCAAATAACAATGCCAAAAATATTAACAAAACAGATACAAAAGATAAACAATGCTTGTTCTAATAACTGGCAACTAGACACTCACTATTTCTTGACCCACGGAGAAAAAACTTTAATGAAGTGTATAGAATTAGATACTGAAAACTATTTAAAATTTTCATTAAGTTACAATAGTAGAAATCAAATAACACTTCATATATCAAAGTATAATCATAAAAAGGGAGACACTTTCGCTTGTAGTAGCGGTTTAGGTAAAAGGACTATATTAGCAGAAACACCAGCACCACGAAAGAATTATAACAAATTGATAGAATATACCCACGAATTAGACAATAATAACCTAATGGAAATCAATAAGAATACACCTGTTTCAAGTGGATATGGAATAATAGTACCAAGTGAAGACTTTTAAGCATAGAAATAGAGCAAGGTTGTATACCTTGTTCTATTTTTCGATTAAAAACCTACCTATCCAAACTAAAAAATGATTTTATAAATATTTAATGTTATTTCTATAGGTTCATAGTAAATCTATGTAAGCACTGAAAATACTCTGTTTTAAACATTTTTTTATCTCATGGAGACCCAATTAGGAGACCCAACGAGAGTTACAGGTCGATTTTTTCGCAGAAATAGAGGCTTTGAAAAGGGGGTACTTTTTTGACATCTGCACCAAACATTAATACCTTGTAAATGTTGCAATATCAATAATTTACAAGGTTTATTTTAATAAAATTAATGTAATATCAATGCAATATAATTTTAAAAGTATTTATTAAAATCCATTTTAATCCCTTTTTATTTTCAATCAATGTAATTTATATACCTTCATTTTACTTATTTTTTTAAAATTTAAAAAGTAGGTCATTTGACCTACTAATCTTGATTTTCTCGTATGTATTTTATATCTTTCTGTATAGTCCTTCTTGACACTCTTAGTTCTTCTGATATTTGTTTTGTATCCAACCCCTCCTTAAGGCACTCAGCTATTGCATAGAGTCTCCGCTTTCTTATTTGATGTCTTTCTTCATTATACATACTTATATCCTCCTGTTATGTTTATTATATATAATATTAACATAGTTATATAATTTTTTCAACAGTAACAAAAAAAGAGGTAAATTGAATTTAAACTTTTAGTTTTAATTTATGAAAATAAATTTAATTAAAGTTAGGAAATCCGTTTTTATGGAAAAAAATACCAAATAAGAAATAAAAAATTGACACATAAAGACCAATAATATAAAATTGTTTT
>CADBYH010000045.1 GCA_902798815.1 uncultured Erysipelotrichaceae bacterium | reverse complement strand
TCTTTCTTTTTTACTAAAACTTGCAAGATCTCATTTGCTAAAAAGTCCCATTTTATAAGCGTTTAAGCAATGTACAGTATAAATACAAGGCAGGCAGTTAATGTTCGTTTTATTTTCATTCATTTGGATTACCTCCTTTTATATTGTCCTTCTTCCTTTTTTGAATATAAATATTGAATTCTATCACTCAAATATTCATTTTCTTTTAACAAAACCAATTCAGAGGGATTATGTTCAGTTAAATGTTCATAACTAGTCCAATTATCATAGTTTACCTTCAACTCTTCAATCCAACGTTCTAAGTTTTTAATATGTGAATTATTTCTTAATAAAAATCTACCAAACCATTGTTGTTTTATTAATTGCCTTTCTTTCATTGATAAACTATCACTATTATCAGGTGCTACTACAACAAATGGTATATTATTTTCACTTAACAATTCTAAAACTTTAGGATATTGAGCTATAAATATAAAATCATACTCTCCTATATTACTTATTATATGATTTACATATTCAATTTCCCATCCATCATGTTTTTCAAATTTACTACTATCACTATCCATAACTTTATAGTTATAACTAGTTTGATTTTCAGATATATATGTTTTACCGCATCCAGGGAATGCACTTATTATCATTGTATTCATCTATTTCACCTCAATTTTTTATTATTAGGTGGCGTAATCACCTTACTAATTCCTCTACTATTTTGTATTAAAAATAGTTATATTTTATTAATTTTTACCAATTTTAACATATTTTTATATAAAACATGTAAGATGTTATTTTGAGTATTTCCTTATTTTACAATACTTTTCAAAGGGGTTTAAACTAATTGAAATCAACCAGTTTATATTAGTTTTATTTTCATTCATGAGTATTACCTCCTTTAATTATATTACTTTTAATATTTCTTCAAATTCTGTATAGCCACTTTCAGCATTTATATGTCCACCATTTTCAATTATATACTGTTCATTTGAGATTGTATCAGCAAATGATTTTTCTACATCAAATTTAACATAAGGATCATTATTTGAATAAAAACAAATAATGTTATTACAATATATTTTAATATCTTCTAAATTATCTATAAACATTGGTTCATTAACAGCATCAAAGTCAGGATCAATTCCAAGATAATTATTAAATCCACAAACAAATATAAGTTTTTTAACTTTAATTTTTTTTGTTATCAAATATTTACATACAAATATAGGTGCAATACTATGGGCAATTATAATTGTATTCTCATCTATTTTTAATTCATCTAAAACCTTAGACCAATTCTCAAAATTTTGATTACCTACACCAACTGGCATTTGAGGCACCTCTACATTTTTATCACTTAATTTACTTTTTAACCATGGAAACCAGTTACCATCCTTTGAACCAAAACTTCCATGTATTATTATATACTTATCTTTCATAATCTTTCACCTCTATTTATTTAAGTGTTGCATAGGAATACCAACCCCTAAATGCTAACACAAAAATCACTATTTTTGTCTATTTTTATCAATTTTTATTAATTTTTTATATTAAATATGTAAGATGTTAATACTCACAAAGCCTTATTTTATAAGTGTTTCTAAAAAGTGTTGCAAAAATTGTCACCAACCAGTTAATTCCGACTTTAGTTAATTTTTCTTCATTTGACACTTTAATCACTTCCTTTTATTAGATATATTAATTATTATATCGTGTTTTACTATTCATATTTAAAACTATAATTGATACTATTATTGTTATAACCAAACTTATACAGCAACTAATAAAACTGTAATTAAATACAAAAATTGCAGACAACCCATTTATTAAACAATGTGTTAATATACAAGGAAAAACACCTTTTGATACTTTTTTTATTGTTGCTAAGGCATAACATAATGTTAAACACATAATTCCAAAAAGAAAATAATTCATGTTACCATTGGCAGTACCTTTTATAAAAAATAATGGTAAATGCCATATCCACCAAATAATAGCAGTAAAAATCGTTGCCAAATTAAAACCATATTTTTTTTCTAATTCTGGTTGTAAAATCATTCGCCAACCAACTTCTTCGTTTCCTCCACCAACTAACATCATTGGTAAAATGATTATAATCATAAATATTGGTGCGCCAATTTCAAATCCATTTATTGTGCAACCAATAATATAATAAATAAATACAAATAAAATGACTAAAAGATATGTCCAAATATTATGTTTTAAATCAAATATTATCTTTAACCACTCTTTAAAATTTTTAACTTTATTATTTCTTTTAAGTGATATATAAGAAGCAATGGTTGGTGAAAAACCACCAATAATATGCATAATTCTTAAATAAAGATTATTAACTGTAAAATTATAAAATTGACTAATAAAAGCACATCCACCCCAAAATACTAGCATTATTGTAAATGTTATTATTAAAAATTCTTTAATTAATTTCTTGTTCATAATTACTCCTTTTTTAAGTACAAGTTTTTAATTTTCCTTCTTATTATTTTCTTTCAAATACTTATTATAAAATTTATCCATAGATGAAACATATTCTTGATCTTGTATTACTCTATATTTTTCATATTCGCTTTCTGCTTTTTCTACTGCTCGCTTATGAGAAATACTTCCTGAATTGTCTAGTATTTTCTTTCTTCTAAATTTTAATAAATCATCTGTTGCATTTATCCAATCTTGCATAGTCATTATATGTCTTTCCTTTGCTTCATCTTCTGCAAATACTAAAAATATATTTGTTAAATCATTCAATTTTTCTAACTCTTCTTTATTTAAATAATTTTTAGCAATACTTACATCATATTTATATATTAAACCATCAGGAGAATTTTTCCAATTTGTTAATCCCATATGTTCTTTATTTGAATCTGCTCTACTGTAAATAAGTTCAGCAGCAGTATGTCCAGAAATAGCATAATGTAATTTGTTTTGTACTATTTTAAAAAAAGTATATGCTTCTTCTGATTTTGGATTATAATCAGTTGATGTAGCAATAAATAAATCCGTTATTTTTTGATATGCCATTCTTTCGCTAACTCGAATTGTTTTAATTCTTTCTAATAATTCATCAAAATATTTGCTATCGTATTTGTTTCCTCTAATGAATCTCTCATCATTTAAAGCAAAACCTTTAGTCATATATTCTTTTAATACTTTTGTTGCCCAAATCCTGAACTCTGTAGCTTTTTTGGAATTAACTCTATAACCAACAGCTATTATTGCATCTAAATTATAAATTTTAGTTTTATAATTTTTACCATCAGAAGCAGTTACCGAGGAATCCTCGACAACTGAATTTTCATCAAGTTAAAAATATTTTTTAAATGTAATGAAATATTATCTGTACTACAATCAAAAACCTTTGACATTCCTTTTTGTGTAAGCCATAAAGTTTCGTCTTTAAATATTGCATCTACAATTATATTTCCATCGCTATTTTTGTATATTATTAAATCGTTATCTTCCATCTAAAATTCTCCTTTCTTTTTAATATTGTTAACTTATATCGGAACTACCCCTATTTCTTTCAATTTTTAGTAATTTTTTACCCTAAAAATGTAAAAAGAAAAACGAATAAAAGTCTTATAAATAAATGGTTTGTTGATGGTTTAACATAAGGCGGAACTTACCAGTTTATATTCGTTTTATTTTCATTCATTTGGATTACCTCCTTTATATTTTATAATCATCTTTTGCACTTAAACTAATTATATTAATTATGCTATCATCATTTTTAAATTGTATTAATTCAAATGTATCATATTTTTTTATAACTGGATTATTTATTTTATTTTTAAAATCTTCATAATCATCAACAACAAAATCTACTGAAATTCGATAATTATTGTAATTATCATCATACTTTCTAACTTTTATAAAAGATAATTCACCATAAATAGTTTCTATCGGATTATTTAATAAATATAAATTCCCACTAGACATTTCATCAATTATTCTATTATCAGATAATTCTTTATTTAAGATATCATAATCTTCATTAGAACTAGAAAAAATAGTAACACAATCGATAGTTTTATTTTCTTTGATATTACTTATATTCTTTTCATATTTTTTAAGTTCATTTTCAATTAAACTTGTTATCATAAAATCTCCTTAATAATTATAATTCATATTCTTTAACTTCAGTATTTTTAAGTCCTAAACTAAGCATTTTTCCATCTTCAGGAATACCATTAAAATATACATAAAATGCCTTTGATACTCCACTATGTGCTACTATTAATACACTATTATAATCTTTTGTTTTAAGTTCATCTAAAAATTCTTTTACTCGATTACATAAATCAGGAATTCTTTCTTCAGTACCATATTTAACATCAGTATAATAATTCCAATATTCTTCTCTATCAGTAACCTCAACTGATTTACCTTCTAAAGAACCATGTTTTCTCTCTGCTAATCTTTCATCTGTAATTATTTCTTTGTTATTGGCATTAATAATTTCTGCAGTATGAAGAGCACGAACTAATGGAGATGATATTACTATATCATAATTAATATCTTTTATCTTCTCTCTTAAATCTTCTGCTTGTTTAATTCCTGTTTCATTTATATCTTCATCAACAAAGTTATATCTACCTATAACATTAGATTCACATTGCCCATGTCTTACTAAATATACTTTCATAATATCACCTCTTTTATATTAGGTTAACCGTCAATACCAAGTATCAAATACTATGCTATTTTTGACTATTTTTTAGATGTTTTTTATACTTTTTAGTAATTATTTATTAAAAAAAGTAATTACTAAACACTTACTTTTCCTTTATTTTATAGGAGTTTCATGAATGGCTAGACTAAATCAATATCAACCAATTTATATTAGTTTTATTTTCATTCATTTGGATCAACCCCTTTTACTTAAATTTTCTTCATATAATAAATTGAGTAACTTTCAAATCCATGCTTATTATAAAGGTTAACCGCAGGTATATTTTTCTCAAAAGCATTTAGTTTTATATAACTAGCACCTTTCTTTTTCGATATTTCACTGAACCTTTCAATTAGATTTGAACCAATCTCATTATTCCTATATTTTTCGTCTACACATAAATGATCAAGATATGATATCTTCTCCTTATAATAAATACTTTCTATTATATATCCATCTATTAAACCAACAATTTTATTATCAATTTCCGCTACTAAAAAGATTTCTTTTCTAGATTTAATCCTTTTTTTTATTTTTTTCTCTTCTTTTTCGTCAACTTTATATGTTCTCACTATATTATCATCAAAAACTTTTTCGGCATCAAATAATTGCTTATACAAATTAATTACATCTTTATAATCATCTATATTAACCTTTCTAATATTCATTATTTCACCTCTTTTTATAAATATTAAATGTGTCGGCATATTACAAGCCAGTACCACAATTCCTCTCAAAAATAAGTATATTTTAACTTGTTTCTCTTAATTTTTCTTCTTTTTTTATTAAAACTTGCAAGATCTCATTTCTTAAAAGTTCCCATTTTATAAGGGTTAAAGTGATGGTCGCCATAAATACAGGACAACCAGTTAATGTTTGTTTTATTATCCATAGGAATCACTCCATTTCTACTTGATTATAGCATAAAAAAGACGAAATTTAGTATAATTCCGTCCATTTTTAAATCATTTTTTGGGGGTTAGTTATTGCAACATCAGTTTTTGAGTTACAGTTGCCAGGTCATATGGTAAATCGTAATATCTTAATATTGCAATTGTTCGTAAAAGAATAAATTTTCCAACCACTCATTTTTAGAAATCACATGAATATTTTCCTGCTTTTAGAGAATCTGTATTAAAATAATTTTTCCAACTTTCTAAATCAAAAGTTCCATCTTCTTTAATATATGGTTCAAGAAATTTGTAAATAGAATTAAAATCATCTATTCCTTTTATTTTTTTAACTTGGTATTCTTTTAATACATATGCTTCATAATTGTTTTTGGAATCACAAACAACTTTCATATCAACTATATCTTTATACTTTTCCAATAAATCTTTTTGTTTGTTATCTTTTAAGCCATTACAATATTCCTTATATCCATCTGTTTCACTTCCATAATTAGAAAAACCTGTAATCAGTGTATAAACTTCGGCTTCATTTTTATCATTTAATTCTATTAAATATTTTGTTAGATATCTTTTCCCCTCAGCAGTATCATCCTTACTATACCTACATTCATAAGTTTTATTTTTAGATTTTGTTTCCTTAGTTTCATCACTTTTACCACATCCTGTAATTGTAAATACCATTACTATTGCTAATAAACTTAAAAATACTTTCTTATTCATTTTAAAAACCTCCACTTATTCAAAAGATACATCTTTCATAAATTCATTAAATTCATCGGCATATTTATCAACAGCATTTAGTTCTATTCTATACAAACCGTTATTATATATATAATCATATGTATCATATACTCCCATATCTGTAGCATGATATTTCTTCCATGTAATACCATTTATAGTTACTTCTTCATATTCACTATCTACATTTGCTAATGAAGTATTTTTATAATAATATAATCCTATACTTTTATTATCATCTTCAATAGGTTCTTTTTTAGAATAATTCTTTGGTTCATTATATCTCATATCTACAAATTCTAATTTATGTAAATTATCACTAGATGATCCTTTACTATCACTTTTACCACATCCTGTAATAACAAATAATGCTAATACAATTAATAAACTCAATAATAATTTTTTCTTCACTTTATCATTCCTCCGTTTTTCTCAAAAATATTATACCACATTTTTAGTCTTATTTTTCGGATAGAATGAAATATTTGATTGTTCTTGATTGCAAGAACATTCCGAACATCGTAATATCTTAATCTTCCGAACAATCATTATTTAAAAATTATTGGTATATTTCCATATATTACTAATCTTATAATTCCAATAATTATTAAATGCAATGGATAATATATGTAAAATAAATATTTCAGATTTACTTTACCTCTTTCACCATTATATAAATATAATACTGGAATAGTTAAACAAGTAAACAATTGCAACAATCCATATACTTTATCTAGGAAAATAAAATAAACAGTTGCATACATTAATGTTCCAAGCATCATCATTATCATTTGTTTTTTAAAATTGCCTCTATATTTATTCATAAATATTATTGAAAATACAGCTATGCAACTCCAATCTGATGGAAATGTTATTACAAATATTAAAATCATTAATAACACTTTTAACTTTTCATTTATCTCACTATCAAATATGGCAAGAAGTACTACTGCCCAAGCAAGAGACCACATAACACTTGTTCCATTAAATATAGAGTTAGGTATAAACGGTATACCAAACGCTAAACAGTAAGCAAAATGAGAAATAAATGCAAATAAAAATAATCTTATTAAATATTTTTTTAAATTATGGGTATGATTATACCCTTCTACGATGAAAAACCACATTATTGGAGCTGTTAATCTTCCAACAATATGAAGTAACATTACATACCATATTTTTTGACATCCTGGAAATGTTAACCAAGTTAAATGATCTATTGTCATCGCAATTATTGCGATTAGCTTTAAATGATTTGAATTTAATTTTTTCATTTTATCACCTCTATAATTATACCATACTTTTCTATAGTTTAGATTAATCGCAAGATTACTATATTCTGATTAAATATAAAATAAAAAATTTTTAAAAAATCGAATATATATCTAATAATAATGATTTTTTACTTGTTTTATAAGGGGTTTCCCCTTACGTTACCACCTATCCAATTCCTATGCAAAAACCGGGTGGTTTTAATGTTTTTTTATTAAATTTGAAATTTTTTTCCTTTTTTTATAAAAAAACGCAAGATCTAGAATCTCGCAAAGCCTTTAAATATAAGGAATTAAGGAAGAGTTTGTATAAAGTGTTATCAACCAGTTTATATTAGTTTTATTTTCATTCATTTGGATCAACTCCTTAATTTTTTTTATTTATCCATTCAAAAATCAATTTTGCGATTTCTTCTTCTTTTCCGTTATATGTATGTCCAGCATTTTCTATTATTTGACTTTCAAAATCATTGCAGTTTATTGCTTTATCTTTTAACAAATCTAATTGTAAATAGTAATCTTCCTCATTAGAGCCTGAAAATGTTAAAACTGGAACATTGATGGATTCAAATTGATTCCATTTATTATTGTTTCTAACAGTTGGAAGATTATCAAGATTAGAATTTTCATTAAACCAATTATAATATGTTTGTGAACTCATATACATATAATCTTCAATCATTTTATGAAGTAATTTAGTTGGTTCACCATTATCAATATTATTTTTTGCCTCAGTTATTAATTCACTATAATCATATGATTGAGCTAACATATGTGAACCTACCATATCTGGAGCACTTGCTAATATAATACCTAAAATATTAGGGTGCTTTTTATAGTAATAATATATTATCTTATTACATCCGTAACTATGTCCTAATAAAATGATTCTTTTATATCCTTTTTCTTTAGCAGTCTTTATTGCTAAATCAATATCATAAGTACAATCTTCAAATATTTCATACATACATCCGCATCTTTTAAAAGAACCGTCTTTCATAACAATATCATTTTCAATTGAATGTCCCCTATTATGTTCATAGATGAATCCAATATTGTTTGAAGATAAATATTTACCCCAAACAGTAGCAAAATAATTATCTATAATTGTTCCACACATACCATGAACACATATAACACAAATATCTTTTTCTTTGCTTTCAAAATGAACCATAGGTAATTTTAAACCATCTTCAGTATATGCATCACTAATAAATTCAATGTTCATAATATCACCTCTTTTATATTAGGTTAACCGTCAATATCAAGTATCAAATACTATGCTGTTTTTGGTACCTTTTTAAATTTTTTTGTTACATTTTAGTAATTATTTATCAAAAAATGTAATTACTAAACAGTTAGTTTTTCCTTATTTTATAAGAGTTTCATGAATGGCTTGACTAAATCAATATCAACCAATTTATATTAGTTTTATTTTCGTTCATTTGGATCAACTCCTATCTATCGTTTAACTTCTTAATAAGTTTTTTATGTATTGGCCTAATAAAATCACACATTGTTTCATTATCTGCTTCTTCAAAAGGAATCCATTTAATTCCTTTTGATTCATCTTCTCGATATACTAGTGGGATAGTATCATCAGCTTCCATGATATATAAAACATCCAAATGTAAATGTGCTGAAACATACTTACCACGTTTAATGTGCCCTTTTACAGGCGCTGATTGAATAGAATATATATTATTATCTAATACTTTAACTTTTAATCCAGTCTCTTCTTCAACTTCACGAACAGCAACTGATAACAAATCTTCTTCACCATCAGCATGACCTCCTGGATAAATCCAACCATCATTTATAATATGATAAACAACAACCATTTTTGTTCTTTCTTTATTTACAACAAATGCAGATGCCGAAAAATGACCAAATATATTATTTCTAGTCAAAACATCATCATAATCATTTATGAATTTTAACATCTGTTCTTTATCTCTTTCTTCTTGTTCATCATAAGGAATATATTTTTCTAACTGTTCCCTCAATGTCATAAATACCACCTCAATTTTAACTTGGTCTTGACTAAATTGTTATCAACCAATTTATATTAGTTTTATTTTCATTCATGAGAATCAACTCCTTTATATTTTTATATTTTTAAATATTTCTATATTACCTTTATAACTCATTGGTGATATGGGACTTGGATGATATATAGGAATAACTTTATATCCATTTACATCAAAAGTTTTACCTACTACATCACTAAACTTTTTATATTTC
>CADBYH010000044.1 GCA_902798815.1 uncultured Erysipelotrichaceae bacterium | reverse complement strand
GGGTTCTCGGGAGCGGGATTTCTGGCTAAAAAAATAAGTTCGACATATTATTAATTTTCAAATAAAACTTCTTTTATATTTCCATCTTTAAAATATATTTTTAAATTCATTTTATATCTAGTGTCTAACTTTTTAATTATAATTTTATCTATTAATAAATTAACAAAAATATTTAGATTATATTTAACATTTATAATATTTTTTATTTCTTTTTCTATATTGTTCATATTTGATGATATATCAATATCTTCTTTGATATTTTTTAGCTCAGTATTTATTTTACTTATCTCTAATTCATTCTTATTTAGTTTATTTTTTAGATCATCGTCTGAAATAATTTTAGATAAATTTAAATTAATTAATTTATCTTTATGATTCATTAATTCTTCAAGTTTGTTTTCTAAATCTATTTTTAATTTATTGTTTGATACTATTAAAACTTCATTATAAAGTTTAATCATTTCATTAGTTGTATCTACTAAATATTCTTTCATATATTTGCTTATTAAATTCTCAATTAATTCATCTAGCTTTTTCTCTCTAATAATCGGAGATTCGCAAACTAGCACTCCTTCATTTTTATATTTCTTACATACCCAAGTAGGATTACTTCTTCTATTTGATCCAGCACATCTAACAAATATTTCATTGTGTTCATTGCAGATTAGTTTAAATGTATATTTTGATTCATCTATTACTTTTTGATTAGTTGTTATATGAGTATTTCTTGCTTTATGCTTTTTTTCATATAACATATTTGCTTTATCCCATAATTCTTCAGATACTATTGGTTCAATTAAATCTGTTTTATAAATTATATGCTCTTCTTTTGGTACTTTAATCTTTTTATGAGTTTTATAACTTTCTACTTTAGTTAAATTAGCTGTATAATAACCCTTATATCTAGGGTTAGTTAGAAATTTTTTTAGAGTAGTTCCAGAATAGATTTTTCCATTTTTATTTTTGTATCCTTTTTTGTATAGAATGTCCGCTATTTTTTCAAATGAGTATTTTCCGGTTACATATAAATTAAATAATGTTTCAATAATTGGTCTTTCTTCTTCATTAATAATCATTCTCCCATCTTTTCTATAATAACCAGTTAAATTACCACCAATTACTTTCCCATCTTTAATCATTCTTTTAATTCCAAATTTAACTCTTTCAGAAAGTTTTCTTACCTCATCTTGAGCAAGGGATGACATAAGTGTTAACCTAAATTCACTATCTGGATATATAGTATTAATATTATCACTTATAAAAAACACTACTGTTCCATTATTAAGTAGTTCTTCAGTATATTTTATACTATCTATTACATTCCTAGAAAATCTAGATATTTCTTTTGTTACAATTAAATCAAGTTTTCCAGTTTTAGAATCCTCAATCATTCTTAAAAAATTATCTCTATTTTTTATACTAGTTCCACTTATACCTTCATCAATATATTCTCCAACTAAATTCCAATTCTTATTTTCATTTATCATTTCCTTAAAATAATTAGATTGATTTTCTAAACTATTTAATTGATCATCTTTATCAGTAGATACTCTTGCATAATAACCAACATTTAAACTCATATCAAAAATGGTTTTTCCAAGTAATAACTCATTTCTAGTTTTTACAATATTCATTTTCTTTTTCTTTCATTATTTTTTCGTTTGCTAATTTAAATTCTTCAAATGTTATTTTACCCTTTTGATATAATTCTTTATTGATTATTAATTTCAATTCTTTTAATATTTTTTCCATATATACCTCCCACTTAATTTTATTAATTAATTTTATATTTATGTATATATAAATTAAAAAAGATGATTCACTAAAATCATCTTTATAATATAAATATTAAAATAATTAATTACTTTTAATTATATAATCAATAAATTTTTTAAATATCTGATTTTCTTCTTCTTTATCAGTTATAAATTCTGGATGCCATTGAACGCCAATATTAAATCCTTTTCCGTCTAACTCAAGTAATTCTATAATATTATCATTGGCAAATCCTTTTATTGAATAAGCACCCGGATTATCTATTTTACATTTATGAATACTATTAACAATAAATTTATCTTTTTTAATCATTGAATAAAGTTTAGAATCTTTATCAATAATTACATCATGCATTTCCATATTTAACAAACTAAAATGTTTTTCTTTTAAATAATCATAGTTTTCCAATGAAATACTTCCACCTGTTGCTAGAGCCATATTAATACATCCGCAACATATTCCTAATAAAGGAATATTTTTTTCTATGCAATATTTGGCAATCTCTTGTTCATAATCACAAATTGTAATTCCACCTTCTAATATAATACCATCACATAAATCAATAGTTGAAAACAAATCACTTAATGATTTCTCATCTAAATAATAATTTTGATAAGAAAATGGTTTCCCTTCTTTTATTTGTTTTATTTTGCTTTGAGGAATTATTCCAATAGCAACTCCACCATTTTTATTAATTGCATCTTTAATTTCATTACTAATACATATTTTATTCCAGATAACATCATCACACTGTGGTTTTCCAACAATTCCAATTATTGGTTTTTTATTCAAATTAATCACCTATTTTCTTAATTCTCTTTTTTAAAACTAAATTTCCATCTTTGTGCTCATTTCTTAATTCTTGAACTTCTTGCTCAGAAAGAGGAGTAAATCCATCATATATTTCTAATGCAACTTTTTGTTCATCAAATTCTAATGATGAAACATTATTACATGCAACCCAATTTTCTTTTAATTCAACAGGATGAAAATTCTTGCCAATTAGATTATAACCAGTTTTATCAAATAAATGAACAACAGCATTATTATCTAATCTTGTTTGAACAAATATTAATTGTACATCCATTTTTTGTAATAATTTAGTCAATTCGTTTATAGCCAAAGTTGCAATTCCTTTTCCCTTATTATTTTCAAAAACATAAATACCATTAATTTTTACAATTTTATCTGTGCAAAAATGTATCATTAAATAACCTAGTAATTCATTTTCGTTATTAATGGATAAAATTTGTTTTTCACCATTTTTAAATTGATCCAAGTGATTAATTATCCATGTTGAATAATAAGGATATTCTTCAATAAATATTGAAGTTAATGCTTCTACTCCCTTATCGAACTCTTCTTGTGTGCTAGTTCTCTTTAATTTTATCATATATAATTCCCCCTAAATCAATGATTATTCTAGCACATGACAACTATTATGTCAAAATTTAGCGATGTTTTTTAGTATTCATAATTTCATATTCACCATCATAATTCCATATATTTAATTGACCTTTCACAGGTATAGGATATATTGGCTCAACATCTTCAAAAATCCAAGCATATCTACCAATTTCATATAATCCTAAGTTATATTCTTTTTCATCTTCCTTTATTGCATTTAAAAATGATTCATCCATATAAACGCAATCAACTAAATTTCCTCTACAAATTATATTACCATAATTCATATCTATTCCATCAATTAAATTAATAACATAATCATTATTTAAAAACTCTTTAGCTAAACTTTTACCACTTGCATGTATAAATAATTCCCCTCTGTAGTTCGTTTTCCAACTTCTAGTTTCAATTCTTTTATCACCATTTCTAATTAAAGTAGCAAATGGTTCTTTAATACTAATAACCTTCATTAATAAACCTCCATCTATACAATATTATTGTACCAAATTGCTGGCGCAAAGTCTATAAGCATCTAAAGTTCAATGCTTTAAATATAGTATTATTATGTATATGAAGTATAAAAATATGAAGTAA
>CADBYH010000043.1 GCA_902798815.1 uncultured Erysipelotrichaceae bacterium | reverse complement strand
TTCTTATTATACATCTAGATGTATAATAAGAAAATATAAATAGAAAGGGATCAATCAATAGGAAATTAATTAATATTTCTATAAGATTGATTATACGTGTTATTATGGAAAATAAAAAATATTTAGGTAATAATATAGCTATTAAAATTGATAGAAAATTTGGTTCTAAACACCCTAAACATGGATTTATATATCCTGTTAATTATGGATATGTTCCAAATACAATTAGTGGGGATGGAGAAGAATTAGATGCTTATCTATTAGGTGTATTTGAACCAGTTGATGAATTTGAAGGAGATTGTATTGCGATAATTCATAGAACTAATGACGATGATGATAAATTAGTTGTAGTTCCTGAGGGAAAATATTATTCAGATGATGCGATAAATGCATTAACTGAGTTTCAAGAACAATACTTTGAACATACAATTATTAGAAATGAAAAAACACTAACTAAATAGTTAGTGTTTTTATTTATTATCTTTATATTCTTTTATAACCTTTAACATTTCTTTTGTAATTCCATGTTCATCACTATATTTGTTAGCATTAGAAACTAATTCATTTTCAACATTATCTAATGGTATATATCTTAATTCAAAATTTCCTTCTTGCTCTGATTCAGTATAATTTGTATTTTCTAAGTTAGGTTTTTCATCTGTTTTTATTTCATAATAGTATATTTCTATTTTTCTATTCTTCCCTACTTCAGGCCAATCTTTGTAATACCCTTCTAAACATAAAAATGGATTTGCTTCTTTTACATTTAATTCAATACCCGTTTCTTCTTGTACTTCCCTATTGATTGCTGAAACCAAATCTTCATTTTCTTCAACATGTCCTCCAGGACATTGATATTCATTATGAGAATATCCAAGTAATATTTCATTTTTACTATTTATTAAAAATACTTTTACTCTTTTTACTACTTCAGTAATATCCTCATCTTTTAGATTATATTCATTTGTAGTTATTTTTTTCATTTTATCACTTCCGATGTTATTATATCATAATTGCATAGTATAATACATGATATAATAAAAACTAAGAGAGGTGAAAATATGTCAAATGGGATTAAAAGAGGAATTATTGTTGGACTAGGATTAATTTTACAAATATTTATGATTCTATCTGCTTATTTATTTCTTGGAGATAAATTTTTAATACTAAATGTTATATATAGAATACTAGGTTTTTTAACAGTACTATGGTTAATTAAAAATAGTAAGAGTTATTCTTATAATTTGCCATGGATAATAATAATTTTATTATTTCCAATAGTTGGATCACTTTTATATTTAATAATAGGTCGTAATTTAAAATTAAGTAAAATATTAAAAAGAATTACTGAAAATGAAAAGAATATGGAAATGTATTTAAAACAAGATAAAAAAGTATATAAAGAAATAAAGAATAACACTAAACTTAGGTATATATCTGATTTTGCTGGGTTTCCTATATCTACTAATAATGATGTAGATTATTATCCTCTTGGAGAATTAGCTTTTGAAGAAATGATTAAAGAATTAAGAAAAGCTAAAAAGTTTATTTTCTTTGAATATTTTATTGTTGCTCATGGTAAGATGTGGGATTCTATTTTAGAGATTTTAAAAGAAAAAGCAAAACAAGGTGTGGATGTAAGAGTAATGTATGATGATTTTGGGTGTATAACTACTCTTAGTAATAATTATCCGAAAGAACTTGAAAAACATGGTATTAAATGTATTGCATTTAACAAATTAACTGTTTTATCAGGTATTATTTTAAATAATAGAGATCATAGGAAAATATTAGTAATTGATGGTAAGGTTGCATTTTCTGGAGGAATAAATATTGCTGATGAATATATTAATGAGAAAGAAAAATATGGTCATTGGAAGGATAATGGTATTAAAGTAGTTGGGGATGCTGTTTGGAGTTATACAGTAATGTTTCTTACTATGTGGAATTCCTTTAGAAAAACTGATAAAGATTTTAATAATTTTAAATATAATTTTAATAATAAAGATAATAAAGGATACGTATCAGCTTATGGAGAAACTCCTTTAGATAATGAAATTGTTGGGCAAGATATTTATTTAAATATTATTAATGAATCAAAAGAATATGTTTATATATGTACTCCATATTTAATTATTGATACAGATATGATAAATGCCTTGATATTGGCAGCTAAAAAAGGAGTAGATGTTAGAATAGTTATTCCAGGAATACCTGATAAGAAAATAGCTTATACATTATCTGAAAGTTATGTTGAACCACTTGTAAAAGGTGGCGTTAAAATATATAAATATAATCCAGGTTTTGTTCATGCTAAAGTATTTGTTGCTGATGATAATGTATCTACCGTTGGAACGATAAATATGGATTATAGAAGTTTATATTTACACTTTGAATGTGGATTATATATGGAAAATGTTAAGTGTATAAAAGATATTAAAAAAGATATGTTAGATATGATGTCTAAAAGTAAAGAATTAACAAATGAGGATGTTAGACCATTTTTCTTAAAAGGAATGTTTCAAGCATTACTAAGATTGGTTGCTCCTTTAATGTAATCAATAAAAAACTATGATGATATTAAACAATATGCATACTCTTTAGCACTATGTGATGAAATAAGAGAATCATTATTAAATAAATAGATTAAAAAAGATTTAGAAATAATTCTAAATCTTTTACTTTTTTATAGTGTTGTATGAATAATAGAGATATCAATAGAGGTTTTGAGAGTTTTCTTTTTTAGGTTGCTAATTATTTTCTTTTAAATCAACATATAATTCAACTTTTCCACAATTTGGACATACTCTAGCTTTAACTCTTTTAGTAGAAATTTTTTTACTACCTAGCAATGGTTTTTTTCCGTTTTTTTCATCATCATAAGTTAAATATATTTGCTCTTCAAAACTTACACCTCCGACATAATCAGTATGAATATTAGCATCTTCTACCATTGCGGTGTTACAATCATTACAATTTTTCATAAATATACCTCCAATTTATTATTACAATACATATAGTATAGCATGAAAAAAGTAGCCTAAGCTACTATTAATTTCTAAATGGCACGGAATCAATAGGGATTTAAAACTAATGATCAATAAGTTTAATTTATAAATTCTTAATTATATCGTATAATTTATTAACAAATTCAGTTATAGAATCACGAAGTACACCTGATATTTGACCATCTAAACATATAGTTAATTGACCATACTTAACTTTAATTTTTAAACTATTTCTACCATCTAAACCATAGGTGTTTAAAAATTCATTTGTTTCGATTTTTGACCATTCAATTAACTTGTTTAAATTATTAGTAATGTACTCTTTAATAGCATTTATTTTATCATTAGAATCAATACTATATTTAACTCCATCAATAACAACATTATTGTGTTCAACTCCATAAATCTCAATAATGTCACCATTATCATTAAATACAACAGGACCATTGTTAACAATTAAAGCAAAATCACTGATTTTTAAACTTAAAGATTCTTCATCTTTTTTCTTTAAAAATTCATATTCTTTTTTTAATACAGTAACAGTCTCTTCATTTTCTTGATTTAAAATATAATTCATATACATACTCCTAACCAACAATATCATTATACATTTGTTAGATTAAAAAAACAACATTCATAAAAGAATATAAAGAAAACGAACTTAATAAAAGTTCGCTTAATTTCAAATTAACAGGGGATGAGAAAATCGAACTCCCAATAGTGGTTTTGGAGAGTTGACCTCGATCAAGTTAGTCCCTTCTCTAGTAATAGAAATGGTATTATAACTTCCTCTTCTATAAGTTGTAAGTTCAGTTTAATTGTTT
>CADBYH010000042.1 GCA_902798815.1 uncultured Erysipelotrichaceae bacterium | reverse complement strand
TCATTTCCAAAAAACAAAGAAAAGTCCCCATTTTATGGGAACTTAACAATTTAAATATAATTTTTTCTTAACCGTGACGTTAACTTTTAATTTAACGATATAATAGTTCCATATAAATCTCCACCGTTAGGTCCTCCACCTTGTACTGATGTTGTATACTTACCAAACTTTAATGTATTTTCTCCTACTTTTAATCCTGCTGCATACAAAGCTGCTTCTGCTTCTGCTGATTTCCTCTCTTCATCAGCTTTAATCTCAGCTTTAGCATTTTCTATATCTTGTTTAGTTTTTTCTATCATATCAAGTTGTTCTTTTACCATTTTTTTAATTGCTTTATCCAGTAACTCATTTACATCTTTATAATCATCATGCCCTTTAACAACTTCTTTTCTTAGATTAATTGGACTCATATTCTTTTTATAATCAAAATATTTAGGTTCTACTTTTGTATCTACTAATTTTTCATCCATTTTATTATATTCTATTGTTTTTCCATCTAAAGTTTTTTGTTCTACTTTTTTATCTTCATCATAAATAAAATATTCATCTATATTTTCATCATTACTTCTTTTGTTTCTAAATTCTTCTTTTATTTTCATCGCTTCTTCAGAATCAACATCTTTTATACCTTTTTCTTCTAAAGTTTTATATACATTATAATTATCATAATCATACTTAATAGAATATAATGAATAATAATCTTCAAAAGTATCATTTATTGTATGTAAATAATAATTATATTCTTTTCTATCTACATTATAATATAATTTAACATCTACTTTATTAGCATTATATCCATTAATATATTTAACTTTACCTTCATCTATTGCAAACATAGAAATTGATTCACGCTTTTTACCGTTTTCTTCATATTCTTTTTTTACAAGCATATAAGGATATTTTTCTTGTTCCTCTTTAACAAAACTTAATTCTGATTCTTCAGTTAAAGTACTATTAATATCTTTTTTCTTATTTTGTTCTCTTAAGAAATTATAATATTTATCTGACCAATCACTGCCAGTTGTTTTATTTTCTAAATTGTTCCTATATACAAACCAAATTACAATACCACTTAATGCAAATACTAATATAGATAGAATAGTAATTATGGTAATTACCAAAGCTTTATTACTTTTAGTTTTTTCCTTCTTTTCTTCTACCTTTGTTTTATCCTTCTTAGTAGTTTTTTCTTTTTTCTTTTTTTCTTTCTCTTTACTCATACAATCCAACCTTTCTATACAATATAATTATTAAAAATAATATTTAATCTATATAACTAGTCATATACTTATACCAATCACTATATGATTTATCTTCGCCATCTATTTTCATAGCTGTAACATCTGGATTATCTCCTTTAAATTCATAGTATACTACTATTTTTTTACCTGTTTTTTTATCTCTTCCCTCAAGTATTAATTCATCTTCATCTTCTGTATATTTTTGATTTCTAAGGGCTTTATCATATATTTCTCCTGCTGTCATTTTGCTTGAAAGATACCAAGGTTGACAATGTTCCCTTACTAGTATTTGTTTTTCAGTATAGTTTACTTTGCCACATCCAGTTAATCCTATCACTAAAAATCCTAACAATATAATACTAAATACTTTCTTTTTCATATATAACTCCTTTACTTATTTTTTATCTCTGGAACCGGATCATATCCGCCTTTACATATTGGATTACATCTAAGTATTCTCCATATTCCCATTAAAAAACCTCTAAAACCAAATCTTTCAATTGCAATCTTCATATATTCAGAACACGTTGGATTAAATCGACACATTCCATGAGTTTTTGATGGTGTTCTCTGATACAAATTAATTAATTTTATAAAAAGATTTCTAATAATACCACTTCCTTCTAAAAAAGCTTAGAAAAATTATTTTCTAAGCATACTTTTCAAAGCTCTAATTGGTTTTGGATTTTTAGCCATTTTATCTATTTGATTGAATAATTCTTCTTTATTACTATTTAATACTTCTTCTACCTCTTTTAGTGTTTTACAAGTAGTTATTTCTTTTGTTTGTAATTTAGAATTTTTATCCATATACCTTAGTGTCATATCTCTATGAGCGCATCTATATTTTCCTGGCATTGATAATAAATCACAGCCCAATTTTTCATTGAAAAAATTAATTATTAAAGGATTAATATGCCTATAATCTCTCTTAACTGTTTTTGATATTTTATCATTAAACTTATATGATGTAATTTCATCTATTATTTCATCTATCTTAGTACATTCTTCTAAATCAGATAGTTCTTTTTCGGACTCTTTTACTGCTTTTTCTAAAACTTTTTCTTCATCTTTTAATTTTTTCTTATGTATTGATTTTTTATCAATAGATAATAATCTATCATAATTAGATAAAATGAAGTCAACATCATCCCAAAAAGCTTTATTATATTCTGAATCCGTTTTATATTCATCATCATCATATAATTGAGTAAATTGCTTAACATTTGTCTTTACTAGCCATATATGAGCATCAATATTAAATGGCTCATCAGCTATTATAGTGTTTAAAGTTGCAGTAGCATCTTTAAATTCATCAAGTTCATAATAATTTATCGCATCTTTTAATCGATCTTCATTATCTTTTATTCCAGATACTTTTACTTTTCCAGACAATTCAATTTTCAATTTTTGAACAGCATCTTCAATAATTATATTACTTTTACAATATTCACAAATTGTAGTCTCTTCATTTCTATCAACTTCGATAGATGCCCCACAAGAAGGACATTTAGCTGCAGTTAATTTCATTTAATAATCACCTAACTATAGAACATTTTCATTCCATTTGTTCTTCTTAGAATCATAAGTATAACGAATTTTAAGATTGTTCTCCAATTCTCCAACAACTTCTTCAGTAAATTTATATGCTTTATCTGATTTTAAAAACCTTAATAATGATCTAACAAATAAAATTGGTGTAACAACAATTCCTACAACCAAACCTATTATAAAAGCAATACAACCAATATAACTTTGATCCTTTTCAACTTTTATTTCACCAAACATATTTGTTCTTGCGGTATATGAATTTGATGTACTATCAATTGTTTTATCAACATCATCACCCCATGTCCAAAATTTCCAAGCTGTTGCAAGTCCAGCAATTCCAAAACCAATATAATTTTCAGATGGATCTAAGATTATTATTAGAACACCTATTAAATACATAGCACCTAATATTATCATACTAATCATATTGCTTCTTCTATCTTGTTTAGCAACATTCCTTACGAATGTCATTTTTAATAATAGACCTTTTAATGTCCACTTTTGTTCATCCATTGGATCAACATTATCTAACCATTTACTTTTTTCTTTATTATCAGCTATTTTTTGACGAATCTCTTTTTCAAAATCTTTTTTTTCACTCATATTTTTTACTCCTTTATTAATAATTATTTTTTATAAAATAGATAATCCTAATACTAATACATCACTCTCCTGAAAAATATTATTACTTCATAAAAATAAATCTATGTAGTACACTACATAGATTATAACATTATTATCATATTATAACTATATTTTTTTTTAAAAATTAATTACTAATATTAGAATACATCCTATCAAGAAGCTTTGATAAAATTTCAATCTCTTCCTTGCTAAAACCTTTTAATATTTTTTTTTCAACAAAACCTTTTTCAATACCTGCAGAATCAATTATTTCCTTTCCTTTTTCAGTAATAGATATTTCTGATCTATAGTTAGTTTTTTTGATAATTAACTCTTTTTCTTCTAATCTTTTCAAGATTCCTATTACAGTACTATGTTTTAAACGCAAATAATCACAAATATCTTTTTGAATTATCATTTTTCCTTTGTTTAATTGTAAATATCTTAGTAACAAAATTTAAGCAGCTGTTAAATTATATGGTTTCATTTTTTCATTTACATCATTTTTTATAATAAAAAATATTTTTTTTATTTTTTCTGTAATCATAATATCACGTATAATCAATCTTATAGAAATATTAATTAATTTCCTATTGATTGATCCCTTTCTATTTATATTTTCTTATTATACATCTAGATGTAT
>CADBYH010000041.1 GCA_902798815.1 uncultured Erysipelotrichaceae bacterium | reverse complement strand
AAATTATAATCTTTAGTTGTATAAACATTAATATTCGGTCTATACCCACCATTAGAATATCCAAGTAAATCCGCAGAACTTTCAAGACATACAATACAATCTATTCCATTTAATAATGTTTTATAAACATCATAAAAAGTTATATGCTTATTATTATCAATACTATCGGCATAATTATGTATATCGATTGACATATATATTCCTCCCTTCACACTACTAATTATATCATATTCGTTTAGTTTTAACAAATTTATAATTTATAGTTTATTATTAGTAATTTTTATTAATAAATTATCTTCATCATATCTATTTATGAAGTTCTTAAAACCATTTATAAATATATTCCAGTTAAGTGGAATCATATCATGACCATTAAAACATTCTGATAGTCCATTATAATATTCTAACTTTAATATCCATTTATAATTATCATAATCTTTATTGATATATTCTTTATTCCAAAAGTTTATTTTAGAATTAGTTATACTATCTAGTATTTTTATTTTATCTTTATTAGTAATTATTTCTTGGCTAACTAATTCATAATTCCTTTTAAATATAAATGTTGGATTATCATCAAATATAAATTCATATTTATACCTTGACTTACTTAACATAAATACTAATGTTATTTTACTAATATCTACTGCATATAAGTTTCTACCCGAATTAAATGATTTATGACATTTATTACAATACTTATTATGATTATGATCAGTTATAAGAGTTCCATCATAATTTAATCTTTTAGGTTTTCTTTTCCTTTCTGAATATTTTACTTCATCATTATTCTTTTTAATATGTTGTGTTCAGGATAAATTCATCTGACTAGCCAAAATTAGGGTTATTGAATAAATAGCCTTTTTTTGATACCATGTAATAGTAAGAAAGTAGGTATTAAACATGGCTAGAAAATCTAAAAAACTTGAAGAAATAATGGATGTATTTGATGAAGATGACTATATTGATGAAAATGAATTAGAAGAATTAGAAATTGATTGTAATTTTATATATGAATTAGAAACTAATTGCTTTTCAATTACTGATAAAAGAGATGATACTCATATAACTCATTCTATTGAAAGTGTAGTTCTAACTATCATATTTGCTTTATTGGCAAATTGTAATACTTTTGAACAAATATATTTATTTATATTTAAACATTTTAAATGGTTAGATAAGCATATTAAATATGATAATGGTATACCATCTATATCAACAATTAAAAGAGTTGTATCTTTTATCAATCCAAAAGAATTAGAAAATATTTGTAATGAAACAATGAAAAAATTTTTAACAAATAATGAACCAATTTATAAAAATAAAGATTTAATCATTAACGATATAAAATCTATGGATGGAAAAACAGCTAATTCTTCAGATAGAGCATCATCAAAGAATGGTGAAATTTCTAAGATGAATGCTATGAGTATAATATCTGTCAAAAATGGAATTTGTGAAGCAACAGAATTTATAGAAGATAAAACTAATGAGATACCAACAGGGCCTGAATTACTAAAAAGAATTAATATAGAAAACTGTTTAGTTGTGTTTGATGCTATGAGTACACAAACTGAAACAATTAAATATATAGTAGGAAAACATGGGTATTATATAGCTCCTGTAAAAGGAAATCAAGCTACATTAGAACAAAATTTAAAAGAATATTTTGAAGATACTAAATTATATAAAGAAGCAAAAGAAAATAATTATTATTGTGTTAATGAAAAAGCACATGGTAATTCAGAAAAAAGAGAATATATTTTTACAAATGATATTAAATGGTTAACGAATAAAGATAAATGGCTAGGATTAAAATCAATAGGAGTAGCTAAAAGAACATATATTAATTCTAAAGAAAAAACAGTTACTGACACCAGATATTTTATAACTAATATAGATGCAAGTGAAGTAAAATTCATAGGAAAAGGTATAAGAGAAGAATGGAGTATTGAAAATAAATTACATTTTTATTTAGATACTGTTTTTATGGAGGATAAAAATAGCTGTTTTGTTGAAAATACACAAAAGAATTTAAATATATTAAGAAAGTTTTGCTTATCAATCTTAAAGGTGTTTAAAAAGAAAACTAAATTAAGTATGAATAATATACGTTTTAATATAAGTATGGATTTTGAATATGAAATAGAAAAAATATTGAAAAGCTTATATGAATAACTCTTCAATATTTTGTAGTTAGAATTTATTAACTCTAATTTTTCCTAGTCGCGTGAATTTATCCTGTGTTGTGTTCAACTTTATGACTGATAAAATAAAAAGTGTGGTATAATTAGTATATAGCCAAATCAAAACTAAGGAAAGGAAAGTATCCTTAATCAGTTAGTCTCTCCTTAATTTTTGATTTGGCGATTGGAAATGATTGGGACTAACTGATTAAGGGTATTTTTGTGTAGTATGAATATAAAACAATTAGTTAACGATTTAGATCCAGTGACAATAATTGAATTTAAAAATTACTTAATAGAAAATTTAAGTGAACTTTGTAGAGTTAAAAATTCAAACTCTAAAATAATTTGTAATCATAGAAACAAACATATTGTTTGCAAACATTGTAATGTAAAGATGAATAAAAATGGCAAAACCCCAAATGGTGTTCAAAAATATATTTGTAAAATTTGCAAATTAACTTGCTCAGAAACAACAAATACTATAGTTGCTCATAGCCATCTTTCTTTTGATGTATGGAGTAATGTCATAGATAATTTATTAGATGGTTTTAGTATAAGACGAATAGCTGAAGAAAATAATATTTCAATTTATACATCATTTAGATTAAGACATAAGGTTCTATTAGCCCTTAAAAATTTTGTAAAAGGTATTGAAATAAAAGGCAATGCACAATCTGACGAAAAATACTTTCATATTAATTTAAAAGGCACAAAAACAGAAAATATGCCAAGACATTCTAAAAAAAGAACATCAACTAAATCACCATACAGGGGAATTAGTCATCATAAAGTTTGTGCAGTTTCAACTATAGATGAAGAGGACAACTTAGTTTTAGAAATTGTTGGTCTTGGAAGATGTACAACAGAGATGTTAGAAAGTGCTTTAGGAGATAAAGTCTCAGAGGCAAATAATTTTAATACTGATAGTGCGACTGCTTATAGAAAATTTTGCAAAAATCATAATATAAAATTACATGCAGTTCCATCTGGCAGACATAGCAACGGAGATATAAATATTTCTAAAATAAATGGAATACATTCACAACTAGAAATTTGGTTATCTAAATTTAGAGGTGTTTCAATAAGACATTTACAGGAATATTTAGATTGGTTTGTTTTTATTTTTACAATGAAGAAAAAATTCAGTTTAAATAAAATTAAAACTGAATCCTACAATACAATAGTATTAGATAACAATTACATAAAAGCTAATGATATAGTTAAATTAAATATACCTATTAGTCTTGATGTTGCATATGCTGAATATATGAATCAGTCATAAAGTTGAACACAGCATTTTAATAAAAGTATTATTATCATTATATCTATAAAGATAAATAACACTTGTTGTATCCTTACTATTACAATAAGGACAGGTCATTCTTGCTCCCATATTTATTACACCTTTCCTGGAATCTTATAACCTTTGCTTATTTTCTCGCACCAAGGGTAATAGCGGTGTTATTATGGGTGAATTACTTGTTTCAAAAAAAGGATTAGGTTATTTAATAATGTATGGTTCTCAAGTTTTTAATATTGATTTAGTCATATCTTGTGTATTTATTTTAGGAGTTATTTCTTTCTTAATGTATTATTTATTAAATAAAATAAAGTAGGCAAAATGCCTACTTTTATATGTATATTAAATCTATTTTAAATCACGCGAATAATTTTATTAATTTTATTTTACACAACTAAGTTAACACCATTCATAGCATCATATATATCTTCTGCTTCATCATAGAATCCAAATACATTACCGTATCCAATTATATCAATATTAAATTTCTGAGCAATAGTTAAAGATGATGTTGACATTGCATGTTGGTAACTTGCATAGACAGTTCCATGACCCATATAGTTAAATGATTGTAAAATTATGATATCATTCCCCTGTGAGAATATGCAAGAGTTGCAGCTGATCCTAATCTTGAAACACCTACTAAGCATGTACCAATATCATCATAACTTTTAACCGTTGGGTCTCCAAGCCATGTCGCTATAACTGATATCTTACACATTATGCTATTACAAACATTAGAAATTTGAATACTTTTAGCTGGTGTTGAATAATATGGACTATCTCTTAATAAAGGTTGTCTACTTTCACTAGTCGTATATTTTTTTGTTTGTACTTCTGTATTAGCAAAGTCTATTCCAGCATAGTCATTATATAGATTTTCGTCAAAATATTTTTGAACCAACTTTTCACCATATACTTTTTTAAAGAAATTATATTCTTCTTCAGAAAATTCAAAACCTTTTTCATTAGTATAAAATACTTCTTTTGCAGATACATTACTAATACCAATTATAGAGCAAAAACAAATTACCATAAAAAGCATTATTCTCTTCTTCATTTTTTACCTCCTTTCAATTTTAATTTTAGTATAAAATAAAAATTTTGGGGAGCAATTGGTATTTGCCTTTTATTCAAGTATCTCATTTATTCTTAATATAATTGATGAGTTATTGTCTAAGTATTCTAATTCAGATTCTTCCACTATTTCATTATAGTCAATATATTTTTGATAATAATATTTGTTTACATCTGTATATAATTCAATACATTCTATAACATTTTCATACATTATGTATATAGTTATCTTATCTTCTCCATAGTAAGTAGAGTACATCTTATCATCTTTTGTGAATTCGTATACGTATATTCCTCCTTGATTGATACCATTTTCTTTAATTATATTTATTATTCTTTCATAATCTATTTTATCTTTTTCTTCTTCAACAGTTGGATTTGTAGTTAATAAAGGGGTTTTATTACCAGTATTTTCTTCTTCTACGCTTTCTATTTTTTCTTCTATTTTTTCTTCTACAATCACTGGTTTTTCTTCTATAAATACTTCCTTAGGTGGCTCTTGAATGTTTGGTTCTTCAGTGTAATTATAATTATAATCTTCTTTAGGAGTATCAT
>CADBYH010000040.1 GCA_902798815.1 uncultured Erysipelotrichaceae bacterium | reverse complement strand
CTATATTCTCTTGCCATATAATTCTCCTTTATTAAATTTTAACATATAAAAAATCTACACACTTTTTATTTTGTGTAGATTTTTTTCAAATCACTTCTTAAATCTCTTTTTTAATTTAATTTAAATGTTCTTGGGGATATTTTATATACTAATAATAATGCTATAATTATATAAATCACTACAAAAGCAATACCTAATATTGATAGTATTTCTGATGTTAATACTAAATGAGCAAGTAGATAACTAATAATTGAAGTTCCTAATGTTACGAATGAATAACTTGCTTTTTTTACTTCCATTTCTTTATTAAATGGTTGAAGTAAATAATATATTACTAAGTAATGAACTGAGAAAAATACGCTTAAACTTATTATAAATAAGAATGTTGTTACTAAAGTTAAGTAACTATAATTATTATTGGAAATTAATAATAATGTAATATTTCCTATACCAATTACTACTGCAGGAATTAGATTAACTTTAATTACTGTTATTAATCTTTTTTTAAATAATTCCAATATTATTTTTGGTTCTCTATAAAAATTATATCTTAACATTGCATGATCACAATTAAAGAACATTGCTTGAGTAATTATTGCTCCTCTATTTATAAAGAACATTATAATTATAAATATTGCTAATTTAAAATGTAATAGTTCTGCAATACTATTATTATAATTAGAGTACCTA
This sequence comes from uncultured Erysipelotrichaceae bacterium, assembly GCA_902798815.1. Lineage (GTDB taxonomy): Bacteria > Bacillota_I > Bacilli_A > RF39 > UBA660 > UBA3789. The sequence goes on along the minus strand of CADBYH010000040.1, from coordinate 4,063 downwards.
ATCATAAGATATCCTAATACTACATATATAACTAATAAAATAAAGGCATATTTTTTTGCACTTCTTAATAATATTTCTTTGTGCCTTTTAAAAAATATTGTATTAAATAAATCATATCCTTGTTTCTTTTCAATTAATTTTAAATCTGTTTTTTTATCTTTTTCTGAGACATTTACCATAGCTTGTTTTAAATAATCTTTTTCGTGTTTAGAATCCATTACATTAGTCATTTGAGATAGACTTTTATACATTAATTTATAATCTTTTATTTTAAATAAATAGATAAGTGCTGGTATTGATATAACTATAAATATAATAGTAATTATTTCTATTATTTTTATAGGAATAAATATATTTAAATATGGTAAAAAACAGCATGCTAATAAAACTAATAATATAGTAAAATATAACCCTGTATTTGTATACCAAATATAATTATATTTCTTAAAGAATAATATATTTAAAGACTCTCCTAATATTCTTACACTTAGAGTAAAAACAACTAATAATAAACAATAAAATATTGTTGGTGAAAGAAGTAATTTATCTACAAATATATAAATAAATATAAAATTAAGTAATGTACTTGTTGCTAAATTCCAAAGAATATTTGATCTAAAGAAATTTGTTGCATCCATATTAAATAAAACTATTGAAAAATATTTTTTCTTACTAGTGTTTAGTAATTTGTTATTAATAAACATTCCTATTATGGTTAAAAAGAAATATATATGAAAAAATGATTTAACCATACTTGATGGAAATAAATGATAAGATAAATAGAATATTACAAAGAAATACATAAACTTTAGAAATAGTACTCTTGCTAATGAAAAAGCAATTCCAAAAAAACCAACTATCTTTTTTAATACTTTACTTTTATAAATATCATTTGTTATTAGATCATTTAATATTGGTAATTTACTCAGCATATAGATAAATGAATTAACTGAATATGCTATATCTATTTCTAATGTTTTTAAAAGGGCATTAATCATTTTTCTTCTTTTCTTCCTTTAGTGCCTTAATAATTATCTCTTTATATTTCTTTGTATTTAGATTTTTCTTTTCTATTAATTCTAAGTTTTTATTATTTAAAACTACTATTTCATCACAAAGATCTGTTGCTAATTCAAGAATATGTGTTGAAAAAATTATAATATGATCTTTTTTTAATCCTTTTAATAGTTTTTTCATTTCTTCTTGGACCACTATATCTAATGAAGTTAATGGTTCATCTAATAAAATTATTTTTGGATTAGCTATAATATTTACAAGTATTTGAATTTTATTTTTCATACCATGAGAATATTCTTTTAATAAAATATCTTGATCTTCTTTACTTAATTTAACTAAATCAAAATAATAATCTACATCTTTTAAATCAGGAATTTTATCCTTATTAATATCTATATAGAATTTTAAAAATTCTCTTCCTGTTAAAAATTCTGGAACTATAGGTGTTGAAATAACATAACCTATATCTGATGATTTAAGTTCATTTCTCCCATATTTATCTTCAAGATAAAATTTTCCACTATCTACTGAAATATCATTATTTAGTGAATTAAAGAAAGTTGTTTTTCCTGCTCCATTTCTTCCTAATAATCCATATATTTTTCCTTCTTCAAATGTAAAACCAATGTTTTTTAGAACTTCTTTTTGTCCATAACTTTTTGATAAATTAACTATGTCTAATTTCATATTATCACTCCATTTAAATTAATGATTGTTCAATACTTCCCATTTTATCCTTATATTTAATTCTTGCGTATGATCCATTTATTATTGTCATTTTAGGAGGTACGTGTCCTATATCTGCATTGTATATTACTGGAACTTTAAACACTTCTTTTAATGCTCTTTCGTATGTCATAGATGTATATGAATTTGGATAAATAACTCTTCCTACGATAACTCCTTTTATGTATTTAAACCACCCTGCTTCTTTTAATTGAATAAGTGTTAAATAAAAGTCTTCTGTTGTCATTGAAAAAATATCAAAATACCAGATTATTCCATTCTCTTTATATTTCTCAATGAAGTCTTTTGTATAATCATATTTTGTTCCAGGAAGATATCTTAAACAATCAATACATCCACCTATTATTCTTCCTGAAATGTCTATTTCTTTTTCATCATTAACAGTTATCCATTCAACATTGTCTATTAAAGAATAATTATTATTAATTCTTGTAGATCTATCTTTTTCATATTTTTTATAACTATTTTGAATATTTATTTTTCCTTTTAAGACATCAAGAGCATATTCTTGAGATTTATGAAGTTTTTTTGCATCAAAACTCCCAGCATTATGTCCATATATTGTTGCGATATCAAGTTTAGTTGTAATTGTATATAAAAGAGTTGTAGGATCACTTGCTCCCATAATCCATTTTTCATTTTGATTAATTAAATCATAGTCTATATATGGAAGCATATCATATAAAAAGTCTCCTCCTGCAGCACACATAATCATATCTACATCTTTATTTAAAAGAAGTTTGTGTAATTCTTCTGCCCTTTTTTTTGGAGTTGTGGAAACTTCTTTATTTTTTCTTACATTTTCAGTTTCTATTATATTAAATCCATATTCTTTTAAATTATTGATAGATTTTATAAAGTCATTAATATTCTTTCCTACTCCTGCTGAAGGTGCACAAATACCAATAGTATCATTAATTTTTAAAAATTTAGGATATTTCATTTTTTTGCTCCTTTTTATATTTTCTTTCTATTACTTTATAAATAATTAAAACTATTATTCCTGATATAATCATACTTATACCTATAATATTTAGTGTTTTTACGTTTATAGAAATATTTGTTATTTTTGAGATGATATAAGTTGTTCCAAATGAAAGAATTAAAGTTGAAATACCAGTTAATGATACTGCTTTAGATACTGTTTTAATCCATTTATATAAAGATTTATCTATTATCATAATTAATGTTATATTTAGAACTATTAAACCTATTATTAAATACCTTAATTTAGGTGAAATAATATAATTAAATGTTTTTATTGCCTTTTTTTCTTGTGGGGTTACATTATTTTTAATATTATTAATTGTTTGATTTAAATATTGTTGATTATCATATGAGTTTATTTTTTCTGATGCTTCATCAATCATCTCATCTGTTATTTCAACTCCTGTTTTTTCACTTAAGGTTTCTTTATTATCTTTGATATATTCCATGATGTCTTTTTCAAGGGCAACTGTATCAACATTTGCATCTTCTTCACCAGATATATCTTTCAAAAACTCATCCATATAATCTGTTAACATTTCTTGAACTTCTTCACTTTGTAATATTTCTGATACAACTTCATTATTTAAAGCTTCATTTATTTCATTATTAGATGTATTACTGTTATCGGAACTATTAGTAATTCCTTTTACAAATACTGAAGTATCTGCATTCTTCATTGTACCAACCATAATCTCTTTAACAATTGTTTTTTTCATTGTTGAGGAGATTACTAATAACATTAGTAAATCAAGTAATAAATATAAGTAATCCTCTAATAATTTTTTTAAACAATTTCATATTAACTCACCATATTTATTATATCATAATATAAAAAATCCATGAACTTAATCATAGATTTGTTTTTCTTATTATCCGATTCGGAAAGCTGGAGCCAAACCGCCGCCAGCATAACTAGCACTAGCGTCGTGCAAGGCACCATAGTAAACACTACGGAAACGGCCGTTACCATTAGAATAGGCCGGACGCAACCACCAATATTCTGTTGATCCGTCACTTCCATTATATCCTTTATAAGTTCTTGAATAAGCTTGGGCACCCCATGGTGTTTTTGCATCTGCTTCCATTCCTTGATAAAATTCTAACTGATGTGTTGTTCCTGCTGCTGTATCATAATCATCTGATTCAAATACTTCAACACCTGATAATAAGTATAAATTATCTGTTGATGTAAAGTTTGTTGTATCATTTGATCCATGTCCTGATATTACTCTTGTTGGTTTGATTGCTGCTTGTAAATCACTTGGTAAACTATTATAGAATGTTCCATTTAAATATGTCCTCATCTCTG
>CADBYH010000039.1 GCA_902798815.1 uncultured Erysipelotrichaceae bacterium | reverse complement strand
ATACATCTAGATGTATAATAAGAAAATATAAATAGAAAGGGATCAATCAATAGGAAATTAATTAATATTTCTATAAGATTGATTATACGTGATATTATGGAAATAGGTACATCAAGACAAACAAGATTTATTAATAAATTATTAGATGAAGATACTAAATTAGAAATAGATTTAATAGTTAAAGAAGCAGCATCTTATGAATATGAAAAACCAACATCTAATAATGAATTTTCAGATTCTTTATCAGAAGAAGAACGCATGACAATAAGAAGTTATACAGGATATAATTTTAAAAGAATTAATGCTATTTTAAGAAATAATTGGAATTACGATGAACATGGAGCAAGAACTCCAGAATTAGAAGAAAGATATAAAGTAGATATTGTCATGATGGACAAAATTTTTAAAAAAAATCCAAATACAAAAAATGCCTTTATAGCATATAGGGGAACAGATCTTGATGAATTCAAAAAATATGGAATTAATTCACTTGAAGATTTAATTAATTTAAAAGGAAAATTACTATATGAAAGTGCATATACTTCAACTTCTATTTCTAAAGAATCATCATATTTTAATAAAGAAATATTTAATAAGATAAAAAATATAGAAGTTAAATACATAATACCACCAAATTCCAATGATGGAATTTATCTAGGTAATAGAGATTTATCTTATTCAACTAATCAAGAAGAATATATTCTAAATAAAGCAACATTATCAAAAGTAATAGATGTAAAAGTAAATGGAGAAACAGCAGAAATAACTGCAATTTTAATTCCAAAAAAAATATGGGAGAAAAATAATAATAAAGAAAAAAACAATGTTAAGTAAAAAAAGAAGAAGTAGATATTTTTGTATTAAAATGTTATAATATCAAATATCCAAAAAAAGGAGTAGGTGTATATGAAAAAAGTTGTGATTGGTATGTCAGGAGGAGTAGACAGTAGTGTAGCAGCAATTGTTTTACAAAAGCAAGGATACGAAGTAATAGGTCTTTTTATGCGTAATTGGGATTCTCTTGCAGACGGAGAATTAAATGGACCAACAACAGAATCTGGAATATGTCCTCAAGAAGAAGATTATAATGATGCCAAAGCAGTATGTGATAAATTGGGAATAAAACTATATAGAAAAGATTTCGTAAAAGAATATTGGGATTATGTATTTACTTATTTTCTAGATGAGTTAAAAAATGGTAGAACACCTAATCCAGATATTATGTGTAATAAATATATTAAATTTGATATGTTTGTAAAAGAAGCAGAACGACTTGATGCAGATTATATAGCCACAGGTCATTACGCAAGAATAAAAGATGGAAAATTATTAAGAGGTATTGATGATAATAAAGATCAAACATATTTCTTATGTGAAGTATCAAAAAATAAATTTAAAAATGTATTATTTCCAATAGGAGATATGTTAAAGAAGGATGTTAGAAAAATAGCAGAAGAGTATGATTTAATTACGGCAACCAAAAAAGACTCAACTGGTATTTGTTTTATAGGAGAAAGAAACTTTAAAAACTTTTTAAAAAATTATCTTCCTAATCAAACAGGAGATGTTATTAATATCGAAACAAAAGAAAAAGTTGGAAGACATGTTGGTCTTATGAATTATACAATAGGTCAAAGAAGAGGATTAAACATAGGTGGAACAGATGATAAAATGTTTGTTGTTGGAAAAGATTTAAAAAAGAACATTTTATATATTTGTTTAGGAGAAGATAATGATTATTTAATTTCAACATCGTGTGTAGTAAATCAAATTAATTATTTATCAGAAGAAAGACTAACAAAATGTACTGCAAAGTTTAGATATAGACAAAAAGACGTACCTGTAGAAATAGAATGGATTAGTGATGATGAAGCAATAGTTAAATATCCACAAGGAATGAAATCAGTAACACCAGGACAAGCATGTGTGTTCTATAATGGAGAAGAATGTCTAGGTGGGGGAATAATAAACGAAGTTCGTAAAAACGATAAAAAACTTTGGTATTTATAAAAGGAAGAATATACTATTAAACTGAAGGAGGTGACATATGATCATCACAAAAGAAAAACTCCGAGAAATAAGTAATGAAGATTTGTATGAGAAAATGTTACCTATAGCGCAAAAAGTAATTAATTCATATAAATATCTCAATTTAACAGAGCAAGAATATAAGAAATTAGTTTTTAGTTTAATAAATATTTCAAAGAATAATTACGATGAAAGTGAAAGTTATGAAGAATTCTTTAAAAAAGGATTAAAAATACTACTTTCATCCAAATTAAAAGAACAATTACATGATAATAAAAAACAAACAGAATTAATAGAAAGTTATTTAAAAACAAAAAATATAGAATTAAAAACCAAAGAAGATGCTTATAAATATTTAAATCAAATTATCTCATTTTTAAGAAGAAATAGTTATATACCAGATCCCGATTTCTATATAACTTTATTATCAGAAAGTGAGATAATAGAAAAGATAGTTGAACTTGTTGTTGAAGATAATTATGATAATATTATAAATGGAAAAATAGAAAATATTTTTGATAATGAAATTATAATTTCTTTTATTGAAACATACTGTTCACAAAAAAATATTCAAATAAAAGTATATGAAGAAGAAAATAATAAAAATCAAGAAATAATCTATACAACAGATAATGTTAGAAATTATTTAAAAGAAATAGGATCATTTGAATTGTTAAGTCCTGAAGAAGAAAGAATTCTAGGATATAAATTATTAGAAAAAGATCCTATTGCCAAAGAAAAAATGATTAATGCAAATCTAAGATTAGTTGTAAATATAGCGAAGAGATATCTTGGAAAAGGATTAGAATTTCTAGATTTAATTCAGGAAGGAAATATTGGATTAATGACAGCTGTTGATAAATTTGATGTAAGAAAGGGATTCAAGTTTTCAACATATGCAACATGGTGGATAAGACAAGCAATCATAAGAGCTATTTCAGTTAAATCAAGAAATATTAGACTACCAGTTTATTTATATTCTAAACTTGTAAAATTTAGAATGAAAGTTGAAAAACTAGAAAGAGAATTTGGTTGTAGTTTAACTCCAGCAGAAATTGCTGAAGAATTGAAGATGGATGTTAAAGAAGTAGAAGAATTATATAATTATCAAATTGACACTATAAGTTTAAATACAAAAGTTGGAAAAGAAGAAGATAGTGAAATAGAAGAGTTAATTCCATCGCAAGAATTATCAATAGAAGAAAATATTGAAAGTAAATCTTTAAATGACATATTAGAAACATTATTCATAAAATGTTCATTAAGAGAAAAAGAAAAAGACGTCTTGCGACGACGTTTTGGATTAAATAATGAAGAACCAGCAACCTTAGAAGAAATAGGAAAACACTATAATGTTACAAGAGAAAGAATTAGACAAATAGAGGCAAGAGCAATAAAAAAATTAAGAAAGAAAAATATTACAAAACAATTAGCAGTTTATTTAGATAATCCAGAAAAAGCAGATGAAATAATAGAATTTACAAAGAAAAATAGTTATGATGCACAAATCTATTATAAAAAAAATATTTTGACAGAAAAAGATATGGAGGAAAATATGAAAAAAGTAAAACCAATATATGAATTATTAAGTGATTATAAAAAGGAAGATATAGATGCAGCAATCGAAGTATTACCTGAACTAGATAAGGAGTTAATAAGAAAAAGATATGGTGATGATTTAAATCATCCAACATCAAGTAGTATTACGTCGGCAGAAAGAAATAGATTTTATGGAACAGTAGTTGGAAGAATTATTTCAATTATAAACAATGGTAATCAACCAATTGCTATAAGACAAAGAAAAAAGAAATCAAAACAAGAAAATGTTTATGACAATAAATCAGAAATAGAAGTAGCAAAAACAGAAATAGAAGTAATAAAACCAGAACCTGGAAAAAATGCAATTGTAGAAAAAACACCATCAGAACCTGAAAAAAATGCTATTGTAGAAAATGCACCATCAGAAGAGAAAAATAATAATCAACAAATGCTAGATATATTAAGGACACCATCTTTTACTCAAATGATGGAAAAACTAGGCCCAAAACAAGCAATAATAATATCTTTAAGACTAGGATATGTAGATGGAAAATGCTTTACATCAAAATCAATCGCAGACTTTTTAGGAATAGAAGAACAAGAAGTTATAGAAACAACAAAGAATGTGTTATTATTATATAGAGATAATATAAATAATTTTATAGATAGTTTAATATCTCAATCAAACACTGAATTACCAGTACAAAAACAATATAAAAAATAATATGATAGGAGGTAAATTATGAACCAGGATAAAATAGGATCTTTTATTAAATCAATTAGAATGGATAATAATTTAACTCAAAAAGAATTCGCTGAAAGATTAAATGTTACCTATCAAGCTGTATCTAAGTGGGAAAATGGTAAAAATATTCCTGACATAGGAATAATAAAACAAATAAGTGAAGAATTTAATGTTGATATTGATGAGATATTAAATGGAGAAAAAAAGGATAAAGAAAATAAAAAGAATAATTATTTATATCTTATATTAGGAATAATAATAGTTTTATTATTAATATTTGCTATTGTATTATTAAATAATACTAATAGTAAGAATTTTGAATTCAAAACAATATCTTCAAAATGTAGTGATTTTAAAATTACTGGTAGTGCAGCTTATAATAAAGATAAAACATCTATTTATATTTCAAATATAGAATTTTGTGGAAAAAACGATGATGAAAAATATCAAAAACTTAATTGTGTTTTATATGAAAAAAACAATGATAATAAAACTAAGATAAGTAGTTGCAAAGAAGCAAAAAATCTAAGTCTAAAAGACTATTTAAAAGAAGTAGATATTAAAGCAGATAATTATTCAACTACATGTAAAAGACTAAC
>CADBYH010000038.1 GCA_902798815.1 uncultured Erysipelotrichaceae bacterium | reverse complement strand
ATTGTTTTGATATAAAATCAAGAGATAAAATAAGATCAATATCTCAAGAAAAACCAAATAAGGAAGCATATATTGAATCTGTATTAAGTGAATTTCCTCCTGAAATTACAAATAAAACTAAAACAATTATCTCTAATGTAAAAATATATCCAATGTTTAATGATTTTTTAACATATAAAACTCACATAAATTATAGTTTTAATCCTGAAGTTAATCAAGTAGTTAAAAATTCCGGTTATGTAGATCATTATAAAACACCAAAATTATATGACGAAGTAAGTCCATTATGGATAGCTCATGAAAACATTCACGCATTAAAAGAAACAAACTATGATGAATATGTAGATGTACAAATACTTGGTGATGTTATACCTATGTTTTTAGAATTAGTAATGTCAAATCAAGCAAATAATGAAACAACATCAACTTTACTTCAAAACCGTTTATTCCTTCTTAAAAATGAATATACCGCAACTAAAGAAATGAAAAAGCATTTACCAAAAAATTTATATGATATATATGCTACTAGAGCTATGCAATATTTAAATAGTTTTAATTATGCACTTCAACTATATCAAATATATAGAAGTGACAAGGAAAATGTGATTTCTAAAATAAAAGAAGTATTAGTAGGTCAAAGCACTACTCGTAATATGCTTGCTGAATTTGGTTTATTAAATGAATGTGATAAAGAAAAAATACAATATGAAATGAATAAAGTAATTAGTAGGATTAAATAAAGATTCAAAGCTACATATTTTCAAAACTAAATCGTTGAAATATACTAACGATTTAGTTTTCTTTTGCAAAAAAATAAAAGAAATATGCTATAATTATAATTGGAAGTGACGGTATGAAATTAAAAGAATTAAAATGTCCTAATTGTCATACAATGTAAAAATTAATGAGTATTTAGAAAATGATGTATGTAATTACTACGGAACTTCTTTTAAAGTAGATGATGAAAATGAAACAAAAGAAGAAAGAATTATTAAAGCAAAAGCTAGAGTAGAGGAAAAATCTAAGGGAAATGGATTTTGATAGAGAACAATTTGATAAATCTATTGATAGTTATAGTGATGGTCAAAAAAAGAAAATACTACTTGCAAAAAGTATTTGTGAACAAGCCAATATTTATATTTGGGATGAGCCTCTAAATTATATTGATATTTTTAGTAGAATGCAATTAGAAAAGTTAATAAAAGACTATCAATTAACAATGATATTTGTTGAACATGATGAAACATTTTCAAATAATATAGCAACAAATATAATTAATATATAATAAAAGATAATAATGAAAGGATATAATATGAAAACAGTAGTAATAACAGGATCTGCTAGAGGATTAGGTTTCAATATGGCAAAGTTCTTTAGAAAAAATGGATATAATGTTGTAATAAGTGATTTAAAAGAAGAAAATTTACAATCAGCAAAACAAGAATTAGATGAGATTAAATCTAAAGGAAAAATTGAATATAAAGTATGTGATGTATCTAAATTAAAAGATAATAAAGAACTAATGGATTTTACGCTATCTAAATTTAATACTGTAGATATTTGGATTAATAATGCTGGAGTAAATCAACCTCAAAAGGCAATCTGGGAACTAGATGAAAATGAAATAAATACTATTATAGATGTTGATTTAAAAGGAGCAATCTATGGATCTAAAGTAGCAATGGAAGCAATGATTAAAAATCATAAAGGTGCCATTTATAATATAGAAGGATATGGAAGTAATGATGCACATATGCTCGGTTTAAATATGTATGGTACAAGCAAAAGAGCAGTGACATATCTAACAGAAAGTCTAGCGCAAGAAGCAGATAAAAAGAATACTGGCGTTATTGTAGGTAAATTAAGTCCAGGAATTATGATAACCGAATTTACAACACATTCATTACGTGATAACAAAATAGAATTATCTGGCAAAACAAAAAAAGTCTATAATATACTTGGAGATACACCAGAAACAGTAGCTGAATTCTTAGTAAAAAAGATAATGAATAATACAAAGAATAACGTAAAAATAAATTGGTTAACTAATGGAAAAGCATTTGTTAGATTTTTAACTGCACCATTTAATAAAAGAGATTTCTTTAAATAATAAATAAAGGTGATAATTATGAATATATTAGTAAAAAGACATGGAAAAAAAGAGTTGTACTTCATGCAAAACTAATAAATTACTAATTAAAATATTTTTAATCACCTCATTATTTGTTGTAAGTTTGACTTTTTCACTAAAAAATGGTATAATCTACGCATCTATGGGGGTATTGTAAAATGATTAAAAACATTAAAAAAGGTTTTAATTTTGTTAAAACTAAACTAAATAAATCAGAAAAAGTAGGAACTATTAAAGAAAAAATAGTTGAAGCAAAAGACAAAGTAGTGGAAAACAAAGACAAAATTATAAGAAGAACTATAGCATTAACAGAAGCTGTATTGTTAACAGGAACAATGTTCTTAGCAGGATGTTCATTAAATAATGAAACAAGTAAAGCATCACATACAACTAAAAGTACAGAAGCAGTTTCATTATCTGATTATCATGATTCTTATTGGGATTCAAATTCAAACATGTTTGATGCACCAGATGAAGAATCAAATAAACAAAATGAAGAATCTAAATCACAAAATAATAATACATCAACAACATTAGATGTATATTACTTTGAAAATAATAATACAAAAAGAATTGAAAAAGAACCAATAGGAAAAACACAAGTAGATGCACATAAAACGTTTGAAAAATTTGAATCATACAATCTTGCATATAGAGGAATTGAAGAAATGGATGATAATTTTGAAAACAAATATACTTATACACCAGAAGATAGTTACAGATTGGTTACAGAAAACTTTGACGTAGTTAAAACAATTAATAAAGCAAATTCAAGTAACACAAGTGAAAAAGAAGATGCAGAACTTATGTTATCAATGGCTAAAGATTATTATAAAAATTGGTTAGAATATAATGCAGATACTGTATTAGATTATGAAGAAAACAAAATGAAAGCAGCATATAAAAACGGAGATACTGTAAATATTTATTATTTCGATAATAGTGAAAAAAGAACAATGGATGATAAACCAGTTGGAACTAATACTAAAGATGCATATGAAGAATTTGAAAAATTTGAATCATATAACTTAGCATATAGAGCAATTGAATCAATGGATGACTCTTATCAAAATTTATATTCATTCACACCAGAAGAAAAATATGCATTAATTGCAGAAGGATTTAATATAGATGAAGCAATTAAAAAATCTTCATCACAAAATCAACAAGAAAGAGAACAAGCAAGAAGACAATTAATTGCAGCAAAAGAATATTATAAGAATTGGTTAGAATATAATGATGATGAAGTTATTGATTATATGGAAGCAAAAATCAAATAAAAAAAAGACTAGAGTAATCTAGTTCTTTTTTGTTATAATTTAAATATATGAAATAATTAATTAATAATGTATGATATAATCCTTAAATGATAGGAGTGATATATGGTGATAAAATATACTTTTCTATTACCATGTTTAAATGAAGAGGAAACACTATTATTTTGTATAAAAGAAATACAAAATTATATTCAAAAAAACAAATTAAACGCAGAAATTTTATTATCAGATAATAATAGCGATGATAATAGTGTCCAAATAGCTAAAAAAAACAATTGTAGAGTTACAATATGTAAAGAAAAGGGATATGGTAATACTCTAATTAACGGAACTAAAAATGCTCATGGTAAATATTGTATAATGGGAGATTGTGATGGAAGTTATGATTTTTCAAATCTCGATGAATTTATAAAAAAACTAGAAAAAAAAGAGTATGACTTAGTAATTGGAAATAGATTTTTGGGTGGAATAGATAAAAAAGCAATGCCTATATCTCACAAGATAGGAGTAAAATTGCTATCAATGTTTGCTAATTCATTTTTTAGAACTCCTATTAAAGATTATCACTGCGGTTTAAGAGCATACAAAACTAACTCAATAAAAAAACTTAATCTATCATCACCTGGTATGGAATATGCAAGTGAAATGATAATAAAGGCAAAAATAAATAAATTAAAAATGTGTGAGGTATCAACAGTTTTAAGAGAAAATCTAAGAACCCATAAATCACATCTAAGAACAATTAGAGATGGATTTAGACATCTTTTTCTTATAATACATTTATTTATTAATAGAAAAAAATATATTGTATAGGATGATTAATTATGAAAAAAAAATTATTTAACATAATTCATTATATTATAGTATTTATATTTGTATTTTTAATATGTAATATTTTGTTATACATTTCATGTATATTTAATTCAAAATACATATATAAAAATGTAAAATCATCTTATAATATTTTAAATAAACAAGGATTAATATACTTTATAAATAAAAAACTTGATCTAGCAAATGATAATTATACAGACGCTCTAATAATAAATGAAATGTATTCAATTGATAATAAAAGTCCATTTGAATCATATCTAAAGACAAGAAAAAATTATAAAAGAGGATTAACTACATCAGAATTAAAAGACATTACAGGAGAATCTAGATCAATCACAAAAGGTGATAAATTTAGTAAAACATATAATCCGATTGCAGAACTAAATCATTTTATAAATAATGATATTCATACATCTATAAATTATGGTAGATATTGGCATGGATATATCATATTATATAGACCATTATTATTATTTTTAAATATAACCCAAATTAGAATATTATTATTTCTATTATTATGTATTTTATTATTATATTTTGTATTTCTAATAAATAAAAGATTTGGAAAAACTATTGCAATAATATATGGATTATCTTTTATACTAAATGGATATTTTTCAGTTGCTTATTCATTAGAAAGTTCACCTATATTTTTAGTAATGATTATGAGTTCAATTATATTATTAAAAAATATAGATAATATTAAAAACATAGGTATTTATATTTTTATAGTAGGATGTTTAGCAAACTTCTTTGATTATTTGACAGTTCCATTAATTACTTTAGTAGTACCTATGTCTATCTATATATTAAAACTACTAGAAGAACATAAAAATTGGAAAAAATGCATAAAATTTTTAATAGTAAATTCCATTATATGGTCAATTGGATATATATCATCATGGTTACTAAAATGGATTATATATGATATTGTTTTTTCGGAAAATATTAGTATGATTCAAATTGGCTTTAAACAATTTTTTTACAGAACACAAAGAGATAGTTCAATTTCAATACATACTTGTTCTGGAACTATATTGTATTTATTAAAAAAACCATCAATATATATAGGTGTAATTGTTTTAATATTAATCATTGGAAAAAAATATTTATTAAAACCACATACTTATACTAAAAAAGCATTACCATTTGTTATAATTACTACTTATCCAATTATATGGTACACAATCTTTGCAAACCATACAATAATTCATTTTTACTTTGTATACAGGCATTGTTTAATATATATGCTTGGTTTATTGCTCACAATATATGAAATACAAACAGATAGAAAAAAACACAAGGAGTAAAAAATTATTATGATAGTATATAGAATATGTAATGAATATGAGATTAAAGAAATAATGAAAAGCAAATCATTTTCTAATATAGGTAACAATTATACCAATGATAAAAAAAAGAACACACATAATTATCTCCAAAATAAAAAATATGTTCATTTTTTTAAAGACTTAAGTAGCATATATTATTTAAATGTAACAAAAGGATATTATATTTGTACATATGATATACCAGATGTATTATTGGAGGAAAGTAAAGGCATAGGATTTTATTTAGATAGAGAATTCTTTAAGAGATTAGAGGAAGTTTGTGAATATGCAATAACAAATGACCAAATATTATTTAATTATCTTATAAAAGTAGAAAAAATAAATAACTATATTGATTATGAAGACTATATATATGATAATTATAAAGCTAACCTGGAAGTCACATATGAAAAAATAAAAAAGGATTAAAAGAAGTGATTTGAAAAAAATCTACACAAAATAAAAAGTGTGTAGATTTTTTATATGTTAAAATTTAATAAAGGAGAATTATATGGCAAGAGAATATA
>CADBYH010000037.1 GCA_902798815.1 uncultured Erysipelotrichaceae bacterium | reverse complement strand
GCTGGTGTTTCTTCAGAAGTCTTCTCTTCTTTTACTTCCTTCTCTTCAGGTTTCTCAGTTGTTTCCTCTTTCTTTTCCTCAACTGGTGTTTCTTCAGAAGTCTTCTCTTCTTTTACTTCTTCTTTCTCTTCAGGTTTCTCAGTTATTTCCTCTTTCTTTTCCTCAGCTGGTGTTTCTTCAGAAGTATTTTCTTCTTTTACTTCTTCTTTCTCCTCAATTTTCTCAACCGATTCTTCTTTCTTCTCTTCGATTATAGATTCTTCCCTCTGATTTCTTTCTTCAATCATTTTTGCAAAATCTGTTTTATCTTCATTTTCAATATTTACAGTTTCTACTGAAGTCTTTCTTTCATCACTGTGATCAACATTTTCTCCCTCTGAATCGCTTTCCTTCTGGTTAATAGTTAAAGTATATGTTGTTCCGCTTCCTTCTTCACTTACAACTTCTAAATGTCCATTTAAAACGTCAGTTAAGTCTTTTGCAATTTGTATACACAATATACTATTATCTATATTTCCATCTATACTTCCACCTGTTCCTAGTTCCATAAATTTAGGTGAATCAATATCAATTACATCTTTATTTTTACTAACTCCCGTTGTTTTAATTAAAAATTCAAGCTGAATTATATTTTTTCCTTTCTTCTCACCTTTCACTTCTAATGATATATCACCAGTTTCAGTATAAGAAATAGCATTAGATAGAATATTTAAAAGAGTTCTTGTAACTTTTTCAGAATCACCAAGTAATTTTTTAGGAACACCGTCAGTTACACTTAAATTAAAATCAACGTTACTATTGGTAATTTTTGTTAAAGCCGCACTATTTAATTCAAATAGTACATCCTGAATATCATATTCTTTTTCTAACACTTCTCCTTTGTCAGAAATTAAATAAGAATAATCTGTTATATTATTTATTAATGATAATAATGATGTAGAAGCATCATGAATACTTGTCATATCATCTTTAACACTTTCTTTAGTTAAATTATCATCTTGTAATAGTAATTGACTAAGCCCTAAAATAGTGTTCATCGGAGAACGTATTCCATGAGCTATACTAGAAAGAAAGTCTTGTTGTGAACTAGTAGCTTTTTCAGCAGCTGCTTGTTTCTGTTTAGCTAAAGAAATAAGCTTATAGTCTTGATTTTCAACAGTAAAGAACACTCCTAATGTAAAGATTGTAAATTCAAATGTTTCGATATTAATATCCACATGTTTAATCAATCTATATACTAACAATAAACAAATTAAAACTAGCGAAACTATACTTGGATACAAATCTCTATTAGTAATATTTTTATTTTTATAATATAACATAAAAACGAATGATGTTGTTGAAACTAAAACATATACAAGAATTGCTGTAATTGGGAAACTATCGAAAGTAAAAATTCCATAATGAGCATATATATTAACAGGCATTACAAAAATCATAATTCCAATAATTAATTGAATAATTCCTATTATTGTATAAAATACATACTTACTATTGCCTTTTTTTGTCGCATCTTCATTAAGAGATAAACGATATGAAATAACAAACACCCAAGAAAAAAATGTAGTACTTAGGATTGCTAAAGAATATAAATGGTACAATGCATTAGCATACTTTCCATCTACTCCAACATTAATAAAATATAGTACATAAATTATTTCAACTATACTCATAATAGTAATTGAGCATAAATCTAAAATAAAATAAATACTTTTTTCCTCTAATCTTTTTTCACGGTTCTTTAAAAAATAGGCAAATAAAATACACAAACAAATAAAAATTGAACATAAAGAAAAGCCTGCATTTAAAGAAAAACTTAATACTTTACTCACAATACCAATCCTCTCTACCATATATATTGTAGCATATTTATCAGCAAAAACCCACATTAAAAGTAACTAAATATACATTTATTAACAATAGACAGAAATTTTTTAATAACAAAAAAGCACACTGCCCCTCGGCAGTGTCTTCAATAAGATTTTTCAATACTATTATAGATATATCAAAACCATTGATATTTAATCAAATAATGTCATCATTCGCCATTTGTATAAAATGAGCATTATACTATCAAGATATGCTTTTTGTTGAGTCTCCTTCTATCATTCTTTCAGCTTGTGCTTCACTAATTTCATCTTCAGCAAAGAGACTATTAACACTATTTAAATAATAATCAAGTTGTCCTATCACCATTCGATCAAACCATTCTTTATCACTTTTATCTTCTTCCCTTGAAAATACTACATCTAATAAACTTTTCATTTTATCTACTATATGCTTTCTATCTTTGTCAAATATATCACTCAAGCATTCATAGTAATTAGATATTAAATAATTATATAAATCTTTTCTATCTATCAAATAATGATTTAATTGTACATAGTTATCATCTATCCCTGGATAACCGATTGTAGAACTATCAAATGATGGAGCAAATGAATAATCATTACCACTCTTTATTAACCCATAATTACCACTTACCCTATCTTTATTACCTGTTAATACATCTAAAAAACACATTCTAATATAATCTTTAACTATTTCATCTCGATTATCAACTTTTAATCTATCAATTATATTAATATATTGCTTAACAACAAAATCTATTTCTTCTGGAGTTTTTGCTATTCTTTTATCTTGATCTTTAACCCTTACTAATTCCAACGTTTCATTAAATTTCTTTCTTTCTTCTTTTATTCTTTTTATTTCATCTTCAGATACTGTCACATATTTTAGTATATCTCCACCTGTGATGAATTCTTCTCCTTCTTCATAAATAGATTTACTAAAAATAGAACCATCATCAAAAAAATATGTATCTGCAACCTTTATACTTAACATTTTACCTAATTGAGAAATTAAATACTCAAATGAATCAAAAGTACTACAATTTATACTTTTCTTCTTAAATCCAAGCATTCCATTTACCCTTACCTTTATGGGAGCATTATATCCTGCTCCAGCTGGACCAATTTCTTCTATTTCTACATTATCTTCTCTACCATCATAGTAATCAATTAATTTCATAATTATCCCATCCTGTAAATGATTATACATGTTTTTAAATGATACTTCAACACCACATTATATAATGAAATCTTAAATATGTTTAAATAATATAATCAATTAAATCTTCTAATAACAAAAAGTGACCTAGTCTCGCGACTAGGTCTTCAGGGGGAAATTAATTAACCAGTCCGTAATAATTTAATAATTGATTAAAGTCTTATAAAATAAGACTTTTTTATTTTCTTAAATTTACTAAAGTTTATAAAAATAACCTTATTTTTTGCAATTAGTATCTAGATTTGGTATCTAGAAAGAAATAATGACACTATGACACAATCAATGCGAGACAGGTACTCACAAATAACGTGTCACGTGTCATCTATTATTATTTATTGACAATATCTATTTTTTTGTAATAGCTAACACTTATTGATAAAAAGATTATTGTACAAATTATACTTATAATAATTCCATAAATGCTATTTAAATTAGTATTAGATATAGTATTAAGATAAAACCTATTGTGTTCTCTTATAATATTAAAATCTAAATATGCTAATGGCGTATACGAAATATAGTATAATACTTTTATTTTTAAATTATCTAATATTACCCATATTAATAATGATAACAATGTGAATATAGAACAAATACTAGATGTAAAGACTGTATTTTTAAATGTAGATGATAAGAAAAACATAAATGATAAAAAGCATATTACTGGTATACTATGAATGAATAATTTACCAACATACCAAATAAAGTAATTAATTTCTGAAACATTATTATTAATAAGTATTAATTGATTAACAAACAAATCAGAAAATCCATATTTTATTCCACTAATTATAAATATAAAAATTATTCCTATTATCCATAATAAGTACATATTAACTATCAAATATAAAAATTTTGATAATAATATTTTTTCTCTTTTTACAGGAGCAGTTAAGAGTAATTTTATTGTTCCTTTATCATGTTCACGAGATATAATACCACTGCTCATTATAACCAATATAAAACAAACTATAAATCCAAAGCTTAACCCTTTATTAACATAATTTTTAGTATTAATATAATGACCACTATATCCTATATAATCTGCTTCATATGGAAACTTTAAATCATGCTTTATATTATGTTTATATGCATAAGTAACAATTTTATCTTGTTGTTCAAATATATCTTTGATGTTTTTATTTAAAGTATTTGTATAATTATTTCCTTTTCTATTTAAAATATGTTGTGAATTTTTCAGATCGTTTAAATATAAATATTCAGCAGCATTAACAGCTCTATAGTCATATTCATCTTTTATTTTATTATTGATAATGTAATTACAATAATCTTCTAACCTATTATTTAATTTAAAATCCAATGTACTACAATGATATTTCATATACTCATAGTAATTATTATCTTTTATTATCTTATCCAACTCATTAATCTTGCTTTCTACTTCACTTATTTTTTCCGCATAATTCGCATTTTTATAAGAATCCAGATAATCCATATAGGATTCTTTAATGTTATGGTATGTATCCAAAAGTCCTGGATTTTCATATCCCAATATATAATCAGTTATATCTTCATGATTACAATCATCTAGTCGTAAAAGCGCATATTTATGACTAACTTCAGTTATATATTTTTGAGTAAAATTTTTTTGCCACATCATTTCATGATGTCCTTTTACTGCACTACGTGTTAGCTTATAATTTTCATGAATTTCTTTTGTAATAGATATTAAATCTTTATTAAAGTCATTTGGATTCTTTTCATAGTTATCTTCAAATTGTTGTAGCATATACTTATAATCTTCTTCGAGATAAGAATAAGAATCAACATAGATAACTCTATTACCAAAAGTTTCTTCAAATTTAACTAGTAAAAAAGAAGATATTAACAACAGTATTAAAATAATTATCACATTCTTTAAGTTATAATTTTTGATAAACTCTGATTTAATTAATCTAATCATTTTTATCACCTTCTAACTTATTCATAAATTCTTCTTCTAAAGATATATTTTTATATTTTACTTTTTCTATTCCAAAATCTTCGATAATGGTTCCATAATCAACCATTAAAATTCTATCACAAATATTTTCTATCTCTGGTAAATTATGACTACTTATTAGGATTCCCACATTACTATTCCTACTTAAATTAATCAATAATTCTCTAAGTTGTTTTATACCTATTGGATCAAGTCCATTAGTGGGTTCGTCTAGTATTAATAATTTAGGCTTATTAATAAGGGCATTAGCTATTCCTAATCTTTGTTTCATACCTAATGAATAAGTCTTAACTTTCTTATTTATACTATCATCAAGTTTTACTTCATGAATTACTGCATTCATATATCCAACATCTTTCATATCAAATAAAGCCATTCTTATTTTTAAATTTTTTAAACCTGAAATATTTAAGTAAAAGTCTGGATTTTCTATTACCGAACCCACTACTTTAAGAGCATCTTCTAAATTATATCTAATATCATTTCCATCAATTTCTACTTTCCCAGTATCACAATGATACAATCCCAAGATACACTTCATTAAAGTTGTTTTTCCACAACCATTTGGTCCGATTAAACCCACAACATCTCCGGAGTATAATTCAAAATTAATATCATTTAAAATTTTATTTGTTCCAAAAGATTTAGATAAATTTTTAACCTCTAGTATTCTCTCTCCATTATTATTTTCTCTCTTCTTAAAATTTCTTTCTCCATTTAACAATTCACCTACTGTTATATTAAAAATTGAAGCAATTCGTTTCAACTGTGAAATATCTGGAGCGTTAATTCCTCTTTCCCATTTTGAAACAGAGTTATCTGTAATATCTAATAAATCTCCCAAGTCTTTTTGAGTGAGATTTTTTTCTTTTCTCAATTCAGAAATAAATAATCCTATTTTTTCTTGATTCATATTTATCACCTCGCATTTTAAATATAAAATATATAAATAATTTTTTCAATGACTTGTTAAGTCAGTTAAAAAAATACCAATATTCTTGGTATCTGGTTTGGTATCTAGAAAAAAACAAAACTTCGCAAACCCTTATAAAATAAAGTGACACTGTCTCACGACTAGGTCTTCAGGGGGAGATTTTTACCAAGTGTCGACTAGGCTTAAATCCCTGTAAAATAAGGCTTTTCCATTATTTGAGTTTACTTAAATTTAATAAAATTTTATCAAAATCTATTCAAAATAATGGGTGAATAATGGGTAGAAATAAAGAATGTAGTCTAGCAATAGATTACATTCTTTTTTTATCGTTTTTATCGGTGACATTTATGACATTTCTTTTAAGGTACACCACCCACAAATTTAATGTCATAATGTCATAAATCATTTAACGGAATATCTTAATCTTCCGATTATTATTTATTTAGATAATACTTACCATCTTTTGTTTTTACTAAAACTTTTTGTTCGTTAATTTTATTAAACCCATTAGGATTAATAATACCTGCTTCTAAAAATGTTTTAGCAGTTTCCTCAGAAAAAGCATTACTCTCTGTTAATTTTTTTATTATATGATTTTTTCTTATTAATGGAATTGGTGGAAAAAATGCCATATTACTCAACTCTCTTTCAATAACTATTATACCACAGAAAAAGAGAATTTTTACATTCTCCTAATATCTTAATAATCCGAACATTATTTTATATCAAATTCTGCATAAATAGTATAAGTTCTTGATTCTGGACTATTTATTTTCCTAAAATCACTCTTTACTAATCTATATGTTCCACTTTTTAATTCTCCATATCCTAAAGACCAATCAACAATAAACTCTTTTTCTTCATGTATTTTTAAAGAATATACTATTGAATTCCAAGTTAATGGATCTCCTGTCAATGTATCAATTTCTTTCCAAGTTTGATTTTCATACTTTTCAATAGTATAAGATGGTCCATATCCATATTCTTCATCACTAGTATTTTTTATTATAAATGTTGCTCCTTTTGATGTTCTTGAATCTTCTTTAACTTCCATTAAAATACTACCAACATTTTTTTGTTCTTCACTATTATTAGGTTTCATTATTTCATCATCATTTATAGTTCCAGCAACTCTAAATCCTAAAATTTTAAGTTCCCATCCTTCTTCATAACCAGTGAATGATATTTCACTTGGTATATGAACTTTAGTATATTTATATAATATAGCTTTATATTCTGTAACTCCATTTTTCCATCTAGTAGGTATTGGTATTAACATTAAAATGAAAACTATAACTGTAACAATAATTATTATTTTTTTATTTTTCATAAGTCCTCCGATAATTATATTATAACACAACAAAAGTGGATTTTTACATTCTCCTAATATCTTAATCTTCCGAGCATTACTTATTTTTTGTATTCGCTCTTTTTTTCAATCTTAAAAGCAAATTATCATTTGATTTATTTAAATTATCTTTTTGTTTATTTATCTTCATGTAATTATTAATAATAGCTAATAAACCAATTCCTACCCCTGAACCTAATAAATAAGATGCTGCAACTTCAAAATTGAATATATCCGAAGAAAAATTAATTTCATTAATAATAACTGCCAAAACAATAAAAACAAATGATAAAGTAAATGCACCATTGATCTTTTTTATTTTCTTTATTTCTTCAATTGTATTATACTCTAACAATTTATCAATTGTAGTTTTTAATTCTTCAAGTTCTTCTTTATTAAGTTTTCTTCCATTTAATAATTCTGCAACGCTAACATCTAATTCATTGGCAACCAAACTTATTAAACTTAAATCTGGTAATCTTCTACCATTTTCCCAATTTGATATAGCTCTATCAGTCACACCTAAT
>CADBYH010000036.1 GCA_902798815.1 uncultured Erysipelotrichaceae bacterium | reverse complement strand
TTCATTGGTTATATATAATATCACTTTTGAAAATAATGTCAATAGTTATAGATTTTTAATAAACTCTTGTAAATCACTAATATTAATATGTTTTTGTAAGTTTTCTACATAAACATCTCTACCATGATTAAAAGCAAGAAAAGTAGTACCCTTAATTATTATCTTATTTGGCTCTATATAATTTATATTTGTTTTTTCAATCTTACGAATAGAACCATTATAAAATGTTGGAGTAGTATTACAAAAATCACATATAAACTGGATTCTTGCTTTAAGTTCCTCATCAATAGGTATTTCTTTTGTAATAACTTTTAACATAATTCACCATCCTTTCTTTTTCACCATCCTTTCTTTGGATGGATGATTTATAAACACAAAAAAATCTATCTTTCGATAGATTTATATATCAAACTCGGTATTGTTCCGAGCAGATTCCTCAATGGAGCGAATGAGGGGAATCGAACCCCCATCACAGCCTTGGCAAGGCCGTATTCTAACCATTGAACCACATTCGCGTAAAAAAAATGGAGGGGCCTGACGGATTTGAACCGACGATCAGGGTGTTGCAGACCCACGCCTTACCACTTGGCTAAAGCCCCACTTGCATTAATATTATAGCAAACAAAATTCTAAAATACAATAATTTATAATAAAAAGTTTTGGAGGTTATTTACTCCAAAACTCTACTATATTTTCTTTGTTATATTTTAATTCATTATATTCAGCAATTATATTTAATCCGGTTTCATCATTGTAGATATATAACTCATCATCTTTTATTATAATAATATTACCATTATAAATATACCATTTAGAAATATTATCTAGATTAAATAATAGTATCTTGTTTCCTTTTTTCATTTTTTTATAGAAAGTATCATTTTCTAAATAATATGAATAACTGCTCTCTTCTATTATATCTTCTGAAGATATCTTTTTATTCTTAATTATTTCATTATCAAAGTACTGTGGTTTCATAAAGAAATCACTTTTAGTTAGAATACTTTTTTTACCATTAGTATATTTTACGTATCCTAATTCTTCTTTTCCTACTACTTCTATTTTTTTCTTTTTGATGTTTATTGTATATTCTAGTTTTTTTCTATTATCAGTTATATAAATTAAGTCATTACATACTCCATTAATATATGAATCTTTAGATAATTTTTCTTTTAATTTAAAAGTTTTATATTTATCTTTTTTAAGATCATAATAATGAACTTTTTCTATACCATTAACACTACTATTATCAAATAGTACATAGTATCTTGAATTTGTTACTGATAATACATTGTCATATATATCATAATCTAGAAACTTTTGAGTATTTAATTCATCATTTTTCAAGATATATATTCCTTTATAGTACCATATAATAAATGCGTTATTATTTGAAATATTATTTTTATATACTTTTAGTTTTTTATACTTTGTTTTTTGAGATGATGAAGACAATGTTTTTATCTTATATTTTTTTGATTGCTTTAAAATATCTTGATAGTTTTTATTATCTTTTAAATAATAATTAGAAACTTGATTATTATCTTTTAAACAATATGTGTTTGGTTTGGTTTTTCCTTTATAAATTGGAATAATACATTTTATATTTCCTTTTTTATATTCATTTACTTTTTTTACTATTTTTTTATTTTTATTTACTTTTTTATTTATAGTATATGAATATGTTTGTTTTTTATTACTAATTATAAAATCATAATAATGATAATTATTTCTAATATAAAATGTTTCCTTTATCTTATAATTATTCTTTTTATATTCTACAGTATGTGACTTTTTAAATATTTTAATGATAAATGGAATAATCATAATTACTATAACAATTATTAAAAAATATTTGTATTTTTTCATATTATCACCTTATTAAATTATAGCAAAATAAAAGACTAAAAACTAGTCTTCTTTTGATCCATCTTGTCTTATATATTCTTTCTTTTTTTCCATCATATATGATGAAATTCTTGTTTCTATTTCTTCAAGAGCATCTTTACTTATATTAGATAGTGTTACAAATTCTTTTATTGTATCAATATATACTTTTCCCCAAATAATGCCACTTGATACTTTTAAATCATTATACATATCTGGTGTAATTGAGTTTAGAAAATATCCTACAACAACTCTTTTTCTTCCTATTAATATTCTTTTTGAAGTCAAAACAACAACAGCACTACCAAATATATTTAAAGAACTGTCATTTTTTTGAGCTACAAAGGCATATAGAACTTCTTCATCTGGATTTAAATGTCTTTCAACAACAGATGAATTTTGTCTTAATCTCCAACCTATTGTTCCTGGATGTTTTGCTTTAAACCTCAATACTCTTTTATATACTTCATTTGACATACTATCTTCCCCTTTATTTTATTATTTTATTAGTTTTAAAAAAATCTATATAATGCGCTGTATCTGAAAGTCCATCAATCATATCTATTATCTTATTATTACCAATTAGAACTAACATTGGTGTTCCAAAACCATCATTAAACTTTTCATCAGATTGTATAAATTTAGCTTGATCTTCTTCTGAAAACTCATCTGTATTTAAATATTTCATATCAATGTCATATTCATAAACTAAATGTTTTATTATTGGTTCTGCAATTTGGCAATAACCACATGTTGGTCTTGCGATAAATACAAGAATTGGTTCTTCACCATTATAGAAATTAATATATTCTTCTAAGTTAATTTCAGATAATTCTTTTGTTTCATTTTCTTTTACTGCGTTTTTTTCTTTTTGAGCATTTGCAATAATAGTATTTGGGTCATCCGATAATTTATATTCTGTTTTTGATTCTTTATCGCCTATACTAAGTGCAAATACAAGAAGTATGGCAACTAAACCAACAACAGATATGGTTATAATTGTTTTTTTATCCATAAAACGTTCCTCTTCCTACTTAAATGATATAAAAATGTTCTTTTTATGTCAATGTTTTTTATAATCTATTAATATATTCTTCATATGGAATTTGTCTATCAACTATTTTTCCATCAGGTTTAATATCTATTACCCTATTTGCAACTGTTGTATTCAACTCATAGTCTCTTGATGTAAATAATAGTTCTCCTTTGAAATTACATAATCCTTTATTTAATGAAGTGATACTTTCCAAATCAAGATGATTTGTTGGTTCATCTAAAATTAAAAAGTTTGGTTCTTCTAGCATTATTTTTGATAGCATACATCTTGCTTTTTCTCCACCAGATAATACATTTACTTTTTTAAATACATCTTCTCCAGAAAAAAGCATTCTTCCTAAGAAACCTCTAAGTATTGTCTCATCTTTTATATCATAATAATTTCCAATCCATTCCATTATATTTTGATCAGTATTAAAGAATTCATTATTATCTTGTGGTAAATATCCGGGTTTAATTGTTTTCCCCCATTCTATTGTACCTTTATCATATTTTTCTTTTCCTATTAAAATATTAAATAAAGTTGTTTTTACCATATCATCTTCTGCAAGGATACATACTTTATCTCCTTTTAGAATTGTAAATGATACTTTATCTAATATTTTCTTTCCATCTACGATTTTTGTTAGATTTTCAACTTTTAATATTTCTTTACCTGCTGGTTTTTCTATTTTGAAATCAACATAAGGGTATTTTCTACTACTTGGTACTATTTCATCTAGTTGAATTTT
Organism: uncultured Erysipelotrichaceae bacterium; assembly: GCA_902798815.1. GTDB lineage: Bacteria > Bacillota_I > Bacilli_A > RF39 > UBA660 > UBA3789. The sequence goes on along the minus strand of CADBYH010000036.1, from coordinate 3,536 downwards.
CTCTAACATTTTCTTTCTTGATGTTGCTTGTTTTGACTTAGATGCATTTGCAGAGAATCTTGCGATAAATGATTGTAATTCTTTTATTTTTTCTTCTTTTTTCTTATTTGATTCTCTCATTTGTTTTTGTAATAATTCGCTTGATTCATACCAAAAATCATAATTTCCAATATATAATTTTATTTTTGAATAATCAATATCTGCAATATGTGTACATACTTTATTTAGAAAGTGTCTATCGTGAGATACGATAATTACTGTATTATCAAAATTAATTAAGAATTCTTCTAACCATCTTATTGAGGCAATATCTAAAGAGTTTGTTGGTTCATCCAAAAGTAAAATATCTGGATTACCAAATAAACTTTGGGCTAATAATACTTTTACACGAAGTTTAACTGGTAATTCTTTCATATCCATATAATGGTATTGTTCTTCAACACCTAGATTATTTAGTAATTGCGCTGCATCTGGTTCTGCATTCCAACCATCTAAATCCATAAATTCAGCTTCTAGATTAGCAAGTTTCATTCCATCCTCATCTGAAAATTCAGTTTGTTCATACATCTTGTTTTTCTCTTCCATTATTTCATATAGTTTTGTATTTCCCATTATAACTACATCTATTACACGTTTGTCATCAAACTGATAATGATCTTGTTTTAAAATAGATATTCTTTCATCTTTAGATACTGTTATTTCACCGGTAGTTGTTTCTAGTTCACCAGATAACAGTTTTAAAAATGTTGATTTCCCACTACCATTAGCACCGATTAATCCATAACAGTTTCCGTTAGTAAATTTTAAATTTACATCTTCAAATAAAACTCTTTTACCAAATTTTAAACTAACATTACTAACTTGTATCATTATATCACCTCAAGACTTATTATATTTTACTATATTTAAACAATTTATACAAGTTTTAGTCTTTATTACTTGTTATAAAAATTTGAAATAAATTTTGCAAATTCATATAGAATTATGTCACTTTTATTTATAGCGAAACTTTTTCCTATTGCTTTTCCTCCAATGGTTAATGCTGCTATTATTGAAGCAATTGTTAGTCCTGTTAATAATAAGTTAAACTTATATGTTTCTACTAAGATTGCTGTTATTGTTGTTCCTGCTGCTCCAGAGATTATTCCACAAACGTCTCCTACTACATCGCAACAAAAATTAGATACTTTATCTGAGTTTTTCTTAAACATTACTGCAGTTGATGCTCCTTTAACTTTTCTTGAGTTCATTGAATGAAATACAGCCTCATCTGCTGCTGTTACAGAGACACCTATAATATCAAATATAATACCTAATAAAATAAATAATAATGTTATTATTATTCCAATCCATAAAGATAAATTTGGAATAGTTGTTTGTGATACAAAAGATAATCCAAAAGAAATAATAAAAGATGTTATTACAATTGTTATTATCCATTTAATATCAACATGTTCTTTTTTTATTCTTTCTTTTCTTTTTGTTACTTCTATTAAATTTTTTAATTCTGATTTTTTGTTTTTTTTCATATTTTCTCCTTATAGATATTATACCAAAAAAAAAGCAGATCAACTACTTTGCTTATTTTTATAATTATTTGGCATTCAAAATAGTAAACTTTGAGACTTAGGTCAAGTAGGTTTTCCCTAATTCTTACAAGTTCGTTACCAAACTTGCGGTTCCCCATTATAAGAATTAATATATCGTCACCGAAATATACGACTTGATTACCACTTAGTTCCCACTGCAATCCTACATTGAAATGCACTCTAGGAGATTTCCTCACCAAAATTTTATTATTAATCCTTTTTTGCAAAAACAATTTCAAAATGCAATATTCAAAAAAATCGGCCTATTTATTTGAATAAGTTCATTTATCCCAATATTTTCACTCAAGACAGGCTACGCTGCACATAACTTTCGCCACAATACAGGTTTCTATCCTATTTCGTAATAAATCATCAGTTGTTGTCCGTATAGATCTACCACAATAATAGGTCTCCACGAATGTTGGAACTAGACTCGTATGCCATTACAAGTAGCCCAAGATTCTCATCTTCAGCATCCACCCCGAACTGGGCGTAGGAAGCAGACACCAAAGGTTTCACAGATATGCCCTTTAACGAATTTTTAAGCTCGTCTTCATAATAAAATAATTGACTAGAATAATGTGCCATCAATTACCCCTTAATTATATCAAAAAAACTTATAAAAGTCAAATTTGATACATTAAATATTATTCTATATTCTAATAAATAATTCTATTTTTTTATGTATTCTTTTTTTGTTTCTGACCCTATTAGTTCATTTGAAAAATATGGTTTTTGATAATAACCATTATCAATTATATATGCTAGATAATCATCATATACATTTGAATTACTAATTAAACTTATGATTGATTTATAATATATATATCTTTCTAATGTGTCTGTATCAACGTTATCTTTTTTCATAAAATATTCATTCATGAAATTAGTTATATTCTTTATTACTTTATCTGGAATAATCTTTTTATTATTATAGTTTTCAAAAATACTCTCAACGTTTTTCAGAAAAATATTTGTTTTTGTATTTCCAGAGATATTAGATATCTCTTCAGATATTATTTTCATATCACCTTTTGTATATGCTTCTAATACTTTTTCAGGTCCTACCATCTCACATAATATTTTAACCATTGTTACTTCCATTGGATAAGTTCTTTTTTCTATATATGGTTCTGTTGAAAAATATTCATTAACAAGTAATTCTGTAGTTCCTTCTATAAAATACTTAGGTAATGTTTTTGTAGAATTATTTGTATATATAGTATGAATTAATTCATGAATTAATATATTCAAATCTAATTTATCTTTTTCTTGATAAATAAAAATTGTATTCTTATCAAAATCATATGTACCTTGAATTGTTTCATCATATTCATCTGGTCTATTTGTATATTCAACTTTTAAGTTTCTTAATGAATTATAAGCAGTTAATTTATTTATATATGGATTGTCTGATATAAGATCTTGAAAATTATATAGTAATTCTTTAGTTTGATCATCTAAGTTTTCATTTTTCATTACTGCATGTAGTAATACTATATTTGTTTTTCTAGGATCTATATTAACATGTTCTTGTAATTCACTTATATATTCTTCTTCATCATCTATAATATATCTTATCTCATATGAATTTTCTTTAAGTCTATTAACTATGTTATAATCACCAAGCATTAATAAACTTGAAGAGATTGTTGAATATATCATTATTGTTGATAAAACTCTTTTTAAATTTTTCTTACTTGGAGTTTCTGATTTAAAAACATCATAATCCTCATACATTCTTTTTTTCATACTAACCCAACCCGTCTTTTTGCAAACTTTGATGTCTGCATAAAATCGTTCATAATTATATCATATTTTTAAAAAAAATGCAAAAAAAAGAAGGTTATAGATAGTGTTTCCAAAGTGGGGAGATTTATAAATAATCTCTTTTTAAATCAATAAAAAAGGTTAAAACCTAAAAAATGCTTTATAATTGAGTTGTCT
>CADBYH010000035.1 GCA_902798815.1 uncultured Erysipelotrichaceae bacterium | reverse complement strand
CAAATTGGTTTTATAGCTAGAACATTAAGAGGAAGAATGGTATTGCCACCTGCTTATAAGCATTTGGGATATGAGTATAATGGGGAAAATGGGCAACAAAAATTTATATAATATGAAGAATAAGGAAATGAACAAATGAAAACGAAAATAAAAAAGAGATGTAGTAAAGATTATATTAATTATGTGATATTAGCAATAATAGTTTTAATATTAAGTTTATTGAAATTGGATGTTTCTCCAATAGGAAATGATATACCTGCGGTAGATTCATCAGTATTTCAAATAATGGGAAAAGGTTTAATAAATAACCAAATAATATATAAAGATTTATTTGATCATAAAGGGCCGATAGTATATGTAATAAATGCTCTAGCCTATATTATAAGTCCTAACATAGGGTTATTTATGATAGAAATAATATTTATATATATAGGAGTACTTTTTATATACAAGAGTTCAAAAGAATTTTTAAATGAAAAACTTTCTTTGATTACAAGTTTAGTTTATTTAATGCCAATTTTTTCATACATAGACGGAGGAAATTACACTGAAGAATATGCAATTACTTTTACAAATATTGCATTATATAATATGTTAAAGATTTTTTTCAAAAATCAATATAATCAAAAAGTTAATTGGATAATAATAGGAGCAACATTTGCAGTTAATTTTATGATAAAACCTACATACATAGGAATTTGGGTTGCTTTTGGAATTGTTCAATTAATGTGTTCTATAAAAGATAAAAAAATAAAAGAATTATTCAAATATATTTTATATATGTTTTATGGAATAATGAGTATATTTATACCAATATTTTTATATTTAATAATAAAAAATGATATAAAAGATTTTATAAATGCTTATTTTATAATGAATATGAATTATTCAAAGACAACTATGTATAATAGAATAGTAACATTTAAAGAATTAGTGATATGTTATAAGGGATTAATATATTTAATTTTAATGTTATTAGGAAATATGGCAATAATTTTTAGTAGAAAAATTAATAAAAGAACTAAAAATTTTATAACAATTTTTAATATAATTACATTAATATTTTCAGCATGGGCTGCTAATGTATATCAACATTATTTACTACAGATTGCGCCAGGAGTTGCACTGAATATGATAATTTTACTTTATGAGATAAAAAATAAACTTTGCACTCCGAAAATTGAAAATGTAATAAAACAGTTACCAATTGGATTAATATATATTTGTATAATTATTGTATTAATATTTTTAAATATAATATATAAATTAAATATAAATACTGAAAAATCAAGATATAAATACAATGAAAGTAAAAGGAATATTTTTATGGAAATTGATAAATATTTGGACAAAGATGATGAATTATTTGTACTTGGCAATGATGAGAGTTGTTATTTGATTTTAAATAGACAACCGCGCTTTAAATATTTTTTTCAAAATCCTATATTTATATATAATGATGAAATAATACAAGAAACTGAGAAATATTTAACTACAAAAATGCCCAAAGTAATATTAAAATATATAACTGAAAACGAAGAATTATTTGAAGAAAAAAGTGAAAATATAAATAAAATGTTGAATGAAAATTATGAAGAATTTGACAGAGGAAAATTAAAATATTATGTATTAAAGGAGATAAAATAAAATGAAAGTAGCAATAATTGGTGCGGGATATAGTGGATTAACTATTGCAAAAGAATTAGAAGAAAATGGACAAGAAGTAACAATATTTGAAAAAAATGATTATGTAGGAGGAATGGTAGATACAGTAGAAATATGTGGGACAAGATTAGAAAAATATTATAGACATATTTTTAAAAGTGATAGAGAAGCTATAAAATTAATAAAAGAAATGGGATTAGAAAATGAATTAATATGGCCTGCAACTAAGATGGGATATCTTACAAATAAAAGAGCTTATTTATTTGGGACACCAATATCACTATTAAAATATAAACCATTAAACTTAATTCAAAAATTAAGATTTGGTTTTAATGTAATACATATAAAATTGATTAATGACTATAAAAAATTAGAAAAAGTAACAGCGGAAAAATGGTTAAAAGATAGAATAGGGGACAAAGTATATTCACAAGTATGGGAACCATTATTGATATCAAAATTTGGAGAAAAAAAAGACCAAATAAGTATGGCTTGGTTGTGGGGAAAAATTAAATTAAGAAGTACATCAAGCACGCCTGAAGGAGAACAGTTAGGATATATAAAAGGAAGCTATCAAAGATTAACAGATAGGCTGTATGAATACTTAGTTGAAAAGGGTGTAGAGATAAAATTAAAAACTAAAATACAAAGTATAGAAAAACTGAATGAAAAATATGTGATTAAATATCAAAATGAAAATGAAGAAAAATTTGATATTGTAATATCAACTATAAATTATAAGGATTTTGTAAAAATTTTTGATAAATTTATAACAGAAGAAGAAAAGAAAAAATTAGAAAGAGTTAATTATACATCTGCTAGAACAATGATGATTGTTTCTGATAAAAGTTTTAGCCCATTTTACTGGTTGAATATTGGTGATAATGACATACCATTTGGAGGAATAATAGAACATACTAATTTTATTGACAAATCAAATTATGATAATAATCACATATTGTATATTTCAAATTATATGACAGAAGATAATAAGCTATATAATGCATCAAAAGAAGAATTGTTAAAAGAGTATATGAAATTTTTAACTAAAATAAATAAAGAATTTACAATGGAAAATATAAAAGATTATCATGTATATGATGAAAAATATGCACAACCTATAATAGAATGTAATTATTCAAATTATATTATGGAAGATAAATTAAAAAACGAAAATATTTATTTATGTACAATGCCACAGATATATCCGGAAGATAGGGGAATGAATTATGCAATAAGACTAGGAAATAAAATTGCAAATGAAGTTTTAGAACAAATTGATAAGAGGGAAAAGAAAAATGAAAATTAAAAAGATATTAGAGTTTATCATATTTATTTTTATCATATTTATTATTGTTATATGGTCAATAATTGTCGCTTATAAAATTTTGCCAACTGAAAATGGTAAATTAGTATCTAAATGGAATAAATATTCAAATAAACCAATATTAGGAGATGAAGGTACAGGAACTCTTTTCGATCCATATGTAATGAAAGATGAAAGTGGTAAATATAGAATGTATGTTTCTTATAGAAGAAAAGGAGCTATTGCTGTAACTACCAGTGAAGATGGAATAAATTGGGGTTCATTAGAAATTGTATTAGAAAGAGATAATACAACAGGATGGGAAGATATTGTTAATAGAGCAACTGTAATATATAAAGATGGAAAATATTATATGTGGTATACGGGACAAACAAATAATATAAGTAAAATAGGTTATGCAGTAAGTGAAGATGGATATGTATTTGAAAGAAATAAATAGCCAGTGCTTATACCTGAAGAAAATTATGAAAAACAATCAGTTATGAATCCATATGTAATATATGACGAAGAAGAGCAAATATTTAAAATGTGGTATGCAACGGGTGAAACATATGAGCCAGATGTTATATCATATGCAACAAGTAATGATGGAATACATTGGAATAAGTATGAAAATAATCCAATAATTAAAGCAAACAAACACACACAAGCTAAGGATAATTTTAAAGTTGGAGCTTGCGAAATACATAAAATAGATGATGAATATATAATGTTTTATATAGGATATACAGACATAAATACAGCTAGAATATTTGTTGCAAAATCTAAAGATGGAATTATAAATTGGGAAAGATATAGTCAGACACCAATAATAGAACCAACGAAAGGAACATTTGATGAAAGTGCGTGCTATAAACCAACAGTTTTATGGGACATAGAGAATAAGAGATGGATGCTTTGGTATAATGGAAGAAATAAAGAAAATGAATATATAGGATTGGCAACTTTAAATGAATACGATTTTTTAAAGTAAATTATACAGGAGAAAAATAAAATGAAATTAAAAAAGGTAGATGTTATAAAATTTATAGTAATAGCAATAATTTCATGTTTAATATATAGCCCTATAATAATAGGGCATTATTCAACAGATACATATAGACTTATAGAAATGGGATATAAAAAATATAGTATAGAATATTCTTTAAATGATGGAAGAATATTTATGAGTATAATTGGGCAAATAGCAGACAAATTAAACACAAATATTATGGTTTATGTAATAATATTAACAGCACTTGCAATTTTTATTTCTTGTATATGTGTAATAATCTTAGAAAGAATAATTACAAAATATAAAAGAAAAGAAAAAATAATAGTATCACTTTTAATATCATATATAACAATAATGAATTTTATGTGGTTAGAAAATATGTATTTTACAGAAAATATAGTAATGGCAATAAGCATATTGCTATACCTATTAGCAGCGTATTATTTAAATGAAGGAAAAAGTAAAATAAAAGTGTTTTTATTAGTTTTATTGGGTATGTTTTGCTATCAAGGGACAATAAATGCATTTATATCATTTTATTTTGTATTTGCACTAATTAAAAACAAAAAAATAAATAAACAAATTTGCAAAGACTTGTTTTCTATTATATTGATATGCTTAGTTAGTGTTGCAATTAACATGCTACAAATAAAAATATGTGGAAAAGTATATGGATTAGAGCAAACAAGAACAGGAGGAATAGAATATATTTTTTATAATATAATCTATATCTTTGAACATATGGATAAAATTATATTGTATTCAAGTGAAATGTTTCCAAAATATTTATTTTTAGTATTTTTAATAACAATTTTAATAGTAATAGCTATATGGGATAAAAAGAAAAATGGAAGTTTTACTAATATAAAAAATGTTATATTAATTACTTTGATAGCTATTGCAAGTTCAGTAAGTATAAATGTAGTATCATTATCAAGTTATGGACTAGCTAGAATGGTATTTTCAGTAGGAGCATTAATAGGATTAATTTATGTTTATTTGTATTGCTCAACAGATTTATTGGAAGAAAAAGCAATATATAAAAAAATTATGATGGTGATATTAATTATATATATAGTAACTAATGTATTAAATACTTTAAATATTTTAATATCTCATAGAGAAGCAAACAAATTAGATAAGCAAGAAGCATCAAAAGTAAATGAATATATAGATGAATATGAAAAAGAAAACAATATAGAAGTAAAATATATAGCAGTAGCTTATGATTCTGATATAACATGGACTTATAATGAAGTAAAACATAAATCACTTTATACGCATAGAGCATTAATGATATGGTGGTGCAATGTTGATGCTATAAATTACTACGGGAATAGAAAATTACAAAGAGTACAAATGTATAAAGATACATATGAAAAATATTTTGAAGGAAAAAATTGGGATAAGTTAGATAAAGAACAGTTCGTATTTGAAGGTAATACATTGTATTATTGTGTATATTAAAATATAGAAATGGGAGAAATAAATGAAAAGAAAAGATATAGTAGCAGTTATTTTTATATTTATAATAATAATTTCTATAATTATAATTAAACCAATTGGAGATTTAGATGAAATATGGAATTATAACACGGCAAGAGCAATAGCTGAAGGTTTTGTACCATATAGAGATATTAGTATGATAACAACACCGTTGCTACCAATTATAACTTCAATATTCTTAAAAATAATTACTAATGAACTAATAATTTCAAGAATGTTAACAGCTGTTATATGGACTGGAATTCTGTTTACAACATATAAAATTTTTGAAAAGTTAATAAAAGAAGAAAATATATGCTTAATTCTTACAACATTAGTAGGTATACTATGTAGAGATATTTATTGCATAGATTATAATATAGTTATTTTATTTATAGCACTGATTATTTTATATCAAGAATTAAAAAGTATAGGCAATAATTTTGGATACAATAAGAAGAAAGATTTTTTCCTGCGGAATATTAGCAGGACTTGCAATTTGTACAAAACAAAGTATAGGTATAACTCTTGCGGGAATTGTTGTGATTAATAAGTTGCTATTTGTGGAAAATAAAGAACAATTTAAAGAGTATGTAAAAATAGCAATAACTAGAATAATTGGAATATTAATACCAGTAATAATTTTATTTATATACTTAATAGCGAGTCGAGCTTTACAAGAATTTATAAATTATGCAGTGATTGGAATAACTACTTTTTCAAATAAAATATCATATTTAGGATTGTTTAAAAATGAAAAAATAGAAATAAGAATATTTTCAATGCTGATGCCAATTTCAATTATATTAATGGCAATCACACTAATATTTACAAAATTTTTAAAAATGGAAAATATTAAAATAAAGAATTTGTTAACTATTTTAATGTATAGTCTGTCAATTATAATTGTCATGTATCCAATATCAGATGAAATTCATTTTTTAATAGGAAGTTTTATTTCAATAATAGGATTAATTTATATGTTTGTTTTATTAACAAAAAATATATATAATAGAATTAGTTATAATAAAAAATATAAAATATATAAAATCTTGACATTAACTGTATGGGTATTAATGTTTGCAAGTATTTTAACTGTAACTGTTAATAATATATATAAATATATAAAAGCTGATAAAAATAATGATTTATTACATTTTAAAAATATAGAAATAAATTCAAATTTAAAAAATAGAATAATTGAAATAGATGATTATATATTGGAAAAAGAAAAAGAAAATAAGAATGTATATATATTGGATTCAGAAGCGGCTATATATATGATACCAATAAATAAATATAATAAAAATTATGATATGTTCTTAAAAGGAAACATAGGTAAAGATGGGGAAAAAGGAATAATAGAGAAAATAGAGAAAAGAAGTGAAAATGAGTTATATTTAATAAAACGAAGAGAACTGAGATTGAACTGGCAGACACCTTTAGATGTAGTAAATTATATAAGAGAAAATTTAGAGAAGATAGATGAAATAAGTATATATGAGGTTTATAAATAGAATTTCGTGTATAAGATGAAAAAATTAAAAAATAGATGGAGGAAAAAATGAAATTATTAATGCATACATGCTGTGCACCATGTAGTGTATACTGCATAGACAGTTTGAGAGAAGAAGGGATAGAACCAACGATATATTGGTATAACCCTAATATACATCCATATATGGAATATAAATCAAGAAGAGATTGTTTAAAAGAATATGCAAAAAGTATAAATGTAGAGGCAATTTTTGAAGAAGATTATGGGTTAGATGAATTTTGCAAAAATGTAGTGGGAGATTTACAAAATAGGTGTACAAATTATTGTTATCCTGTGAGGCTAAGAAAAACTTTTGAGTATGCTAAGGCTAATGGTTATGATACTGTAACAACAACTCTTTTATATAGTATTTATCAAAATCATAATTTTATTAAAGAATATATGGAGAAGTTAAGTAAAGAATATGGTATAGAATTTTTGTATAGGGATTTTAGAGTTGGTTTTAGAGAAGGACAAGCAAAGGCAAGGGAATTGGAATTATATATGCAAAAATA
>CADBYH010000034.1 GCA_902798815.1 uncultured Erysipelotrichaceae bacterium | reverse complement strand
ACCAAGTTACGCGTTACAATATAAAAACCCAATTGAGTATAGAACTCAACTAGGCTTTAATTAATCTTTTTTAGTGTCCACTTATCGTTGACAACTTCAGTAATTACCAGTCTTTTTTTAATCATACTTTCTCTTAAAAAATAAAAACAAATGATAAAAACATGTAAATATAATCCAAATAAGTAATATAAAATTACTAACCTGCACTATACTCAAAATAACATTATTTTCATATAATTTTGGTACATCGAGCAAATCAACCATTTCATATGTACATAAAGTAATAAAAGACATAAACATATAGTATAAAACACTAAAGAAAACATAATTAAAAACTTTCTTAAAAGTTGTCATTTTTTTACTATATAAAGTATAAATAATCATAATAGTACAAAAAATTATTATAAAAAAATAAACAATAGTTGATGGAAAATAAATATAATTCATTACTTTCTTTACAAATGAATCTATACAATATTTAACATAATCAAAATTACTAATAAAAATACCAAAAATAAAACCTATATATATTCCTAAGGCAATAATTTGAATTATATAATTCTTTTTCTTAATATTTATAACTAAAATTATAAATAAAAGAAGGCTGATTATGAACATTTCTATTGATAGAAATGAAGAAAAAATGTATTTAAAAATTACATTTACCTTATCTATCAAAGATAAATCCACAATATCACCCTCTTTTTTATTCTACTAATTCTGCTATATATACTGTTTGTAAAACATCACTATCTTTTGTACATGTAATCATAGTTAATGTATTAGCATTTCTATTCCTATTAATACTTACAATTCCATTTTTAGGTGTATCATAGATATTAACAATTCTGTAATGATATCTATTACCATTACACGTTACGTAACAATCATCACCTACATTTAATTTATATAAATATGCAAAATATGAAATATATGAATCACCAGAATGAGCCATTAAAATCATATTACCATGATATACATCAGGTAAATCCGAACCATTCACCAGTGTAACGTTATATTTAATATTATTATATCGAGAATCAAAATAATAAAATCCTCTTTTTAAATATATTTTAGGAATTTCTAATACACCAAAATATTTACTATAATCAATTTCCTCTACATTTTGAACATCACTACTACTGGATTGCTCAACATTCTCTTCTACCTTTTTAATCTCTTCTACAACTGGCTTATCCATCATTGATATCTTCATATCAGAAAACACATCATTACGCATTTTAACTAAATAATTCCAGGAAAAGACTAAAAACCCAAAAAAAACAAGTAAGGAACCAAACAACAATGTGTGGCTCCTTTTTATTTTATTAGTTATTTTTAATCGGTTTCGCATTTGCATATACTATACCAACACCACATAACAATACTATTAAACCTATAAAGTAAATTGTTTGAGCGGTAGACATACCTGTATCTGGAGAACCAACTACTTCAATAGACTTACCACCAGATACATCAACATCTCCAGATACTACATATACAAGATCTTGTTTATTAGCACATGTATATTTTACTCCAGATATATAATTTTTAAATTTTCCTTTAACTGAAATATTTAACATTTTCTTTTCTTCAGTTACTTTTGATTTTAAAAATCTAACATAAAACTTTTGAGTAGGAGCTAGATTAGATAAATCAGTAATTTCTTTTCCATCTTCACCAACTACAAATGCTCCATCGACACCACTAATACTTACACTATAACTTTTTAAATCTCCAGAAGGAGTTCCTGAAACACTAATTGCAGATGTTTGATAATAATCAGTTCCTGTAACCTCTGAAATCTTATCATCAACTGATGTAACAGAAAGTTGTTTTACATTAGTAGAACCTGCATTTCTAGCTTCATTAACTACAGTTTGAATATAAGTAGTATATAAATTACCATTATAAATTGTTGTTCCAGAGGTTGTACCATCATCAAGATAATAAGTAGACGCATTTACAATAGCACTTTTTCCTACTACTTCTTCATCATTTAAATATAACCAAATTGCAACTTGTGTTGCATAAGTCTCTAAATAATTATAATGTTCTTGTGATGAAACAACACTTCTTTTAACAATACCAGCGCCACCATTAATAGCACTCTTATTTAAGATATAAAATAATCCCTCATTTGATAATGTTTCAGCACTCTTAGTGTAACTTGAACCAGGTAACTGACTATGCTTACCTATACAAAATACCTGATTTGTAGTTCCACTACCTGCATAGTATATTGGTACGAAAAAAGAATCATTTCCTAAACCAGAAGCCACACTTACATCTCCCTGATGCATTGTAAATGAATCAGGAATAGATGTTGCAGGATTAGCATAACTAACCTGATTAAAACCAACAGCAATCAATGATACAATCGCAAATAATGCAACTGTAAATGATAAAACTATTGATATATTATACAAACGTCTATTATCATTTTTATGTTGTTGTTTTTGATTTTGTTCTTCCATATATATTTTCTCCATTAATCTCACCTTACCTTTATACAATTATTATAACATAATTTCTATAAATTCAAACATTTTTTAATCAAATTTATAAATATTTGAAATCTTTACCTCTGGAATATCTTTTTTATAATATAATGTTGCTAAAACTTCTCCCTTTTTTACCTTATCCCCAATTAATTTATTTAGTTTAATACCAACAGAATAATCAATCTTATCAGTTACCTTTTCTTTACCTGCTCCAAGTCTCAATGATAATTTACCAAATTCTAATGCATTTATTTTAGAAATGGTTCCATCAACATCTGATTTAATTTTATAAGTTTTATCACTTATTTTAAGTTTTGAAATATCTCCACCCTGTCTTTTAACAAGCTCCAAAAATTTATTATATGCACTTTTATTTTTAATAACTTCTATAACTTTTTCTTTTGCTTCATCAAAACTTATAGATAATGACATACTTACTAAATCACTAGCAAGTTCTATACATAAATCGACAAATGGATTATTAACCTCTTTTCCCTTCAATACATCCATTGCTTCCTCAACCTCTAATGCATTACCAATCGCAAATCCTAAAGGTGTATTCATATCACTAATAATAGTTCTAACTTCTCTATCATAAAATTTACCAATATTTTTCATTAAGTTACTTAACTCTTTTGCTTCTTCCCTATTTTTAATAAGAGCCCCATTACCAACTTTAATATCTATTAATATTTTGTCAGATCCACCAGCAATCTTTTTACTCATAATTGAAGATGCAATTAACGGAATAGAAGAAACAGTAGAAGTAACATCTCTTAATGCATAAATTGCCTTATCCATTGGAACCAAATCACCAGTTTGTCCAGTAATTACAAATCCTATATCACGAACTTGCTTTTCTATTTCAGAATCACTTAAATCAATTCTATATCCAGGTATACTCTCAAGTTTATCTATTGTTCCACCAGTATATCCTAAACCTCTTCCACTAGTTTTAATAATAGTACCACCACAAGCAGCGACAATAGGTACAATTACTAATGTTGTCTTATCACCAATTCCCCCAGTAGAATGCTTATCAACCTTAATACCAGGTAAATCATCAAAATTTAAAACATCACCACTATCAATAAAAATCTTAGTTAAAGCATATACTTCCTCATCACTCATTCCATTAATACAAATAGCCATAAGTAATGCACTCATTTGATAATCTGCTATATCTCCACTTAAATATCCGTTAAAAAAATAATCAAGTTCTTTATAAGTTAACTTCATGCCTAATCTTTTTTTATTAATAATATCTAATATCATACTAACTCCTTTCTATATAAGGATGAATCTCTTTTAACAAATCCACATCTTTGATAAAGTTTATGGGCAGATTCTCTAAAAGTACTACAAGACAATTGCATATATTTACAATTCATTTTTCTAGCAATATCTTCAGCATAATAAATCATCTTATCGCTTACATTTAGACCTCTATAATTACTTGCTACACAAACATAATCAACTAAACAATAATAATATTGACGTATTGGATTAAAAACCTTAGTTAATAATAAATATCCAGAAACTTTATCATCACAAACAGCAACTATTTCTTTATAATTGTCTCCATCAAAATTACTCTTTTTAGCAGAAAAAGCTTCATCTAAAACATAATTAACACTATCTAAATCATCATCTTTATATTCTCTTATTTCTACTTTCATAAAACCACCTATCATATATGAATTATACAAAAATGTTAAAAAAAAAACAACTATCATTATTTTGATAATTATTTTATAAATCTATATAGTATAATTTTTCCCCATTACTCAATAAACTCATATATTTAGCACCAAATTTTTCATAATAATTTTTTAATTCTGATTTTAAATATATCTTCTTATATCCCAACTCTCTTGCCTTTTCCAATAAAGCATTATTAAGTATTTTTGAATAACCTCTTCCTCTATATTCTTTTTTTACACACATAGTCGCATACCAAGGAAATAAATCATGTCTTTCATCTCCATCATACTTAAATAAAGAAATAAAACCTACCATTTTATCATCATCAAATAAACCCAATACTTCAATAACTTTATCCCCATTTATAATATTATCTATTTTTTCTTCAATATTAGTTATTTTATTTGTTCCCCACTCATAATTACATAATATAACATATTCCTCCAAATAATTTTTATTATTTTTTATACTCTCTACATACATCATATAATCCTCTCAATCACTATAATATATATACCATATTTAAAAAAGAAAAAACAGATTACTCTGTTTTTTCGTCCTTCTTACTAGATAAAAATGTAACTTTCTCTGCCACTATTTCCATTACATAATCCTTTGTATCATCATTCTCAATCACACGAGATTGTACTCTTCCCTTTACACCAATAATATCTCCTTTAGAACAATACTCTTTAGTATTTTCAGCAATATTATCGAAAAGAATACAATTAATAAAATCCGTATCATATACACCTTCACTATTCTTAAAACTACGTGGTATCGCTAATGTAAGAGTCGCAATCTTATTACCATTATCAGTCTTATTAACCTTAATATTTCTTGTAAGTCTACCAACTAATATTATTTGATTAAGCATAAATCACCTCCTTCCACAAATATAATATTTATTTATTATTAAATATCAAATTAATCAAAAACATTTTTCACTCTTAAAAAACAACAAAAAAAAGAAAAATCCCTAGGATTTTTCTCATTTTCATATATCTCATCAAAATAAATATAAAAGTTTTAAACAATTATTTATTTTTTGTACTGATATTCTTTTGAAGCGCTTTCCATATATTTATCAAAAACACGTTTATTTTTTTCATCTTGAGCAATAATATTCTCTATTTTATCCCTTTGAAATCTGCTAAACTTTCTACGTTTCATTATTTCTTCTCTATCAATAAAATAATTAGAAGATTTAATTACATAATCTTCAATCTGACGATTACTTGCTTTATCACTTTTTAATACTGATTTCATATCTGTTCTATCTAAAATATAACAAACTCCTGAATCTAGTCTTCCACTAACATATCTCAACTTTGTTCCAAAAGATGTCCCATCTGAAGTAACATTTGAATACACTGATCTTCGAAAAACTAACAAATTATTATCTAAAGTAAAATAATTGTATAGTTTACCATTAACATTTATTAATAATACATAAGCATTAATATCAGTAAATTCTACACCATTTCTCTCTTTATTAAAATATCTAACAGTTGCTAAAGAAAGAGAACTAGTATCAATTTCATTTGCTTCCATCATCTATTCCCCCTATCAATTTTTCAATAGCAACACTTGGAAGTAATGCACAATTTTTTCTATTAGGTTGTTTATATATTTCATTATATACATTTAATTCACCTAATAAATCTTCATCATAATCTTCATTATCAATCATTTTCTTATAATTTATTAAAATCTCTTTTGCTTCTTTAGATGTTTTTCCAATTATATTTTTTATTAATAATGAAGTTGCAGAAGTACTAATAGCACATGCTTCTCCATCAAATCTTATATCTTCTATTATATCTTTATTTTTTTTCATAATAACATCTAAATTATCAATACAACTATCACTTCGTGTATTAGTCTTACTATAATCCTTATCATCAATAAGTCCTTTATTATAAGGTTCTTGATAATTATCTAGGATTATTTCTCTTTTTATATTTTCATCCATCTATAATCACCTATATTATAATCTTAAATATATCTTTACTATTCTTTAGTACCTCAATAATTTTATCAACATCTTCTAAGGTATTGTAAAAATAAAAACTAATTCTTACTGTATTTTTTATATTCATTTCATCTTTTAACATCTTTGAACAATGATTACCTGCTCTAACATATATATCATAATGATTTAGATATATAGCAACATCCTGAGCAAAAACACCATCAACATTTATTGAGATAATTCCACTATTACTATCACTATTATATACAATAATATTAGAAATATCTTTTAATTTATCTAATAAATATTTTTTAAGAGATACTTCATGTTCATGAATTTTTTTCATCCCAATCTTTTCAAGATAATCAATTGCATAACCTAATCCTATTACCTCTGCAATAGGGGGTGTTCCTGCTTCAAATCTAACAGGTATATCTCTAAGTTCATACGAACCATCTTCCTCAAAGAAAGAATTCATCCCACCACCGTAACATAGAGGATCCATTTCTTCTAAAAGTTCTTTTTTTGCAACCAAAACACCAACACCGGTTGGTCCACACATTTTATGAGCAGAAAAACTCAAAAAATCCATATTTGATTTCTTAAAATCAACTTCCATATGAGGTACACTTTGTGCTCCATCAACATTAAATAAAATATTATTTTCTTTACAAAATTCACCTATTTCTTCTACATCTCTTACATCACCAATTACATTTGTAATATGTGCAAGACTAATTACTTTTGTTTTATCAGTAACACATTTTTTAATGTTATCAAGTGTTAAAGAATAATCTTCATTTAGTTGAGCATATTTAACAACAATTCCAATTTCCTCACTAAGTCTAATCCATGGTAAAACATTTGATGCATGTTCTGCTTTATTAATGATTACCTCATCACCCATTTTTAAATGTTTTTTCATATAACCAAATACAACCATGTTTATAGACATAGTAGTACCACTTGTATAAATACAACATTCAGGATCAGCATTAATAAATTTTCCAATCTTATTTCTTACATCATCATACATTTCATTTGTTACAATCGCGGATTTATAATCACCTCTATGTATATTTGATGTATATTCAAAATAATACTTATTCATATTATTTATAACAGATTGAGGTTTTAATGTTGTTGCAGCATTATCAAAAAAAATTATATCTGAATTTAACATAGAAAAATCTTCTCTATTCATAAACTCCACCTCTATATAATATATATATAATTATTAATAATAACTATTATAATAGTCACAAATTCATTCTTATTTTAACACATAATATTTAAAAAGTACAAAAAAAAAGAGAAGTTCTGATTATAATACCTTTAAAGTTCACACTAAATAAAAAGAACATAGAAATATGTTAAAATATTATTTAGAAAGAACTTTGGAGGTGTTTTTTCATGGGTA
>CADBYH010000033.1 GCA_902798815.1 uncultured Erysipelotrichaceae bacterium | reverse complement strand
ATCAACTTCTAATTTAATATTGTTATAGGCAAGATCAACTTTTTTTAAACACTCTTCTTTATTAAAACTATCAATATCAGATATTCCTCTTGCCCAACTGTTCTCATCATGAGGATTTAAAGACTCAATGGTTTTAATATAATCTTTTTTTAATGCATCTAGCTTAGGTTGTGTTCTTGTTTTACTATCTTCACTTCTTAACCATATTGTTACATCGTATCCACAATAAGCTGATTGAAAAGCAATTTGACTTCCTAAAACACCGCCACCAGCAACTACTATTTTCTTATAATTCATATAATTCTCCTTATTTTTATTAATATATACTATTATAACATTTTATTAAATTTCATTTTAAACTGGGGCGTCGTATGAGAATCGAACTCATGCATACTAGTGCCACAAACTAGCGTGTTAACCACTTCACCAACGGCGCCATTTCAAAACACAAGAATATTTTACCAGTAAAATCGTTATTTGACAAGTATTATTTTAAAATATAGGCAAATATCATTACTAGTTATATGTCTCTAGAATACATTACAAAGAAGGGAGATATTATGAATAACTATATGAATTATGATTGGTATAGAGCTAATCAATCTATGAACAATTTATTCAATCCTAAAGATGGATTTGAAAAAGGTAATATGTTTGAAAATCTATTTAGTCAATATAAAAACTATCAAGAAGAAAAACTAAAACCAATAACTGAACAAGAAAAAGAATTGTATGAATTAAGTGCAATATCATTCGCTGCTCATGATCTAAATCTATATTTGGATACTCATCCTGATGATAAAAGTATGTTTATGTTATTTAAAGATTATACAAATAAACTAAATTCATTAGTAGAAGAATATGAAAGAAAATATGGACCATTAAATATAAATTCCAAAGAGATGAATACATCATTTACTTGGGAATCAGATAAATGGCCATGGGAGGGTAGAAATGTTTAGTTATCATAAAAGATTACAGTATCCTGTAAATATAAAGAAAAAAGATTTACGTATGGCAAAATATTTAGTGACTCAATATGGAGGACCAAATGGAGAACTAGGAGCAGCTCTTAGATATTTAAATCAAAAAATGACTATGCCAGATAATAAAGGCAAATCTTTATTAAATGATATTGGTACAGAAGAATTAGGACATGTTGAAATGCTAGAAACAATGATTTATCAATTAATGAAAGATGCAACATTAGAAGAAATCAAAGAAGCAGGATTAGACACTCATTATGCAGAACATGCTAAAGCATTATTCCCAACAGACTCAAATGGAGTTCCATTTCAAACATCCTATTTTGCAACAACAGGAGATCCACTAGCAGATTTATCAGAAGATATGGCAGCAGAACAAAAAGCAAGGGCAGTCTATGAAAATTTAATAGATCTAACAAATGATCCAGATGTAATAGGACCATTATTATGGTTAAGACAAAGAGAAATAGTTCATTATGCTAGATTTAAAGAACTATTTGAATACTATGAAAAAAATGATAAAGAAAAAGATACAATGTATTATAAAAACAATAATGAATTTCTTACCCAACAATTAAATATGATGAACAGCAATTATTACATGTAAACAAAAAAATGTTGACATAACATAATATGTATGATAATATTTTAGACAAGTCGAGTGAGTGTACATATAAAAGCTGTACAGGGAAGTAATTCCTACACGTATTAATCATACGGAGTCACTACTAGTTATTAGTAGTGATTCCGTATTTTTTGTTTACTCGACCAATTTTTCATAGATTAAGTGAGTATGCATAGTAATAGCTGCATAGGGATTAATATCTTACACGTATATACGGAGTCACTATTAATATTTATTATTAGTAGTATTCCGTTTTTTTTTAATCAATTTTATATTATAATGGTTTTGATAATAATAATTAATCTATGAATAAATAGAAAGGAGTTGTTGTTATGGCAGTAATCACAGTAGAAAAATTGTCAAAGAATTTTAAAGTTAAAATAAAAGAAAAAGGATTTAAAGGAAGTTTAAAATCGCTTATTAAACCAAAATACAATATTGTCAAAGCCGTTAAAAATATTTCTTTTTCAATCGAAAAAGGAGAAATGATTGCCTTCATAGGACCAAATGGAGCAGGAAAATCTACATCTATTAAAATGATGACAGGAATACTATTTCCAGATAAAGGAAAAATAGATATTCTAGGATTAGATCCAACAAAAGAAAGAAAAAAATTAGCTTATTCAATTGGTTGTGTTTTTGGTCAAAAAGAACAATTATGGACACACTTAACACCATATGATAATTTTAAGTTCTTTGGAGCAATCTATGATATTCCAGAATCAATAGTAGAAAAGAAAATTGAAGAACTGCGAGAATTATTTGAATTAGATGAATTTATTAATAATCCAGTTAGAAACTTAAGTTTAGGACAAAGAATAAGATGTGAAATTGTTGCCTCCCTAATTCATGAACCAAAGATTCTTTTCTTAGATGAACCAACAATAGGATTGGATCCAGTTGTTAAAGAAAAAATAAGAACTCTTATAAAACGAATGAATAAAGAATACAAAACAACAGTTGTTTTAACTTCCCATGATGTTTCAGATATTGAAAAATTATGTAAAAGAGTAATTATTGTTAATAAAGGTCAAATAGTTCTTGATGATACTATGGAAAATCTAAAATATCATTATCTTAATAAAAAAATAATAGATGCTAAAATGAAAGAAAAAATAAATTTAGAAGATGTAGATGGAATTACAATTTTAAAAGACAAAGATTATAATTTGAAATTAGAAGTTGATTTAAAAAAGAAAAGTATTTCAGATGCTATTAACTTACTTAATACAGATAAAATTGTAGATATTAATATCTCAAATGTTCCACTAGAAGAAATTATAAGTGAAATATATAAAGATGGTGATAAATAATGAAAAAATATCTTTATATATTTAAATCAGAAATAATGTCTAATCTACAATATGCATTCGATATATTTGTAGGATTTATAGGTTATGCAGTTCATATCTTTATATTTTTAAATTTGTGGGAATATATTTATAGTGATCCTAATGAACTTATAAATGGATATTCAATGAGTCAAATGATATGGTATGTTATTGTAACAGAGATATTATGGTCTGCATTAAATGGAAGAAAATTTAACAGAAGAATTAGTGAAGATGTTCGTACTGGTAATATTTCTTATAATATTAATAAACCATATAACTATGTTGAATATATGTTATCAAGTCATTTAGGTATAACTTCATTTAGATTTCTTTTAGTAACGATATTAGGTATGGTTTTAGGATATATCTTTTTAGGAAGTTTTCCTGAGATATCATTATTAGGAATAATATGTGTTTTAATATCTTGCCTTTTAGCAACTCTAATAAGTATATTTTTAATTATTGGTTTAGGATTATTTGCTTTCTATATTGAAGATGCAACTCCTTTCTATTGGTTATATTCAAAAATGATTCTTTTATTAGGAACAATATTTCCAGTAGAATTTTTTCCAACTATAATTCAACCAATAATAAAATATAGTCCAATTTTTGCAGTAAGTATTGCACCGGCAAAACTATTTGTAGATTTTAGTATTACAACATTTTTAGAAACATTAGTAATACAGTTATTATATCTATTAGTTTGTGCAACAATAGTTCATTTATTCTATAAGAAAGGGGTGAAAAAGTTAAATGTTAATGGAGGTTAAAAATCAAATATATGCAATTTATTTATCAATAAAATATGCCTTTCAAAGAGAACTTCTTAATAAATTCACATTTTTATCTAATATTATCTTTATGATTATTAATAATGCCTGTTTTATTATTCAATGGGTAATATTATATTCAATAAAAGATGAAGTAGGTGGGTACTCATTCAAACAAGTTTTACTTCTTTGGGGAGTAGCATCATTTACATTTGGAATATCAAGATTCTTTTTTAAAGAGGCATTTAATTTAACTGATACAATCAATAATGGTAAATTAGATAATTATCTTGTTCAACCAAAAAGTGTCTTAATCTCCTCTATAACAAGTAGTATAGAAGTATCTGCTATAGGAGATATGCTTTATGGAATCGTAATGATTATAGTATTTGGTTTTACATTAAAAAATGTTTTGTTATTCTTATTATGTGGAATATGTGGAGCATTAATAATTGTAAGTATATCAATAATTTTTTCATCACTTTCATTCTGGTTTGGAAAAACAGAAATTATATCTGAAACAGTAAATAGTTTAATGATTAATTTCTCAGTATATCCAGAAGGAATCTTTACAGGTATAATAAGAGTTATGTTTTATACAATCCTCCCTCTAGGAATAACTACATATTTACCTGTAAGAATAATTAGTGATTTTAAATTTATTTATTTACTATATCTTATCATTGGAACTATTATCTTTGTATTACTAGCTTTCTTTGTATTCTATAGAGGATTAAGAAAATATAGTAGTACAAATCTTATGAATGCAAGAGTATAATGAAACGTCAAACAAAAGCTGTAAGATATTAACTAAAACAAAGATATAAAATTATCTTTGTTTTGCTATTTTGTGTTAAATTTGATATCATATGTTAAAACAGTTTATTACTAGAGGTGATAGTATGCAAGATTTAAATAGAAAAATATTTGCTATACAAGATGATTTAGAAACATTTTCTACAGTAATTAAAAAAATAAAAAATACTGAAGATAATGTTTTAGTAACAAATTGTATTTCAAGACTTAGAATAGGTGATAAAAACATTCACGTAATTTTTGATACTGTTTTATATAATGACTCTAATAATATATTAGTAATGCTTAGAGATAGTTCTCAAATATCTAGAGAGACTTTTATAGAATCTTTAAATAATAATAATATTAAATATAATGAAGTAAAGTTTAGAGATTATTTACACTTTAAAAAACCAGAAACAGATAAAGAACTATTTTTCGCATCTAATTCAAACAATCTTAAATATGCATTAAAAGATAGTATGGATAAAGGAAATGAAGAATGTACTTATTATCCTGCAGCAATAGGTCATTTTAAAATTAGATATTTTTATGACAGAGAAAAACAAGAAGAATTAGATGATTACTATATTAAAGGTATAATTGAATTAGAAGATAAATATATTTTAATTGTTTGTAGTAAAAAAGAAGACGATTTATACTATAAAAAGATAATGACTGAATTAGAAAAGTCAGGTATTAAAGTATCAATGGATTATTCAAGAGAAATAGAAGAACCAACAAGAGAAAAAGTATTAAATAAGAAGGAAAAGGGATATTACGATGAAATATAAATTAACACTAAAAAAAATAATAAAACACTTTAATGTTGTAAATAGACATAGATTTAAAGTATTCTGTTTATGTTGTAAAGTTGGAATACCAATTCAAGGATTACTACATGATTTATCAAAATATCGACCAGTAGAATTTTTTGAAAGTGCAAAATATTTTACAGATGGAAAATATAGTCCAATTAAAAATTGTAAGATGGATATAGGCTATAGTAAAGCATGGATTCATCATAAAAATCATAATAAACATCATTATGAATATTGGTATGATTACACTGCTCCTATGGAATGTGCACCAATTCCATTTAAATATTTTCTAGAAATGGTGTGCGATTCACTAGCAGCAGGAATGATTTATCAAGGAAAAGATTGGCATCAAGGATATCAATTAGAGTACTGGAAAAAAGCAAGAGAAAAAGCAAGAATAAATGATGATTTAAAAAAATCACTTGATCAAGTATACAAAGAAATAAGTAAAGAAGGTATTAATAAAGTACTTAAAAAATCACATTTAAAAGAAATATATACTAAAAATATGAAAACAATTAAGAAGTCGTAAAGCGACTTTTTTAATTAAAAAAAATTAGCACTCTCTATTGACAAGTGCTAATTTAATGGTATAATTATACATAGAAGGGAATAATTATTAAAGTGAGGTGATATAAATGTATGGTTATCCACAAGAAGAAAAAGAAGAAAATGTATTAGAAAAATATGGTCGAGATATCGTTGAAGATGCAAAAAAAGGAAAAATTGACCCTGTAATTGGTAGAGATGATGAAATAAGAAGTATTACCAGAGTATTATCAAGAAAAACAAAAAATAATCCAGTATTAATTGGTGAACCAGGAGTAGGAAAAACAGCTATAGTAGAAGGACTTGCTCTTAGAATCTTAAAAGGAGATGTTCCAAGTTCGTTAAAGAATAAAAAAATCTGGGAACTAGATATGGCTGCTTTAGTAGCAGGTGCTAAATATAGAGGAGAATTTGAAGAAAGATTAAAAAATGTTCTAAATGAAGTAAAGAAAAGTGAAGGAGATATCATCATGTTTATTGATGAAATTCATACTATTGTTGGAACAGGAAATTCTGAAGGATCAATGGACACTTCTAATATTTTAAAACCAATGCTTGCTAGAGGAGAAATCCATGTTATAGGAGCAACTACTCTAAATGAATATCGAAAATATATTGAAAAAGATGGAGCTTTAGAAAGAAGATTTCAAAAGATTAAGGTATCAGAACCAAATGTAGAAGATACTATCACAATATTAAGAGGATTAAAAGAAAGATTTGAAATTCACCATGGAGTAACAATCCAAGATAAGGCAATTATTTCTGCAGCAACACTATCAAATAGATATATAACAGATAGATATTTACCAGATAAAGCAATAGATTTAATAGATGAAGCATGTGCTACTATAAGAGTGCAAATGGACTCTGTACCATTTGAATTAGATAGTCTAACTCATAGAATAATGAGATTAGAAATTGAAAGACAAGCAATCAAGAAAGAAAAAGATGAACTATCAAAGAAAAGAGTACATGATATAGATCGTGAACTTGAAACAATGAAAGAAAAAGAAAAAGAATTAACAGATGCTTGGGACAAAGAAAAAAATCTTAATTCGGAAATAAGTAAAAAGAAAAAAGAATTAGAAGAATTAAAATTTGAACTTGATCAAGCAGAAAACAAATATGATCTTGAACGTGCTGCAATACTTCGTCATGGAGAAATACCAAGGGTAGAAAAAGAAATAGAGGAACTTAATAAAGTAGAAAAAAATAAGTTATTAAGTGATGAAGTAACAGAAAATGATATTTGTAAAATAATTGCTAAATGGACAAATATACCAGTAACAAAATTAATGGAATCAGAAAAAGAGAAATTACTACACTTAGAAGATGAAATGAAAAAAAGAGTAATGGGACAAGATGAAGTATTACATATTGTATCTGATGCCATTATTAAATCAAGAAGTGGTATAAAAGATCCAAATAAACCTATCGCAAGTTTTATGTTTTTAGGACCCACTGGAGTAGGAAAAACAGAAGTTGCAAGAACATTAGCATATGAATTATTTGATGATGAAAGACATATGGTAAGAATAGATATGTCTGAATATATGGAAAAATTTAGTGTATCAAGATTAATAGGTTCTCCTCCAGGATATGTAGGATATGAAGAAGGAGGACAGCTTACAGAAGCAGTAAGAAGAAATCCATATAGTATTGTTTTATTTGATGAAATAGAAAAGGCTCACCCTGAGGTATTAAATTTATTATTACAAATACTAGATGATGGTCGAGTAACAGATTCTAATGGTAGAACAGTTGATTTCAAGAACACAATTATCATAATGACATCCAACCTTGGAAGTGACTTAGTCCTAGAAAACAATAAAGAGAAAGTAATGGATGAAGTAAAAAGAACATTTAGACCAGAATTTGTAAATAGAATAGATGAGATAGTTGTATTTAATACATTATCTAAAGATGCTATAAATAAAATTCTTGATAAAATTATTAATGAAATTGAATATAGATTAAAAGACATTGATATTCATATTGAACTAACACAAAATGCTAGAGAGAAATTTATTGAGGAAGGTTATGATGTAAACTTTGGAGCGCGTCCACTTAAGAGATTAGTTGGAAGAACTCTAGAAGTGGATTTATCTAAATTATTAATAGAAGGTTCCCTTCATGAACATGATGTAGTTATAGTAAACTACGTAAATGATAAATTCGTAATTAAAAAAAGAATATAGGAGATAAATTATCTCCTTTTTGTTTACATTTATAATGTAAAAGTGTATATAATAAATGTAAATAAATTGACATTGTAAGTGTAAATATATACAATTATATTAGGATAGTGTAAGGAGTGTTGTTATGAGATTAGGTAATAGAAAACAAATAAAAATTGTAATATATGTACTTATTGCTGTAATAACTCTAGGTATAGGTTATGCAACTATTGCTAATATAG
>CADBYH010000032.1 GCA_902798815.1 uncultured Erysipelotrichaceae bacterium | reverse complement strand
TGTAAGTTGTAGGATGGAAATAGTCCTTATTTTTACTAAAAGTATATAAATCGTAAAAAAAATCAAAACAAAAGAACCGCAAGGGGTGCGGGGGAAGGCGGTTCTTTTATTACTGGTAGAAGAGGAAACAAAGAAAAAGCACTTTTGTCGAATTTTGTCGAAACTTGTCGAATTAATAATATTTGTTATATCCATTTAATAATATAAATTTATATAAAAGACTAGCTTTTTGAAAGAGGAAATGATATAATAAAAATGGTGTAAAGACAACATATAACAGGAGGGTTAATATGGCGAAGAAAAAATTTAAGTTTATAGACTTATTTTCAGGAATAGGAGCATTTCATCAAGCATTGGTTGATTTAGGAGGAGAATGTGTTTTTGCAAGTGATATAGATAAATATGCAATAGAAACATATTATGATAATTATCACATGGATTCAAATTGTAACATCATGGAAGTTAAAGAAAAAGATATACCAAAACATGATGTATTATGTGCCGGTTTTCCTTGCCAAGCTTTTTCTACAGCTGGGCACAAGAAAGGATTTGAAGATACAAGAGGTACTTTATTTTTTGAAATAGCTAGAATATTAAAATATCATAAAACAAAATATATTATACTAGAAAATGTAAAAAATCTAGTTGGACATGATAATGGAAATACATGGAAAGTTATTAAAAATACGTTAATTGAATTAGGTTATATTTTAACAGAAGAACCATTGTTAATGAGTCCAAATTATTTAGGAATACCACAACTAAGAGAAAGAGTTTTTATTCTAGGTGTACATAAATCATATTTAGATAATATAAGTCCAGAATTAACATACAAAAAAGGAGACACATATTATTTAAATATTAAAAAAATAACAAGAAAGGAAGCACCTGAAACTTCAATTTATTCTGTATTAGATGATTTAAGTGAAGAAGAGGCACAAGATTATGCAATAACGGAATATGAAAAGTACACATTAACAGCATGGGATGAATTTCATAAAAATATTGATCCTAAAGTATTAGGTTTTCCTGTATGGACTTTTGAATTTGGTGAAACATATGATTATTCTGAATTTCCAAAATGGAAGCAGGATTATGTAAGAAAAAACAGAAAATTATATTTAGATAATAAAAAGTTTATAGATAAATGGATGACTAAATATAATGTAAATGGATTTAAACTAAGAGATAAGAAATTTGAATGGCAAGCAGGAGATAAGTATGATTCAGTATGGGAAACATCCATTCAATTAAGACAATCAGGTATAAGATGTAAAAAACCTGATTATTTTCCAACTTTAGTAGCTATGGTTCAAACTCCAATTATAGGAAAATACAAAAGAAGAATGACTCCAAGAGAAGTAGCAAGACTTCAAAGTTTTCCAGATACATTTATTTATAATAAAGATTTACATCAAGCATATAAACAATTTGGTAATAGTGCGAATATAGATATTATTAAATATTTAGCAAGTCAATTATTAGTTGATATATTGTAGGAGGTAATCTATGAATCAAGAACAAAATACATATGTAAATATAGTAAATGGTGAAGAGATAGAAATGAGTGTTGAAGATTTTGAAAAATCTTTTACGTCATTTGAAGATTTTGCAAGAGATTTTTTCATAGATAGAAATTTCAGGTATGAAATACAAAAAGAAGATAACAGATCTGGAATAACAGAATTTGATTTTTCTTATGAAGATGTTCCATTTCATGCTGTTTTTATGCGTTTAAAAAATTCTGGATTAAAAAATTCTGAAAGAGATAAATACAATAAAAGAATGCAAATAGGAAATAATTTAATAACCTATGATGATGATATTCCTCATTTTGTTATTGCATCATATAACACATATGATAAGATAATGTATTTTGTTGTAGAACTTAAAGAATATATAAAGAATAAAAGTAATGATAGATCATATTCTTCGTTTTGGGTAGACTATTCATTTATTGATTATACATACAAAAAAGGTTATTCAATAAATAGAGACAGTAAAGGCAGAATTATAATAGGTATCGATAATAATAGAATTAAAGAATTTGAAGACGAAGATTTGATTAAAAGAATTTTTATAACAGAAAGCGATTATTATGACAATGCCAAGAAAAGAATCGACAATATAAAAGAAAAAAAAGTATTTATTGAAAATGAAGAAACAACATATAATCCAGGAATTAAATTAAAGAGAAATCAGTTTTTAAAAAAGGAAGCATTTGAACGTGAAAACTATACTTGTGAATTATGTGGAACAAATAATACCTTCAAAAATAAATCCGGGGAAGAATATTTTGAAGGACATCATCTTATAATGTATAATATTTCTTCACAAAGAAAATATAAGTATTCATTAGATACATCAGACAATATTATATGTTTATGTCCAACCTGTCATAGGAAAATACATTATGGTACACCAGAAGAAATAGAGTATTCGATTAATAAACTTGTAAATAAACATCAAAATTTATTTGAAATATATGAGTTTGATGATATTAAAAGAATATTGGAAAATTATTTAGATTATGAGAGGGATGATGATGATGAATAATGATAATACAGTTGATATTAGACCTACCTTAGGAGATATTTTAAATGGTTATCAAAGAGAATCATATAGACCTGAAACTGCAATTGCAGAATTTGTAGATAACTCAACTGCTAGTTATTATCAAAATAAAAAAGATATTGAAAAAATATTTCCAGATTATACTCTTGTTATAAATATTAAATATAATCCAATTAAAAAAACTTTGGTTATAGAAGATAATGCGTGGGGAATGGATAAAGACACATTTAAAGATGCATTAACAATAGCAAAAATTCCTAAAAATCAAGGTGGACGAAACGAATATGGAATGGGACTTAAAAAGGCTGCTTCATGGTTTGGTAAAAACTGGAGTGTAAAAACAAAAGGATATGGATTGTTTTCTTCTTATTCATCAGAAATAGACATTGAAGAACTAGTTTTAACAAAATCTAATGAAGTTACAATTACAGAGGAACCAGAAGACTATAGTGAACATTATACTATTGTTAGTATAGATAAATTATGCAAAAATATAACAACATCTTCAATTGATAAGTTAAAAAAAGATTTATCAAGTATTTACAGACAAGATATCAAAAGTGATAGAATACAAATCTACGTTAATGAAGAAAAACTTAGTTATGAAGAACCTATTATTCTTGAAGAAGAAATAGATGGAATGAAAAAATTATGGAAAAAAGAAATAAATGGTATTATTAATTTTGATAATCAAGATTTAGAATTTCATGGATTTGTAGCTTTGAGAGATCAAGGAAGCAGAAAAGAAACTGGTTTTGCTCTATTAAGACGTGGAAGAGTAATAATAGGTGGATATGATAAAAACTATAAACCTAGAAATATCTTTAAAAATGACAATGATTTTGTTTCGTTGAGATTGTTTGGAGAATTAAATCTTGATAATTTTCCGGTAACACAAGCTAAAGATAATTTTGATTGGGAATTAAATGGTTTAGAAGAAATATTCCAGGAAAAGTTAGAAGAATTATGTAGAGATTATGTAAAACAGGCTAATAACTATAGAGTAAAGAAAGAAAAAGAGATAACACACGTAGATGCAAAACAAGTTAAAGAAATAGCAGATTCAACTGTTAAAGATATAATGCATTTATCTGAACTAGGTATTAAAGTTGATAACAAAGTTGAAATTGAAACACATACACAGGTAGATCAAACAGAAATTAGTTCATATAATATGCATATGAAAATATTTGATGAAGATTATAATGTTAGTGTTAGTTTCAATAATAATGAAAATGAAAAATTAATTGATGTTGATAAACAAGGAAACAATATAGATATAATATTTAATACAAACTTTCCATATTTCGGAGAAGTAAATACGGACATTACCTTTATCAAGATGATACAAAAATATTTGATTTTATTTATTATGTCTGAAATAATTTCCGAAAGAACTTGTGCTGATAATAATGGTATGATTAAACCTTATGTTATTAGAGAAACTTTAAATTCAATATTAGAAGATATTATTGAAGCAGGAGATGATGCGATATATGAATAATCTAATAGTCGATGGACCAATTTTAAAAAGAGTATTTGATAATTCTAAATTAAGTCAAAATCAGATGAATTCAAATTTAGATAATGCCAAAAGAATGTTTAAGAAGATTCCAAATAAGTACAATAGTTTTTCATCTAATGTTGGATTAGTTGTTGGTAGAGTTCAAAGTGGAAAAACAGCAAATATAATTGCTCTATCTGCACTTGCATTAGATAATGGTCACAGATTTATAGTAATGATGCTATCAGATACAACTAATCTATTAGATCAAAACTATGATAGGATTAATAACAGTTTTTCAGGATGTGAAGATGTAATAGTAATAAAAGAGTCATCAGATGGAAAATTTGGTTTGTTAGATGCAGACACACTTAATAAATTATATCGTTCTGGGAAAAAAATAATTGTGTGTAGTTTAAAACATTATAAACATATTAATAATATATCTAAGGTAATAAAAGACACACAATTTAAAGATGATTATTCAATAATAATCGATGATGAGGGTGACGATATTTCTCAAAATACATCCAGAAATAAGTTCACATTGAATTCAGATGGCAGAATAGAAGAAAATGAAAGATCAAAAAACAATTCAGAAATTGTAAAATTGAAGAGTGTATTATCTAATTGTGGATATATTTCATTAACTGCTACACCAGAAGCACCAATTTTCTTGCAAACATTTCAAGCATTGTCACCAAATTATTGTGTAACATTACAACCTGGTATAGGATATACTGGTTTAACCACATTTCACGATAATGACAGTAAACTTATAGAAGTTATAGATGATTATGACTGCTTAATAAAAGATTATGGATTACCTACATCATTAATAAATGCCATACAGTTTTATTTTGCAGGATGTATATATAGATACAAATCAAAAGGAAAAAGAGTTGTTCACTCTATGATGATACACCCATCAAAAACAATTGTTTCTCACGATAATGTATATTCTAAATTAAAACAGAGATTAAAATTAATTGAAAGAAGTGTTAATCATAATGACCAATCTGGAAAAGATTTTTATGATGGGGTAAATAAGTATTATAAAGAAATATCTTCATCTGAAGAAGATATTACGATGGAAGAATTAGTATATGTATTTAATAATTATAATTTAAATTCAATAAACGGAACAGCAGTTGAAAAGGATATTAATAATCTAACAGAAATATTACCATTTAATATTGTAATAGGTGGAGATTTACTAGATAGAGGTATTACTATTCCTAACCTAGCGGTTTCATATATAATTCGTGATAGTAAAGTTGGACAAGTCGATACATTATTACAAAGAGCTAGATGGTTTGGTTACAAGCAAGATTATATTGAAACTTGTAAGGTTTATATGCCAGCATCATTAGCTGATAAATATAATGAAATGATTGAAGTTGAAGAAAGTCTTTGGGATTTTTTAGAAGAATGTTCTGATATGGAATATGATTTGAAGGATTGCAATGTATCATTAAACATTGATTCATCTATTTTAAATCCAACTTCTTCCTCAAAAGCTAGTTTTGAATTTGGATATTCTAATATAAAATCAGTAAAACAGCAAAAGAATTTTACAACAAATTTAGAACAAAATAATTCCAATTTATTATTAGTAAGAAACCTTCAATGGGAAAATTCTCACATTTTAAAGTATAATTCAGTTCAAGAACACAGATATATTGATTTAGATATTAATGAATTTGATAGTTTTATTAATCAATACTACTTTTCAGATTTTAATAAAACCGATTCATCATTAGACAAAAAATTGTTAATAAAACTAGTGCATGAAAATATTGCAAAATATGGTAATACTATTAGTTTAGTAGATATGAGATTTAATACCGGTGAAGAAAGAACGGTTTATGAGAACTGTGTACGTAATTTAATGCAAGGTCGAAGTGAAGGCAAAGACCCTTCTGACCCAGATTATTATCCTGGAGATAGATACTTGCCTGAATTTAAAAATAGACTTTCATTACAAATTCATAATGTAAAAATTAAAGATAATAATAATGCTTACTATATTAATGGAGACAATGTTATTTTGTTAGTTTTATGTATGCCAAAAGATTTCATAATAAAGAATTATGTTACTAGAAAGGATATAGCAAATATTGATAGAATATATGCTTAAATTAATATGAAAGAAAATACAAGACACTCATGGTCAGGTATTGAACATAAAATAGCACTATACGTATATTTATATTCTCCCAAAAATATAAAGAAGAACGATGACTATCTAAAGGAAATATGTGAAAGATTATATTGTTATACCGGTAATGAGATGCCAATAGGAAGCATTTATGCAAAACTACAAAATTATAAATACTGTGATCCAAATGAAAAAGGAGGATTAAAAGGAAATTATAAAAAACACATTGTATATTGGAATCAATATGCAAGTAATCCTAGTGCCTTGCAAAAAATATATAATAATTTTATAGAGAGTACAAATAATTATAAAGAAATGAAAAAGATTATTCAAAATAGAAATGATTTTGATAAATTTCAGGAAGAAATAAAAGAAGAAATGAAAACTGTTTCTCCAGAAAAAAAAGACGCATTTTTTGAATCAATTATAAATATAAGAAACCCACAGTTTCAACAAACTTTTAAACATAATTTGAAAGTAGAATTTAATAATAAATGCGTAATTTGTGGATTAAACATTTATGGCATTCTAATAGCTAGTCATATTATTGCATATAGTAATTGTAATGATAAATATGACATGATCAATCATAATAATGGTTTACTTTTATGCCCTAATCACGACTCATTATTTGACAAACACTTAATATCATTTGATAATGAAGGAAAGATCATGATTAACCACAACATCCCTGAAGAGATGTATAGTTTATTAGAATTAAATAATAATTATACTTTACCTAATGAGTATTTAAGTAAAGAGAGATTGAATTATTTAAATAAACATATGGAGATATTTAATATTATAAATAGATAAAATAAACGATAATAATAGAAAAAAGAATCGTAAGATATAAAAAAATACGATTCTTTTATTATAGTAATTACGAAAGAAGTAATGTGCCTTTGTTGTATTATACCGAATTATGATATAATTCAATTAGGTGATTTTAATGAAAGAATTAGAAAAGAAAATAGTGAAATTTGCTGAAGATAGAGATTGGCTACAATTTAATACACCAGAAAACTTAGCTAAAAGTATTTCAATAGAAGCGGGAGAATTATTAGAATGTTTTCAATGGAATAATAATTATGATAAAGATGAGTTAAAATACGAGATAGCAGATGTAATGAATTACTGTATTTTATTATGCCATCAAATAGGAGTTGATCCAAAGCAAATCGTTTTAGATAAAATGGATATTTCAGCTAAGAAATATCCCATAGAAAAAGCAAAAGGAAGAAGTACAAAATACAACAAATTATAATAGGAGAAAAATATATGAAAAAATTAAATAATGAAGAATTAAATGAAATAAAAATACTGATTGGGCAAGCAAAAGCTATAGAAAAAACGATGACTGAAGTATTAAATCAATCTGACAGCTCTAATCATAGGTTTATTTCTTGCATTAGTTATATTAGAATGTACCAAACGATAGCAAATGCATCAGCAAAATATATACCATTAAATGCTGTAGTAGGAAAATTTGATATGAACAATTTACCAAATCCATATGACTTAACAGGAGCACAGCTTATAGAATGGTTTCAAACTGCACTTGCTTCAGTTAGAATACTTATATCTTTACTTGAGGCTAATTTTGATTATAGTGATAATGAATATAATAAAATAGATAATTTAATTAATTCTAAACTAAGAGCTTTGATTATGGAAGTGCCAGAAAATGAAAAAGAGATTCAAAATAATCTTGAAAGATTATTCATATCAAGTGGAATGAGTAAAGGAATTGATTATGATAGAGAAACAGGAAAATTCAACTTTTCTGGTCGTGAATACATTCCAGATTTTATACTTCCTAAAGTTAATTGTTGTATAGAAGTAAAATTTATAAAAGATAAAAAGCATTTAAAAAATATGATTGAAGAAATAAATGCTGATATTACAGCATATTCAAAAAAATATGAAAAAATAATGTTTATAGTTTATGATTTGGGTTGTATAAGAGATATAGATGAATTTAAAAGAGATATAGAATTATCAAAAGAAAATGATATAAAAGTTTTAGTAATAAAGCATTAGTAGGTGTAAGTATGTTAGTATATGAAGGAATAAAATCAGGATTTATTGATGATGTAGATTTAGGTATTATTGCAGATAAAATCAGAAATAAATATATTGAAGTAGTTAAAAGAAGACCTAGTGCACCTGAATTTAATTCATGGAAGAATTCTATGCAATATATGAGAGGTGTATTAAGTGATACTGAAATACCTAATAATACAGGTATTGCTATTGAATATAATATTCCACCGACTGGTTGTAGAATA
>CADBYH010000031.1 GCA_902798815.1 uncultured Erysipelotrichaceae bacterium | reverse complement strand
GATGAGACGATTGGAAAAAGCTGGATTACTTAAATATTTTGATAATTTTTATGGAGGGGACTTTTATATTAAGCCGTCTAAAGCAAGTTATTTAAATGCTGCAGGAAGATCTAATCCATCTGATTGTATAGTCATTGGTGATTCATTAGAAAATGATGTATATGGTCCTTATAGTGCAGGAATGGATGCATATTATTTTGATAGAGGAAAAGAAAAATATAATAAAAAATTGGTTAAAAGTTTTAAAAGATATACTGATTTAATGAGGAGGTTTTAGTGTGAAATTTGAAGATGTTAAAAAAGCACTTGATAAAGATTTAGTTGAAATTACAGATATAAATAAGCTTAATGATTTGAAAGTAAAATATTTAGGAAAGAAAGGTATTATTACTGAACTTAATAGTGAAATTAGAAATGTTCCAAATGAAGAGAAAAAAGAGTTTGGTATGAAGGTTAATGAACTTAGAAATAGATTTAATGAATTTTTTGATTCAACTAAGGAAAAAATTGAACAGGAAGAATTAAATAAAAGATTAGAAAATGAAGCAATTGATATTAGTTTACCTTCTACTAAGATACCAGTAGGAGCTCCTAATATTTTAGAAAAATTAATAGAAGAAGTAGAAGAGTTATTTATGTCTATGGGATATGATGTAGTAGATGGACCTGAAATAGAAGAAGATAAATACAACTTTGAGATGTTAAATATACCAAAAGGTCATCCTGCAAGAGATGCTCAAGATACATTTTATATTGAAGGAGAAGAAATATTACTTAGAAGTCAAACATCACCTGTTCAAGTAAGAACAATGTTAAAAGGAGAAGGAAAAGTTCCAATCAGAATGATTTGTCCTGGTAAAACATATAGAAGAGATGATGATGACGCTTCTCATTCACATAACTTTATGCAAATAGAAGGACTTTTAGTAGATAAAGATATCTCATTATCTGACCTAAAAGGAACTATGGATATCTTATTTAAAAGATTATTTGGAGAAAATGTAGAAACCCGTTTTAGACCAAGTTATTATCAGTTTACTGAACCTTCAGTTGAAGTAGATATTACATGTGTTAATTGTCATGGAAAAGGATGTAGTGTTTGTAAAAAAACTGGGTGGGTTACAGTTGTAGGAGCAGGAGTTGTTCATCCAAATGTTCTTCGTATGAGTGGTTATGACCCAGATAAATGGAGCGGATTTGCATTTGGATTTGGAGCAGAAAGACTTGCTATGATGAAATATGATATCAATGATATTAGAACTTTCTATAATGCTGACTTACGTGAAGTTAAAACATTTGATAGGGAGGATGAAGAATAATGATTAGTTTAAATTGGGTAGGAGACTATATTGACATAAAAGATCAAGATGTTAATGAATTAGCTCTTAAAATTACTAAAGCAGGAATTAATATTGAAGGTGTTTATACTCATCATATTGACAATTTAGTAGTTGGAGAAATAACATCTGTAGAAGAACATCCAGATAGTGATCATTTACATGTTTGTAAAGTTAATATAAAAGAAACTGAATTACAGATAGTATGTGGTGCACATAATGTAAGAAAAGGATTAAAAGTAATAGTTGCTAAAGTTGGAGCAATTCTTCCAGGAGATTTTGAAATTAAGAAAAGTAAAATCCGTGGAGTAGAATCATGTGGAATGATGTGTGCATTATTTGAACTTGGACTTGAAGAAAAAACAGAAGAAAATTATAACAAAGGAATTGCGGAACTTCCAAAAGATGCTCCAATTGGAGAAGATCCACTAACTTATTTGGGATTAGATGATACTCTTTATGATTTAGATATTCATAAACATAGAAATAATGATTGTTATTATCATATTGGATTTGCATATGAAATCGCATGTATCATAAATCGTAAAGTAACATTACCAAAACTTGATTTTAAGACAGTTAAAGATAACATTAAAGATGATTTTAAATTAAAAGTAGATACTGATAAATGTAGTTATTATATGGCACGTGAAGTACGTAATGTAAAAATAGGTGAAAGTCCAGACTTTATCAAAAAACGTCTTACTGCCGCAGGTATGAGACCAATTAATAATGTTGTAGATATTTCAAATTATGTTATGCTTGAATTCGGTCAACCATTACATTTCTTTGATAAAGATAAACTTGGTAATAAAATAGTAGTTAGAAATGCTAAAGATAATGAAGAAATAATTACTCTTGATGGACAAAAAAGAGTTCTAAATGGTGATGATATAGTTATTACAGATGGAAAAAAACCAGTATGTATTGCTGGTGTTATGGGTGGAGAAAATACTGAAGTAGATGAAAATACTAAAAATATTTTAATTGAATCAGCTATATTTAATCCTGTAAGTATTAGATATACATCTCGTAAATTAGAACTACCAAGTGAAGCAAGCATTAGATATGGAAAAGGATTATCATATGAATATACTGAAATGGCTAGTAGAAGAGCATGTCATTTACTTGAAAAGTATGCTGGTGCTGAAATATTAGATGGATATGTTTTAGTTGATAATGAAAATCATGAAGAAAAGAAATTATCATTTAAACCAATTGATGTAGATAAGATTTTAGGAATAACTATTTCAGAAGAAGATATGAAACATGAACTTGAAAGATTAGATTTTGAATACACATTAAAAAATGGAGTATTTAATGTAACAATTCCTAGAAGAAGATTAGATGTAGATCCTAATGTAAATGACATAGCTGAAGAAATAGGTAGACTATATGGATACAACAATTTAGTTTCATCAATTCCAGTTGTACCTATTAGAAGAGGAGAATATATTGGTGATATTAAATATAGAAAATTAGTATCAAAAAGATTAAGAACTCTAGGATTAAATGAAGTAAAAAATTATACCCTTGTGAGTCCAGAAATGGCATCAAAATTCAGATATGAAGAAAGAGAACAAGTTGTACTTCCAAATCCAATGAGTATTGATAAAAGTATTGTAAGAACTACTTTAATACCATCTCTTATGAATGTTTATGAGTATAATAAAGCAAGAGGAGTAAAAGATATTAATATCTATGAAATTGCTAGAACATATGATAAAAAATATGATGAACTAACTAAAATAGCAGGATTAATGAGTGGTAGTTATATTACTAATTCCTGGAAAAAAGATCTTACAGTAGATTTCTATGTTGTTAAAGGAATAGTTGAAAATCTATTAGATTTTATGGGGTATAATAATAGATATTCATTTGTAAGAAGTGATTGTAGTGATCTTCATCCTGGTGTTCAAGCAAACATTATACTTGATGGTAAAAAAATAGGTATTATTGGAAAAGTTCATCCAAATATTACAAAAAAAGATATTTATGTATTTGAATTAAATTTAGATAACTTATATGGAAAAACATCTAAATTAAAATATAAGGAAGCATTTAAATATCCAAGTATTCAAAAAGATATGGCTTTCATATTGGATAAGAAAACAGATGTAAGTGAAGTAATTAAAACAATCAAAAAAGCATCAAATAAAACACTACAAGAAGTAGATATTTTTGATGTATATGAAGGAGAAAATATTGATTCTTCTAAGAAGAGTGTAGCATTCTCACTTACATTCAATGGAATAGATAGAACACTAACAGATGAAGAAGTAATGGAAGTGTTTAATAAGATAATTGACAAAGTAGTATCAAGTCACAATGCAGAATTAAGAGATAAATAATATTATCTCTTTTTTTATGATATAATGTTATAAACTAAGAAGGTGTATTTATGACAAGAGAAGATATTCTAAAAGAACTAAATTATCAAGGAAGATATACAAAAGAAATAAAGAAAAAATTAAATAAACTTATAAAAGAATATCACCCTGATAATAATAAGAACGATAAAAAAACCATATTAATTTTATATGATATAAAGAAAGAATTAGAAAAAGGAACTCTTAAATACTCAAAACCTAAAATAAAAATAACTGAATCACATGAAACTACAAATTATACATTCTTCTTAGAAATGATAATAGAAAGATTAAAGAAACAAAGAGATAGAGTTAATGATAAAATCAATTCAATTTATAAAAAGATGAATGCTATTTATGAAAAGCAAAATAATAAACAAAAAGAATTAACTAAAGTAGGTCTTAATATAAATGAACTTGAAGATGATATCGAAGATATAAAAAGAATAGATCTTATAGATTTCTTCATAGGTATAGTAATATTATTCTCTATAATTATAATAGTAATATATAAAAATTATATTCTATCTATTTTAACAATTATATTTATATTACTAGAAATATATTATATATACGTAAGATTATTTTATTATAATGAAATAACTGAAGAACTAAAAAAAGTAAAAGAAAAAAATAATGTAATGGAAAATGATTATAATTCTTTAGAACTAGAAATAAAAACATTGGAACAAGAAGAAATAATCTTAAAAAGAGAAAAAGGAAGAATAAGTAATGATATAGAATACTATACACATGAAATGAATAAAATAAATGATCAAAAATACACAAAAGAAAAAACAAATGAAAAGGAAGAAGAAAATGTTTTTGTAAAAAAATAAAGATTAGTAATTTTACTAATCTTTTTCTTCTAATCCTCGTCTAACTCTTTTTCTAATTATTTCTATAATATTATTCTTTAATTCTTGATCTGCATTTTCCCATAATAATTCAAAAAACACACCCAGACCTGGTAATGTAACTTCATCTTTTTCTCTAACAGATTCTTCGATTGCATTTCTTAAAGTATTAAAATCATCCCCTTTAAAATTATTAATAATATGATGTCTTATATTTATATCCATAGTAATCCTCCTAGAATTATTATGATAATAAATAAAAAAAATATACAAAAAACCAAAATAAAGTACTATTGAATAATTAGTCTTTTTACGTATTATGTGATAAAATAATATTGGTGGTAATATGCAACTTACTTATAATGACAGAGATTATGAAATAGTAATAGAAAAAAAGAGAACAACAAAAAACACTTATATTAGAGTAAAAAAAGACTTAAAAATCCATGTAACAACATCAATATTTACTCCAATTTGGTCTATAGATAAATTGATTAAAACGAATTATAATAAAATTTGTGATATGATAGACTTTCAAGAAAAGAAAGAGAAAAATAATAATGGCTTTTTCTATTTAGGAAAAAAATATGTTGTCATTTATTCAGATAATAAAGGAATAGAATTTGATAATGACAAAGTTTATATTAATCATGACTTTGATATAGATGCATGGTATAAAAAACAAGCAAAGGATTTGTTTAAAGAAAGACTAGATTATAATTATGAAAGATTTACAAAACAAATTCCATATCCAAAATTAAGAATAAGAAAAATGACTTCTCGTTGGGGAGTATGTAATATTAAAACCCATATAATCACTTTAAATCTAGAATTAATAAAAAGAGACACATGTTATCTAGATTATGTTATAATACATGAAATGAGTCACTTGATATATGGAGATCATTCTAGATCTTTTTGGAAACTTGTAGAAGCAAATATGCCAGAATATAAAAAATATAGAGATGAAATGAAGGAGTTCTAATGGTTATTACTAGTTTGGAAAATGAAAAGATTAAATCTTTAGTAAAATTACAAAAGAAAAAGTATAGAGATTTAGATAA
Organism: uncultured Erysipelotrichaceae bacterium; assembly: GCA_902798815.1. Classification (GTDB taxonomy): domain Bacteria; phylum Bacillota_I; class Bacilli_A; order RF39; family UBA660; genus UBA3789. The sequence continues at coordinate 3,655 of CADBYH010000031.1, read as the reverse complement.
TAAGTATTTAGTTGAAGGAGAACATTTAGTAATTGAAGCAGATAAAGCAAATGTTATTGAAGAAATATTTGTACTAGAAAATGAAGATATTAAATATGACTATAAAACAACATATGTATCTTATAATGTAATGAAAAAATTATCTACAATGGACAATCCACCTAAAGTAATTGCTCTTTGTAAAAAGAATAATAAAAACGAAATAATTAAAGATAAAATACTATTATTAGATGAAATACAAGACCCAGGTAATTTAGGAACAATCATAAGAAGTAGTCTTGCCTTTGGTGTAACTACTATAATTCTTTCAGAAAAATCAGTTGATTTATATAATCAAAAAGTTTTGCGAGCAACTCAAGGTATGTATAATCACATTAATATAATAAGTATGAATATAAATGATGCTATTAATTATATGCAAAATCATAATATTCCCATATATGGTACAAGTGTTGTTAATGGGGTAGATGCATCTACACTAAATAGTAAAGAAAAAGAAAAGTATTGCTTAATCATGGGAAATGAAGGAAATGGTATAAGTAAAGATATTCTTGCTATGTGTGATAAAAATTTATATATTAAAATGAATGATAAAGTAGAAAGTCTAAATGTTGCAGTTGCATGTAGTATTTTATTATATGAGTTAGGGAGATAATAAATGAAAAAAATCTATGTTGGTAAAATCGTAAATACTCATGGTATTAAAGGTGAACTAAGAATTCTTAGTGATTTTGATTATAAAGAAAAAGTTTTTCAAGTAAATAATAAACTAATTATTGATGATAAAGAATATATTATAAAATCACATCGTATTCATAAAAATTATGATATGGTAACATTAAATGATTATAAAGATATTAATGAGGTTTTATTTTTATTAAAGAAAAAAGTCTATGTTAATAGCGATGAAATAAATCTTTCTGAAGATGAAGTATTAGATGAAGAATTAATAAACTACACTATAAAAACAATAGATAATAAACAAGGAAAAATATTAGAAATATTTAAAGCAAGTAAAGACAATAAAATACTTAGAGTCTTATTTGATAAAGAAATATTAATTCCAGTAAATTCTCCAATGATTAAAATGATAGATAAAGAAAAAAAAGAAGTACTTGTCGAGTTAATAGAAGGAATGTGATTTGAATGAAAATAGATATTTTAACTTTATTTCCAAATATCTTTGAAGGTGCTTTTCAAGAATCAATTATAAAAAGAGCCCAAGAAGAAAATAATGTTGAAATAAATATAATTAATTTTAGAGACTATTCAAAAGATCCTCATAATAAAGTTGATGATACTCCGTATGGAGGAGGGCAAGGTATGGTTTTGATGTGCCAACCTATATTTGACTGCATTAAAAGCATAAAAACAAAAGATAGTATAGTCATAATGTTAACTCCAGATGGAATACCATATAAACAGAAGATGGCATATGAATTAAGTTCAAAAAAACATCTTATATTATTATGTGGTCATTATGAAGGATTTGATGATAGAATTAGAAGCATTTGTGATATGGAAATATCTATAGGTGATTATGTTCTAACTGGTGGAGAAATACCAGCAATGGTACTAGTAGATTCAATAGTAAGACTAATTCCAGGAGTAATAAAAGAAGAAAGTCATTTAGATGATTCATTTGGCAATAATTATCTTTTGGATTATCCAACTTATACTAAACCAAGAGTATATGAAGGTTTAGAAGTACCTGAAATACTTATATCAGGAGATCATAAAAAAATAGAAGAGTATAGAAAAGAAGCAAGTCTTAAAAAAACACAAGAAAGAAGACCAGATTTATTAGATAAATAAAGAGGTGATATTATGTATTTAATAACAAAATATAAATCATTAGGTAATTTAGATAATTTAGAAATAAAAGGAATCCCTATGGGTTCAAAAGAAAAAAAATATGATATAGGTGGAACAAGTGTAAAAAATATAGTTATTTCAAATTCTTTATTAGCAACTCCAATTATTCAAAGAAAAGTAATGAAAAAATATAAAAGACTTATTGCTTATCTAACAGAATTATTAGTAGATGATGACTCATCAGGAGATGCAATGAGAGAGGTCTTAAATCAGATAGAAAAATTCAGATTAGAAATAACAATAAAATATCGTAAATTTTTAAAACAAAAAGAATTAGAAATGATGTCTAAACAATTAGTAAAATTACAAAAAATAGCTAATGAAAAGTTATTAGAAATACATAATAGTTATCTTGATATGATGAACCATAAAAGAAGTAAATAACTTCTTTTTTTGTTTTAAAAGAAAAATATATATGGTATAATACGCATATAAGGTAGAAGAATTGATGGTGATAAAAATGTCAAAAATATATTTTAGTTTTAGAACAAGAGTAATTATATTAGTATTTACAATAGTAATATTATTTGGAACAGGATGTTTTTTAGCATCTGAATATGTTAAATTGTTTAAAGGAGATAGAATTAATTACGATGAAATAAGTGATGTTGAATATAGCGTTTGTTTAAAACAAAACGATATATATGATAAAGAATGCTTAGCTTCTGGAATGAAATATACATCTTCTATAGTAGACAAAATAAAAACAAAATTAAGTTACAAAGTTGATTTTTCTGAGGATATTAACTATGATATCTCATATCATATAATTGCATATAATAGAATATATGATAAAACTGATAAAAAAAGATTACTATATGAAAGTAGTGATTTATTAAAAGAAAAAACAAAAGTTACAGGTAATAATAAAAATATAGACATTTCTGATAATGTTGATGTAGACTTTGATAAATATAATTCTTTTGCCAATAATTATAAAGTAAAATATTCAGAAGATTCACTTGCTAAACTAGATATTATATTATACATAGATGAATATGATGAAGAAAGAGAAGTAGCAAGTATTAGTATTCCATTAGGAAAGAATAATTTTAGTATATCTAAAAGAAAAATATCAAACATGAATAAATATGTTGAAATAGAAAACAAAGAAAAAGAGAAAAAAGGAATGCTATTATTAACCATAGGATCATTCCTAATTGGTTTATCATTATTATTTGATATAAAATTAGTGAAATTAGTAAAATCTACATTCGCAAAAAAATCAAAATACGATTATAAGTTAGAAGAAATATTAAAAAAATATGATGATAAAATTGTTAATGTTAAAGAGGATATTGAATATGATGATACTAAAAATATAGTAAAAGTAGAGGATATAAAAGAATTGATTGATGCCTCAAATATTACAAACAAACCTGTATTATATGCAAAAATAAATAATATAAAGAGTGAATTTATTGTAGATGGTGATAATACTGTATATAAATTTATATTAAAAGAGGCTGACTTGGAAGGAGAAACTGAAGAATAAAATAAGAAATAAGGTGATAATATGAGCGAAGTTAACTATAAAAACATGGGATTTATTTTAATAATGATTACTATGCTGGGGATATTGTTTGCTTATGTTACTTATTTTTTAATTTTTGAACCAAATTCAATCTATACAGTTATTGCAAATTCAAATGAAGAAGAGGAATAATATCCACTTCTTTTTTATAAATAGAAAAAGTAAGTGTCCGAAAAGGGTATAAAAAAAGACACATAGAATTACCTATGATACAATGTAAGTGACGAAACTAACATTGGAGGTAAT
>CADBYH010000030.1 GCA_902798815.1 uncultured Erysipelotrichaceae bacterium | reverse complement strand
CCAAGAAGAACTTTTATTTATAAGACTTCCCAAGCGTAACTACGTGGAAAAATAAAAAGTTACGATACATTGTACCGTAACCTGTTTTCAAATGGAGCGGATGATGGGAATCGAACCCACGTAGTCAGCTTGGAAGGCTGAGGTTCTACCATTAAACTACATCCGCATAAAACTCTTTAATCGAAACTCAGCCATAAATTTCCGAAGACTAAGTCCGACTAAATAAAGTAGACATTTTTAATTATACTAAATATTTCAATAATGTCAATACTTTTTTGACGAATGTAGCTTAAAAATTCCTTTTATTTATTGATTATTGATATTTTATCCGTTAAATGTTGATAGATTGGTTTCATTTTTTCTTCTGATGTATAATTATTAACTTCATTTAGTGGAATCCAACCTACATTACTATTTTCATCTTCTTTTATCCTTAATTTGTCATTTTCATCTGCTTCAAATAAATATTCAATATCAAAGTGTAAATGAGCATTGACTTGTTTTCCTCTTTTTTTATGTGCTTCAACAGTTACTATATTTAGGCCATATATTCCGTCATATAATTGTTTTAACTTTGTTATCCCTGTTTCTTCTTCTATTTCTTTTTTTATTACGTGAAGTAAATCACTATCTCCATCTGCATGTCCACCAACCCATGCCCATGAATCATATATATTATGATAAATCATTAACACTTTTGTTTTATCTTTATTAATTATCCATGCTGATGTCGTGAAATGAGCAATTTTATCTTCTCTTGTCAAACAGTCTTTATGACTATCCATATAATTAAGTATTACTTCCTTATCCAATTTTTCTTTTTCTGTTGTTGCATTATACAATTCAATTTCTTTTCTTAATTCTTTCATTTTTCCTCCTTTTTTATATAATCTATTATTTCATTAACAATTATTTCAGGAGTTGATGCACCAGCCATAATTCCAATTTTTTTTATTTTTTTGTAATTCATGTTCTTTAAATCATTTACATCTTGGATTAATAATACATTTTTGCAATTCTTTTTAGAAATTACTTCTAGTTCTTTAGTATTTGAACTCTTTTTTCCTCCTACAATAATCATTAAATCAACTTCTTTAGATATTAAATCTGTTTCTTGTTGTCTATTGCTTGTAGCGTTACATATAGTTTTTTCAACTATTAATTCTTTTTGTATTTTTTCTTTTAATATATTTACAAGTTTATCAAATTTATCTGAATTAAATGTAGTTTGTGAAATAATATAAGCTTTATCTTTTTTTGAGTTTGCAAGTTTTTCTATACACTCATTTATATTAGATTCATCTTCAATAATATAGGAGTTATTGCCGGAAAAACTTTGTACACCTAAAGATTCTGGATGATTCTTTTTACCAATTATAATTATAAAATGATCATCCTTTTTTTTATCTATTTTCATTCTTATAGATTTTATTTTTCCACATGTTAAATCAAATATTTGAACACCTTTTTCTTTTGCTTTATCATATGTTTCTTTTAAATCCCCATGTGCTCTTATTATTAGTTTTGAATTATTTGGGCATTCATTTATACTATGAATTGTTTTCATTCCTTTTTTTTCTAATTCCTCTACTACATTTTCATTATGAACTATTTCTCCTAAACAATAGATATCTTTGTTTTCACTAATAATTTTATTTGCTTGATCAATGGTATATTTTACTCCATTACAAAACCCACTATATTTTCCTATAATTATATCCATGTTCTCACCAATATTATTATATCATTTTTTAGTTGAATACTCATAGCTTTTGGATATTAATTCCATAATATAATCAGTAGAAATTGTATTATCTAAAACTATTGTTATCCAGTATTTTTTATTCATATGATATGCTCTATAAAAACCTGGTTTTGTAACTAAAGCGTTTATTTCTTTTGGATCTAATTTAATATTCATTACTTCAATATTTTTATCTTCTTTATCTAATTTATTTTTATTTATATTCATGATTATTCCAAACCATTTATTAGTTTTAGAATTTTTAAATACTGCGGTATTGTCATCTTTCCACAAGAATTGGGGATTGACTTTATATTTTTCTTTTATTTTTATACTTATTGTATTTGCCTGTTCATAAATAAAGTCTTTTGTTTCACAGCAATTATCTCTAATATCTTCTAGTATTTTTATATATTCATTTTTTATACTATTAATAAATTCTCCTGTATTGTTTTTTACTCTAATATTAAGCAATTCTTCGTTCATAGATTTATCAATTACTTTCCCTTTTATTTTATTATTTTTATATTTAAGAACTATTTCAAATTCATTATTAAAAATATCTTTTTTATATACATAATAATCATTTTCTTTTGTGAATCCATATTTTATTAGTTTATTAACAATAAATTTACTTTTTTTATAAATATCTTCTTCCATATATATTCTCCTAAATCACTATTATTAGATAAATAAAAGATATCTATATAGATACCTTTTATGAAAGTGTTACTTTTACTTCTTTTTCTTTATATTTATTATTTCCAGTTTTATAACTTACTGTTAAGGTTACTTTATCACCTTTATTTTTTTCATTTAATACTTCATAAATATCTGAAGTTGATTCTATTTTATGTCCATCAATTTTTGTAAGAATATTTCCTTCTTCAAGGCCTGCTTTTTCTGCTCCTGTTGAACTATATACTTTTGTTATATAGAATCCACTAGGAGTAGAATCGTTTCTTGAATCATTAACCATTACTCCTTCAATTCCAATTTGTCCTTTTGATTCGTCATTTTTACCATTCATTAATTCTTCAATTAAATCTTTTACATCTGATATTGGAATTGCGAATCCCATTCCTTCAATACTTGCTGTATTATATCCTGAAGATGAATATTTTACAGAATTGATTCCTACTACTTCTCCTGTACTATTTAATAGTGCTCCTCCACTATTTCCACCATTTATTGCAGCATCTATTTGAATCATTTTATTACTTACATTATCAACAGTTACTTTTCTATCTAAGGCACTTACAACACCTGTTGTTACTGATTGCCCATAACCTAAGGCATTTCCAATTGCTATTATTCCATTACCTACTTTTAGTTTAGAACTATCTCCAATTGTTGCTATTTTTATTGCTTCTAAAGTCTTATTATCAAGTGATGATAATTTTACAGATATAACTGCAACATCTTTTCTTTCAGATACACCTTTTACTGATGCATCTACACTTTTTTCATTTACAAATTGAACTGATAATTCTTGAGCACTATCAACAACATGATTATTTGTAAGTACTAGTAATTCAGTATCTGTTTTACTAATTATAATACCAGATCCTGCTCCTTCAGCATATTGATCTTTTCCATAGTATCCTGGTCCATATTGTCCTGATGACACTAGAGTTTTACTTGTTATTGATACTATTGAAGGCATTACTTCTTCAACTACTTCAGAAACATCAGTAATATATACACCTTCTTTTTGTTTTGAATTTACAGTTGTATAATTTAGTTCTGCTTTTTTCTTACCTGTAACTGCATCAAAACTCAGAAAACCTATTTTATTTAGTGCTATTACAAATGATCCAAAAATAATTATAATAAATACTATAATTACAAAATAGATTCCTTTATTACTATCTTTTTTATTTGGTTTTATGTCTTTTTCTTTATCTTTTGACTTTTCCATTTTTATCACCTCATTTTTATATTACTATTTTAATATATACTAAATTTGTGAAAATTATATGAAATTTTCAAAAAAATTATCCGTGTCTTCCTCCACCAGAAGAATGACCTCCACCTGATGAACCACTACTACTTGAGAAACCTCCTCCTGATGAACCACTACTTGATGATACTGTATAATGAGTTGTATGTGATGAAATAAAATTATCTTGTTTATTAGTTATTTTTATATCATCTTTATTAATATATTTTTCCGCTCTTGTTTCTTTCATAACCATTTTATTCTTTTTTATAAGAATTAATACAATTATTAGTGAAGTTACAAAAGCAATAATAGTTGCCATAAAGTATGGTGGTTTATAACTCTTTAAATCTCTTTTTAAATGACCTGTTTCATCTAATGTATAACCATTCATTTCACTAGGTATACCAGAATCATAATAGTTACTCATCGAATCAATGAAGGAATTAAATCCCATATAATACAAGTGATTATGTAGACTATTATATATATCATCTAATGTATTTTCTAATCGATTATAACTAAAATATAGTTGTGCTTCTCCAAACGTATAGATATTATAATATGGATCTTGTTCATATGTATTTCTAAATAATAATACTCCACTATAATTCTTATCTAAATCAAGTCCAAAATCATTGTAATCATAAAAATCTGATGCATAGTCTTCATTTTCTGAATCACTTGTATATGGAAGATCATCAATTAAGATAATAATTTCCATATTTGTTTTTTCTTTAAATTCAAGTGCTTTTTTTCTTAAATCTTCATATTCAGATTTTTTTATTACTCCTGAAAAATCATATATTTTTTCATCAGCATTTACATATTTTGTTCTTAAAACATTATCTCTATTATTATCTGTTATTTTCCATTTTTTATTTACACCTAGATTAGATAAACTAGATCTATCTTTAGTTTCTGTTTTAATAAATGAATTATTTTCATTTATTTCTTGTAATTGATCTAATGCATCTTGATTACTATCTTGAGTATCTCCTTCATCAGCATAAACACTTATCATTGTGAATGATAAAATAACTATTAAAATTGATAAAAATATTTTCTTTTTCATAATTAACCTCCTATCGCAAAAAATACAAAACTAGCTATAATTGCAATTACAAAGGTAATAACAAAAATTATTATAAAGTATAATACTGCTTTTTTCTTGTCTAATGGTATATTACCAATAAATTCTCCAGTTTGAGCATTCATAGCAAAAATATGCATTTTATCGTTATATTTAACATTTACCATCCACACTGGTAACATTGCGTATTCTTTTTTTGTTTCTTTCGTTTCTAGGGTATCACCAGTAACAATTTTTGTTGTATATCTTGTTGCGGATTCTTTCAATTTATCTCTTGTAGAATTAAGTGCTCTTTCACTTGCTTCTTTATAAACTTTTTCTCCCTCTTCATCATACTTTTCAGCATAAAAACCTGAAAGATAGGCATGATTGTATGGAATTAATTCTTCAAAATTAAATGGTTCTATGGAGTTCATTATATCGTTATCAAATCTTGATGATCCATCTACAGGAATCTTATGGTAATCCATTGTTCCTCCACGAACAACTAAATATTTATCTGTTTTTGTGTAGTGAGTATCTCCTGAAGTCCAAGTTGTTACTATATCTCCATTCATTGTTAAATCTCCTGATACGTTAATATCATATAACCAAAACGGAATATATACTCCTTTGATTTTTTCTATATTTTTTTCACTATTGAAGTCTTTTGGCATTAAAGGTCTTCCTTTACTTAATCCTTTAAATGCTGTTATGGCATCTTGTTTTTCTTTTTTGAATGGAATAATCTTATCTGGAGTAAATTGACCTGATAATTTACTTTTTAATATTGCAGTATTTCCACAGTAAACACAAAATGTTGCTGCTGTCTGATCATCCGCAACTATTTCTGCTCCACAACTTTCACATTTATATGATACATATGCATCAAAATTATCTTTTTCTACTTTTTCTTCTTTTTTGTTTTTTTCTTCTGTTGAAGCATTATCACTATGTTTTTGTAACTCTTCTAATGTAAATTCACTTCCACAATATTCACATTTAAATTTTCCTACTTTGGGATTAAATTTTATAGATGCTTTACAAGATGGACATTTGTTTTCCAATGCTTGTTCATCTACTACTTTTTCGTTCATATACTCACCTACCATATTACTAAGTATAGTATATCATATTTCAATTAATTAAAAAATATTATTTATAGGTTATTTTATAGTTTTTTGATATAATTTTTATGAGGTGTTTTTATGCAAAAAGTTACTATAAAAAATAAACCTGTAATATTTAAAAACGAGGATTTTCAATCAATTCAAGTTAAAGTTATTTTTCCAATAGTAAAGGATAATGATAAATTAGCTTTATTTAATTTATTACCTGGGATGTTACATAATGTAACTAGTAAATATCCCACAGAAAAAGAATTTAATAATGAAAGTCAAAGATTATATATTTTATCAACTTACTGTAGATGTTTTACTATGAGTGGAATATCATATTTTGTATTTAATTTAAATATTCCTGATAAGTATGCTTTAGGAAAAGATTATTATGAAAAGCAGTTTAAATTTTTCAGCGAAATGATTTATAATCCTAAAACAGATAATTCTAAATTCTGTTCAAAAGAATTTGAAAGAGAAGTTGAAAATTTAAAAGTAGACATTGAGAAAATAAAAAAAGATACAACTAGTTATGCATTTATAAAAATAAAAGAATTATTAGATGATCAAGGAATTTTTTCCGCAACAATCTATAATCATATTGATCAAATAGATAAGGTTAATCCAAAAACTTTATATGATTATTATCAAGAAGTTATTGTCAATAATCAACCTCTTATTTATGTAATGGGAAATGTTAATGAAAAAGAAATAAAAGATTTATGTGACAAATATCTTTATAAAAAGAAATTTAATAATAAAGAGGTTTCTGTCAATATTAAGAATTATTTGAATGTAAGAGAAAAAACTCAAAATATTGTTGAGGAATCTACTTTTAATAATTCTCTTATCGCATACTTTTATAAAGTTAAAGATATGGATTATGAAAAGGAGATATATTTAAGTATTGTTAATGAATTACTTAATTCTCTTAGTTCAAGATTATTAAATAAAAAACTTAGGGATGAGAATGACTTAGTTTATTCTTCATATTCTACTACTTATAATAATTTTGGTTTATTTGGTATTGTTGCTTTAATTAATAAAAAAAATGAGAAAATTGTTAGAGAAAAAATACTAGAAGTAGTTAAGGATTTACGTTCTGTAGAACTATTAGAAGAATATCTTCCTGGTATTAAAGAAAGACATAGAATTGGTCTTATTAGAAAATTAGATGATAAAGTAAGAATCTTTGGAGATAATATTGTTCATGATTTAGGTATTGACTATACTAGTGAAGAATTCTATGAAAAACTTCTTAAAGTAAGTGCTGAGGATATAGTTTCATTTGTTAATGATCTAACTCTTGATACAGTTTATTATTTAAAGGAGGGAGAAAATGACTAAATTAGAAACTATTACTTTAGATAATGGATTAAAAATATATTTATATAATGATAAAAGAAGACATTCTACATTTTTTCAATTTAGTACATTTTGTGGAGGTCTTTCAAAACATTTTATGTTAGATGGAAAAGAATATATGTTGCAAGATGGAGTTAGTCATATTCTTGAACATTATATTGTTGAATGTAATGAAAAAGGTAATTTTTTAAATGAATTAGGATCTTATCAAATGAATACTAATGCTTCTACTGCATTTAATAATACAAGTTATTATTTTGAAACTGTAGAAAATGTTCTTTTAGGAATTAGAACAATATTAGAAGGTGTTAATAATGTTAAATTTGATAAAGATAAATTAGAAAAACTAAAAAATCCAATCTATCAAGAAATTAGAGGAAGACTTGATAATAAGTTTTATCATTTAAATAGAATGAATATGAAAAATATTTTTAACGATATTAATTTTGTCGATGTTGGTGGAGAAATTGATGAAGTTGAAAAAACTACTATAGATGATTTAAAAGCCTTATATGATGCTTTTTATAAACCAGATAATCAATTTATAGTAATAGCTGGTAATTTCAACAAAAAAGAGGTTCTTGAAGAAATAAATGATTATTATAATACTCATAAAATTGAAGTTCATGATTCATCTATTATAAAATTAAATGAAACAAACTCAGTTAGAAAAAAGAAAGATATATTATATTTCCCTACTCCTATGGAATATACTGAATTAACTTTTAAAATAGATATATCTAAATATAAGAGCGAAGAATTGTTAGATTTAGAGTTTTATTTAAATAGTTTTTATACAAGTTCTTTTGGTGTTACTTCTAATCTATATAAATATTTAGTAGATAATAAAATTATTATTGATTCAATTGTCTTTGGTTTTATAAAAATTGATAATTTTTTAGTACTAAGTATTGGTTCATATAATAATAATCCTGATGTATTTACTAAGAAAGTATTAGAAGAGATAAATAATTGTAATAATTTGGATAAAGAAAAATTTGAATTAGATAAGAAATCTACAATTATAAGGTTAATACTTAGAGATGAAAATATATTTAAAATGATTATGCCTTTTATTAATAATATTGTTATATATGATTATCCCTATTTAGATAGTGTTAAAGATATTGAAAGATTAAATTATGATGATTATGTAAAAACAATTAAAAATGTAGATTTTTCTAATTATATTGAAGTAACTATAAAAAATAAAGAGTAAACAAATGTTTACTCTTTTTTATATTATTAATAGTAATGGAAGAAGTGCTATTATAAACCATAATACGTATAGTATTTTTGATAGTGTATAAGTTGCTATTTTCTTTTCTTTACCATCTACTTCATAACTTCTTATTTCTACATATGGTACTGGACTTCTACGATACCATCCTTTTACTTTTACAGTTTTTCCTATATTGTTTTTGTTTTTAAATAAACCATATATCTTGTTTAAGATAAATAATGGTTGATTGTAATCTAAGAAGATTAAACCAGTATCATCTTGAATTGTCATATCTTCATTGAAAATATATCCAGGATCTCCTCTACCAATTACTTCACCTTCTAATGAACATGGTACTGCTGTTATATTAGATACTTTAACTTCTCCTAATAAATCTCTAACTTTTCTTGGTTCATAGTTTTTATTTGGATGTCTTCTATTAAATTTGATTAATGAGAAAATTAAAGTTAATAATAATGTTGCACTTGTAATTATTATTCCAGTATTTACTTTTTCTAAACAGAATTCTACTATAGCAACTATTGCTCCAGCAATTAATACTAAACTAGGTATAAAGTTTATTAATATTTCGATTAAGAAATCATCAACATATGATTCTGTTTTTTCTAAATCAAAGATAATATATGGTTCTTCATTAAACTCTTTACTTCTAGCTGAAATTGCTAATAATCTTTTTGATATTAATGGATGAGTTGAATTAAATTCATACCATTTTGCCCATAGGTTCCATTGTTCCCATTTCATTGCTTGTTTAATATGATCTTTTGATATTTGTCCGTTTTCATATGATGAAACAACTAATGATTTTGATGATTTTGAATCAAATATTCCTAAGGCATTTGATTTTGATGCAGAATGTTTTCCTGTTGATTTTGCAGTAGTTAGTCCATATCCTACTTTTACTAATGCGCTTGCTAATGAATTTGGTTTTTGAGTTATTTCTATTGAATAACTATCTGCATAGTATTCTCTTGTTCTTGATAACCATAGAATTATATAGTTACTGATAACATATAAAATGTATGCTATTATGGCAATTAATGCTCCATAACTGTTATCATTGTTACTACTACTGTTATTATCACTTCTAATTAACATTTCATATATTCCATAAAGAACTAATGGAACAAGTTGTGCTACTGTCATAAATAACATATCATAGTGTACTGCATGTCCTAACTCGTGCCCTACTACTGCTTTTACTTCATCTTCTGTTAGTAATTCTAGAATACCTCTTGTAATAATTATTCTAGCATCATTTTTTGTATGTCCATATGTAAAGGCATTTGGTGCTCCATCATCTATGAATCCAATACGTGGGTATTTCATATTTTCTTTTTTACATACATCTTCAATAAATGATTTTAGATATTCTGGAATATCTTGGTTAAATTTTGCTTTATAAAACCACTTCATAGATAGGTCTGTTAAGAATGGTGATATTAAAAATTGGATAATTAATACAACAATACTTATACCTATTCCTATGATTACTGGTTGGTGTAATAATACTGTAACTAATATTATTACTGCTGATAACATAACATATAGTCCTGTTACTGTTAAAAGTGAGACTCCTAATAAATTCTTTTTCATACTTCCTCCTTATTTAATTAATGACTCTCCA
>CADBYH010000029.1 GCA_902798815.1 uncultured Erysipelotrichaceae bacterium | reverse complement strand
TATGCTTTAAATTATAAAACCCCAATTCAGTATAAAACTGAATCAGGGTTCTAATGTGTCTTTTTATTAACTGTCTACTTTTACTTGACTAGTATATAAATGTAGTTTTTTTTAATATAAATACCAATGTATTGTATTTCCTTTTATAACAACTTGATCAAGTGAGAAGTTTTTCCAATGCTTATTATTAAAATATGCTTTTTCAACTTCTTCATCTTTATCAGCAAGTTGTACTTTTCTATTTGTATAATATACATATAATGCAGTTCCACTAGGTTGTTCATTCTTAGCACATACATTTATATTATCTTCTAATCCACTATAGAACTTCTTAGAAGCTTGTTGGTTATAGATAGCTAAATTTTTAACTTCTATACCAGTAGATTCCTCATACTCTTTAACCTTTTCTTCTACTTGTAATACAATTTGTTTATCTTCATAATTAACAATATATCTATCAATTTCTATTCTATTAAATGAAACAAATTCAACTACTAAAAGTATAAGAGAAATAAAAATTAAAGTATGATTATTTGCTTTTTTATTAATTAAAATAAATAATAAACCAAATATTGATCCAAATGCATAAGCAGTTCTTGGGAAGAATACTATAGTATCACTATTCTGTGGTAATACAGGTGCTATTGTAAAGAAATATACCATTACCAATACATAGAATAATGAACATAATAATCTAGTTCTTTCTTTTGCTTTATAAATATAATATAAAACTATAATTATTGAAATAAATAATAATCCAGAGATAAATCCTCTTGGGAATAATCCAAATCCATTTAATAATTGATGGAATGTAGTATCCATTATTGTTTTTAATGTTGCCATCAAATTATAACTTGATCCAACTCTCTTAGTACTTGTTAAAATAACTAAAATATAATTAACAACTGTAGGTATACCATACAAACCTAATGCAAAAATATTATACTTAACAAATTCTTTAAAATCTTTTGCTTTAAATGCTATAGGTATTAAACATAATGCTATAAATAAAGCAACTGTTCCTTGATATGCAAATAAAGCAACAAACATCCAACATAAAGCTTTCTTTAATAATTTTCTATCTTTTTCTTTAGCACTAACATATTCTTCAAAATATTTAAATGCCTCTACACAAGATAATATTGAAAGCATCATAATACCAGTTTCAATAAATAACCATAATTCAATAATGAATGGATTAATTATTATTATAGTAGCTAATATTAATGATAATAATTTGTTAGTAACATATTTATCAAGTATACGATTCAATTCGTATATAGCCATTGTTGAACAAAATACAGCTAGTATAAATGAGAGCAAATACATAAAATAATGTGGTACATGTAATACTCCCAATGAGAAGAAAAATACTGCTGTTATAATTCTTCCCGCTGTAATAAACTCTCTTACATACATCATTTTTGGTGACGCTAGTAATAAATATGTATCAACAGAATAATTCATAGATACAAATATTCCAAAAAACACTAACACAACAAGTAATATTATATAAAACTTTTTATCCTTTAAAATATTTTTCACAAAACAATCCTATACCGCAGTATATCCTCCATCTATTGGTAATATTACACCAGTTACATAACTAGCTTCATCACTTGCTAAGAAGATAGCTCCAGCATTTAATTCTCCTTCATTACCATATCTACCAAGTGGTACTGTTGCTTTCATATAAGCAGTAAATTCATCAGTAATTAGTGTTTCATGAGTTAACTCTGTGTCAAAGTATCCAGGACATATTGCATTACAAGTAATACCATATTTAGCAAGTTCTGCAGCAACTGCTCTAGTGAAGTTTACAACTCCTCCTTTTGATGAGTGATATGCTACTGTATCAAGAGCAGTATTACCTACAAGTCCATACATTGATGCAATATTAATTATTCTTCCATAATTATTTTTTTTCATTATATTGGCAAAAGCACGTGTCATTTTAAATACTGAAGTTTGATCTGTACTTATTGTAAAATCCCATTCCTCATCAGTCATATTTAAAACACCAGCGTTTTTAGCAGAACCAGCACAATTTACTAGTATATCAACTTTACCATATGTTTCTTCAGCAATTTTTGCAGCATTATTAATCTCTTCTGTATTAGTAACATCACATTTAATTGGTAAAACTTTTACACCTTTTTGTTCAAGTTCTGTCTTTAATTCTTCTAGTTTTTCAACTCTTCTTGCTAAAATTACTAAATCTGCACCTTGATTAGCAAACCCTTTTGCCATTTGTTTACCAAGTCCAGAAGATGCACCAGTAATAACAGCAACTCTACCTTTTAAACTAAACATTATTCTCCTCCTATCATATATACAGTAATTATATCACAACAACAACCTAATAAGTAGATAATTTTTTACATTTTACATCTTCACCATAAACATTTCCATCAATATAATAATCTCTTTTTCTATAATCAGTTATTTTTAATAAAGAATTACCTAATACAAGATAATTATGATTATCAAATATAAAATGTTTATCATCATTAATTATTTCGTCAATTAAATCATAATTAATATCTTCAATAAACTCAATAAAAGGATGATAACCAATCTTTCTAAAATAATGATCAATTATATATACATGATTAGAAAAATCCATCAAAATAGATTTATCATCTTCTGTTTTTACTAAATTAAAAGCATGTCCTTCTGGTTTACTACCAGTAATATTTTGATTTCCAATAATTAAATAACTCTCAAATCCAAAAATTGATAAAATATTTTGGGCCATTATTGAATATTCCGTACACATAGCATTACCCATATTTTTAAACCATGATATACCATGTTCATTAATAGGAGCAATATTATTACCATCACTATTTACTAGTAATTTAAACATATCTTCTCTTTTTTGTTTTTCTATAAAACCAAAATACATTTTCAAAAAATCTAATACGTATCCAAAAAACTCATATTGATCAGTAACATCTTTATTATAAATAAATCTTGTGAATTCATAAATATAATCATAGGTATCCATATAATAGTATTTTCCATAATTACTAGCATTACCATAAGTATCATAATAAAGTCCAAAAACAACTTTTGTATCTTTTTTTATATATCCTGGATGAAAACAATTAACATCTAATTCAAAAGTTCTCTCATCTGTCAACATCTGTTTAGTAAATTCATGTCCTATATTATAACCAAGTGTCTTTTCTTGATCAGATATTTTTTCTAAATACTCTATTCTATACTTTGTTATTAAATCAACTTCTTCTATTGGATGTTTAATTATTTCATTGTAATAATCCATATCTGACATCTTCCTTCTATTAATGAAATATGTTTTTTATTATACAATAATTATAAAAAAAATAAAACAGAAAAATCTGTTTTATTATTTCTTTGAATCTAATAATTTAGTAATAGTAATTAATTCTCTTTCTACATTAAAAACATCTTGATAAGTTGAAACTAAAAACTCATCTTCTGTCATTTTTTTATCATTATAAGGATTATAATTATATATATCTATTTCATTATCTAATCCTAATTGTTTTTCCAAATATTTTAAATATTCTCCTATTACCAAAATTTCTCTATTTAACTTATCTCTTTTATTATTTGTATCTAATGAATTAAATGCTTCTATAAAGTCTCTGTTCATTTTCTTCTAACCACCTTAAACTCATCATTATCTAATGGTACTAAGACTTCTTCACCATCAATTATTCTTTTTTCATATATAACGACATTTCTTACTTCTTCATCATCTCTAATTTGTTCACGTCTTGCTTGTTCAAATCTATCTATTGAACTACTTTCATCTTGTTTAGAATCTCTACTTCCAATTGTTTCTCTAAATCTACTAAACAAGCCTTTTTTTCTAGTTGTTTTTTTCTCTTCAACAATCTTTTGTACTGGTTCATCTTGATTTGAAACTTCTTGTTTTGAAGTTTCTTGTTTTTGTTGTTCTTCTTTTGCTTTTTGCATACGAGCCTCATTTGCTTTTTCTGCATTCTTTAATTTAACAAAATATTTATCTAATATTTTTACTGATGATCTTCTTAGAACAGCTTCTACTAATTGATGTAATCGAAATTTAACATCAAAAGATAATTCTGGATCTTTCAAACTAGCATAAAAACCATTATCTGCACTAACTGGAATTTTATCTCCTTTAAAATAATGTTCTATATATGGAATTATCTCTTCTAATTTTTTATCTATTTCTTCACTTTTTTTCTTTTCAATACTATTAACATCTTCTTCAAAAGCTAATGAACTATATCCATATCTAGATGATTGTATATTATAAACATCACCATTTCTTAAATCATATGATTCACTTGTAACAGTTGCATTTACTCCAATATATCTTTCACCATCTATATTCTCAATTACAAACTTATATGACCCTTTTGATGATGCTATCTTGTTTTTTGTTTCTTCTGTTAAATGTTTATTTGGATCAAAAACACTATCAAATTCTAATTTTGCTGCTTTGTTTCTAATATTATTTAATCTTTCTACAAGTTCTGTTTTCATAGGTTTCAAATCAACAGTAGATGCCATATTCTTCTCTATTGCTGTAATAATTACATCTATATATAAATATAATGGAACTCCCATATCATTCATACGATACGGATCATCAGAAGTTATTTCTCCACCTAATAATTCTTGTATTGTTCCTGAATCTTTTGTAAATATATCTTCTAATTTTACAATTAAAGATTCTAATTTTTTTAAATTTCTCTTATCAGACTCATAATCAGGAAAATTATAATTCCTACTCATTAATAAACCTGGCATATTAGCAATTTCATTTCTAATATTATTTTCATTTATACTCATAAAAAACCATCCTATCATTTCCCCTGTATAAATTATATCATAAAAAAAAAGAAGTATATATTTATCATATTAATAGATATACACATTCTTTACAATTCATCTATAAATTCATTTTCACAAGTTAAATTAATCTTTAAATCTTGAAATGCTTTTTTATCAGTACCAGTAACAATATATGTTGAATGAGCATCTACACCTCTTAATTTAGTTATACTTGCTAATGCCTTAGCAGCAGTTGGATTAGTAACTGAACTAATACTTAGTGCCGTTAATACTTCTGTTAAAGTTAATCTCTCCTCTTTACCCATTTCTTTTTTTAATTTTAAAATCGGTTCTAAAACTGTAGGAGATAATAAATATATATCTGGTATTTTACTTAGATATTTTAATGCATTTAAAACTGCAGATCCAGCAGCAGTCATTAAAGATGTCTGTTTACCTACAACAATTTTTCTTCCTGCCTTAATCGCAATAGTTGGTTCTCCATCTTTTTTCTTTTTCTCTAATGCTGGTAAAACAACATCTAAATAATTCTCATCTATTTCTAATTCATTCATTAGAATCTTTATCTTTTTATATGCATCATCATCACATAATCCAATTTTATAATTATTAAGTTCATTATAATATCTTCTTACAATTTCCTTTTTGGAAGCTTCTTCTACTATATCATTATCAGTAATGCAAAAACCAACCATATTGACTCCCATATCTGTTGGAGAATTATAAATATCTTTATTACTAACTTTATTTAAAATCTTTTTAAGTATAGGAAAGGTTTCAATATCTCTATTATAATTAACTGCTACTTTACCATATTTTTCCAAATGAAAAGGATCTATCATATTAGCATCTGCTAAATCTACAGTAGCAGCTTCATATGCTAAATTAACTGGATGTTTTAATGGCAAATTCCATACTGGAAAAGTTTCAAATTTAGCATAACCAGAATTAACTCCTCTTTTATTTTCATGATAAATTTGAGAAAGACAAGTAGCAAGTTTTCCTGAACCAGGTCCAGGTGCATTAACAAGTATTAAATGTTTACTTGTTTCAATATATGGATTTGCTCCATACCCTTCATCACTTACAATAGTATCAACATCTGTAGGATATCCCTTTGTAAATGTATGAACATAAGTCTTAATACCATTTCTATTTAATTTTTTTATAAACTTATCAACACTAGGTTGATTTTTATACAAAGTAACTACAACACTATTTACATAAAATCCCATTTTCTTTGATTTACTAATTAATCTCAATATTTCTTGATCGTATGTAATACCATATTCTCCTCTGATTTTATTTCTCTCAATATCTTTTGCATTAATACAAAAAATTATCTCTAAATCATCTTTTAACTCTTTAAACATACTTATTTTAACATCACTTTTAAAACCAGGAAGAATTCTAGAAGCATGTGAATCTTCAAATAGTTTACCACCTACTTCAAGATATAATTTATCAAACAATTTAAATCTTTCTTTAATTTTTTCACTTTGTATCTTTACATATTTTTTATTATTAAATCCTACTTTCATATCTTTTCTCCTATATAAATATAATACTATAATTTTAATATCATCATCATATAATATTTTTTTATATCTATTTCTCTACACTAATAATATAGCATAAAGATAAATATATGCTATAATAAATTATGATTATAGAAGGTGATTTCATTGAAAAACAAACATCTATTATTCTTTATAATAGGTATGATAATATGGGAATTATTAATATATTGTTTAGAATCATATATAAATGAATATTTAATAATATTCTTATTGTCTGCTATCTCAATATCCTTTGTAGTATTATTATATTTATTTTTAACAAAAAAATATAAAAAAGAATATTTTATATATATAATATTTATATTTGGTATATTATTAAGAACACTATATATATTAAAAACATCCATTTATGAAAGACAACATGATGTCTTAACAATAGATAGTAAAACTAATGGTCACCTAAAATATATATATTTATTATTCAATACACATAAACTTCCAACTAATAATGAATGGCAATTCTATCATCCCCCATTCTATCATTTTATTGGAGCATTATGGTTAAAATTAAATACTCTTATTGGAGTAGACTTATATAAAGCATTAGAAGGTTTGCAAGTACTTAGTATTACATTTTCAAATTTAATAATGGTTATAAGTGCAAAAATTATATCTAAATTAAAGATTAAAAGATTAACAGAAATGCTATTAAATACATTTATAGCAGCAAATCCATTTTTTATACTTTTAGCTGGATGTATAAATAATGATTGTTTACTAATATTAATGCAACTCATTGTAATTTATCTATTAATAAAATGGTATAAAAAGAATAATCTATCATCAACAATCCTTTTAGCAATATCAACTGGATTATGCATAATGACAAAACTAAATGGAATAATACTAATTATTCCTATTATGTATATGTTTATTAAAAAATACTTTGAAAAGAAAAAGAATTTATTTCTACTTATAAAACAATTCATATTATTTATAATTATATCTATGCCTCTTGGTCTATGGTATCAAATAAGAAATATTATTCTATTTGGAAATAATAAAGTTCCTAGACCTGCTAAATGGTTATATATTGGAAATCATTCATTATCAGAAAGATATTTAATACCTTTTAAAGATTTTTTTAAAAATATTTATTGCCAAGTACCAGAAGACTATAATATATTTACTTATCTAATAAAATCATCAGTATTTGATGAATATAAATATAAAGGTGCTGAAATAATACCTATTTTATTATTAATTGTTAATACAATATTAATAATACTATACATAATGCAATTAAAAATATGTTAATTATAACCTGGATAATAAATATTATAAGTTTTTTATATTTTAATTATAAATATCCATATAATTGCTCAATGAACTTTAGATATATCGCTAATACATTTATAATAGGAAGTATCTTTTTATATAGCGAATCAGAAAAATCAAACGCAAGAGAAATAATATATTTTATAACAACAATATTTATTTTATCTTCTATATTATTTTATATTGTAATTATATAAAAAAAGAATAAAGCATTGCTTTATTCTTTGGTTCTTTGTCAAATAGTGTTGGTAGACATTAATTTGATAAAATGAATTGTTTATTGAGGATGACGGAAGTCATCCTTTTATATTGTTTTTTATTAAAAATATTCTAGTTATGAAATGATCGTATTTTTTATATCCGAATGCAATTCTTTTAATACATTTAATTAAATTATTATTACCTTCTATAACTCCATTATTTATGTCATATATAAATGAATTTTCAATATATTCAATGTTTTCTCTATAAAGATTTAAGACTTGCTTCATTTTAAAAGAAATATTCATATTTGGATGATTAATAATGTTTTTAAATTTTTTAAAATCTTTGTTTTTAATAGAATTAATGATACCTTGGTAACATTCATATGTAGCTTTTAGGGCTTTATCAGTATTAATCATATAATTAACCATTTCTTTTTGTGAGATTTCCTTTTTAAAATGTTTAGAATATTTCTTTTTTTCAGATAAATCATTTTCATTTTTTACGATTAATTTCCACAAATCTTTTAATTTATTATAATTAGGATTATCTTTTTTACATAAACCAACTCTAGTAGAATTTAAGGCAACATATACTTGTGTAATGATATGAAATCTATCAATAGATATTTTTGCGTTTTTAAATAGTTTTTTGGCTAAATAAAGATATCCTGTATAAAAGTCAGTAGAAATATGTTTAACTTTGTCTCTTTCTTTTTTTGAATATCTTCTAAAATATTTATCTAAGTCTCTAGATTTTCTAGAGTCTTGAATATCAAAGATATTTCCAGTATCATTATCAGTAATAATGAAAGCCATTTTACCTTTTGTGTCACGAGTAGCCTTAAATTCATCCCAGTTCATAGATGTGGGAAGTAAAGCATGTCTTAAAACAGTATGAGAAACCATTTTAGTCATAGTACGATCTATATGGGAAACAGATACATCGGTTCTTTCGGATACATCTTTTTCAGATTGTTTTTTCATTAATTCTAGTCTAATTTGTTTATCAGTATTATTGGAAATACTTTTATATTTATCAACTAAATTAGTTTCGGCGATAAAAGTATTATTACAATTTTTACAGAGAAATCTTTGTTTGTGAAGAATAAGAAGACTTTTACAGTTAGAAACTTTAGGAATTTTAATTTTACAATTTTTTCTAAATCCCCATTTAATAATGTCATTGTGAGATTCATTAACACAACCGCAACATGGACAAGAAGAAGGATTATAAGTTAAAATACCTTCAATAATTTTATAATTTGATCCCTTGATTTTTCTTTCTTTCAACTTATCAGTAAAAATATAGATATTATTATCTTCAATATTTAATAAATTTAATATATAATTATTCATAGACATAGGTTTATTCCTTTCAATGTTTTTTTGGCAATTACATTGTATCAAACCTATGTCTTTTTTTATAAATAAAAATAGTGAGGTGTAAATTCACCAACACTATTTATAATACAACCTATTCTTTTTTATTAACCATTCCTGCTAAAGTATTACCCATATTCATACCCATAATAGTAGTACCAGCATTTCCTTTATTATTTGCCATATCTTTCATAGCTTCAGCAGTATTAAGTTTAGTATAAACATCAGCTTGCTCAGAATCAACACTTGTTGCTTTCATCTTAATTCCAGTTCTTTCATACATTGCTTTCTTAATTTCTTCAGGAACTGTAATTTCACCAACAACAACACGAGTAAGTGCTATACCTAAACTATCAAGATCTTTATTAATACTTTCAATTATTGCATCAGTTGCCTCTGACATCTTACTAGCAATAGAATCAAATGAAACATTGAATCCATTCATCTTTTCCATTAACTCTTTATTAATATAATCATCTACTTGAGATTTTAATCCTTCAAAATAATATTCATCAGAATTACTATTAACATTTGTTAATAAATTAACTGGATTAGATACCTTTATTCCATAAGACCCAGATAATTTAATATCCATTGGACCCCATTCAGGATCTTTATATAATATATTTGTATTAGTAGCATAATTAATATTTGTTAATTCTGCTAAAGAAATGAAATATACTGCTTGTGTAGTAATTGTTTGTCCTTCATAAGCAACTCTTTTCATTGCCTCTAAGAATGTTTGTCCAATTCCTTCAAATATATTTACTTGAAATAATGAAGGAGCAGATGTATCCATAAAATACATTCCTGATTCTGTAATAATATCTTTAATTGCTCCATTATCTGTATAAATTGCACATTGTCCAGGTTCTACAAATAACCTTGACTCATTACTAATAACTCCATTATCTGTAGTTATTTTTTTAATTAATAAATTTTTGTTTTTATTTTCGTACTTAATGACCTCTCTAAATGTATCTGATAATTGTCCTGTTGTTGCAGTTTCAATCGCCTTAATAAATCCCATATTTCTTACTCTCCTTTTTCTAAATATTCTATTAATCGATTATAAGTATCCATTTTTAATCCTTTTGCTCCACTAGTAATTCTTGAAGGAATTCCAGGCATATCAACAACGGATACATCACTAATTCCTCCTGACCCCTCTACTCTAAATCCATAGTTTTTCCAAGCTAACTTCTGAATATCTTTATCATCAAATGCTTTTAAGAATTTATTTCCATTCTCAGTAAATGTAGCTATACAATGTGAATTTGTAACTGTAGGTTTAGAATATAAAATTCTTAAATTACCTTTAACATTATCATATCCTTCAGGATCTCTATTTCTAAATTCCATTAAACTCTTTTCATAATCTACAATTAAAGGATATGTTCCTTGTCCTATTTTCATAAATTTCTCAAATAAATCAGCAGGAGTAATTCCCATATAACCAGATTTATCATATAACTGTTTTAATTTTGGAAGAGCAGCCTCTCTAGCCTCAACACTTTCATTACCATTAGTTAATATTGTTAATAATAAACCATAATATGTTGCTCCTGGAGAAGATGATACAGGATCAACTGAAGCTATATTTATATTTCCAAACATATCATTAAGTCCTATATCCTTCCATGACTTATCAGTTAAAATATAATCTATTAACTTGTTAAAATCAGTAATATAATAAATATCATTTTCTTTTGAAACTATACCTTCTCGCATCAAAGCATCAACAACAACATCCCAACTATAAAAAACTATAGGTGTATTAAGAGTTAATGATCCTTTTAAAACTCTATATCTTTCTGCTTCACCATCTTTAGGAACATTTCTATAATATGATAAATATCTTTCATCACTTGTAAATAATAAATCATACTTTGAACATTGATCATTATTTATTGATAAAGAATCCTCAGATAAAGATGTATTTCCATAATGAACTGATTCTCTAACTAAAGGTTTAGTAATAGTACTACCATTACCCCAACTATCAGCAACAAACTTTATCCTATATTTATCTTTTAATATTTTATTGAATTTTTCGTCAGCAATAAAATCTTCTTTACCACCACCAACAGCTCCATAAATAACAGTTAAATTCTTATCTGATTTAAAATCAACTACAGCTTTAATAATAACTACAATAATAATTACAGTAACTAATATTGCAATACCTATAATTTTTTCTTTCTTACCTTCTTTAAGCATGTTGATCACTTCCTTCTTTTTCTTCTTTAATATCAGAATTTGCTTTTTTAAACATTTCTATACTAGCATTAATATCAAGCATCTTTGTATAATTCATATTTTCTAATAACTTATCAATTTCATTTTCAATATAATCTAATGTTTGATTTATGCTTTCATAAAACTTTTTCTCATCATCAGTCTTATTATCCTTTTTATCTAACATAACATATTCTTCTAATATTTTTATTGTCTGTGGTAGATAAAAATCAAATCCATTATATACTTGCGTTATCTTATCAGGTTTTTGTTCTAGCATAACAACTATCTTTTCAGATTTAGTTGAAATATCTTTAATATCTTTTGTAACTCCTTTATCTTTAATAACATTTGTATAATTATCTATTTTACTTATTAAATAACAATAATGCATTATTGCATTAGGATCATATTTTCTAATATCTTTATCTTTAAAGAAGAATATCCCTCCAACATATACTAATGCAGTTATAAGTATTGAAATAATTATATTAAACGATAATATAAGATATAAAACTATAAAGAAAGCAGATGCTAAGTAAGCAGAGTATATATACCTTTTTTTCATTAACTATACCCCCTTACTTCTTTAAACGCTGCTAATAAACCACTTTTACCATTAAATACTTTAGCATTTGTTAAAGTAGCAATACTAGATAATTGCTTTTCCTCAGCATCTCCAAAAGTAATACCATATATTGGAATCTTTAAATTATATTTATTATATGTACTTTTTAAATCATCAAAACTACCAACATTTATTCTTCCATCAGTCATTGCAATAATTGTCTTAGTATAATCATCTGTTTCATCTTTTAAAACATCTAAACCACTTATAGCACAATCATATAATGCTGTAGATCCTCCTGGAGATAATGATGATATTTGATTAATCATTTCTCCTGTTTCTTTCCCATTATTAGTAGTTATAGGAGTCCAAACTTCATCGTCAAAAGGTAAAACTGTAATCTTATCTACTCTAGAGAATTGAAGTTTAGCAGTACTTGCTTTTGTTGAATCTAAAATATAATTCATTGCATCAACTAATTGTTCATTTCCTTCTCCATACATACTTCCAGAATAATCTAAACAGAATACTGTATGAGAAGGTTTTCTTAATTCTTCAATATATAAATCAATCGCTTTATTAATAACTTTTTTTGAAGGAAACTTTGTTCCAGTTAAATATCTATCAGTATGAATTCCCCATTCTTTTTTAAATATTTTATTATCTGTCTTTTTAGAAATTCCACCATACCAAGTTCTACGTCCTAATGATTTTAATTTATCTTGTCCTTCTTTACTTCTTAAATACTTCTGTAATTTTAAATAATTTTCTTTCTTCTTAGGCTGTTCATAATGATCAATAAACGCTAAAGTTGAATCATTTATTGGAACACCATCTACAGGATATATTAAATATAATTCATCTTTATTTTTTGCTTTTAATTTTTTATTAATATTAATTAATGATGACTCACTAGCAATTACTGCCTCATATGTATCTCCATTAATAAACATTGTCTCTAAAAAATCCTGATCTCCAGAAACTCTTTCAACACCTTGAAACAAATTCTTCATATTATTTATCAAAGTAGAATCATCAAGCATTGCTTCATTTAATACTTCTGGACTACCAGCAATTGCATTTAAAAAACCTAAGTAAGAAGTTGCCCCATCGTTAGTTTGCGTTACAGAACTCATTACATATTTTATTTGTTTATTAGTTATAAGATTTAAAATATCGTTATTAGTTACATCTTTATCAATTAAACCTAAACTTTTTGCTTTTGATTTCTTTATTCCCATAACAACTGGACTTATACTAATACTTTTAGATTCACTAGTTATCTTAGAATCATTAAGCATATAAAACCACATAGAATTAGAAATCCAAACAGTATCATATTTATCAGAATTGACATTTAATTCATCAATAATATCCAAATCACCCATATATGTTATTTCTAATTTAAATCCCTCTTTTTTAGCATAAGATTTAATCTCATCTTCTAAATCTATGTTATCATTTGATGATAATACATAAAGTGTTTTATTACCAAAAAAAATCTTTCCAACATTTTCACCCGTTGCTGAAACAAATGAATAAATAAAAACCATTACAATAACAACAACTATAACGTATACTAATCCTTTTTTACTCTCCATATAAAAACTCCTCTACCATAAAAATCGTATCACATAACTATTTGTTATTCAATATCAATAAAAATAGTTTACACAAAAATATACATAAATATATATAAAAAATAGTTAATTAATATTGTTTTTTGGTATAATGATCATAAGGAGGTAATTAATTTGAAATATAAGATACTTAATATTACATTATTATTGATTTTAGTTTTTGGTTTAACAGGTTGTGATTTATTAAAAGGTAAAACAGGTAACATTAATAAAATGATTGATGAAGCAGAGATTCTAAATTGGAAAGATGTTCATTCCACTATCTTAGGAAATAAGGCAAAAGCAGAAGATTATGAAAACAAATTATATATTTATACAGCAAAAGTATATTCAATTGAAGAAGATTATACTCAATTAGAATATAATGATTCAATTCAAGCATACCTTGATAAAGAAGTTTTGAAAACACTTGAAAGTGGTGACATTATAACAGTAGTAGGAACACTTACAGATACAACATCATTTCCAAAATTAAAAAATGCGGTTAAATTAGATGATAAAACTATAAAAGATAGATTTATAATGGCTATTACTGAAAAATCAGGTTCAAGCGCTAAAAATATGACTTATTCAAATTACAAAGTTGATAGTAAAACTCATCTTATTACTTCATACGAAACAAAAGGTGCTTCTTCTGGTACTCACAAATTAAAATATGATAAAAACAAAAATCTAATTGAAGATAAAATAGAAAGTGCATTATATGGAACTGAAACAATAACTTATACTTATAATAAAGATAATACTGTAGCAACTGAATCAGAAACTAAAACTAAAAATGGTAAAACAGAAAATGGAAATACTTGGACTTATACTTATGAAAAAGATGATAAAGATAGAGTTATAAAAAAAGTAGGTGTTAACACAACTTCTGCAGATAAATATACAATGACTTATACTTATGAATATGATAATAAAAATAATATTATTAAAGAAACTCAAACTAGTCCTAAAAGTTCTTACGTAATAGATTATGAGTATGATAACTTTAATAATAAAGTTAAAGAAATATCTTATAATACTAATAAACCATATTCTAAAACTACAATTACTAATACATATAGTATAATTGCAAAAAAATAATTAATAAAACAACCAATAACAATTGGTTGTTTTTATATGAAAAACTACATATTACATATAGTTATATTATATGGTGTACCCGACGAGAGTCGAACTCGTGACCTATCGCTTAGGAGGCGATTGCTCTATCCTACTGAGCTACGGATACATAGAAAGGAACTATTTGTATCTACATTTAGCTCCATTTTGTAAATAAAGATTTCTAATCTTCTTTATATGTATTTTATTTTTCTTTAATAAAGAATTACTTGAATCAATCTTTCTATATTCTTTCATATCAATCTTTTTATAATTAATAATTGTTGTAGTTGTTAAAGTGTTTTTATCTAGCACAATCTCATTATTATAATACTTTAAATCTCTATACTTTTCATATATAACCTCTAAAGAAGCTTTATAATCTTTAAGCATTTCAGCATCATCAGAAACAACTTTTTCTACTGATTTCAAATTAGTTACTTTTTTATTTTTAAAATCTACTTCATAATCAAAAGATGATTTCATAGTAGAAGTATTATTATTATATGTACAAATTAATTTCCCACTTCTTGGCCCATTCTTTACTATTATAGATACTATTAGTACAACTAATAATAATAATCCTAATACTAAAAGAACAACATCTTTAGAAGTGAATTTATTTTTATTATCTTTAATACTTTTTTTCATATAAACTCCTATACTTCTTGAATAACAGTAATTATCATTGGTTTTGACTCAGTTTGTTTATAAAAGAATTTACCAAGAACATCTCTTACTTCATTTTTTATTTTAGAATAATCAACTCTCTTAGAATTAAGTTCTATATTAGATTCAATAACTTCTTTAGAAATTTTCTTAGTCTCTTCTAATAAATCCTGACTTTCTTTTACATAAATGAATCCTCTTGTAAGTATTTCTGGTCCACCTAAAACTTCTTTTGTTTCTTTATCTAAAGTACAACTAATAATAACTATTCCACTTTCACTTAACATTTCTCTATCTTTTAAAACTAAATTACCTATATCTCCTTGACTATTACCATCAATTAATACATCATCAACTTCAATATGTTCTAAAGAATTAGTATTTTCTCCATTAACCATTTCAAAAACATCACCATTTAGTTTTAAAATAATATTTTCTTTAGGAATACCTAACTCTTCAGCAATCTCCCCATTTGTATATTGATTTCTATACTCTCCTTTTACAGGAAAATAATATTTAGGGTTCATAAGATTAATCATTAACATTAAATCTTCTCGTGATGCATGATGCAACAAATGTTTTTTACTAGATAAACATACAGCATCAGCACCTAACATAGCAACTTCATCCATAATAACAGCAAGTCTCTTTTCAATTCCTGCATACGAAGGTTCAGTAATAAAAATAGTATCTGTTTCTCTAATATTTATATATTTGTCAAATCCCTTAATAATTCTTTCTAAATTACCAAAAGGTTTTTCTTTTTCATCAGATATCAATACAATAGAATTCTTATTTTCTAAATCAGCAAGAGTTCCTATCTTATCTTTATCAAGTCTTAAATAACCATCATCAATTCCAGTATGAATAACTTCTTGAAGTTGTTTTCCCATAATAACAATTTTTCTATGAGTTTTTGATACTTCATCAAAAATCTCCTGTATCCTATAAAAATGTGCCGGAAAAACTGTCGCAATTATTCTATCATTTGTCTTAGTAATAACTTCCCTAATAAAATCACTAACTCTATTATTAGGACTAGTATGACCTTTTTTATCAGCATAGAATGACTCACATAATAAACATAAAACTCCCTGTTTACCAACATAAGCAAGTTTTCCAATATCTGTTTTATAAGATCCCATCATAGTAGAATCAAATACAAAATCACCTGTATAAACAATAGCTCCATCTGGAGTATATAAAACATAACAAACTGCATCAGGTATAGAATGTGTCACACTAATAGGAAAAATAGAATTCTTCCCAAAATCAATCTTAACATGTGGTTTAATCTCTATTAATTTAACTTTATTTATATATTCTTTAGAAATATCTCTTTTCATTATATCAAGAGTAAGTTTTGTTCCATACACTGGAAGTTCTGGCAATAATTCTAAAATATCAGGAGTTGCTCCCATATTACCATCATGCCCATGTGTTAAAAATATACCTTTTATTTTCTTTCTGTTTTTTACTAAATAATCAACATTTGGAATAATATAATCAATTCCTAAATTTATATCATTATCATACTTTAGACCAGCATCAAAAATAAAAATCTCTTCATCAACATTAACTACATACATGTTTTTACCATTTTCATTTAAACCACCTAAAGCAAATATTTTAATTTTACTCATTTTCATCCTCCTTTATTTTTCTTCATTATCATCTATATTTATTATATCATAATAAAGCTAATTAATAAATTTTAAACCGACATAAAACAAATATATAAACGAATAAGCAGCACAACAATTATAGCAAAAATTATAAAAAAAAGAAAGTATAAAAAAAGATTGAAATAAATTCAATCAATTAATTACATATTAAATGCTGGTTTATAAACTAATTCCTTCTTTGGAGTATCTAAAGTAAGTACATATTTTCTTGTTCCCATAACATGCTCTTCTTTTATTGAAGCAGTTGTTGTATTAGTATTATTACTATTATCATATGTAGGCACTTCAATATATCTTTCTCTCATTATTCCAACTCTTCCATCTTTTAAAAGACTATATTTTTTATGATATACATTTGCCTCTTTTAACAAATCTAAATTAACTTTTATATTTAAATTATTTAGTTGAGTTACTAATCCTAAAAGTTCACTTTCTGCTCTTTCTTCTCTTGTAGAACCTAAAATTCTATCTTTTAAAACATAATACATAGAGCCAATACCAAATACAATAACACCATATATTATTACATCACTAGCTATTTTTCCTAAAGCTTCCTCTAAAGTTATTTGATCAGTAAAATATAATATTGAATCTCTAGTAACAAATCCAGCAGTTAAAAAAAGATTATAAGGAAATTCCTTAACTAATCTTTTTAGTTTATATTTTCCTTCTGACTCATTAATCTTATCTATAAAATCATAATTAATTTCTAATTTTTTCATCAAATCACCCTTTGCAATGAGAAGTATTATACAACTTTTAATTATGATTATCAATAACTATCTTTTAGATAATTCTACTAGTTTTCTCCATAATAGTGGTCCAACAATCCCATTAATATCAAAACCATAATCTTTTTGAATTTTCTTAATAGATTTTTCTGTTAATTCATCAAATACCCCATTTACTCTAACACCTGGAATTGATTTATCATACTTACATATAGCAAGTAAAAATCTTTGAAGTCTTTTAACATCATTACCTGTTGCTCCTAAAGTCAAAAAATAATCAGGATAAAAATCATTAGCATATTCTACTGGTATAGATTTTAAAATTTTATTATAAGCATTTTTTAATACTTGCCAATCACTATACGTAAATATTCCTGTAACAGGTAAATTATATTTTTCTTGAAATGCCTTAACCATTGTAATTGTATTGTTATTATATATAGAATTAGTAGGAAGTCTAGGTATATCATTATCTAAAAAAGCAATTGCATCTAAATAATAGTGAACATATTCCACTTCAATACCAGTATCTCCATATTTTAACTGATCAGTATACAAAAAAGTAACCTCATCTTCAGTTAAACCTTCTGAGTATAAGTCTGATAATTTCTTAACACTTGTATAGATATATTTAATTTTATACCAAGTAGCTTTATTAACTACTCCTGTTTGAGGTAAATCAAATATTTCTTGAAATTTCTTTACTGCTTTAACAGTATCTTCATCATATATACCAAGTGTATTATTTATTTCTGGTATAGCAGGATAATTTTTCCTAATTCTACGTAAATCTCTTTGTATCGCAAGTACCTGATTACCAGCACTACCAATTCCTATTTCATATCCAGGATACCCAATAGTATTATCTCCTACTAAAGCATTTTCAAATATACTTATATCATTTCCATAATAATATTTAAGTATCTCTAATGGACTTTTGCCTTGATTTGCTAAAGATACACTTCCCCATTGAGAAAGTCCATCACAAGTAGTAATTCTTCCATCACAATATCTTGTAAAATATGGTTGAACTTGTCTATTTTTCACGACATAATTATTAAATATATCTTCAACTATATTTTGAATATTCTCGTAAACAGATCTTCCCTCGGTATACTTTTGATCATAAGAAGGCAATGAAGTAATATCAAAATTATATCCTTTAGATCTATACCATTCATTGTAAATACGATTCATGGCAAAAGATATAATAGTATAAATATTTGCAATTAAAGCATTCTTAGGCCATGTAGGATATATCTCTGATGAAGCAACATTAGAAATATACTCAGTAAAAGGTATAGTAATATCTCTAGCATTTGCACTAGGTTCTCCTAAATGAACGATAATATTATTAGGTACAATAGGATATCTTATTGCCATAAAACACCAACTTCCAAAGTCTTTGGAGGAACATTAATATTTTGTACAACACAAATGTTCTCATACATATTAACTTCATAAGTCCTATTCAAACCCAATTCATCATAAAATACCTCTATTTTATAATTAATAGTTTTAGGAATAACAAGATTATCAGTATCACTCTCAGGAGTTGGTAATTTAATACGATTTATTAATCCAGAAGAATCTGTTTCACCTTCAAAAAAAACAATCTTGTTATTATTATAAATAGTAGAAACAACAACCCTCAAACCTTCTATTGGTAAAGCTTCATTAATTGAATAAGCTCTTATTCTTAAAAAACCATTGGAAGAATTTGCCTTAATAAAATCTTTATACAAAGAAGAATTAATAAAACTAGAATCTATAATATTATAAGTATTCATAACTAACCTCCTATATTATTAATTTTTGTCCTATACTTAACAAATTAGAATATAAATTGTTTTTTTTCTTAATATTATCTACACTAGTATTAAATCTTCTTGCTATATCATATAAATTATCTCCCTTTTTAACTATATAAGTAGTCTGATTAGTTCCAGGTATTTTAAGTATTTGCCCTATTTTTAATACATCACTATCTAAATTATTTAAACTAATAATATTAGATACAGAAGTATTATAACTATTAGCTATTTTATATAGACTATCTCCCTTCTTTACAGTATATGTAAAATAATTATTATCTTCAGAAATATAATCTTCTCCAAAACATTCTTCAACATAACTAGAACCATCTACTCTAATCTTTAAACTTTGTCCTATTACTAAAGAATCATTAACTAAAGCATTATCTTTTTTTAATATATCAACACTAATATTATTATTAGATGCAATACTATATAAAGTATCTCCTGATACAATTTTTATGTAACATTTTTAATGGATTTTCAAGTGATAAAAATTCATTTATATATTTTTCTATTTGTTTGTTATCTATCTTGTTTTCTTCTATTTGTTCATTTTTAAGATTATCAATATTCTTTTTATTATTATCTATTTCAGTTTTAATATTTTCACTTACTCTTAAGTATTGTTCTTCATCAATAATACCTTTTAATCTATCCATATATGTTTTATCTAGACTTTCAGTTAATTTACTATTTGCTATTTCTAAACTTTCAATTTGTTTTTTTATCTTTAAACTATTATCTTCAAACTTTATATTATTAATAGATTCTTTTATCTTGTTTTTATCTAAATACTTTTTACATACATCCCTTATATTATCTAAAATAACATTTTCTAATACTTCATAATTATTTGTATGGGTTGTACAGACATGATATTTTGAATATGTTCTATAATAATCACAAGTAGTATAACTTCTTCCTGTTTTATTTTGATATCTAATAGTTATTCTATGTTTACAATCTCCACAATATAGTAAACCATCTAATAAATAAAATCTTTTCTTTTCAGGTCTTTTAACATTTTTAGGTAGCAGAGTTTGTACATAATTAAAAGTATCTTTATCTATAATTGCTTCATGTGTATTTTCAACTATTATGTAATCATCAGGATTATTCTTAACAGTCTTCTTAAGTTTATAATTAATCTTTTTTGTTTTACCTTGTACTGCATCTCCTGTATAAATTCTATTAGTTAAAATGGCTTTTATAGTAGTATCTACCCATACTCCATATTCTTGTGAAATACAATTAGTATTTATACACTTTGTATTCCATACATAGTTGTAATAAGATGCTGGTGTTTTTATTTTCTTTTCAGTTAGGTATTGTGCTATATAATGATATGTATTACCTTTAAGTGCTAAATCAAATATTAATTTAACAACTTCTGCTTGTTCCTCATTGATTACTAAATGATTTTTATTAGTTGGATCTTTTTGATATCCAAAAGGACATCTTCCTGAAACATATAAACCATCCTTCATTCTAGAATGCAAACTACTTTTAATTTTTTTAGAAATATCTTTGGCATACATATCGTTCATTATGGCTTTAAAAGGTGCTATATCATTATTGGTATTATCTATAAAAGTATCTATACCATCATTAATAGCAATATATCTAATATTATTATTTGGAAAATACTTTTCTATTAATTCCCCTGTACCTATATAATCTCTTCCTAATCTTGACATATCTTTTGTAATAATCATATTAATTTTGCCTAGTTCAATATCTTTCATCATTTTTTTGAATGATGGTCTATCAAAATTAGTTCCAGAGAATCCATCATCTACATATTCATCTACTACTATATAATTGTTTTCATTAACATATTGATTAAGTAAACTTCTTTGACTAACAATGCTATCTGATTCGTGCGTTAAATCATCTCTTGATAATCTTATATAAAGTCCCACTTTAAAACTACTATTCCCTACCATTAATTACTACTCCCTTCTATTTGGGAATAATGAGTATGATTACATGGTAGCTCGTAATTTTTATAATTGCAAGTCATGTTTAATCTCTTTTGTAATTCTATTTTTAATACTTCAGTTATTATTTCATTTAAAGAAATAGATGCATCTTTAAACTTTAAATTAACTTTGTATTTAACCATAGAGTTTGTTACCTCCAATTAATTCTATGGTTTTAATTTTTGTAATATTACTTGGTATGATTCTCACATACCCAATAATATTACTTAATTTCATAATCCTCCTTTATATTCATAAACATCATCTCCTTTTGCTTGGATGATACCACTCTTGAAAAGAGCGAGTCAAGTCATTTACTATAGCAAGTTTTGTCTATCATCCCAAAATGATTAATAATTTAATAAAATATGAAATAGCAGGATAAGAAGATGGCACAATGATACCTATCAATCCCTTATAAAATAAGGATTTCTATATGTGCCATTCTTATTTCGTACTTACGAAATTCAACCTACTTCGTAGGTTCATATAAAGGAGGATTATTAAATAAGTCTTTATATTATAAGAATTTAAAGTATTAAAAAATCATCCTATTATCTAATTTTCGTTAGATTTTATAGGATGATTATTTTTTTATAAATTTTCTAAAATTCCATTTTCAAGGTCGTCAATATTATACATTGTTTCTAATTCATTAAATGTTTCTTCAAGATTTTTTCTAGCACTATTCCATCCAGTACCATCAGTAAACCATATAAATGTTACTCCATCAACTTTTTTAGATTCTTGTGCTAACATCTTATAACTTCTAGCGGTTTCATTTAATTTAGAACCACCACTAGAATAAAAATTAGTTTCTACTACATATACTTGGTTATCGGTTTTAATTACAAAATCAAACCTTTTTGTTGATGTATTATTACCAGACATTTCACTTAAATCTAAATTCCATTTCTTTTCTATGTCTTTTAAATACATCTCTTTAAAATAGTTAACATCTTTTTTATAACCTGCTTTAATAATATATGATTCAACTAAGTTTTCCATTAGATGTCCACCACGATTTTTTCTACCATTTGAATCAAGTCCAACTTCTATTCCTAAAACATAATCATATAAATTATTTATGATATGATTTTGTAGTAAATCAAATAAACCACTTTCTCTCATAAATCTAATATAATCTTTCATAGAGTAAACCATTTTATCAAATTTAAATAAATATTCGTTTATTTCATCTTTAACAAATATTTCTCTAGAACGAACTGCAAGTAATAATGGAATACATTCTAGAGTTTCTGGATATTTAATTAATATATTTTGAAACTCTTCTTCTATATTTTTACTACCAATTAAAGAATTTAAAATATTAAGTTCCACTTTTACTTTATCAACATTTTTGTATATTTTTTCAAAATCCACATAATAAGTATAGTCTGATATACTTGTTTTAAATTTGCTTAACCATTCATTAAAATTTCTACCCATTATGATTCACCACCTTATCTAATATAAATTTATTTAATTCATCTTCTAAAATTTGATTTAATCTAGAATTTATACCATATATTATTTTACTAAATACATCATGATAATTATCTTTTTCAGTATATTCAATACTAGTTTTATATCTTTTATTATAATCATCTATAATTATTTTTACCATTTTATCAATATTTTCTTTATCAAAATTTGGTTGATTAGATAAAATTGAAAGTGATAAATCTAAATTAGAAAAATAATTTTTATTTCTTTCAAGAATCATAACTTCTTCTATTGTATTTAAGTTCTTAATAGTCTTTATAAATTCATTAATTTGATTATTATTCATTATTATCCTCCTTCCTTCTAATTGTTAAATCTAAGAATTCTTTTTCTTTTTCAATTCCTATATATTTTCTATTTAGTTTTTTTGCTACTATTCCAGTAGTTCCACTACCATTAAATGGATCTAATATTAAATCTCCTTCATCAGTAGATGCTAATATTATTTTTTCTAATATTTCCATTGGTTTTTGTGTTGGATGTTTACCACATTTTTTCTCACTTGGTTTAGTAAGTGATGATTCCCAAACATCTTTCATTTGTTTTCCACCATTTAACTCTCTCATAAGAGAATAATTAAATTTGTGTTTTGCCTTTTTAATATCTTTCTTTGCCCAAAGAATTGTTTCAGTGGAATGAACAAAAAATCTACAACTAATATTTGGTGGAGGATTTAACTTTTTCCAAGTTATATTATTTATTATTTTGAATCCTTCTTGTTCTAATGCCATACCTATTGAATAAATATTATGCATAGTTCCACTAATCCAAATAGTACCATCATCTTTTAATACTTGATAACATAATTTAATCCATTTCCTATTAAATTTATGTTTTTCTTCAATACTAATTGATTTATCCCAATCACCTTTATTGACTGACACCATTTTTCCACCACTACAAGATATTCCATCACTGGACAAAAAATAAGGAGGGTCTGCAAATATCATATCAATACTTTTAGGTTCAATACCTTTAAGTATTTTCAATGAATCACCTTGTATAAGTTTAAAATCTTTATCTTCATAATAATACTTCTTACCCATACATACTACCTCCTCATATATATTATACTACATTTATCACTCAAATCCTTTTTTATTCTCGAAATTTGTGATAATAACTTCTTCTACTTTACCTCTTTTCTTTCCATTGGAATTAATATTTCTTTTTGCTTCTATCACATGAATATTATAATCTTTGTACAATTCATTTATTAAAGTTGTATTGTGATTAGATAACATTACATAACAACCTCTATCAGATAATTCTTTAAATACTTTAGCAAGTCTTTTTTGTTCTTCTTTCCCAAAACCATCTTCAGTATAACTATTGAATGTTGAAGTATCAGAATCATAAGGTGGATCAAAATAAATAAAATCGCCTTTTTTAGCATCTTTAACTGCTTCTTCAAAATCCACTGACAATAATTTAACATCATTATAATTTAAGTATCCACATATAATACCTAAATTTTGTCCTTCATAGGTATTTACTTTAGTTTTTTTACCAAATGGTACATTAAACTCATTTTTACTATTAACCCTATATAAACCATTAAAACAAGCCTTATTTAAGTAAATAGTACGAGCTGCTCTTTTATAATCTGCTAACTTATTAAATTTCTTTTTATCTCTATCTAAATTTCTAATTTCATAATAATATTCTTCTGAATGTTCAGTTTCGTGACGATTTAATTCTCTGCACATTGCTTCAAATTTTTTCTCATCTTTAATGCATTTATAAACATTTATAAGTTCCTTATTAGAATCGTTAATAACTGCTTTTTTAGGGGATAATTCAAACAATAATGCTCCACCACCAACAAATGGTTCATAATAAGTATTAAATTCATCTGGAATATATTGTTTTAATTTATCTATTATTTGTCTTTTTCCACCTGCCCATTTTACAAATGGTTTCCCTTTAATCATTTTCAACATCTCCTACTTCAATTTGTTTAATAATTCTTTTAAAAATTGTTTAAAATTATTAATAGTGTCATCTTCTAATTCAATAGTATCCCATTCGTCAAATATTCTTTTATAAAAAATTGTACTTTTTGTTGGTAAATATTTTTCTTTATCAACTTTTGAAAATATGTCTTCTAATAAATATATATCATCTGATGGATTAACTAAATCATATTTTAATAATTTATTTATTCGATCATCTTCTAAATCGCCAGAAATTATATCATCAATAGCATCTTTGCCAGGCTTATCGTTATCAAACAATGCGTAAACATTGTACCCCATACCATATAAATAAGAGTATAAATATGGAATTTTATTTGCACTCATTCCAGGTATAAATTTTATGTTTTTAAATTTATTTACCATTTTAGTCCTTTTAATCATCGCATTTAATATATATACATCTTGTATACCTTCTACTGCCACTAATATATCATTATTATCTATAATTAAAGAATTAGAAATATTTAAATCCAAAGCAGTAAGTAGTGGTGTTGTAGTATCAACATCTTTCATATTTTTACTTTTTTCAGCATATTCTCTTGAACTATTAAATATTAAAGTCTGTGTATTTTTCTCAACAATTCTAATAGAATAACTATTGTCAGAATCAATCATATATGGACTGTGAGTTGTATATATAATTTGAGTGTCTTCAAATTCTTTATAAAATACATTATATAGAAGATTATTTTGTGCACCTGGATGTAAATATAAATTTGGCTCATCCAATAAAAGAACATAATTGGTATTAGAATCAGTAGTATCTAAATAATCATATAAAGTTAGATATAATGATAAATACCATTTGAAACCATCACTCCTTTTACTAAGACTAATTGTTTTAGTTCCACTAGTTTTATCTTGAGTAAAAAAGCTCAAATCTTTATTACCAGAACCAAATCTAATCTTAATTTTAAAGTCAACATCGGTTTGTTTAAAAATTGTTTTAAACTTTTTAGATACTATTTCAACACATTGTGTACCTAAATCTTCTAATTCTTGTTCATTTCCTTCTTCAAATGCTTTTGATAAACCATCTATGTCAATTTTAGCAATTTTTAAAAGATTTTTTGCTTGTTGATTATTACTAACATCAGTAAATAAAATAGTATCTTTTAATATAGAGTCAAAAGAACTAAAATAAATTATTTGATATTTTGGTAATAATGATATCCATTTTTTAGGTTCTATTTGTGATGATATAACTTTTAAACAATCTCTAACTTCATCGTTGAAATCTAAATTTATCAAATTATTATCAATTTCTGATTTTATCTGACTCTCTGATAATTTATATAAAGAAGAAATAGCATCTTTTTGTTCTTTAGTTAAATCATATTCTTTAGTAATTGATTTAAGTTTATCTACTATTCTGTCTAAAAATATTGATGATGAAATTTGTACATATTTATTATTTTCATCTAAATGATATAAACTATAATATTTTGTATTATCATTGTCTCTAATTTCAATCATATAATAAAGATTATCATACTCTAATGGTAAAGAATAAAATTTTAATTCATTATTTGATTCATATTCATCATTAATACTCTTAATTGTATCTTTATCTATTATAAATAAACCTTTTATAAATGAGTCTTGGTCTTTTAAAGAAACATTTTTTTCTTCTTTTTCTATTTTTATTCCATTCAATTTATTAATTGCTTTAAGTATCGTTGATTTTCCTGATTCATTTTTACCAATTATAGAGGTTATATCTTTATTAACTTTTAAAGTTACTTCATCTTTTATTGAAAAATAATTTTTTATCGTAATTTTACTTAACATTTTACTACCTTCTTCTTTAAAATTTTTTCTTTTACCCATAATATATCTTCTATAGATTTATCAATATTAAATCTTCCATTACCAATAGGATAAAAAATTGAATAACATTTATACTCTTTACCGTTAATAATTTTTATAAATTCTTTTTTTCTACATTGTGAAACTGATATTTTTTCTTTAAGAAAAACTGTACTAACTTGGTTTCCAAATAAAATAATAACTTTAGGATTTACTATTTCTATCTCTTTTTCTAATAAACTTAGGTATTTTTCATATACTGAATTTTGAATAGGTCTAGCATCAATTTGTGTGCATTTACCTAAATTGGTAATAAATATTTTATTTTTTTTAACTTCGTTATATACTTTTTCTGCAAATTCTTTGTCCCACTCATTTGCTTTTTTACTTTTAATTTCATTATATATATCAATATCAAATAAGTTGGTCGCAACAAATAAATCCCAAATGTTTTTTGTTCCAATCCATGGTGCCCTAATACCATCCCAAAATGGATCAGAAGCAACATTTTTTGATGTAGGATTCATAAAAACAAAACATATATCTGGATTTGTATCGCATCCAC
This sequence comes from uncultured Erysipelotrichaceae bacterium, assembly GCA_902798815.1. GTDB lineage: Bacteria > Bacillota_I > Bacilli_A > RF39 > UBA660 > UBA3789. The sequence goes on along the minus strand of CADBYH010000029.1, from coordinate 3,652 downwards.
CAAAGTTAATTGATTTTAATGTCTTATCTCCATAAATTTTCTGCATTTTCTCATATTCATTTTTTAAAATTTCTAAGTCCATTTATACCTCCTGATGAAGTTTTGCTTACATAATATTATAACATGTAAAAAGACATTTTCCTTCAAAATGCCTTAATTTTCATCAATTTTTTTAAATTACTACTCATTATTCCCCATAAAAATTGTATCACCTTTTTTAACAATATAATTAGTATATTGAGGAAGATATATTTCATCTTCTGGAGTATACATTTCCGGTATTCTAATAACCTGTCCTACTTTTAAATTACTATTAGTTAAATAATTAAGATCAATAATCTCTGATACACTTGTATTATATTTTTTCGCAATACTATATAAAGTATCTCCACTCTTAACCGTATACATAAACATATTATTAGGATTAGTTCCACTAGAAGTAGGAATATTTAATTTCTGACCTACTTTTAAACTATATGCATCAACATTATTTATACTAGCAAGTTCTGTAACAGATACCCCAAATTGATTACTTATACCATATAAAGTATCTCCACTTTTAACTATATAAGTTTCTATATTATCACCCTGTATATTGTATGTAAGTAAAACAAAAAAAATCCTATTTATAGGATTTTATAACAATTAATCTAATTTTTTACTTTTCTTAAAAAACGCATAAATAACTAACTCAGCACTTATAAACAATAAAATAAATAATATCATCATTTTTATATCATTTATAAATAATAAAGGTAAAACAACTACAACTCTTACTAATGATTCTGTTAATTGATATATTAAATTATAATGAGTTAAATCCATACCTCTTCTATTTTCAAAATATATTTTATTAACTGATTGTTCCTGCATCTTTTTTATTAAACCTTCTATAAAATAAAATACAAATATAAAATAATTTAAAAAGAATAATTTAGATATACTAATAAATACAAATAATGCTGAACTTATCACAAAATAATTTCTCTTTTTTATTATTCTTCCATATACCAATATAAATACAATGATCGCAAGATTACTAATTGCATTTATTGAACTTGCCATTATATAACTATCTTTTATATACATCGCAATATATATAGGAAATATAAAAGTAAGTAAATTATTTATTTCATATAATGAAAATGCAACATAATTTCTTTTATCATATTTCTTCAAGTTTTTAATTAACTCAATTTTTTTATTGCTTGTTTTTGTTTTTATCTTAATTAAGGGTATTACACTTATAACTAATAATACAGAAGAAATAATTGTTAATGAAAGAATATTAAAACTATCTAATAAAAACCCTCCAAAATAACCAGAAATAATAGATGCAATTTCTGATACAATCATCAATATACTAAATGATTCAGATGAATTTCTCTGAGGAATTATATCAGTAATATAATATCTTCTTGAGACCCAATAACCTCTTCTATACAATGAATATAAAAAAGAAATAAGTATTATATACATATAACTATGTACTATATTATTAAGAACAATTTGAAGAACTATAAATGAAAAAATACCAATATACATTACAGTAGAATATTTATATTTTTCTCCAATCTTAACAAATAAATAAGAAATAAAAAATGCAAAACCATTTTCTAATAAATAAAAAGTTAAAACTGATTTAATAGAAAAGCCATTTTTAAATAAGTATAATGAAATAAATACTTCAAGCAAAGATCTTGCAAAAATAGAAACAAATGAAAATATATTAAATTTAATTTGATTACTTGTTCTATCTTTCATTACTATCACCATAATAATTTTATCATAAAAAAAGACATTTTTTAAGATGTCTTCTTTACTGCTAACTTTTCTAATGCATATTTAGCAGATTCTTGTTCTGCTTCTTTTTTAGAATAACCTACTCCTGTTCCATATACTATTCCATCTATAACAACATCTACTGTGAATTTTTTATTATGAGCAGGTCCTTCTTCATTAGTAATAACATATTCAATACTTTTCTGTTCAGTTTGTACAAATTCTTGAAGACTACTTTTATAATCACTAAAGAAAACTATATTATCATCTTCCATATATGGAACAATTATATTAAGAATTACTTTTCTAACTGTAGCATAACCTTGATCTATATAAATTGCTCCCATAAGTGCTTCAAATATATCAGCAGTAATAGCCTTTTTAGGATCACCATCTTTTATTTCTCCATGACCAAGTAATATATATTGTTGTAAGCCTAAATCTGTAGCATATCTATAATTTGCATTTTCACAAACATAGTTTGCTCTTACCTTAGTCATTTCACCTTCAGTTTCTTTATAATGAGTATATAAATAGTCAGCAATAACTAAATCTAAAACAGCATCTCCTAAAAACTCTAATCTCTCATAATTTGCCTTTACTTTATGTTCATTAACATAAGAACTATGTGAAAAAGCGTTTTTATACAATTCTTTATCTTTAGGTTTTATCTTAAGTTTCTTAAATAATTTATCCATTATAATCACCACAATCATTATAACAAAAATAATAAAAAAAACAACTCTAATGAGTTGTTATATATCTATGAACCTATTCCATATCTATCTTTAGTTAATCCAAAACTAATTCTTACATTAGAATTTTTAGAAATAACATCATAATTATCTATATCTTGTCCCTCTAACCATATATATACTCGCACCTTTGTTATAGAATTACCTGCTAAAGCAAATAATTGATTAGTTTCGTTATAAGCAGTACCACCATTTGGAGATGTATATGTTGGAATTGCAACAAGTTTTTTATTATTCTCCGATAAATCATAAAAATCAGAATCAATTGAGGCAGAATATCCATTATGTCCATCGTATATATCTACATTATCAGAAGCAGATATTACACTTTTTATTGAGTATGTAGATTTTGCAGTTGTTGTTGCTATAGTAGTACAAGAAGTAGATAAATAAGCCCCTGTTGTAGAATCTCTTTTTTTACAAGCATTATTAAAATATGATACAGCCCCATCTGTATGTACATTATGATTTGGTTCCCATATATTATAGAAATGAGATTTGCTCCAGGGAACAGAATAGTAATTTATTAGATTCACTTTATTTGGATCATCATCCGTACTACTATTATATATCAATCCTGTAATGTCAGAAGCATTTGCTCCTCTTGATTTAATTCCTCCAATGAGAAAAAATCCCACTCGCAAAGAATTTGCTGCACCATAATTAGTCGACCCATCAACTGTTGCTGTAGGATTTCTCATCATCCATACAGATTCTGCAGCACAACTATCAGCTCTAGAACACATATAATTATATTTATCAAATTGTATCCCTGTTCCATTTCGAATAAACAAATCAAAAGCAACATATTCATCGGCTTCAGGGACAAGATTACCATTAGTAACAGTGTAATTATCAACTCTATTCGCAACTATTCTATATCCTCCTGGAGTTGCTGATAAACTTGTTTTTTCATAAAACTGCAATCTTCCTACATTTACATCAATATATCCAGGAGATGACAATGGAACTAGTCCTGATGTTGGCCATTTATTTGTATTTCCTACATATGCATAATCTCCACTTCCTGATGTTGATGTTATTGTAGTTTGTGATATTGTAAGTTTATCATTTCCACTTTTCCAATGTTCTCCATCAAGCGATACTTCTAATCC
>CADBYH010000028.1 GCA_902798815.1 uncultured Erysipelotrichaceae bacterium | reverse complement strand
ACTACTTGTTGATTTACTACTATTATATGTATATCCTTCATATGTTTTTTGTTCTGCTTTTACCGTTGTTCCTACTGTTCCTGATTTATTATCTGTATCCTCAATTTTGTATGTTTTATCTTCTTGTTGTTTATAATGTTCAACTTTATATGCTACATTTGTTCCTTTCCATTGTGCATACAATGTTACTGTTCCATTATTGGCTGTTGTTAAGTTTGTTACTGATTGTGAATCTTTATAACTTGTTCCTGTTCCATCTGCTTTTGTATTCCATCCTGCAAAAGTATAACCTGTTCTTGTAAATGTATTTGCAGTTAAATTTTGTGCTACATTCATTGTAAATGTTTGATCTGACATTGTTCCTGTTCCACCATTTGAATCAAATTTTACTGTATACTCTTCTTTTTCTGGATTATTTATATTTTCTTCCCATACTGCAATCAAATTATATTCAAGTCCTGATTTATCAATATCATTATATTCTTCTATATATCTTCTCAAATTATATAAAGTTCCGTGTTGCTTTGTCCACTAATTTTCCTTCACTGTCAAAAGAATAATCTTGTGCACTTACTCCATTATTTATTTTGTATCCCAAGAATTTATACCCTTCTTGATTTGGTACAGTTATTTTTTGATTTTCTATTTCTTTTGTACACAACTCATCTGAATACATTGTTAATTTATTTTCGATATCTGATACATATGACATATATATTTTTGTTGTACCATTTACTCCGCCTCTAAGATTGAAATTAATAGCATATATAGGATGATATCTTGCAACTATCGTTGTATCCTTAGTAATTCCTGTTAATTTAGATAAATTTGCATTTATAATTTTTCCAGCTGAACTTATTACTTTGTCTCCTTCTATAAAATATCCTACAAATTTATACCCTGTTTTATTTGGTATCTCTATTACTCCTGTATCTGTTAATTCATTTGTACAATCTACATCTGTATATACTTTATTATTTTTTATATACAAATCACTTTTTCCATTACTTCCGCCATTTTTGTTTAGAGTAACATTATATATAACAGTTTGATTTGTTTTTTCCCAATTTGCTACCAAATTATATTCAAGCCCTGATTTATCAATATCATTATATTCCTCTATATATCTTCTCAAATTATATAACGTTCCGTGTTGCTTTGTCCACTAATTTTCCTTCACTGTCAAAAGAATAATCTTGTGCACTTACTCCATTATCTATTTTATACCCTAAAAATTTATATCCAATTTTTTCTGGTACAACTATTTTTTGCCCATCTATTTCTTTTGTACATGCTTCATCAGAATACATTGTTAATTTATTTTCGATATCTGATACATATGACATGTACACTTTCTTTGTTCCATTTGCACCATCTCTAAAATCAAAATTCACACTATATACAGGATGATATTTTGCAACTATTGTTGTATCTGCAGTTATTCCAGTTAATTTAGATAAATTTGCATTTATAATTTTTCCAGCAGAACTTATTACTTTGTCTTCTCCAATAAAATACCCAACAAATTTACACCCTTTTTTACTTGGTATTTCTATTGTTAAAGAATCCGTTAATTCATCTGTACAATTTGAATCTCTATAAACTTTTTTATTACTTACATACAAATAATTGGCTCCATTTTCACCGCCCTTTTTAGAAAGAGTAATCTTATATACCTGATTGGCAGCATTTAAATTTTTCGTAGTAAGACCATTAACTTGGCTTACCAAAACACTCTTTTTTGTTAATATACAAACTACTGATATTACCGCTATTAATATCAACATCAATATTACTAACAAAACACGCCTTTTGTTTCTTTTCATATTTTATCCTCCTTATTTAGTTTTTTATTAAACCTATATATTTTTATATATACTATTTTTCAAACATATTTTCAATACACTAATTTTAGTGCAATTTAACATTCATATTTTTTATCTTACTCTCATACGCGTTTCAGGTTTTTTTTGCGTTTTTTACATTTTTATTACTTTTTTATTACATTTTTGTTACATATTGTCGTATTTTTTTTAAAAGAACCAAAAAAAGAAACTTAGCAACTAAGCTAAATTTCTTTTCTCAAATTATTATTTAATTACAAATTTCTTTATTGCAAATACTCCAGCACCTAATGTAATTAATGCAATCATTCCAACGGCTATTGGTAATATATAATTTCTATTATCACCTGTACTTGGTGTAATCATTACTGTCTCTGATTTATCTGTTGGGAAATATTTTATAATACTTCCTCTATGACTTGAACTACTTGGTTTTTCAATTTTAACTGTCTCAGCATCATTATCAAATGATAAATCTCCAGAAGATGTTAATAATTTAGAAACTTTTAAATTAACTGATGTATTTTGTGTTGGTTCTATCGGTGTTGCTGTTTTTTCAGTATATAGTATAATTCTTGAATTCAAGAATTCAGAATCTATATTATTTTCATCTTTAACAGGTATTGCATTTAAACTCTTTAAGTCTTCAGTTGTTATCTGTTTCCAATCAGAATTTAGACTTGCATCAAATCCTAATTTTTTATCCAAATAATCAACTACAGCTGATGGTGTAAGTGTAACTTTGCTACCTTCTTCTTTTCCATATTTATAATAATTTTCTGACATATAATCAACTTCACTGTTATTAATAAATTTAATTTCATATCCAATCTCTGCTGTTGCACCTTGAATTAATTCATTATCCATCTCAGCTTTTATATATCCATTATTTGAATATCCATTGTTTGAACTTGGCGCCATATATGTCACATAATCATGTATACCTTGTAATTCCCCTTTTTCATTAATTGTTGCATCTACTAATACTTGACCATTTGCTAATGTAATCTTAAATGAACTTACTCTTTTTGTCATGTCTAATTGTTGTCTTGCTCTTTCAACAATACCAAAGTCCACATTTTTAACAATAAATTCTACTTTATCTTTTGTCCCGTCTGTTACTGTTGTATCATATTCTACACCAAATTCCATTGTTGGTGTTGTAGAATCCATCTTCGTTTTTGTAATACCTTGATGATTATTTCCACCATTATATGCATCTATAATCTTATCATATAATGTATTATCTGTAATATCTGCCATTTCCTTGTCTATATCACATCTTGTTTGATAGTTATCAACTGCATCCGTTTTCCTTGTATCAGCATCATCTTTATACCAATATATATTATCTTGTTTTCTTGATGAATCATATACTGTTCCTTTATATTCTTGTACCGTATATGTTTTATCTCCCCATGTATAAGTTATTGTATATTGTCCTGGAATGTAACCTAAAAATTCAAAATTGCCTCCATCTTTTGTCTCTGCTGTCATATCTGGTATTGAATTATTAAGTTCATGCAATGTTACAGTTACTCCATCTATTGTTGTTTCTCCATCCTCAAATATTCCATTTCCTTGTCTTATCTTTCCTGTTAACAATTCATTTGATGTACTATCAACAAATACTGTACCTGTTATCTTTCTTGCATCTGCTAATTCTAATTGTATAGCTGGAGCTGAATCTATATCATCTTCGTAAGTATTTATATCTTCTATTTTAGCATTTCCTGGTACAGAATCTCTGTCTACAGCTGCAACTGTATTTCCATCCTTCTTAAGTACTGTATATGAATTTATTTCTGCTCTATTAGATACGGTTTCTTTATTATTCATAATTCCTAATACAGCGTCCTTATTCAACATGAATTGCACATATATATAATTTGATTCTCCAGATTTTATTGTAGTGTTTACGTTAATACTGCATTTTTGATATTTATCATTATAGCTTGATGTTTTTCCATAATCAACTTTTCCAGTTATAGTATTCTTTTCATCTAGTCCAGTTCCTACTCCTATTAATGTATATCTACTATCAAAGTAATCAACTATACTATTAACCTTGGTTGTATATGATGATTCATTTGTCAATGCTACTTTATATGTCAAATATACTTGTAATTCTTTATTATTATCTTCTGTTGTATAATCTAAATCTGATTTGTAAATTGCTCTATTATATGTTCCTGTATAAGAATTTTTAAATTTGACACCTACATTCCATGTACTTGGATCATTTTCTTGATATCCTCCATCAGTCAATGTTCTACTTGCATATTTATATACATGCCAATATCCATTTACTCCAACATTTACATTTTCTAAATCTTGTGTTAAAGATAAATCAGCTTGTGGTCTTTCATATAATCCTAAATTTATATATTTTATTTCAGAACTTCCTTCAACATATTCTTTTCCTATATCATATTTAGCATCCTTTGTATTTGCATGTATAGTACAATCACTACTATCTTTGATAGAAGTTGTAAAGTTCTTAGTTTTATTATATTCTATAGAGTACTTATCTTTATTGTCAGTACCTTTTACATTTACTTTGTTTTCTCCTGTTGAATTTACACTTGCAAAATTATTATCCAATACTTCTCTTTCTTCTTTATCTGTTGATTTTGATCCACTATCTTTCTTTAAGTTCAATCCTACAGATTGCCAAATTAATCCATCATATTCAAATTCAACGTAATAATTTGATAAATCTTTTATTAATACATCTTTAAATATGTATTCCCCACCATCAATCTCGTCATATATTCCTCTTTCTTTTGTTTTTGTCTCTCCAAGAATTTTGCTATCATCTCTCTTATCTTTTAATCTTACTGTTATTCCATTAAATGCTGTATCTTGATTATCTACATAATCAGGTACATCTACATTATAATCTGTTTTATATAAATCATTTCTTAATGTTGCTTTACCTGATTGAATATCTTTCCAAACATATCCTGATAATTTTACATATATTTGTTCATTTGGAACTATTGTAGATCCTGTTTTCATTATTTTTATTTTTCCACTAATTTGTTTATAGCCATAATTTGGATTTTTTGTTTCATATGCTGCATAATCACCTGCAACTAGTCCTTCTAATTTTATTTTTCCACCGTTTTTTGTAAAGAATTCTGATGGTTTATTTTTACTTGTATCATTTTTATATGTATCATAATCTTTATAATCATAATCCACATATGTTATTTTTCCTTGTGATTCACGAAGAAATTTTCCAGTACTTTCATTTTTTATTAGAAATCCTACTCCATCTAGTTTTATATGTCTTTTCTTAGAATCTACTTTTTCAATAACTAAACCTCTTGTAATTGGAATATCATAGTCAAAAGAATAATCTGATTTTAATGTTTTTGGTTCATCTTTATTTTTATCTGTTTTTACTAATATTAACTCTTGTTTTCCTTCTTGTGGTTTAAGAAACCATATATCCACATTACAAATTTCTTGACTAGATGTACTCAACTCAACAGTTCCTTTGATTTTTCCTATCTTTGTAAGTTTACTTTCTTTTTCATTTATTTTACTTATATTTAGTTTAATATAGAAGTCGTTACAAGATTTAATATTTCTAAAATTCTCATAATCCTTTTCATCATTTCCCTCATAATATTTATAACTTACATAGTCATTATTTACTTCTTCACCTTGATCGTCTATTACTGCTATATGATCCAAATATCCAGAAAATTCCCAGTTAAATGGTCCAACAGTAATATAATCACCATCTGATGTAATAGAAATTTCATCCTTTTTTGTCTTATCATTAGCAAATAATGTTTCGTTAGATGAATCACTATTTGACTCTTTCAAATTATTAGCATATTCTTCCGCTTCTTTTAAGGTTGGAGCGTGTGTTTGTCCTTCATTTTCTTCATAATTTACTTTAAATGTATCACCTAAAAGATCAACATCTTTATTCCACTGATCTATAAAGCCATATAAAGCTTTTTGTGTATTCGTAAAGTTTTCCCATCCGCCTACACCACCATATCCTTCTCCTTTATTTAGAATATATGCTAGCATCGCATTTGATTTATGAGATTTTACTGTTCCATCTTTATTAACTGCCTGAAACCCATGTATACTAATAAAATTTGCTATATAATATTGTACATTGTCTGTTCCAAGTGGTGAATTATGATGCACACAATATAAATCTTTTCTTTTAACTAAATCTGAATTTTTCAACCATACTGTCGCACCAACACTTGTACCTTCACCATTATTTAATCTACTTATAATTTTGTCTAATCCTACTCCATTATCTCCTAAACTAGCAGCTATAGAATAACTAATGCCAAACGTTATTAGTAAAACTGCTAATATAATAATATTAGTAAAATTTAAAACTTTATTTTTTTCTTTCATCTTTTTTCCCTCCTTTCCTTCTATATAATTCTCTTTGTTAGTACAAATCTTCCTATTATATACATAGCCGTACCAATTATAATTATAGATGATAATATCAATGTGATTGTAGTAACAACTTGACCTGTTTTAATACTTAAAATCAAATCTGCTGAATTAGAATTATTATCATTTTCATCTTTTAAACCTAGATCGTTATAACTTTCAACTATTTCCGCTGTGTTATGTATTAATCCTGTGTTATCTTCCTTCATTTGTTTTGTTACAATTAATTTAATTTCTCTACTTTCACCTGGTTTTATCTTTTCATTTGATAAACTAGAGTTATATAACTTATCATCTAATTGATACCAGTCCTTATTTAAATCAGAAGTAAATTTATAATCTTTTGGAATATAATCTATTATTTTCTTAGCATATGCATCTACTTCTCCAACATTCGTAACCTTAATCGTATACTCAACAATAGCAGTTGTTGCATTAACTTGTTTTGCATCTATTTCCGCTTTAGCAAATGTTTCATTTTGATATTCTACTGTTTTTGTTCCTTTAGAATTTTGTGTTACAACTTTACTTACATATTTATCTAATTTCAAATCAAAACTTTTAGCAACCTGTAATCCCATATTGACATTTGCAATATTAGCATCATCAATTGTTATTATTTCTGTTCCCCCTACTGTTTTTTCTTCACCGTTAATAGTCATCTTTCTACTTATGACCTTTGAAGCATCTTTATTATCTATTCCTTTTCCTTCATATGTTGTCAATATATACTTCGATGTATCGTATTCAAAAATTACCATATATTCGCCTTTTACAACTTCATCAAAACTATAGAATCCACTTTCACTTGTTGTAGTTGTTAATTCACTACCTTTTGAGTCTTTAACAAATTCATTTGTTTTAACATTTAATAATTTTACAGTTACTCCATTTAATAATTGCTCATTTGTATCCTTTTTTCCATCTCCATTTTCATCTACCCATACTATACCAGAAATAGATTTAATATTTCTATCATCTGTTTCATCGCTCTGATTTGGAGTATCATCTGGATTATCAGTTGGATTTGAATCTGTTTTTCCATCTGAGTCACTAGTATCCTCTTGTTTTTCTGGTCCCAAAATATGTTTTATTTCTTTATTAGCAATTTCAATAGAATTAGCATATATACTAATATTATTTACAATTTCTATTGATACTTTATTACTTGGAATTTTATTCACTAATACTTTCACTTTATATTCAACTTGCTCTCCAGCATCTAATCCATCTGATATTTCTATAATTTTACCACCTGTTGTTTTCTCATCTTCTTGGTTATAGTTATCACTTGATAATAATTGATTATTTTTCGTAATTTCTGATAAAGTAACTTTGTTAGATATTACATCTTTCAATAAAACCTTATCTAATTTACTATCTCCATTATTTTTTATACCTATTGTATATTGTATTTCATCACCTGATTTAACATAGTTATCACTATTTGTAGATGATATTACTGTTTGAACATCTAATTTTTTTATTATTGTATTTATTGAATTTGCATGATATATTATATTACCATCTTCAACATTTGCAGTAATCATAGCCTTTTCAGAATTCATATCTGTACCTTCGGCCTCTATATTAATTTCTACACTAACTTCTTCTCCTGCTTTTATGCTACTAATATTAATATAATTATTATTTTGTTCCCTTACAGTTTCACCATCTTTACTAATATAAAAAATTTCATTTAACTTTATGCCATCACTTATTTTTGCATTTACTTTTACATTCTTCTTTTCTGTATTTGATAAATTTTTAATTTTTAATACGTATCTATATGGATATCCTTCTTTCATTACTCCATCGTTGTCAGCTGAATATAAAACTGCTTTTAATTCACCTTTCTTTATGCTATTAGTAACTTCATTTGATGTTTTATTTAAATCTCCATATTGTGTCATTATAGAATTTGATACATTCTTTCCTTCAGTGTTATCATTTACTTTTACTTGATATGTTTCATTTATTGATTGTCCAGGTGATAACTTTTCAATATTAAATTCAACATTTTCTTTATCTTCATGTTCTATGATAGGTTCATATTTTGTATCTGACATTCCTTTAAGTGGTTTATTATTTTCAACATAAACTGTATTTTCTGGTATTTTACCAGTAAGTTTTATATTTTGTATTTCTTCTGTCCCTGTATTTGATGCAACTATTGAATATGTAATAAACTCTCCCTCTTTTACATCTGATAATTCTTCTCCACCAACATATGCTTTTAAAGTAGTATCCATTACAGGACCTTTTCCCGTTGATAATCTTAAATTATTTACTTTTACACTTTCTGGAACTAATGTTACATCATCATCGTAATATACATTATACCCTTCTTCAGCTGATTCATTATATTCCAAGTTAGATGGTATAACAATATTATAATCCAAATCTATTTCTTCTAATAAATCCATACTGTCTATTACAACAAGATATTTTTTTACATTTTTAGCATCTCCTATATTTTCAGTCCAATTATTATCTCTATTTTGCAAATCTTCTGTTGCCGCTTCATTATTAGAATAATATACTTTTACTCTACTTGAATCAATACCACTAACCACTATATTTCCAACTTCCATATCAATAGTGTTTTGACTTATAGCATCTTTAGTAGGAAATGTTCCTAGTATTTTTACATTTGATATTTTATTCTCTTTATTATTTATAATTTTCTTTTGAATTGAAACATTTTTCGTATCAGTTGAAACATCCAATTGAGCTGAATTTTTTCCCTCATTATTAACAAGTTCTATTCCATATGCATCAATTTGATTTGTAGTCACAATTCCCGCATAAGAAACAATGTTAATATCTTTTGTATCTGTTCCAACATTTGCTCCATCTTTATAATTAATAGCATTTTGGTTTGTGTATGTTAATTTAACCTGTTCTGTACTACTTGGAATTTTCGTACTTGTTGTTAAATTAGCATCTATTATAATTATTGCTCCATCTATAGCTTCTTCTTTATATTCTGTTTGTTCTCCTTCTAAAGCAATTTCTATAATTTTATCTTTTAATGTTGCTGATTTTATTTTCATTTCATCTTCGTAAAGTAGCTTAATAGAGTTTACTTGAATATCTCTTATTTTTTCAGGTAATTCTAGTCTTAATACTGGATTTTTAAATAATTCATTTTTTTCTTCTTTAGAATCTAAAGTTATTCTAAACTCAACATTATTATTTGTTGTCATTGTTGATAAATCTGTTCTATTAATATCCAAATTTATTGATGTTTCTGTTTCTTTCAAATCTATATTTGATTTTGTTTCTTCTATTTTATTTTCTTTATCCTCTGAAATATAAGATACTGTATTCTTTTGTTCTATACTACTTCCATTTTTAACTAAATTTTTATCAATTGCATTTATTGTTTTTGTTGTCTCTACTTCTAATTTTCCTATTTTTTCAGGTTGTACTAATCTTATTGTAATTGCATTTATATTCTCTGGATATGTAACAATTATGTCTCCATTTTCATCTGCTTCATCAGATTTACTTATTGATGTAATCACATTTCCTGTTTCAGAATTTATAATATCTAAACTTCCATTTTCTCCAAATATATTTTCTATATCTTCTTTTTTTACTTTAGTTGTTTTATATACTGAACTAATAACTTGTTCATTTATTGTTTGTTTTTCTTCTTTAACATTTATTTCATCTGCAACATTATTCAAATTTATATTAATATTATTTTTATATGTAATGTTTCTTGAAATAGCTGAATATAATTTTCCTTTATATATACTTGTTTCATATTGGTTAATATTTGATGTAACTATAGTATTTTTTTCATCTCTTCCTAATGTATTTTCGCTAGAAGCTTCCATAACTGTATTTTTTAAATCGTAAAGTTCAATTTTTGAATTTACATTTAGTTTTTCATTACTTACTTCTACACTTTCATCAAATATATATGTAACTATAATTTTATCTTCTCCAGTTTTTACCCATGAAACTTTGTTACCTTCTTTTTTATTTTCTAAATTAATATCAAGAATTCCACTTTCTTTATTATAACTCCAATTATCTTTTGATAACATTTTTCCATTCGTCATCAATACATCATTTGAATTAACTAACACCTCTTCAGGATATTTATTTGAAATTTTAGGAGTATGAATATTAATTATAGTTTTACTTATTGGAAACAAATTATTATATAATCCAGAACTTACTTCAACTTGTATTATTCTTTTATTGTTTCCATTAAATTTAAGAATTTTATTAGTTATAGTCTTTTGTGATAATATTATATTTTCTTCTTTAGCCGTATATGGACTAATAAATTTCAAATTAAGATTTCTCTCAGCTTTTATAGAAATGTCTTTTCGTGTACTATCCTTATAAATACCTTCTACAGAAACTTTACTTTTCATATTAATTAAATTCAAATCAAATTGTTCGTCTTTTAATAATTCTATTCCTACTTCGAATTCTTTACTTTCTCCAGCGTTTATTTGATTTAAATAAATAATATTATTTTCAATTTTGCTTATTCCATCACTCAAACTATCTGTTTTTAGTTTAAAGTTAGAATCTTTTAATACTATATTTCCATTAAAATACCCTTCTTTTTTTACAGATACCTGAAAATATACTTTTAAATCATTGTTATTTGTATAAGCATCTCTTTCTGCAACTTTATTACCTTTTTCATCCTTAAAATATGCCATAAATTCTATGTTTTTATGGTTCGTATTTTTATCTGCATTTATTTCTTCAGCAGCATAAGATACAACATCTATACAAAGCAATAAAAAATTCGCCATTGTTAATGTTATAATTAACAACAATGATGTTATAACTTGTAAAATTCTTTGTTTCATAATATTACCTCCTAAAATAAAATATTTTTTTACATAATTTCCCTATCATTAATTATACACCAAAAAAACCGTTTTTTCAATGTTTTTTCTAAATTTTCAGAAAAAAAGATTAAATTTTTACTTAATACTTATATAGTTATTTTTATTGATGTTTTTTCTAGTTATTTCCATTTGATTGAATTTTCAAAA
>CADBYH010000027.1 GCA_902798815.1 uncultured Erysipelotrichaceae bacterium | reverse complement strand
AAAAGAAACTTGGATACTTGTCTCCTGTACAGTATCGATTAAAATTTTCAAATTAATTTATCTTTTTATTTAGTGAGTACTTGACGGGTACTAGTATCTCTTCTCTTCTTTTTTATTAATAATTTACTATGCTGCCTTCCTATAATAAGAAGTTTTTTCATAAGAATCTTCATCATTAAGGAATGCTTTTGTAACAGTTAAAATTTTCTCTAAGTTTTGCTTTCCTTCAAATTGTGATTGTTCCTTACTTTCAAGACGTTCTTTTAAAGATCTAATTTCTTTATTTTTTAAATCTATTACTTTAGCTTGATCTTGACCTTTGCTTTCCAAAACTTTACATTTTGAATCCAACTTAGTTGCTACAGAACTTAATTCTCTCATTTTATTACTTAATAATTCTATCTTACTATTTTGGTCTTTAACTTTCTCTACTGCAGCATCTCTTTGAGCTTCTAATGTTGCAGTCTTTTCTTCATATTTTGAAATAACTGCTTTTTGATCTTTAATCATTTTCAATAGACCTTCCATGTACTTAGCTGCATCATCATATATTGTTTCTTTATTATCATCACTGATATCAAAATCAAATGAATCATAAATATCATCTGTAAGTATACTATCTGTTTTAACCATAGAATTCTTGAACAGATTATCTTCTTCATTAAAATCAAATATATTACTAGAAATATCACTAATATCAGTATAACCTTCTAAATGAACATCTTCCATATCATTGTTCTCTTCAATAGGTTTAATTTCATCTTTATTTTCTTGAACTTCTTCTTCTTCTGCTTTTACTTCTTCAGTTTCTTCAGGAATTTCTTGAACTTCTTCTTCTTCTGCCTTTACTTCTTCAGTTTCTTCAGGAATTTCTTGAACTTCCTCTTCTGCCTTTACTTCTTCAGTTTCTTCAGCAATTTCTTGAACTTCCTCTTCTGCCTTTACTTCTTCAGTTTCTTCAGAAATTTCTTGAACCTCCTCTTCTGCTTTTACTTCTTCAGTTTCTTCAGGAATTTCTTGAACTTCTTCTTCTGCCTTTACTTCTTCAGTTTCTTCAGGAATTTCTTGAACTTCCTCTTCTGCTTTTACTTCTTCAGTTTCTTCAGCAATTTCTTGAACTTCTTCTTCTTCTTCTTCTTCTGCTTTTACTTCTTCAGTTGGTTCTTGACTATCTCCAAAATTAAATTCTAATTCTTGTTCATTACCATTATCACTTGTAGTTGCTGCTTCAAGGTTATTTTCTATTGATTGAGCAGTTATATCACCTGGGAACTCAGTACTTGCTTCTACTGCTTGAGCATCTACTGGAACTTGTGCTTGTTCTACAACTGGTGCTTCTCCAACTACTGGAGGGATGCTTGCTTCCACTGCTTGAGCATCAACTGGAACCTGTGCTTGCTCTGCAACTGGTGCTTCTCCAACTACTGGAGGAATGCTTACTTCTACTGCTTGAGCATCTACTGGTACTTGAGCTTGCTCTGCAACTGGTGCTTCTCCAACTACTGGAGGAATGCTTGCTTCTACTGTTTGCGCATCAACTGGAACCTGTGCTTGCTCTGCAACTGGTGCTTCTCCAACTACTGGAGGGATGCTTGCTTCTACTGCTTGAACATCTACTGGAACTTGTGCTTGTTCTGCAACTGGTGCTTCTCCAACTACTGGAGGGATGCTTGCTTCTACTGCTTGTGCATCAACTGGAACTTGTGCTTGCTCTGCAACTGGTGCTTCTCCAACTACTGGAGGGATGCTTGCTTCTACAGCTTGAGCATCAACTGGAACCTGTGCTTGTTCTGCAACAGGTGCTTCTCCAACTACTGGAGGGATGCTTGCTTCCACTGCTTGAGCATCAACTGGAACCTGTGCTTGTTCTGCAACTGGTGCTTCTCCAACTACTGGAGGGATGCTTGCTTCTACAGCTTGAGCATCAACTGGAACCTGTGCTTGCTCTGCAACAGTTTCTGTTCCTTGAGCAAATGAATTTTCAATAACTTGTTGATCGACAGAAACAGTTCCAACATCAATACTTCCTGCAGAAGCAGTCATTGATTCAACATTTTTAGCATTATCAAACAATCCAAATTCAACAACTTCAGATTCAGGAGTATTCTTTGACATATATAACTTATCATTAGCATTTGCTATAAAACTATAATATTCACCATTTACTAAATTTTCACCAGAAATAGTACATACAGTTGCTTCAGAAAATTGATCATTAAATAAATATCTTCCTTCAGTACCCATTTTTTGATTTATTTTTTCTTTTATAATAGCTGGTGTTGATACTAATTTTGTTGCAGATAATGGATCATTCTTCAATTTTATTGCCTCTACAACACTTTCCCCCTTAGGTACAGCTGGTTCTACTAAAATTACATTATCTGTTACAGGTCTAATTGATTTGTTTTCAAATGGAATAACTACTCCTCCATTATCATCAATAACACCAATTTGACTTGGTTCTTTCATTGGATCAACTGCTTCAACTAATGCAACAGTTGCCATTCTATTACCATTAGAGAATTTTTTAGTATCAGTATTATCTAAAAAGTAATATTGCGTATTTGAATCATCAATACCATACATACATACAATATCATTTCTTCCCTTATAACTTACTATTCCTTTTTGAATTTTCATATAAACACCGCCAATACTCTACTTTAATCTACTTATAAATATACCATATTTTTTTTACCAAAACAATAGATTTTAACACTAAAATTTAAAAAATAACCATCCTGTTTAATTGCAATTGAATATAATATACGATAAAATAAATTATGGTGATTATAATGAGAAAAAATAATTTGATTTTTGGAAGAGCAATATTTATGCTAATTATTATTTTATCTTTTGGTTTTATAATAATAAATGAAAAAGCAGAAATAATATTTTCTAAAAAAATAACAAATAAAGTTAATAGCTATATAAATGATAATTACAAAAATATTAAAAATAATATAAAAATAGGCAAAATAACATATAATAATAAAGTTTTTAAAACTAAAATAATCTCAAAAGAAAACAACAACTTATACTTTTATATATATTATACAAAAGGAAAAATAACCGATAGTTATAAAAAAGATTATGAAGAAGGTTCCACATTACTTAAACATATTAACAAAAAATTAACAAAACAAATTAATAAGAAAACAAATATAAAATGTATAACAAATTCAACAACAACACTTAATAAATATACAGATAAAGTAAAAGAAAGAATCATAAAAGAAGATAAATTACAAAGTTTAAAATTTTATTATATAAAAAACGAAATAGATCTTGATACATGGGATAAAACCAATATAAGTAAAAGTATTGTTGATATTATAAGTAAAATGCAAAAAAAAGAAATATATCCTAAATATTATGTTTTTATAATAAACAATACTTATGAAATAACCAAATCAATTGAAATAAACAATATTCAAGAAGATTTTATCAACAACCCTAACAAAGAAGATATTATTAAAGATATATTAAATAATAATAACTCAAAACTATTAAATGACAACAATATCACATTCAAGTATCTAAATGAATAAAAAAAAGACCAAGAATCAATTCTTGGTCTTCTTATTATATGGAAGCGCCTAAAATGATGATTAAAAGTATAAATAATACTAAAACAATAGCAGAACCTGATGTTGAACCACAATTATTCATAAAATTCCTCCTTTTTATTTGCTTTCAAAATATTCTATGGTTAAAGATAGAAATTGTGCTTATATATACCTATTTTATTGCACTAATATAATTTTTTTGTTATTATCTTATATGTATGGGAGGAATAATATGAAAAAACATAAAATAGTAATGCTAATGTGTGCATTATTAGTGATATCCATAATCACAACAGGTTGTGGAAAAGAAGTGGAAATAAAAAACGGATCAAAAGTTGCAGTATCTCTAAAGGATGATAAATTTAGCGCAACAGAATACTATAACAAAATAAAAGAAAGTAATATCTCTACTTTAGTTGATATGATTGATGAAAGTATTCTTAATAAAATGTATAAGGATAAAGACACAAAAGAAGAAGATGAAGCAGTACAAAAACAAATCGATCAAATAAAATCATACTATGGAAAAAATGAAGACACATACAAAAGTGTTATCAAACAATACTTTGGTGTTGATTCAGAAAAAGAATTAGAAACTAAATTAAGACTTGAATATAAAAGAAATCAAGCAGTAAAAGAATACATTACAAAAAATCTTAAAGATAGTGAAATCAAAAAATATTATGAAGATAATATAACAGGTGATGTTAAAGCAAGTCATATTTTAATATCAATAAATGCTAAAGATGATGCAACTGAAGAAGAAAAAGAAAAAGCTGAAAAAAAAGCTGAAAAAACCGCTAAAAAAGTTATTGAAGAATTAAATAATGGAAAAGATTTTGCAAAACTTGCAAAAAAATACTCTAATGATGATGCAACAAAATCAAATGGTGGAGACTTAGGTTATTTCCAACCATCTGATATGACAGAAGCATTTGCAGAAGCAGTTAAAAATCTAAATATAAAAGAGTACACTAAAGAACCTGTTAAAACAGAATATGGATATCATATAATACTTAAAACAGGAGAAAAAGAAAAAGCAAAATTAAAAGATGTTAAATCTACTATTAAAGAAAAATTAACAACAAAAAAGATGGAAGAAAGTTCAACTATCTATTACGAAACATTAATGGCAATTAGAGAAGAAAACAAAATTAAATGGAATGATTCAACTCTAAAAAAAGCATACAATAATTATATGAATGAATTAATCAAAAACGCTTCTTCAAATAACAACAGTAATAATTAAAAAAATGAACTAACTAGTTCATTTTTTTATATATTCTGATTTTTTTATTAGTATAAACCAAATTATAATCATTACTATATTTCAGATAAGTATTTATTGAATAATTAGAATCAACAATCATATAATCAAAATTATATTTGTTAATTATACTAACATAATCACCCTCAAGTTTGGCAATTTTTAAATAATCTTTATAATTGTATTTAGAATATAAATCTGCTCTACCATCTATAAACACTTTAATATCGTTGTATATTAATTCACCACCATAATTATACATATTAAACAATCTCTTGGAATCAATCTTTTTAATATATTCAATATCCTTTTTTTCTAAAAAATATTCATATTTTGGATTAAATAGCTTCTTAGAATTTATACAAAAGAATAATACTATTAATACTGAATAAAAAATTATACAATTATACATCAATTTATCAGTAGAGGACTTTTTAATATAATTAAATACCACAAAAGACATAATTATATATGTATAATACCAAAATCTAATACTCTTCATTCCTAAAAAAACACATAATCCAAATAAAATAAAATCTATAAGTTCAATTTTCTTTTTACTAAACAGCATTATTAGAAATATGAATAATGCAAAGCATATATATATATAACTTGATAATTCATTTAAAGATGTTTCTCTCCACTCAATAATATTCTCTATCATTACCTTATCCATCATATTTTGATAAGGATAAATAAACATCTTAAAACCATGAATATTAATACATACCGCAAACATACATAATATAAATACACTAAAATATTTTATTAATTGAAGTTTACTAAATCTAGTTGCCTTAATCTTACTAAAACTAAAATTAAACAATCCACATATAAAAAATATAAAGCATAAAATATATCCAAAATTACTAGATCCACCATGTATATTTGACCATAGTACTGTCAATATAGGTAAGAAATATATTTTTCTTGATTTTTCATTTTTATACAAGTCATATAAACAATAGACTGTAAAAGCAATAAAACAATAACTAATCAAATGCGGTCTAGCTTGCATTGAAAATATTATAAGTAAAAATAAAACAAACCATAAAAATGAAAACAAATTATTTTTAAAAACATTTTCTTTATTTCCTAAAAATAATATTAATAAAAGTGATAAAGAACATATAAAACAGTAAATGAATAAATGTAGATTCCCAAAAACAACCTTTAAAGAATAAATAATTATCTCAAACAACCATTCATGAGACATCCAATACTTTCCATTTAAATACCAGGAAAAAACATCATGTTTAATAATGCCATTATTAAACATATATTCTCCTGCTTTAATGTGCCATAAATAATCTGTTTCCAATCTAAAAAAAGAAACACTAAATAAACACAATGATATTATAAAAAAAATATTTATCCAAAAAACTTTATTCTTCTTCATATACTAATCCTTTCTGAAATAGTTTTTCTCTAATTATTCTTTTTAATTCATATCCTTCATATTTTTTAGAATACTTTTTATATAATTTTTCATACTCCTTTTTCGCAATATCTCCATCATTTGAAAAATCATAATTAACTATTACTCTACTAATAATACCAAAATCATATCCATTATTCTTTAAATCATTTATAATTTTTTGTTTTAAAACTAATCCCCCTCTTGTTCTATTAGTCTTTATACATTTATTAATAAATTTATTTATTTTTTCTTCTTGTATTTCATCAGTAAACACTACTAGTTCATCTTCAATAATATTTAAATCAATTTTTTTATCAACAAGATCTTTCTTTATTCTATTCGGTCCATGACTTGTAGTTAATATTTGAGTATTAATATAGCTTTTTGTATATATTCTATCATCTAAGTATCCCTGTTTAATTAATTTATCTATCGCCTTTTCAATTAACTCATCAGGATAACTTCTTTTTATTAAATAAGTTTTCAACTCATAAATACTTTTGATTCTATTACTTATACTATTCAATGCTATATAGTAAACATCATACTCAAAATTCATTTTATTAATTTCATCAAGTTCACTATCAAGAACTTCTTTTTTTAGAAGTAAATTATATTTTAAAATAACATCTTCATATAAAGGAATCTTTCTTCCATCATCAAATGAAATTATATATTTACCTTTACCACTTTTTTTATAATTAAGTATTTTCAAAAGTATCACCTAATTAAAGTATAACATAAAAAAAGGGATTAAACTTCCCTTTTTTTAACCTCGATAAGTCCTTCAGAGACTTCCTCGAGAGCCCTTCCTATATTCTTTTTACTCTTGTACTCGGATTCAGGCATTTGTAAATATCCGTCTTTTGATATTTGTTTACTCCTTCTAGCAGCTATATGAACTAATTCGTATTTTGAGTCAACAATATTAAGTAATTTATCTATAGATGGATAAATCATTAGTATCACACTCCCTATTATTAGAATAAACAACATAATGTAAAATATCAAGTAAACTTACACAATTAGACACTAATTATTTACAAAATAATTTACAACTATCTAAATTGACTACATGAACCACATTGTACATTACTACAAACATTTTCTTCACTACATGTATAAACAGGTCTATAAGTATGTTTATATACATGATGATTAATAATACGCGTATGAATTGGACAAGTATGTGGAACTTCATGAACAAAAGTTCTGTTTATTACTCTCTGTTGAGGAGAATTACATCCACCCATTCCCATCATATCTTGCATATTATTATTACTCATATTTACATTGACATCTGTTTCATTATTTACATAATTATTATCACCACTTACTGTTGTATCATTTGTATTTTGAAAAAAATCATTATTATACATAATATACCTCCTAAAATATACTATGACAAATAATCATTATTTCTACTAAAAACGCCCAAAAAAAGATGTCAAAAGACATCTAAAAAGGTAATTTCATATTTCCATTACTAATCTGTTTCATCATTTTCTTCATTTGATCAAATTGCTGCAACAATTTATTAACTTCTTGTACTGAAGTTCCTGATCCATTAGCAATCCTACTCTTTCTACTTGCTTTTATAATATCAGGATTTCTTCTTTCCTTAGGAGTCATAGATAAAACAATCGCTTCAATATGAGCCATTTGCTTTGGATCAATCTTAATATTATTAAGACCCATCTTTTTAGCTCCAGGAATAAGTTTTAATAAATTCTCTAATGGACCAAGTTTTTTCATTTGTTTCATTGTTGACAAAAAATCTTCAAGATCAAACTTTCCTTGTTGCATTCTCTTGGCAGTTTTTTCAGCTTCTTTTTCATCAATTGATTCAGTTGCCTTTTCAACAAGAGAAATAATATCTCCCATACCAAGGATTCTTCCTGCCATTCTTTCAGGATCAAAAGAATCTAATCCATCTAATTTTTCTGAAACACCAATAAATTTAATAGGAACATTAGTTAAATGTCTAACAGATAAAGCAACTCCACCTCTAGTATCTCCATCTAATTTAGTTAGAATTACTCCTGTTAAAGGCAATTTATCATTAAAACCAGTAATAACATTAATAGCATCTTGTCCCATCATAGAATCAATTACTAATAGTATTTCCTTAGGATTAACTTCATTTCTAATATTCTCTAACTCATCCATCAATTCTTCATCTACATGAAGTCTACCAGCTGTGTCTATTAAAACATAATCATATTTATTCTCTTTTGCATACTCAATTGCATTCTTTGCAATATCAACAGGGTTCTTTTTACCTTCTTCATATACCTCTATATTTAATTGCTTTCCCAATTGTTTTAATTGATCAATAGCTGCAGGTCTATATACGTCACATGCTACAAGCAAAGGTTTTTTACTATGTTTTTTTCTTAAAAAATTAGCAAGTTTTCCAGCTGTTGTTGTCTTACCAGAACCTTGAAGTCCAACTAACATAAGTATTGCAGGATTTCCAACTAAATTTAGTGATTCACTTTCTCCACCAAGCAATTCAGTTAATTTATCTTTAACTATTTTTACAAATAAATCACCTGGATTCAAACTAGAAGCAACTTCTTCTCCAAGTGCCTTTTCCTTAACCGTATTAGTAAATTCTTTAACAACTTTATAATTAACATCTGCTTCCAATAATGCAAGTCTAATTTCTCTCATTGCGTCAGAAATGTTATCCTCTGTTATTTTTCCATAACCTTTTATTTTATGAATAGCATTCTGTAATCTATCTCCTAAACTTTCAAACATATTAATCACCTAAGAGATATTATAACAAATATTATTTTATATAAAAAGAAAAATAGCAATATTTGCTATTTTAATCATCAAAATCATTATTTAGATCATCATCACCATCATCATCTAAAGTTAAATCATTTCCTCCAGAATTACCAGTATTTACCATTCCGTTATCATTAATATCAACACTAGATATCTCTGGAACAGCACCTGTCTCACTTAATGGAGCAGTTATAACCTGTGGAGATAAGTCAACTTGTGGAGAAAGTCCACTTCCTGCTAATAAATCCATTGGAGCAACAGGAATAGAACTATCAATAGGTGGAGTATCAGTTTTTTCCTCAGTTGAACCAAATAATTGATCTATTTTATTATTAATAAATGCATCTTGAGTTCCTGCAGGACTTGTCTGTTCAGGTTCTACAGTCTTTTTATCCTCTTTTGGTTTTTCTTCAACTGCAGGTTTCTTTTTCTCTTCTTTTGGAGCATCAACTATATTAACCAAATCTGAAATTGCAGGTTTTTCTTCAGTTGATTCCTTTGGACTATCTGTAATATCAATCAATGCTGGAATATCACTTTCTTTAACCTCAAGTTCCTTTTCTTCTGTCTTTGGAGCATCAACTATATTTATTAAATTTGAAGTAGGATTATCCTTTGGAACATCTACTACCGGTTTTTCCTCTTTTGGTTTCTCTTCGACTGCAGGTTTCTTCTCCTCTTCTTTTGGAGCATCAACTATATTTATTAAATTATTATTAAAATTAGAATCCTTATTATCAGCAGGAGCAACCTCTGGAACAATTACATCAACAGGTTTAGGTGCAGGATTTTCAGGTTTATTAAATGCTGGAATAGCAGTTGAATTAAGTAAATCAACATTTCCTGCATTCATAGACATTGAAGGTTGTACTGATGCAGGAGCAGATAACGCACCACTTGATTTACCACACCAAATATTAACAACATCACAGTTTCCTGATAATGGAGATGGATTTGGCATTTCCATTTTAACAATCAAAGGTATTTTAAATCCTAATCCAAATCCTAAACAAGTACCAGGTTGCAAAGACTTTTGCTTTTCAATGATTTCATCCGTAATATGTGGAACCATTTCCCTTATATATTTAATATCCAAAGGGTGGTTTATCTTAAATATTAGGAAATTTGTACATTGAGAAATAACATTATCAGAAAGCTCAACCGGTCTTTGTGTAATAATACCTAAAATAACTCCATATTTACGTCCTTCTTTAGCAATTCTTTCAAATATATTATAACCAAATAAGAATCTATCTTTATCACTTTGAATATATCTATGAGCCTCTTCAAGAACGATATGGAAAGGAATACTTCCTCTATTCTTTAAAGCTTTTGAAAAATCAAATATAAGTCTTGAATAAATCTTAACTAATACCTTAGCAAAATCGTCATCAATATCACTTAAATTGATATTAACAATTTGGAATTTTCTTCCATTATCTATTAATAATGATGATAAATAAGTTTCTAACGAAACATAATCACTTACATCAAAGTATTTAGCATTATCACCAACTATTAATGCATGTAATCTAACTCTTAAAGTAACTGAATCACCATAAGTTTGTTCATTTCTTAACCAACCTTCACTAATCAAAGTAAAGTTTAATGCTTTCTCTAAAGTATCTAGATTATAGAAAACACCAGTATGTGGTTCATATGAATCAAATTCCTCTTTTATAAATGAATTAACATATTCTGTTAATAAAACACTTTCTGAAAAGTTACCTGAATTATCTATTAAGAAACATTCTCTAAATTTACGAACATAACCAATTCCTTGTACAGGTGCTTCTAAGTTAAATTCATCAGTAGAACAACTACCAAGTATAGAGAAAATCTCATTTCTCTTATTTGGAGAAGTTTCATTTGTATATAAAATAGACATAATTGCTTTAGCAATCAAATGGTTTTTATATGCTTGAGCATCAACATCATTTTGACTAAATACTAAAGCAAGTTTTAACATTCTTTCAATAATAGGTAATTGAGAATGAGAAGTACATTGTAATAACAATGCTAAATCATCTTTATTTAATAAATAAACCGGTAATCTTAATTTTTCTCCTAATCCTTCAACTTCATTTGTACTTATAAAGCGATAATTATAACTACTATTAATTGTAGATAAATTACTAAAAGCATTATAATACTCACCAGAAGAATCAAAAATAAACATATTAGCTTTATAAGGATTTAATCTTTGATCATGAAACATATTTTGGAATAATCTTGAAACACCACAAGATTTACCAGATCCAGTATTACCAAAAATAGCAAAGTGATTACTAAAAAAACTATTTACATTTAAAAATACAGGAACACCATCGTATAATGGACTTTGTCCTAATAACATATATCCATCTGTATCTGTACCAGTTATTAATGGAATCTCAGATTTATCAATAACTCTAATCTTAGCATCTAAAGAAGGTTTACGAATATTACCTCCAATTAATTTATCTCCAGCTATTTCTCCTAAAAACTTTGCTTTTAATGTATCACCATCAATATCATCTACTTCACCTAACACTTTTTTTGCATCATCTTCAAAAACCAAATGTAGATTCATTAAATTTGTAGATACATCTCCACCATTTGCTAGTTTTACCGTACATCCGTCATTGCTAATATATGTAATTCTATCAAACATAATACTTCCCTCTTCCTATTCTTATAACATTACCCTACTATAAAACCATTATACAAGCAATTACATCTTTTTACAAGAATAAAAGAAGAGTTTATAAAACTTCTTCTATTTCTTCTTTAATCTTATCTGGTAAGGTTTTAATAATATCATGTATTTTATTTTTTTTGTACCTTAGTTTTAGAATGCTCTCATATTCATCAAGTTTATCCTTTACTATATGCAATTGTTTAAATACTGCATTTCTACTTACATCATAATTATCTGCCATCTCAGAAAAACTCAAATTATTAAAATAATAATCTTCAAAATAATTTTTTTGCTTTTCAGTTAATAATTCTCCATATATATCATATAACTCATTATAATAAACTACATCTTCCATAATTCACGTATAATCAATCTTATAGAAATATTAATTAATTTCCTATTGATTGATCCCTTTCTATTTATATTTTCTTATTATACATCTAGATGTATAATA
>CADBYH010000026.1 GCA_902798815.1 uncultured Erysipelotrichaceae bacterium | reverse complement strand
CCATTGACGAATATTCCTAACTGCTGTCTCCCGTAGGAGTCTGGGCCGTGTCTCAGTCCCAGTGTGGCCGATCACCCTCTCAGGTCGGCTACGCATCGTCGCCTTGGTAGGCCGTTACCCCACCAACAAGCTAATACGGCGCAGGCTCATCTCCAAGCGAAGCTTTAAAGGCTCCTTTTAATAAAGAATGACGTATCGTTCTCAATATCATCCGGCATTAGCAATCATTTCTAACTGTTATTCCAGACTCGAAGGTAGATTACCCACGTGTTACTCACCCTTGCGCCACTAAGTGGGAATCCGAATCCGAGTTTGAGCAAGCTCGCACTCTTCATCGGGCCACTTCGTTCGACTTGCATGTCTTAGGCATGCCGCCAGCGTTCATCCTGAGCCAGGATCAAACTCTCAAAAAATATATTTTTGTTTGTTTGTTCAATTTTTCCTAGCTACTCAAAATTGACGTTTTGCTTAGTTTTCAAAGATCATTTTCAGTTCTTTTTGCGAACTGCACAAATAATATATCAAACCTTTTTCGTAAAGTCAACACTTTTTTTTAATTTTTTTACATTTGGTTTATACATTATTTTACACAACTTGTTTCTTATTTATATTTAGTAATTCAACATTTAATTAATAAATGTGAAATTGCTAAATTTACTTGAATTTTACATGTTCTTTTCGCAAGTTGCCCATTTAATATAACAAAATGAATTTAAAAAGTCAACAAAAAAAATACATTTTTTTCGACACTCGGCGAGGTGTTGCTTTTTAGTTCCTTTTAATATCAATATTTTTGTGAATTTTATTTTTTTTACATTATTTTAACATTTTTATTTAACTACTTATTTATCTAATGTATTTTATTCCTAATAAGTAAAAAAAATACCATTATTTAATAATGATATTTAAAAAAATCAGATATTATTCTCTATTTTTTATCTTATTATATAGACTACAATACTCTTCAACAATACCAGGTTTAAATGCTTTTTCTTTTTCTCTAACAGATTCTATTAATTTTGTTAACTCTTGTTTAAGAATAGCGTCAAGGTTCTCATCATATTTCATAATTTTCTTATGATATTTGTATTCACCCCTATCTAGTACTTTGAAACTTCCATTAGGGAAAACCCTTAAGTCTAAATCGTAATCTATATATTTTATTGTATTTTCTTCTACAATGAATGGCGAAGCAATATTACAATAATAATATATTCCATTTTTTTTATTTTGTCCTATTATATTATACCAGTCTTTGTAAAAGAAAAATAGTACGGCTGGTTCTTTAGTCCTCCACGTCCTTCCATCAGATTCAGTTACTTTTGTTTTTTCATTACCAAATATTAAATAGTCGTCATGAATTTCTAATAGAACAGCCTCATCCCAGGTTCTATGAATATTTCCATCATGCTTGTATGCATGTATTTCATATTTCATGCCGGGTTCTAACTTTTCTATATTCATGAAATTTACCTCGTCGCTATTTATTATACAATCTTTTTTATTATATTACAAATAAAAATAGTCATTATTTTTAAACAATGACTATTATTGATGTTTATTTAGTTCTCCTATTCCCCAAAATGCAATAACTAAAATTGCACCTAAAACTAGAGTACCGGTAAAAACGTTATCCATTTTACTACCAAACATTTCATTAATCTTTTCATTTAATTCATTAAGTTTTTCTGTTAAACCTAAGATCATAGGATAATACTTTAATATCATTTATTCTTTTCCTTTCCTTTACTCTTTTTTTTATTGTCTCTTTCTTCAACAATATCTGCTTCTTTAACCCCTTCTTCTATTGCATCATGTATTTTATTGAAATTGCTTTTTATTACAAGAGTTGATATCAAATCTAAAATTGCGTATATCAATATGAAAATTCCTACTAATCTTGTAAGTAATACAGCCCCTTTAAATGGATTAAATATTAATACTGTACCACAAATAACCATTATTATTGATAATAACATTGTTGATATCCATAAATCATTCTTTTCTTTTTTTAGTTCAAAACTATATTGAAGTTTTGTAGCACTATTTATTATAATGATTAAACCTAATATAAATGGTATTACACTGGCAATTGCATATGGGTTATCTATTATGAGTATTCCAAGAATAACACATACTAGTCCATAAACCATATCCAAATCGCTTCTGTTTTCTTTTGTTATTTTTTGAAAAAACTTTAATATTGATATAGCTCCTAGAGCTATTAATAATCCGCCAATTATATATGATATTGTCATTATCGTCGCTTCTGATTGAACAATCATCAATATACCAAATATAATTAGTGATATTGAACCTATAATTGATGATTTAAAAAAATTGTTAATTAATTTACTCATACACTACCTCCAATATTATTATAACATATTATATATAATATATCATATCTATGACTTATAAACTAAAAAGTCAAGTAGTAACTCAGGTTTTTTTCTTCTAACTACAATCTCATATATTAAATCAATTATAGGTATTGATACTTCCTTATTCTTTAATAGTTGATATATAGACTCAAGAGTATAATATCCCTCAACTGTTGTTGTTTTTAAATAATTGTTTATATCTTCCTTTGGTGTTTTCTCCCCTATTAATTTACCTAAACTATAGTTTCTTGATTTTGTTGATGTACATGTTAATAATAAGTCTCCCATACCTGAATATGTTAATACTGTTTTTTTAGGACATTTAAAGGCAAATAAAATTGATTCCATATCATATAAAGCTTCAGTAATAAACATAGCTTTTGTTGACTCATTTGCTTTAAGTCCTTCTAACATTCCTGCTGCTAGAGCAATTACGTTCTTTATAGACCCACAAACTTCTACACCTGTGATGTCTGTTGTTTCTCTTAACTTTATATAATTGTTTTGTAGCGCTTGTCTTGCTCTTATAATTGTTTCTGGTGCTTTTCCTGCTAAGGTTAGTCCTGCAGGCATTTTAGTAACTAAGTCTGTTGCAAATGTTGGTCCACTTATAACAGCAATATTTCTAGTATCCAAGTGTTTTTCAACTATTTCATTCATAAATAGTCCTGTTCCTTGTTCTATTCCTTTTGTTGCAATTAAAATATGGTTATATTTTATGTATGGTTTTAGTTCTACACATAGTGAATCAACGAATGCTGCTGGTATAGCAATAATTAATAAATCTTTATCTTTAACGCATTCTTCTATACTTGTTGTTATATTAATTGTTTTATCCATTTCATAATTAGGTAAAAGTTTCTTATTTGATCTATTTACCCTTAAATTTTCTGCTTCTTCTTCAAATTTTGTCCAGATAGTTACATCGTGTCTGTTATGTGTTAAGATGCTACTTAACGCTAATCCATATGCTCCTGAACCAAATAATCCTATTTTCATAATTTATTTCTCCTATCTTGTTATTATATTAATATTTAATGGTTTAGCTTAATCTAAATATTACCATCAGTTTTATAATTATCAATTTATATTAATATTCTACCATTAATAATAGTAAAATTACAAATTATATTGAAAATATATTTACTTAATATTTTGTTTATCCACACTTTATATATGTTATAATTGGATATAAGAAAAATATTAGGAGGATAATATGAAAAAAAAAATAGTAGTTATTATTATTGCTGTATGTTTTCTAATAGAATGTGCACTTATATCATTTATATATATAAGTGATAAAAATGATAATAGCATTAAACCAAATTATATAGTTGTATTTAAGGGAGAATCTTCTAACGTTGTTCATTCAACTTATATTTATGAGGTAAAAAATAAAAAGGGAAAAGTAAAATCATATAAGTATATAAATACAATTAGTAAATACACTGGATATGGTGATTATGACTATAATGAGACTGTCATTAAAAAAGGAAAAATAAAAAGTAAGAATAAAAAGAAAAAGATTTATAAAGTTGCTAAAAAAAATAATGCCTACTCTTATGTCAAATATATTAAAGATGACAAAATATATAGTATTGATGAATTCAAAAAGGTATTTGGTGAATAGGAGATAATCATATGACAAAGAAAAGAGAATACTCGTTTGATATTTTAAGAATTATATCAATGTTTATGGTGATTGTTGTTCATGTTTCAAATGTTTATTCTAGAAGTTTCGGGATAATTGGAAATAAATCATTTTTCATTTCATTAGTTTTTAATACTATTTCTAGAATAAGCGTTCCTATTTTTTTAATGATTAGTGGTGCATTATTATTTAATAGAAGTTTTAATAAGAAAAAGTATTTTCAAAGAATTATAAAATTTATTCTATTAATAATTGTGTGGGATATTTTTTACCTTATATGGGAGTACTATTATTTAAATATCACATATACTAAATTATATATGTTAATTTTTACTCCTTATAGAGCACATTTGTGGTTTTTATATACAATACTTATTTTATATATTATTCAACCAGTATTAAAACTTATATTTGATAAAATTAGTAATAATTTTAAATTTATTTTATTAATAATGTGGTTTTTGTTTTCTACTTTAAGTATTATTAATTATAATATCGCTAATTATTTTACTATTTTTAGTTATATGGGATTCTTTATTATAGGTAATTACTTATATACATATATAAAGGATAGGGACTTAACAAAATACAACTGGTTTTTAATAATATCTATAGTATGCTTAATAACAACAAGTGTTTTATTAAATTACTTTTCATCTGTGAAAAGAAATTATTTTTATAATATTTTCTTTGCTTATAGAACTCCTTTTATAATTCTTTCTTCATTTGCATTTTTTATATTAGTTGTTTGTAATTTTAAAAAAGATATTAAAAATAAATTTATACTTATGCTCTCAGATGTTTCTTTAGGAGTATATCTAATACATGGAGTATTTCTTGATATAACTGTTAAAGTTTTTTCATATCAATTAATTAATTCTTTAATTGGGATACCTACATTTTCATTAATTATTTTTATATTTAGTGTTATATCTGTATATATTCTTAAAAAAATAAAAATAATTAATTACTTTTTATAAACATAAAAAACACTTCATAATTTATGAAGTGTTTTTATTTTATATTGTAAGACAATATATTATTATAAACATTCCTATCATTATAAGAGATGTTCCTATGATACTAGGTAAATGTTTAACTAATACATAACCTTCTTCAGAAAGATTTACATCAGTTGATTCAGTTTTACTTGGTGTTTTTACTAATACTTTTGGTTCTTCTTCTTTTTCCTGTGTTTGAGATTCAGTTGGTGAATCATTAAACATAGTGTCTACTTCAGATGTGTGTTCATCATTATTTGACTTTGTCTCATAATTATCAATATCTTTTCCAACATATGAAATAACTTCTTCAATATTTGAACAACCATTAGAGTATGCTTCTTTTATAGATTCTGAAGCATAACGATATAAATCTTGGGTTTCTGTAGATGTACTTAATTCCATTATAGATGATGATTCTTGTTTTCCTTCTTTTTCTGCCAAACCATTAAACTTATGAGAAATATTATTACATAATTGCTCTAAATTTTGTTCTTCTGATGATGCTGCTATTATTCCGATAATTTGAGTGACCGCATACGCTTCATATGTTTCAAATTTTTCTTCTTGCTCTTCTTCAATTTCTTCTTCTACTATTTCTTGTGTTGTTTCATTTACATCAATCATTTCTTCAAGTTGTTCTGATTTAGGAGTCATTTCTTCTGTGAAATATCCACCATGTAATGTCTCAATCGGTTCTTTTCCTTCAGAAATAAGTTTTTCGTTTTCTAAAGAAACTCTAAAGTTTTCAGAATCACTTTTACTCCAGATAGTAAATCCTCTAATATTACATTCATCTTTAAGTCTATCTATACATTCATATATTTCATTAAGTTTTTGCTGTCTTAATAATTCTATTTCTGAATCTGATAATCCTTCAATATCTTTTGTCATTGCCATATCGAATTCAGTAACTTCTATTGGTAAGCCATATTTACTTAATTCTCTAAACATATTTTCAATGTTTGTAATCTCTACATCATTATCTATATGCATTTGTGTACCAATACTATCTATCAACTTAATATTGTTTTTCTGTTCATAATCTTGAATACTTGAGATTATTTCTCCTGTTGCTTCTACTTTGTCTGGATCTTCAAGATTTGTTTCATTATACATAAAGTCTGTTGTTGGAAGATTAGTTCTAGCAATAGTTAGTACATCACATAAATCTTCTATATTAAGATGTTTTTGCCATCCTGATGCAGTATTATCAGTAATTGATACTGTATTTCCTGTTTGTTCTATATCTCCTCTATTTTTATATGGTGTATTTCCTTGTAATGGGAATCTATTTAAAGGTTCATTCAATACATCTATACTTCTTACTGTATCTTTATATTCAGATGCTACAAATGATGTTGTTGCATCTACATAACTTGCTAGTTTATTCTTTACTAGTTCAGTATTCTCTGGACTTTTCTCTAAATTATATAAATCTTCTGGACAGTCATTGTAAAAAATAAGTGTATTTAATCTTACTTCTTTTCCTAATCCTTTTGCAAATTCAAGTGATTTTTTTAGATGTCTAAAATCAAATGAACCATCTGGTAATGTAACTGCTCCATATTTTCCTTCATCATCAATCGTTATAGAATTATAATTATCTTTAATTTGATTTAATAAATTACTTGATGATGTAGGGGTCATATTCTTTATACCTGGTTTTTCAACTGGTGCACAATCTCTAATAACTTCATACATCTTATGAGTTTTATCTTTTCCAAATTCTTTATCAAGTTCTTGAATAATTAAATTACTATCACTGGTACTTGATAGAATCTTATCTATTTTTGTTTGTTCTTCTTGAGTTAATTGTGCTTTATCTTTTAAATATTCAATTTTCTTTTTTAATTTCACACTAGGATCTTTAAATGACTCTTTTTCATCTACAAGAGTATCTTGGTATAATTTAAATGTTTCTTTTTTAACAGCAAGAAATTGTTTGTCTGTTAAGTTAATATCATCCATTGATGGATCAATATTTAATGTTGATTCTAATGTTTCGTGTAACTCTTCAGGTGTTTTTGAATCTTCTATTTTCATTAAATCAATTTCTTGATTATTTATTGTTATTCCAGAATACTCTAATGGAAGATCTTGTAATTCTTTGTTTTCATCTAATTTTTTTATGTATGCCTTTTTTAATTCTTTCATTCTATAATGATTTTCCATTATTCTATTTGTTATATCATCAACTTCATGCATTAATTCTAAAGTACCACCAGAAACTGTGGATACTTTTTTTACTATTGCATCTATTTGTTCTTCAGTTATGATGATTCCACGTTTTTTTAGTTTTTTTGCTTTTTCTTGGACATATCTTCTAATAAATATATTATATTTTGACAAATTGAACACCTCCGTGACATCAATCAACTATATTATACCACATTATTATTATTTTTAATACTATAACATAATGCAATCTTTTTTATTGATTATATATATTGTTAGTTAGTTATTTTCTTGAAAATATGTTATAATATATTATGTTATAGTATGATAGTTTTTTATGTATAGTGAGGAAATTATGAAAAAGAGATACAACAAAAATTTTTTTAATCCCATTTATATGATTGCATTATTTCTTGTTGCTCTAGTAATAATGCTAACTGTAGGTTTTTCATTGTTTTCTGAATCTCTAAGATTTAGTGATTTGGGTGTTAATGTAGAAATTCAATCTGATATTAGAGTAACAGGTGTTTCTATTGATAGTACAGCAGACAATGGAGTCTCTAATTGGGAAGAATATAGACTTAGAAGTATTCTTAGTGGTATTAGTTTACCATATGAAGATTCTTCCGTTACATATGCAGTTGAAATTACTAATGTTGGTAATGCATATATGGGTATATCTTCTATTAAAGGATTACAAGATAATTTAGAATATACTATTTCAAATTACACTATGAAAGATACGTTGTGTGATGATAGTGATAGTACTCAATGTTCATTAGGTTCTGTCTCAACCTTGTATATTACAATAGGTTAC
The DNA here is from genome assembly GCA_902798815.1 of uncultured Erysipelotrichaceae bacterium. Classification (GTDB taxonomy): domain Bacteria; phylum Bacillota_I; class Bacilli_A; order RF39; family UBA660; genus UBA3789. The sequence goes on along the minus strand of CADBYH010000026.1, from coordinate 5,490 downwards.
GCGGATAATGGATATGATGAAAATAATATTGATTATAGTATAAGATTAAATTTTATTTTTAAACAAGTTCATGATATAACCTATGAAGGAATAAACGATGAGAATTATCCTAAAACCGTTTTACATGGAGAAGATGTCCATGTTAACTTAGATAGTCCTTATCCAAATTCTTTAATTGTTTCTGGATCAAATAGTTATTCATATAATAGTGATTCAGGATTATTAAGTATTATTAACGTTACTAATGATATAACTGTTACAACTTCATTTAACTCTTATTTTGTTGAATATGATGGGTCTGTTGAATACGATAATAATGGGTCTGTATACTATAAAACCTTTGGGGAATTTAATAATACAAATATAACAGAATTTAAAAGAGATACATCGTCAAGTTTGTCAGATGTTTTAAGTAAAGTTAATAATGGAGATGCAAAAATTATTAGTACTAGTGCAAATGATCCAAATTATCCAAGTGTTAATCCAATATATGGATGGGTATCTAATAATATACTTTACTGGTGGTCGGAATCAGAAATTGCTTATTTTCATCCAAATACCAAATCTGCATTTAGAAATATGGGTAAAGTAGTTAAAGTTGATTTTACTGATATTGATACTTCAAAAGTAAAAAACTTCTCTCATTGGTTTGATAAAGATAGAGTACTTACTACTATTAAAGGAAAAATAAATACAAATGGATTAGTATTAGAATATGCTGAAAATTATAATTATGGGATTGATAACGATGAAAATGGTTCTAGTGGTAAAGGATTAACATACATGTTTAATGACTGTAATGCCTTAACTGGCATTGATTTAAGTGAATTTAATACAACCAATGCTTCTGATATGAAAAGAATGTTTGGTGGATGTTCTAATATTACTTCTTTAGATTTAAGTGGTTTTGATACTAGAAATGCTAGAAGTATGTACTGGATGTTTAGAAAAATGACTAAAATGAAAGAGATAGATTTATCATATTTTAATACAACTAATGTAGAAAATATGCGAGGAATGTTTCTTTCGTGTTCAGCACTTGTGACTGTTAAATTTGGTGATAATTTTGATACTAGAAACCTTAAAGTAACTAGATATATGTTCAGTGGAGCATCTAATTTAACAACTATTTTTGCTAAAAGGGATTTTGATACTTCAAGTTTAACGGATAGTGCTCAAATGTTTAATAATACCAAAAAATTAGTTGGAGCTTCTGGTACTGATTTCGCTGTTACATTTAATTCTTCTTATAATGATGCTTCATATGCTAAGATTGCTACTCCAAATACTCGTGGTTATTTTACTTTAGATGAAAATCAAACAAAGTATTATATTACTTATAAATTAAATGGTGGTGAAGCAACAAATCCTTCTATTTTCTTTGAAAATACTAGTACATTCACATTAGTTAACCCTGTAAAAAAGGGATATGATTTTATAGGATGGACCGGAAGTAATGGTAATGTGCCGCAAATGACTGTAACAGTAAACACAGGTACTACAGAAAATTTAACATTTATTGCTAATTATCAAGCAGTTCCTGCTAGTGAATTTCCTAAAGTTTTTTCCATTTCTGGATCTTGTGACTTTAATGGTTCATCTGCTAATATTACTGGAAATACATGTGTAAGTGACTTAGATGATAATACTGTATATACAAATGGATCATATATTGATACTAATATAAAACTCTATAGTAGTGCTAATTATACAAAGGATTTCGAAATATACCTTGAGATGAGCAATTATAATCCTGATAATCAGGAAATCGGTTCAAATAATGATATGCAAAATACTATACTAAATACTAAAGCAGAAAATATTTCAGGATATCCTGGAATAGTTTTCAGAAAATCTCGCGCAAATTTAGAAGCAAAATCTTTTACCTATCCAGTTTTTCGACCGTATGCTGATGTTACAAGTATTAAAATATTAAGAATAAATCGAATTATTTATTATAGTTTTAATGGTGAATCACTTACTCAACTCGATGATAACTCAAATTATAATAATACTTTTGATTTAAGTGTTTGGTTAGGAGCATCAAAGAATTCAAGTGGTCAACCATTTAGATATTTTACTGGTACACTATCAAATATATATATAAAACTTGGAAAGTATAGTCTTCAATAGACAAATTAAAAACGTGTATTATTACACGTTTTTAATTGCGTTTATCTAGGTCATTATCACTTATAATAAGCATATATACATCTTCATTACATTTTATATAGAATAGCCCTTTTTTATGAGGTTCAATAACATAATAGTTAATTGGTAATTTTAGATTATCTCTAACATCTAGTAATTCACTAAATTTTTTTACCTTAATGATATTATATTCATTAAAATTAATATTTGTATTTATTTCTACTATTAATCTATCATAGTCTCTTAGTATTTTATTAATATATTTATCATACTTATTTGTTTTTCTTATAGATTGAATTATATATATACTTAGTTTTATTAAAAAGTAAAATGAAAATATAAAAAATAAAATTGTTATTGCTAATATTTTTATATTATAGTTAATTTCTTTAGTTGGTACTATTTCTTTTGTAATTGTCGACTCTGATGAGTTAATATTAATTTCAATTGCTCTTTCTGATAAAGGTATTTTTACTACTTCAATATTGTTGCTTTCATTTATTGGATATGTAGCATTTTCATCTGTTTTTTTAGTCATTGAAACATAGATTTTTAAATAACTATTAGATTCTATTCCATAGACTGAACGGAATTTATTAGCGAGCTGGTTATATTCATTATAATCAACTTTAATATGGTCATTTATTACCATTTCATATCCATTTTTCAATTTTTTTTCTTTTGTTTCAGTCAAGTCATATTTTTTTTCAAAATATCTACTTGTACCTTTAGGATTTTCAATTACTAGTTCACTAATAATTTTATATTCAAAATCCACTGATGATTTCTCATCTATTCTGAAAATATAATTTACATCAGCATCAATATAACTAATTAAACTTGCAACATATGATTTTCCTTTTGGAAGAAATTCCTCTGAGTAGAAATCGTTTTCTTTTAGAAATACTTTATAATCAATTACTCCTCTTTCATTATAATTTATAGGTTCTGGTCCATTTTTTTCTACTATATTAATTGCAAAAATAATGGTTAACGCAAAAAAAAGTACAAATAAAACAGCACTTATTAATATTTTTCCATTTAAACAAAGATGCAGTTTTGTTTTTACTTGTTTGTTATGGCATCTAGTTTTATTGGATTGAATTGTCTTACGTGTAGTTTCCTCTGACATTTTTCCTCCTATAAATTATTTAACCATACAGTTGGGTAACCTATATAAGGTATTCTTATATCAACTGTTCCTATTACATCTTTTTCATCAATATCATAATTATCTACTGAATCATTATTATCTCCTTTTGTATAAAAGTAGTAGTGTCCCTCTAATTTTATTCTTTTTACTATTCTATGGACTATTATGGTGTTTCCATGTTTGTATGCAAGAATCTGTCCAGCTTTTAAATTCTTGTAATCATGATTTTTTTCAATAATTACCATATCGCCTTTTAAGATGTGAGGCGTCATACTACCACTTGCTATTACTATTGCCTGATATTTAAAATATCCAGAAACAATATATACTAAAAATGAGGCGAGCATTATAGGTAATATTAGTGGAAGTATTCTATTTTTTTGATAATCTCTTATAACATCTTCATCTTGATCTTTTTTATAGAATCTATACATATTATACATAAAAAACATTGGTGCTAATAATTCTATAATTGAATATAAATATTGATTTGGATTTGGAGCAATTGGAAGTAAATATCTATATAATGTTATACATAACATATATAAGATAACTGGTTTATATCCACTTTTATATGATAAATATGAAGCAAAAATATTTCTACTTAATGTAGGTAATAATATTGTTGCAACAAATATAAACATATTGTGTGAAGTCGTAAAAATATCACTATTTACACTTCCAATTAAATACATACAACTAAATAATATGATGGTTGTTATAGTTAATAATTTTGATTCTTCTGACTTTGTTATCATCAGATAACGTAATAATTCTTGTATAATAATTGTTAATACTATTGGTATTATAATACTAAATAAAAAAATTATATTTACCGTATAAAGATTCTTTACAAATCCTACTATTATTCCTAATAAGTAATAGAAGATATAAAAAACCAGAAGATTAATTATTAATTCTACACATATAATTTTCCAGTATCTGTGTCTATCTTTTTCAAATCCAAAAAACAATCTAAATATTAGTAATAATGTAAAATATATAATTACACTTTTATAACCAGTTAATATACTTGGTGCAAAACTACTTAGAATTAGCAAAATAAAAATTAATATTTCAAATAATAATAATCTTTTATACCCTCTTTTCATTCTTACATCTCCTAAATAATCTTGCTAAAGTATATTAAGATGTTATAAATCTTAATATATTTTAGTTTTAACTATTATTACTTGTGTATACAACACTTATGTTTCCTACTGTTACAACAATATTTCCATCTAATGTTGCAGCTACTGCATCTGCTTCAGATGTACCTTTATATGCAACAGTTAATACAACTGGTACACTTCCTGGTGTTGAATTAGCTTTTGCAGGAATTGTTCCTGATAAACTTGTTGAAGTTGATGTGTAATTTGTACCATCGATAGATAATGTTACTCCAAACATCTTAGCACAATCTGCAGGACTTATTGATGAAGTATTTGCTCCTGTTGTACTTGTTCCGGCTGCTGAAGTTCCTTCTATTACTGATGAGTTTCCTGATGTAGAATTTGAACATGTAACAGGGTTTGTGTCAAAAGTAACTGAGTCTAAATATGCTGTTAAACTTCCGTTATTTAGAATGTTTAAATTATATGAAACGCTTGATCCTTCTGTTGTAGAAAGAGTTGCATTAGTTTTTTGTGAGATTGTATATTTTGTTACATTAAGTTCTCCAGGATTTCCATTTTCATTTGCAGCTTTTGTCCCAGGAGTTGTTGTATCTTCTATTGTTGAGCCATTTGTTGAAAATCCTACATTCCAGTTAGTTGCGCCAGTATTAACATCTGCAGAAGATCCTATTGATAATCTAGTTGAAAATGCTGCAAAACCTAATGATAATCCAAATACTGCTATAACTAAAGCAACGATAGCAATTACTCTTCCTTTTTTATCTTTCTCCACTCTTTCACCTCCTTATTATGTAGCATGCTACATAATAATATTATAACAAAATTAATAAATCTTCAATATTTGATAAGAAAAAAATACTTTTTTATACATTAAATCATATTTTTTTACAAAAAATTGTTTTTTATTTTACAATATTTGACTTATATCTATTTATAACATAATATAATTATTGAGAGGTGACTAACTATTAAAAGTCAATAGTAATTTTGAAATTTTTAATAGTTTGTTTGAAATTGGAAATTATCCCATGCCAAAAAGATTTCACAAAG
>CADBYH010000025.1 GCA_902798815.1 uncultured Erysipelotrichaceae bacterium | reverse complement strand
GCATTTAAATAACTTGCTTTAGACGGCTTAATATAAAAGTCCCCTCCATAAAAATTATCAAAATATTTAAGTAATCCAGCTTTTTCCAATCGTCTCATCTGATCATCACCAAACCAGTTAGAAAGACCAATAATATAGTCTCTTTTATGTCCCCAAATATAATAAAGCATATCTTCTGCTCCTGGAATTATTTTAGGATCATAATTAGATACTACTTCTCTCCATTTATAAATTAATTCTGGAGATATTTCTATTTCTAGTTAAGTACTCACTCAACAAATTAACATCATATCTATCATTATCCCTTTCATATCCCTTAATTAAATCACTAATTTGTGGAATAAAAATATTTCCCTCTTGTGAAGACAATTCTTTTTTAAAAAATTCTCTCTCCTTTGAATAATCTTCTTCTAAAATAGTACCATCAATATCAAATATAAATCTTTTCATAAAACCCTCCTAAATAAAAAAATAACTATAAATTTAAGGACGTAGTTACGCGGTACCACCTTAATTTATAGTTATTACTATACACTCTAATCTTTTAACGCAAGAAATACGCTTACTATTAATAAGGACTCCTAGGACGAATTCATATAACTATACTATCTATTTCCACCTCACATAGACTCTCTATAAGTAATCATTATATTACTACTTCCTAATCAACATCGATCACGCTTATTGTATCACAATAATAATTGTTTGTCTATTAAAAAAGTTACTATACAGTAAGTAACTCTTTTTCTTTTTCTTTTAATTCCGCTTCAATTTTTTTATTATATTCTGTAACTAAATCTTGAATATCTTTTTCCATACCTTTTTCTTCATCTTCTGGAAGATCACATTTTTTTACATCCTCAAGACCTTCATGTCTTATATTTCTAATTGATACTTTTGCCTCTTCTGATAATGCTTTAACTTGTTTTACCAATTCTTTTCTTCTTTCTTCTGTAAGTTCTGGTATAACAATTCTAATAGTTTCTCCATCGTTTCCAGGATTGTATCCTAAATTAGAATTTAAAATTGCTTTTTCTATTGCTCCTAGACTTCCTTTATCAAATGGTTTTATTAATAATTGTCTTGCTTCTGGAACAGATATTGTTGCTAATTGTTTAAGAGGAGTCATTGAACCATAATACTCAACCATAACTCCATCAAGACTTGATGGATTTGCTCTTCCAGTTCTAACTGTTGCAAATTTCTTTTTTACATTTTCTATTGTCTTATCCATTTTATCAGTTACTTCTAATAAAATCATTTCACTATCCATTAATTCATCTCTCCTTGTCTTAATTATATTATATAAAAGATTAAAAATAAAGAAAAAAGTACTAATAAGTACTTACAAAGATTACAAATCCTAGTGCAATGACAAATGATATTACAAATAGTATTATTAAAATTAATATAACTATATTTAGGAATTTTTGACTTATATAATCTAAAATACCCTTCTTTTCAGATTTTTCAGAATCTGCAATTAATACTTCATCTACTAATGTTACACTCTTGACAGTATTTTCTAGTTCTTTTTCTTTATCTATATCATCAATGATATCACTTGTTTTATCATATAATGATCTTAAATCTCTTTCTAGATTTTCATATTCTCTTGTTGCCTGTATATCAATGACATAATTCTTTTTTCCTTTTTTCTTTTTCTTTACTTTTTGTTTTGATTCTTTTTCTTTTTGTAAAAGAACCTTTGCTTGATCTAAATATTTTCCGTTTTCAATATCTGTTGATATTTCTTCTACAATATCATATTCTTCAAGAACTTCTGCTTCTTCTTTTTCTTTTGTTTCTTTTTCTTTTTTAGTTGGTTCTTCTTTTTTTGTTTTTTCCTTTTTTTCAAAATTTTCTATGACAAATCTTTCATCTTTATTATCAACTAATTCTTTTTGCTCTTTTTTTTCTTCTTCAAGTTTTGGAGTTTGTTTTTTCTTTCTTTTTGGTGGAGCAATAATGATATCTTCTTTAACTATTTTCTTTGTTTTTGGTGTGTTTGTCTTTTTCTTTTTTTCTGGGACAATTATTACATCATCTTTTTTAGTTGTTTTTGATTTTGTTGATGATTTTGGTGTTGTCTTTTTTGCTGGTGTTTTTTTAGTAGTAGTCTTTTTCTTCGTTGTAGTTTTCTTTTTAGTTGTACTACTTTTAGATGTTGTTTTACTTCCAGTCGTTGTTTTTTTCTTTGGAGTAGATTTTTGTGAAGGTTTTGTTGTTTTAGTTACCTTCTCTATTTCTTTTTTTAGTTCTTTTTTTGATATTACTGGAGTTTTTTCTTCATCTTTTTTATTATTCTTTTCATTTAATTTTTTTAGTTGACTATCTATTTTCTTAATAGCATTACTAGAAGATTTTTTTGCCATTAAAATCATCCCCTCTATTTATTTGCTTATTATAACAAAAAAAAGTAAAAATACAAGTATTAAAAGTATTATTTAAATAAAATATATAAAAGTGTAATTAAAATTATTACTAATATTACAATTATAAAATATAAAAATGATAAATTTTCTTTTTCTTCTTCTATTTCATTTTGTTCTTCTACTGATTCTTTTTTTATTTGTTCTTGTTGTTCTTCTTCATCTTCATCAGACAATTCTTCTACGTTTTCATTTTCTGAAGATATATCTTCTATTGTATCAATTTTCTTCGTATCTCCACTTATATGGTGATCTTCTAATTTATCAACAAATACAACATCACCATCATCTTGTTCTTCTTCATCTTGTTTTTCTGGTTCTTGTTGAAGCATTTTTATTTGCTCATTTATTTTTTCTATTTCTTTCATATTATCTTTCATAATAAGTACCTCAACCTCAATTACTCTATCTTATATCATAAGTATAATAAAAAAAAAGATAAAATGAAATAAAAAAAAGAGCATATGCTCTTTAGTTTACACTTATTTTATCCATTTATTTGACTCATTACTTCTTCTGCAAAGTTTTCTTGACGTTTTTCAATTCCTTCTCCAACAGCAAATCTTACCATTGAAACTACTTCACCATTGTTTTCTTTAACATATTTTTCAACTGTTAATGATGAATCTTTAATAAATGCTTGTTCTACAAGACAGTTTTCTTTGAAGAACTTACCAAGTTTTCCAACTGCCATCTTATCTAAAATATCTTCTGGTTTATTCTTATTCTTTTCATCATTTTTCATTTCTGCCTTAATCATTTCTTTTTCATGTGCAACAACATCTTCTGGTACACTATCACGATTAACAGCAATTGGATTCATAGCAGCAGCTTGCATAGCAACATCTCTTGCAACTTCTTCATTTGCTCCTTTTAAAACAACAACTGAAGTAATTCTTCCTCCCATATGTGAGTAAATACCAAATACTTCATCTTTATTTTTACTTATTCTTTCAAAACGTCTAAATGAAATTTTTTCTCCGATTGTTGCTGTTAATTCAACTATCCTTTCAGAGATTGTTTTTCCATCTTTTAATTTTAATTCTTTTGCTTCTTCAATATCTTTACATTTACTAGACATTAATGCTTCTTTTAATTCAGCAATAAGATCATGGAACTTATCATTTTTTGTAACGAAATCTGTTTCACAGTTTACTTCAAAAACAATTGCTTCATTTTTTTCTGCTACTGCCTCTGTTAATCCTTCTGCAGCTATTCTTGATTCTTTCTTTGCTGCTTTTGCAATACCTTTTTCTCTTAACCAATCCACTGCTTTATCTTGATTTCCTTCACATGCTTCAAGTGCTTTTTTACAATCCATCATTCCAGCACCAGTTTTTTCTCTTAATTCTTTTACATCACTAGCTTTAAACATTTTTACATCCTCTCTTTTTTTATTACTTAATAATAAAAGGAATGATAATAATTAATCATAAATTATATTCATTCCTTTCCCCTTTTTATTTTTTATTTTTATAAAGATTCAATTAATTCAATTAGTTCAGCTTTCTTCTTAGTAGAATATCCTTTAATTCCTTGTTCTTTTGCTTTTTCTTTTAAATCAGCTAAACTTAAACTTGATAAATCAATTTTTTTCTTTGTTTCTTTTACTTCTTCTTTTATTTCAGCTACTTTTTCTTTAACTTTCTTTTCTGCTTTTTTTACTTCTTCTTTTACTTCTTTTTTCTTTTCTTCTTTAGCAGCTTTTACTTCTTTTACTTTTTCAACTACTTCTTCTTTTATTTCTTTAACTTCATTAACGATTTCTTCTTTTCTTTCTTTGATTTTTTCACCTTTTGTTTTATCTTCATCACTAATGTAGTCAATTACTTCGTTTCCATTTACTTCTGCGATTGCATTTGTTAATGCACCAATTAATAATTTTACAGATCTTACTGCATCATCATTTCCTGGAATTACGTAATCTACCATATCTGGATCACAGTTTGTATCTACGATACCAAATACTGGAATTCCTAAGATATGAGCTTCTTTAATAGCTATTTCTTCTTTTCTAGGATCAACAATAACCATTGCTTGAGGCATTCTCTTCATTTCACGAATTCCTCTTAGGTTCTTGTTTAATTTTTCATATTCTTTTTTAATTTGGATAACTTCTTTTTTAGGTAATGCTTCAAAAGTTCCATCAGTTTCCATTTTTTCGATTTCTTCCATTCTTCTAATTCTTGAACGGATTGTTTTGAAGTTTGTTAATGTTCCACCTAACCATCTTTCATTAACAAAGTACATATTTGTTCTTACTGCTGATTCTTCTGCTGCTTCTTGAGCTTGTTTTTTTGTTCCAACAAATAATACTTTACCTTCATTTTGAGCTATTTCTTTTAATGCTTCATATGCTTCTTCTAATTTCTTTACAGTTTTTTGTAAATCGATAATATAAATATCATCTCTTGTTGTGAAGATGTATTCCTTCATTTTTGGATTCCATCTTCTTTTTTGGTGACCAAATTGTACACCTGCTTCTAATAAATAATTCATTGACACTACAGTCATATTTAATTCTCCTTTTCGTTTTTTATTTCTTCTATTAGTTTCTAAAACTTATCACCATTAAGGCACTAGATAGGTAAATTCACTAATATGTTTATTTTGATAAAGCTTCAATAATTTCAGCTTTTTTCATACCAGTTACTGATATTTTCTTTTTAGCTGCTTCTTCTTTAAGTTCTGCAACTGTCATTTTTGAATAATCAACACTTTTCTTCTTAGGTGCTACTTTCTTTGGAGTTTCCTTTTTTTCTTCTTTTACTTCTTCTTTTTTACTTTCTGTTTTCTTTACTGCTTTTTTATCAATTGTTACTTCCTTACCTGCTACTTCTGATGCAGCTTTGATTTTTCCTGCTTTTCCATCTTTTGCTGTTTTAACTAATTCAGTAAACATCTTTGGATCATTAATTGCTATTTCAGAAAGCATTTTACGGTTAATTTCAACTCCTGCCTTAGTAAGACCTTCAATAAATCTTGAATAAGAAATATCATTTTGTCTACAAGCAGCATTGATTCTATCTATCTCTAAATGCATATTGTCCAGAATGCATTAATTGTTCTTTAGCAGTTTTATATAATCTATGTTTACTACCAAAGTAACCTTTAGCTTCTTTTAAGACTTTTTTATGACGAGCTTTAGTTACTGCTCCATTCTTTACTCTTGCCATGTTTATTCCTCCTTCTTAATTTAGATTAAATAATATTCTTTAATCTATTTTGATCTGCCTTACTTAGGTTAGATCCCTTTCTGCAACTTCTATTAAAGTTTGCACTTTTTGCACCAGTATTATGTCTACTTCCTGGTTTACCAATTTTATAGTCGTTTTTACGTTTTCTAACTACTTTCGCAGTTCCTTTATGTGTCTTTATTTTTGGCATAAATAATTCCTCCTAATTTATTATTTGTCTTTTTTTGGTACTAGAACACATGTCATTGTTCTACCATCTAACTTAGGTTTTTGTTCTATATCTGCATAATCTTTTACACGTTCGGCAAAGCGTTCTAGAACTTCCTTACCTAATTCTGTATGAGCCATTTGACGACCTTTAAAGCGAATTGTAAGTTTAATTCTATCTCCCTTTTCTAGATACTTTGTAGCATTTCTAAGTTTAGTTTCAAAGTCTCCTACATCAATAACTGGTGATAAACGATACTCCTTTAGTTCTGACATATTAGCTCTTTGTTTTTTCAAAGCTTCTTTTTGCTTTTTTTGTTTTTCATAACGGAATTTGTTATAATCCATTACTTTACATACTGGTGGTTTTGCATTTGGACTTATTAAAACTAAATCAAGCGCAGCATAACTTGCTAATGTAAGTGCATCTGCGATTGGTTTTACTCCAACTTGCTCCCCATTTGGTCCAATAACTAATACTTCTGGAACCTTAATCTGATCATTAATCAACATGTTATCATTATCCTTTGCGATACCTAACACCTCCATAAAATAAGAAAAGCAGATATAAAATTTATATCCGCTAAAAACCATAATTAAAATTAATTTAATTTCGGCTCTTTACCTATCGTTTTTCACAATCAGGTGGATATAAATCTCTTTCCTTTTTTCTCGACTAGTAATATTATATGCATTTAGTATTGATTTGTCAACAATTTTTATCTTTTTTTAACATAAACAAATGTATCTTTGTCTTCATAACCATTTGATAAAGAAATACTTTCTGATTCATCTAATGCTATATCATATTTTTTTCTTAATAAATTATATCCTTCGACATCATTTTTCAATTGAATGATATTAAGAGGATTTCTATCTGCAAAGAAGTCTTCTATTTCATCTTCTTCTCTATCAAGTTGTTTCTTTCCTTCTTTTAATGTCTTTGATGTTATTCCTTGACAACAATAAGCAATTATTCCATCATCTAATAATAAATCCATTAATTCATTGTTTACAATACTATAAAAGTATTCTCCACTCATATATTCTGGTATGTTTGATAAATAGATTGATTGAAATCCTTTGAAATCACTATTTAGATACCCTACTTCTTTCAACTTTGTTTTTAAATTAGAAACATCACAATTAACAAATTTTATTTTTGAATCTCTAATCAATTGACTTGTTTTATTATAGGATTCTTCGTTTTCTAAATAATTATCTCTATTTTTATAAGTAGCTAGTCCATGTAAGATTTGTAATTCTTCTGGTGCATTATAAGTTAATCCAAATTTATTAAAAATAAAGTTTAAATACAAATCAGTTGCATTTTCATCAACTTTTATATCCATTAATTTTATAAATTCTTCAAGACATGTATTATTAAACATACTTCCATTGTATACTTCATTTATTATTTCATAAAAAGGATCATATGTGATATTTTTTCTTACTTTCTTTCTTGCTTCATTTATTCTATTTAATATAATATCCATAAAACAATATAAATCAGGATTAAATCTAGAAATACTTTTAATTAAATCATATGTTTTTAATGATAAAAATTTTGTGTTGTCATCATCTGAAAAGAAATCACAATATTCATTATAAGATATGTTTTGAAGAAACTTTAATTTTAGTGATGCAGGAAAGAATTGAAATTGATTTATATCAAAAGTTAATACATTATTTACTCCATTATATACTGAATCTATAGCAAAATCTCCACTACCAAGTACTGTTGCGGTAGTAGAATCTTTTTTAACTATATCTTTCATTCTTAATTCTTCTGTTGGATTTAAGTAAAATACTTTTCCATCTTCAAATAGACCTTTTGTCATATTCTTTTTATTATTAGCTACTGATGGAACTCCTTGACATATTTTATCTGCAGATGATATTAATTCTTTCTTAGATAGTTGTTTTGATTCCAAGTTTTTTATTTTAGTTTCTAACATACACACATCCCCTAAATCGCATTATATTATAATATTAATTGTTTTTTTTATCAAGCTTTTAGTTTGTTCAAATATGTTAGTACTTCTTAAATAATAATATAATCACTTTCCACATACTTTAATAAAGTAATCTATTATTTTTTTAGAATTTTCATCAAAATCATAGCTTATTTCAGGATGCCATTGTATTCCCATAATAAATGTTTTATCTTTTAATTCTACCCCCTCAATATTATTATCTTCACTTGTTGCGTTTATAACTAATCCTTCAGTCGGTTCTGCTACATGATAATTATGAAAACTATTTACTTCTATTTCTTCTTTTTTTAATATTTCATATAATTTTGTGTTCTTTTTTATTTTAATTCTATGTGTTAAATCATCATCATTATCTTGGTAATGATTAATATTAGAATTATTCTTTTCAACTTTGAAATTTCTATCATATGAACAAAGTAATTGCATTCCTAAACATATACCAAGAACTCTTTTATCAAGTTCAACACATCTATTTAAAACATACTTATCATAAGGAGTTAACTTAAATCCTCCAGGAAATATAACCCCATCAACCATATTCAAATATTCTTCAACAATTTCTTTTTCATCTTCAAGCAGCTCATCAAATTCATTCCATCTGGTTGAATTGTAATTAACATCCTGTACTTGGACTATTGGTATAATAAACCCACCTGCTTTTTGAATAGTTCTTCTAATCATATCTCCTAAATATAAAATATCTCTACCATCTTTCAGATTGGAGTATCTTAACACAATACCTATTTTTTTCATATATTACCACCACATTAATTATATCAATAAAAAAGCATAGATTCTAGTCTATGCCTTAAACAATTATTTATCTTTCATAACTTCTTTAATCTTATTACTTGCTTGATAAACAGTATCCATTGCAGGTGTCATTGTCCATGTATCTGCAGTTCCCAAATGACCAATACCAATACTATCATAACCATCAACAGATTGTTCTATAATTTCATAGTTATCTCTATTAAGTACAGATTTAAATAAATTTGTAATAGTCTTTTTATTCATATCAGTAACATAAAGCCCATCAAATGAATTCAAAACATCATTATAATTAGTTAATGTAGATGTACTAATTAAAGATTTAGCAATCTCAATGGCAATCTTACGACAATTTTGCTGACGTACTCTATCTCTACCAGGAAAAGCCATTCTCTCACGTGCAATTGCTAAAATTTCAATTCCACTATAATGCTTACATCCATGTGGAACAAATAACTTATCACCATTGGAATCATCATAGGTACTTTCAACTAGTGCATGATTTGTTGTAAATTCATAATCAGAGCAGAAATCTATTCCATTTAATTTATCTACAACTTCTACTAAACTATTAGTATTAATATTAACAGTATAATCAATTTTTATATCGAATAATTCTTCTAATGCTTCTTTACTAACTTCCGAATCAAGTGAACCTAAAGCCATTAATGTATCTTTCATTCCATATGCAGGAACATCAATATAATAATCTCTTGGTATAGAAGTCAATACAACTTTATGAGTCTTTGTATTAACTGTTGCAATCATGTTAAAATCTCTCATTATACCAGTAAAATCAAGCCCAGCAATATAAACATTATAAACATCCTTAACTTCATTATTTCTTTGTTTTTTCTCGGTAACATAAAATTCCTTAATAATCTTATAATTATTTTCATCAAATATATTACTAGAATCAATTAAGTACTTATAATTAGCTTCCGAAATAAGTAAATAACCATTATTATTACTTATATTCCATAAAGCATCTGAGATATTATCAGTATCAATATATTTATAATTACCTAAAAGTTTTAAAGCTTTATCAATAGATCTACTATATTTATAATATTTAATCTCAGTATTTTTAGTAAATTTACTAATATCATTATTACTATCATTAACATTAGCAAGCAAATAATACTTAGTAGTTTCAGTATAAGTTTTTGTAAAACCATTATTAATATGTCTATTAGTATTATGAACATAATAAATAATAACACAGTTCCCAATCATAGATAAAAATAGTAATAATAAACCAATAAACTTCAAAAATCTAAACTTTCCTCTTTTTAAGTTTATTAATATAAAACAAATAATTAAAAATAAAAGTTCAACACCAATAATCATAAATAAATATTTATTAGGTAAAATATTAATATTAATAATCATAAATACCATTATAATAGAAATAATTAAGGAAATTACTCCAATAATATTTCTGGATAATTTATTTAAAATCATTAAATCCCCTCCAAAAATTACAACCTATTATACCATATTAAGAGTTTTATATCAACAAGAAGTAATAGATATAAAATGAATAAACAATGTAATATAAAATAATAAACAATATTATTTTAATAATAGAATATGATTATCTATGACGATAAATATATCCTGCATTAATCAAAAAAGCAATTTTATAACAAAAAAAGCAATTACTAATTGCTCATAAATTATAATAAATATCTTTACTATTTTTTTATAAAATACTTTTTTATATATTTAACCTCATTTTTATAAACTGTACAACATAAAATAGTATATGATACTAAACAGATAATAGAATACAATACAGCATGCCAAAACCAGTTAATAATTTCAAATTTTATATGTGGAATAAACATATTAATTAGTAACACATCAACTATAGTAATTATAGAAAATAAAAATATTTTTTTATAAAAATTAAACGGTTTATAGCTACTTATAATCTTTTTTGTATATTGTATTTGAAATATTAATCTAAATAACATTGCAACAATTGTACCAATTGCTACTCCAATCAAACCAAATTTTGTTACAAGTATAACAGATATAATAATATTTAAAAATGCTTCAATAAAACATGGAACAGTAATCTCTTTAAATTTATTAGCAGAATATGCCAATGTAAGTTGAGGCTTTTTCAATAAATATAATGCTTCTGAAATAAGAATTAATATACCAAATATAGGTTGATAATAATTAGCATCTGTAATTTTACTTGTATAAATCATTACAAATGGAGTTATCAAAAGTCCAGCAACTGTAAAGAAAAAATATACTAAACATATTGTAATAAATTCATAAATATTTAACTTTTGAAGAGTATCTTTATTATCTCCTTTTGCATATGCATGCCCAATTGTAGGATCAATACCTCCACATATAGAACTTATAAGTTGTTTAATTCCATTTACAACCAAACCATATACTCCATATATTGAAACAGTAGCAAAATTTGTAAATACTGTTAAAATTGTAACATCAGTACTTGTGTGAATGAAATAAGCAATATTTATTGCAAAACCATTCCATCTATTTTTCAATATATTCTTATCAATTTTTTCATTTTTATCATACTTATAATGTTTATTAACATAATATGTATATACAATTGGTTGTATAAAATATAATAGACCAGTTATTAATTTAAGTAAATGAATACTAGGATAAATCCTTACACTTATTATTGCCAACAAAACATTTAAAATAATTATTATAGTTTGTGAAATAGCAACAATATATACTTTCTTATCTGCATTTAACAATGTTTTAAAAGTTAGTGAAAACATATATTGAACAAATAAATTCATCGCTAATATAATTGTCAACAAGAATATATATATATAAGAAAAACTTGATTTGAAAAAGACAGGGTATAAAACAGCCAACAATACAGAATAGATTATAAATATAATTGCAATTTTTTGATAAAACCTTTTCGTTGTATTTAAAATAGAGTTGATCTTTTTATAATCTTTTTTAATTAATGGCTTATATAGATTTGCGCTAATAACACCCGTCAATCCACCTTCAAGTAAATTTATATAATTAAGGAATTGATTTAAGGATGATACTAATCCATTAACATTTGATCCAAAATAACTTAGAATTATTTTTGGTATTATAAAACCACTTAATATTGTACATATTTGTAATGTAAGGTTTGAAATAACATTTAAAAGTGTAACCTTATTTTTTTTCACTATCATTCACCTTCCAATATGCTTCAATATCATGATGAGGTATTCTTTCATTTTCAGGAGGTAATTCCATATAATTACCAAATGCTGTTTTCAATACCTCATCATAGTTATCAATAACCATAGCATCGATACTTCCAAACTTTGTTTTCTTATATGTTTTGTACCATTTTTTTAACATAGTTTCATGATCATATCCATATGTAGGCCAATTAGAAAACACATAATTTGTTTGCTTTTTATTATATTTGCTCGTTAAACGATTATATCTTTTTATAAAAAATCTACATCCGATTTTAAATAAAAAATAATTTCTAACTTTTTTTATTAAATTACTTTCATTTTTTAATCGTTCATCATTCATAGCAAAAATACCGAAAATTCTTTTAAACTTAGAAACCATATTATAATGTCTATTTCTTAAGAATTTATTATTTGATGTATTGTTAATTTTAAAGACATCAATATATACACCATGTATCTCTGCCCTTCTATTATTTCCCTCGTAAACATCTGTATAACTATCAATAACCTTTGCAAAAGGGACATAATAAGTATCTTCAACTGAATTATCTATAAATTTATATCTTGAATTTTGTTCCAACATAATATGCTTAAACTTATCATAGTTTTCAGGTGTCAATGCAATATCAATATCATCATCCCAAGGAATAATATCAGAATGCCTTATAGCTCCGATTAACGATCCACCTGTCAAAGTATATTGAATATTATTCTTTTCACATAAATCATCAACATACTCTAAAATCTCAAACAATAATTTCACATATTCTTTATTACTGATTTTTTTCACATTATTCTCCCTTTCTTTTAAAATATTCTATTGCCAATAAAAAGTATATGGTATAACATGACATGAACCTAAATAAACATATATATAAGCCCAATAGGTAATCGAATATAAAATAACAATTAGGCTATTTAATATATTTGTTTTTTTGCTTTTTGATACAGTACTCAAAATAACCAAACTAATAATACTAAAGAAATTGAATATAACACCAATTCTACTCGCATAAATACTTGCACTTGATAAGTTAGCAAATATAATATCCATAATAAATACTATTAAAAAGAATAAATACTTGTTATCAATTTTTTCCATATTTTTAAACTGAGTTATAAACAAGTATAACAATGGAATACGCAAAAGAAGCTGATTGATACTGAAAACAATTTCTCCACTTATGTAGTTTGAATAAGTATCAAATCCAAGAACACCTAAAAACGTTAATAGATATTTAGAATTAAATATTATTATGAACATGAATACAACAAATAAAAATAGACTTAATTTCATAAAACTAAATTTATTATTTCCAATTATTATTTTTAAATTTGATCTATCTTGATAAAAATAAATCCTATATATAAAATACAATAAAAAAGCAAGTGCAGATGACCTATGAAATAGCATAGCAATAATAATCATAAAAATAACTTTTAAATCTTTTCCACGTTCATTTATTAATACACAGAATGCATAAAAAACAATAGAAATACCAATCATTTGTCTCATTGCATTTAATGTAAAAGAATAAAATATGAAATAATAAATCAACATCCCAAGCCATATCTTATCATCTATTTTTTTAAATTTTTTCAAACCCAGGTATATAGGTAAAACAGTTATCATTTGAATAAAGAATAATACAAACTGAATACTCTTAAATATCTTTGCAATAATATATATAAAGGAAGAAAATCCATATTCAAATTCAGAAACATTCTTTATACGCCAAATAATTGACCATCCTATAGAAAAGTATTCCTTAATACTACTAGCCCTTATAGCGCAATCAAATAATGGTTTAACATATACTTTAACATCTGTTCCAACATTTTCACTTCTTAATCCTGCAATTAAACAAGGAATAAATAAAGCAATGATAACTGATAAAAAATATAATAACTTATTATTTTTTATCTTTGTTGAAATGTAAAAAAAGACAATTGAACATAGAAAACCAATTAGATAAATATACACATAAATCACCCTTTTTTAATTTTTCTTATAAATGTAAAAAACTTAAGCATTATAATATTGTTATTTTTCAAAATATGATACTTAATTTTATTTGAAAAAGATAAATCGCTATCCTTTATACAAAACTCATCCATATATTTAGTTATTTCATGCAACATATCATTTTTATTATTTAAACAAATCATACCAATACTAAACAATCTTTTTATTGCATCATTCTCAATTCTTTTTATATACTTATCATCAAAATGATACCTACTAATCACTTTCTTTTTCCTATTATATTTATAAAGATAATTATGTAATATCATATCAAAACTTTTAACAACTCTATCCTCATAATGACTTTCCGCATAATTATAACTATAAATTGACTTATCAACATAAAAAACAGTTGGTTTTCTCAATAACATATCTAAATTAAAAATAGCATCTTCACCATTAATCATATTCTCATTAAATTTTATTGAGTTATTAACTAGAAAATCTCTTTTTATAAATTTTGCGCATGGAGAATAGAACTTATTATTATAAATATAATCTTTAAGAATATCTATATAATTGATTTCTCCATCATATTTAAAACTAACTTCTTTATGATTTTTAATTATACTATTATTTCTCATTATAGATAAATTATAGAAAACTATATCATATTTATCATTTAATAAATCCCAATCAATATTTTCTGAAATCAATATATCATCTGAGTCAACAAAAACAATATATTTACCTTTAGCAATATCTATTCCCTTATTTCTTGCTGAACTTACTCCACCATTACCCTTTTTAACATATTTGACATTTTCTATTTTATCAGCCAATTTTTTATATTTTAGTGAATTACTTTTTAAAGAACCATCATCTATTAATAAAATCTCATATTTAACACTATTGAAATTATTTGATTTAACTATAGAATAAATACAATTCTTTATTTCATCTATATTAGTATTATATACAGGAACTATAATACTTAAATTCATATTAATCACTCTCTCTAATATAATTCTTAATTTTATAATCTCCCAAACTTACTTCTTGGATCTTATGTCTACTATTTCTCTCTTCTATAGGAGAAAATTCCATATAATCTCCCTATACAAGTTTTAAATATGCATCATAATCTTTTATTATAGAAAACTTTTTATTCTCAAAATTTGTTACTATATACTCTGAAAAAAGATTCTTATTAACTCTATCTTTCATTCCATATGATGTAAAAGTATTAATAACATAATTAGATTTAGACTTACTATATTTAACCATCAACTTTTTTAATCTATTAATTAATGAATTCTTACTATAAAAACAACTCAAACATGACAATATAAAATTCAAAAATCTTTTTATTATATTCTTATTCTTTGAAAAATCATTTTTACATTTAAATCCTAATAATCTTCTATAAAAAGATATTTTTAATTGATGAATATATGCAATAAAATAATTATTAGGTGATACATCTAAAGGAAATATATCTAGAAATATTTCTTTATTTGATAGACTATTTTTTGAAATATCTTCTACATACATTGTATTTTTTATTTTGATTTTATGATACAAATTTGGATTTCCATCTTCATTTTCTGCATTTACAATTCTAAAGTGTTTATTAAGATCCCTCTTACAGCACTTTATAAATTTATCATATTCATCTCTTAAGAAGCCAACATCAATATCATCATCCCATGGAATAAATCCTTTATGTCTAATTGCACCAATAAGTGTACCACCAAGTAAAGTATATTTAATATTATTCTTCTTACATATTCTATCTAATTCAACTAAGATATCATACATACAACACTTTGCTTTATACTCCATATTTTTCATCTTTTATCATCTATAATTCTTTTATTAATATATCTGCTATTCTTTCACATGTATGTCCATCACCATATGGATTACTTGCTTTACTCATCTTTTCATATTCATCTTTATTTTCTAATAATAATTTAAAATTATCATATATAGTTTCTTCATCAGTACCGACTAACTTTAATGTTCCAGCCTTTATTCCCTCTGGTCTTTCAGTTGTATCTCTCATAACTAATACCGGTTTACCTAATGAAGGCGCCTCTTCTTGAATTCCACCTGAATCAGTTAAAATCATATAACTGTTTGCTAAAAAATTATGAAAATCTAATACTTCTAATGGTTCTATAATATGAATTCTATCATCATCACCTAATATTTCATTTGCAGTTTCCCTTACTACTGGATTCATATGAATAGGATAAATTGCTTTTACATCTTTATGTTCATCCATAACTCTTCTTATCGCTCTAAACATATTTTTCATTGGTTCACCAAGATTTTCTCTTCTATGTGCAGTAATCATAATTAACTTACTATCTTTTGACCATTCTAATTCAGGATGAGTATAATCTTCTCTTACTGTAGTCTTCAATGCATCAATTGCAGTATTTCCAGTAACATATATAGTAGACGCATCTTTACCTTCATTTAATAAATTATTTTTTGATAACTCAGTAGGCGCAAAATTAAACTTACTTATAATACCAACCGCTTGTCTATTAAATTCTTCTGGATAAGGACTATATATATTATATGTTCTAAGACCAGCCTCAACATGACCAACAGGAATTTGTAAATAAAAACATGCTAGTGCTGTAACAAAAGTTGTACTTGTATCACCATGAACTAATACAACGTCAGGTTTTTCTTTTTCAAGAACTTCTTTTATCTTATTTAATATATTAGTAGTAACATCAAATAAAGTCTGTTTATCCTTCATAATTGATAAATCATAATCAGGAACAACATTAAAAACCTCTAAAACCTGATCAAGCATTTGTCTATGTTGTCCAGTAACACATACTACTGTTTGAATTCCCTTTCTTGTTTTTAATTCGTTTACAAGAGGACACATTTTAATTGCCTCAGGTCTTGTCCCAAATACCAACATTACTTTTTTCATTTACTCGCCACCTTAGAATATATCTTCAAAGTATTATTAATCATTTCTTCTTCTGAAAATAATTCTTTTGCTCTTTTATATATTCTTTTACTTACATTTTTTCTTTTTGACTGACTATTAATAAATAATAATAATTTTTCACTCAATTCTTTAACATTACCAGTATCAATTAATAATTCTTTATCATCTAACATTTCATTCATTGTTGAAATATTAGTAGTTATTATAGGTATTCCATTAGCCATTGATTCTATAACAGTCATAGATAAAGCTTCATAATATGAAGGTAATACATTTATCACAGTATTTGCATATATTGTCTTTCTTTTCTTTTCATCAACCCATCCAGCTAATTCAATTCTCTTTTCTAAATTATGACTATTTATATATTCTTGAACATTACCTTCTAAATCAATCCCACAAACTTTAACTATAATATTTTTTGGTAATTCTTTATCAATTAATTTTATGGCATCAATTAAATCATATATTCCTTTTGTTTTCTTTAATACACCCATAAAAGTAATATATTTACCATTAATATTATATTTGTTTGATGAGGGTACCTTAACACCATTATAAAGAACTTCTATTTTATTTTTTTTAACTAAAGCAGCTAACTGTTCTTTCCAAAAATTTCCTAATACTAATACCTTATCTGATAAATCAAATAATTCTTTTATTTGATTTTTTTTCTTTTCATTTAAAGTTGAATACCAATCCATAAAAGGACCTGCATGTAAGTGAATAACAACTTTTACATTATATTTCTTTGCTATTTTTGTAATTATTCTAGCTCTAAATGTACTTCCTTTTTCAGCCATATGGATATGAACAATATCAGTCTGTTTCTTACTTAATATAGATTTTATTTTAATAAACGCTTTCAACATCAAACATGTTCTTTTTATAATAGATCCATTTGTAGATGTAGCTACATATGTTAAATCAACTTCTTTATTGTATTTACTATTACATATATAATTATTAGCAACAGTCCACATACCACCAAATCTATTTTCATCTACTCCTGTCATTAATATTTTCATATTAATCACTTCCTTTTTTTTATAAGTTTAGCAGGATTTCCACCATATACTGAATATCCTACTGTATCATGAGTAACAATAGCTCCTGCTGCAATAATTGTTCCTTTTTTTATATGAACACCATCAAGAATTATTGCCCTTGCTCCAATCCATACATCATCTTCTATTTCAATCCCATTAGAATTACTGCCTTGCATATTAATAGGGATATCTATTCTATCGAAATTATGATTACTTGCAATAAACATGCATTCAGGAGCAATCATAACATTTTTACCAATGGAAACATTCCCACTAAAAAAACATCTATCTCCTATACCAGAATTATCATCAATTGAAATATGAGAATTCAATTTAATATTTCTACCAATATCTACATTTTTACCACATTTTTTAAAAAGAAATTTTGCTGAAACAATTCTAATATACTTAGGTATTATAAATGTATACCCCATAAAATAGTGAGGCATCCAAGATCCAAAAAACAAATATATTAAATATCCTAAAATTCCTGATACTTTTTTCATGTTAAATATTCTCCTTCAACTATTAATTTATTTATATTTTTTTTCTTGTTTTACAGCTTTAATAAACTTTCTATTTCCAACAAAATATCTTTTAAATAACCTTCTTGGTTCTTGCATTACTCTAAATAACCATTCTAAATTGCATTTTTGCATCCATTTTGGCGCTCTAGGAATATTTCCAGATATAACATCAAAACTTCCACCAACACCCATAAATACTGATTTATTACCATCATTTTGTAAATACTCTATTAAATACTCTTTTTTAGGAGAAGTAATGCCAACAAAAACAATATCAGGTTTTATTTTCTTTAATTCTTTAGAAATATCTTTCCATTCTTCATCTTTAAAATATCCATTTTTTATACCTTTTACAATTAATTTAGGATACTCTTCTTTTAACACTTCACTAGTCTTTTCAACTACTTCTTGTTTTGCGCCTAATAAATAAATTGAATAACCCTTATCAGAACTTAGTCTTACTAAATCTTGCATTAAATCTATTCCAGCTACTCTTTCAGGTAAAGGTTTATCTAAATACTTACTAGCTAAAACAACACTTGCTCCATCAGCATTTATTATTCCACAACTATTCACTATTTTTTTCATCAAACTATTTTCATTTACTTCATTAATTTTATCTGCATTAACTCCCATTAAATGTAATGGTGTCTTTGTCTTAATATATTTATCCACTAATTTAATAGTTTCCTCTACAGTTAAAACATCTATTGTAGTATTAAGTATTGTAATTCTTTTATTTTTTCCTAATATCTTTTCCTGTTTAATATCAATCTCTTTCACAAAAATCAACCTTTCATGTATACCGTAAAAAATAAATACTTTTCATAAGTATTTATTTTTGTTTTACTGTTAAAATATAAAATGTCTAATTATAATAAATACCCTTTTTATCTTGCACCTATTTTAAATAATACAACCTTAAAAGTTTTAAAAAATATTTTTATATCTAATTTTAAACTTGCATTATTTGAATAATAACTTTCTAAATCTAATCTTTCTTCAAATGTTGTTTCACTTCTACCATTTACTTGCCAATAACCTGTAAGCCCTGGTTTAGTTTTAATTATATCTTCATAGTATTTTTCCATATCTCCTTTTTCTCTAGGTAAATATGGTCTATTACCTACAAACGACATATGTCCTAAAAATATATTAATTAATTGAGGTAATTCATCAATTGAAGTACTTCTAATAAACTTTCCCATTTTAGTTATTCTAGGATCATGTTTTAATTTTTTATTCTTTTGATATTCTTCTGCTATTATTTTATCCAATTCCATTGTTCTAAATAATACCTCATCTGCATTAGGAACCATACTTCTAAATTTATAAAATTTAAATATTTTTCCATTTTTTCCTATTCTTTCTTGTACGAAGAATATTCTATGAAAATCTCCTGTACACATATAAGCTATTTTTAAAATAATTGTAATTGGAATTAAAAATATTAATCCAATAAATGAAAATATAATATCAAATAATCTTTTACTAATGTGATAGAATCCTGTTTTATAATTACTACTATCAACTACCTTTTCCATAGTTAAATCACTATTCATGGTAGCACCTCTACTTTCTATAACTCTTTATTTTTAATAATTTTTATAAAGTTTGTATCAAGAATTTTCTCAATATAATCTTTATCTCTAATCAACCACATTAGCTTCCTTTTTAATCTTTTTATTCTATATTTATTCTTTCCTTTATGTATATCACTAGCAAGTATTGTTATTTTTCTTTGTTTTAAAAGCTTCTTTAAAAACTTTTTAGCTTCTTTACCATACTTTCCAAAAAGTGATAAATAATTTCCTTGTAATAAAACTCCCATTTCAATATACTTATCAATTTTTTCAGGATGTTTTCTAACATAACTATATCTTTCTGGATGTGCAAGTATTGGCAAATACCCTTTTCTTATTAATTCAAACATAATATTGATACTATCTTTTTCTTCACTATTCATCGGAAATTCAACTAAAATATATTTAGATTTATTGATAGTAGCTACTTCATCTTTTTTTATTAATTTAATAATATCTCTATCAATCATTACTTCATTACCTAAATATAAATTAATATCAATATTATCTTTTTTTAATTCTTTTTTAAGTTCATTAAGTATTTTTTGTTTCTTCTTATTATTACAATTGTATTTACTTTTATTAATATAGTGTGGAGTAAGAACTATATCAGTAATGCCATCATCATATGCTTTTTTTAAGATAGATAAACTTTCTTCTTTTGTACTAGCTCCATCATCTATACCATACATTATGTGAGAATGGATATCCCTCATATTATTCACCATAATAGTAATAATAAGATTTTTTAGTTTGTTTTACATTATTTAAAATAATACCTGTAATTGTACTATTAACTTTATCAAATGATTTCTTTAATGATTTTAAAGATTCCATCTTAGTCTTCTTACTTGATACTACTACTATGTTTGCATCACTATACTTAGTTAATACAAGTGTGTCACTCAATCCTATAACAGGAGGACAATCTAAAATGATAATATCAAATGTCTTCTTTAATTCATTTAATAATTTGTTATTCTTATCACTTGATAATAGTTCAATTGGATTTGGAGGAGTAGGTCCTTTAGTTAATACAGATAACTTTTTAATACCTGACTTAACTATATAATTTTTTAAATTGATATCTTTATCAAAGTCTAATATCAAGTTTGAATATCCAGAAGTATTATCTCTATTAACATCGAATATTATATGTTGACATCCTTTTCTCAAATCACAATCAATAATTAAAACATTTTTTCCATCTTGGGCATAAGCAACAGCTAAGTTAGCACTCGTTGTACTTTTTCCATCCCCAGGTTCTGGTGATGTAACTAATATTATTTTCATCTTCTTATTAACAGATGAAAATTGTAGATTAGTTCTTACAGATTTTATAGCTTCTGCATAACTTCCTTTTGGATCATAATCAACCATCAACATATCATAATTTTTAACTTTTTTCATTATTTGTCACCTGCCTTATTAGACACTTTGGGAACAACTCCTAATACATTTAATTCCATTTTTTCTTCTATATCCTCACTTGATTTAATTGTTGTATCAAAGAAGAATAATATAAATATAATTGCTCCACCTAATGCAATTCCAACAGCTGAATATATAACATTTTCTTTAACAATATTCATATTATATGGATTTTCAGGAACTATTGCTTTTTCATATATGTGAACATTATCTAACTTATATATTTTTTTAATTTCTGCGGCAAATACTTTAGCAACTTCATCACTAATTAATTTAGCAGTTTCTCCATCTGTATAAGATACACTAATAATAATAGTTTGTGTATTAGTTGTAGTTGAAACATCTATTTTACTAGATAAAGATTCAGCAGTTTCATTTGCTAAATCCAAATTCTTAATAACTTGATTTAATATATCTCTACTCTTAATCATTTCTGAATAAGTAGCTACCAAATTATTATTAAGCATTACATCATTTTGTGTAATACCTGTTTGTTTATTAGATTCACTAACTAATACTAATTTTGTTTTACTTTGATATAATGGTACCTTTACACATAGTGAATAAACATTACCTATTATTAATGCAAGTACAACAATAATAATAAGTATCCATATTTTAGTTAAAAAATAACTTAACAAATCTTTAATATTTATTTCTTCCATGAAATAATCCCCCTTTTCAATAAGTGCCTGCTATTATAATCGAAATGAACTAAAAAATCAACTCAATTTATTATTTTTGATAGAAAATCGCCCTCATTTTTTGATTTTTCATATATAATTCTTTTATTTTGCAAAAAAAAAGAACTAAAATTTAGTTCTTTCTTCAATATAATTAACTACTTCATCTAATTTTAAAGTAATTTGTTCCATTGTATCTCTATCTCTTACAGTAACTGTTCCATTATTAATAGTTTCATCATCTACTGTTATTGCAAAAGGAGTACCTATCGCATCACATCTTCTATATCTCTTACCTATACTTCCAGTCTCATCATATGAAGTCATGAAATTCTTAGATAACATTTCAAATACTTCATTTGCTTTTTCACTATGGTACTTCTTAGCAAGAGGTAAAACACACACTTTATATGGAGCTAAACTTGGAGCAATTTTTAATACCTCACGTGTATCTCCTCCCTCAAGTTTCTCTTCTTCATATGAATTACATATTACTGCAAGTAATAACCTATCAACTCCTACACTAGGTTCAATAACATAAGGAACATATTTCTCATTAGTCTCTGGATCTAAGTATTTCAATTCAGTCTTAGAATGATTCTCATGTACTGATAAATCATAATCAGTTCTATCAGCAATACCCCATAGTTCTCCCCAACCCATTGGATATAAATATTCAATATCAGTTGTTGCTTTACTATAGAACGCCAACTCCTCTGGATCATGATCTCTATATCTTAAATTTTCTTCTTTTAAACCTAAATCTTTTAAGAAATCTAAACATTTTTGTTTCCAATATTTATGCCACTCTAAATCAGTATCTGGTTTACAGAAAAATTCATATTCCATTTGTTCAAATTCTCTTGTTCTAAAAATAAAGTTTCCTGGAGTGATTTCATTTCTAAAAGCTTTACCAATTTGTCCAATACCAAATGGTACTTTAGCCCTTTGACTTCTAAGTACATTATTGAAATTAACAAATATACCTTGAGCAGTCTCACCTCTTAAATATACTTTAGAAGATGAATCCTCAGTAACACCCATTTGAGTTTCAAATAATAAGTTAAATTGTCTTATTCCAGTAAAATCACTTTTTCCACATTTAGGACATACTATTTTATTATCATTAATGAAATCTTCTAGCTTTTTATTGTCCCAGCCGTTGATTTACAACTCTTACAATCAATTAATGGATCAGTAAAACTAGTAACATGTCCACTTGCTACCCATACATTAGGATTCATAATAATAGCAGCATCTAATCCATAACTATTCTTTTCTTCTTGAATAAATCTTTGCCACCATGCCTTTTTAATATTTTCTTTTAATTCTCTTCCTAATGGTCCATAGTCCCAAGAATTAGCAAGTCCTCCATATATTTCACTCCCTTGGAATATAAATCCATATTGTTTTGCATAATTAACTACTTTTTCCATTGTTAATTTTTCCATATTTATCCTCCTTATAAATAAAAACACTTAGAATATTTGTAAGGACGAGTATACCCCGCGGTTCCACCTTACTTATTCTAAGTGAATCATCTCTCTAACATACTGCTCTTGGCTTTCCACACCCGTCATCACACTTATAAAATACATATATATAATATCTTAAAAACAACTAAAAAGCAACTTTTTTACAAACACTTTTTTATTAAATTATTCTTTTATCAATATATTTTCATTTTTCTTTTTCTGATTCACAATAGTATCTATCAATTCATCCATATCAAATTCACTATCATATTCTTTTACAATATTTGGAATATTAATCCCTATAAATATAGGAATTAAAAATTTTTGTGTATATTGCTTTATCTCATTAATTATACCCAAGATAACATCAAACTCCAATGAACTTAATTCTTTACTTTTCCATATTGCAAAATAATTTCCATTAGCCTGAATATAAAAGTCACTTACTCCAAACCTATCAAATAATAATCTTTGCATATCTTCATGAAATCTTTTAGAAGAATAATCAGTTATCACAACAAATGAACCATCATAAACTGAAGCAGATAAAACAAGCTTTTCACCTATATTATTATTACGCAAATATGTATATATACCAAAATCATTTTCAGTTTCTTCAAAATAATTTATTTCATTATGAATTTTAATTTTTAAAAAATCATTTGACATAATATGTACTCCCTATAAACACAACAACAATATTATCATAGTAATTTAACATTTACAATATATACTTATTTCATTATAAATGTTATTATTTATATAGGAGGAAAACTTATGAATAAAAGAGAAGATTATTTAACATGGGATGAATACTTTATGAGTATTGCAAAGATAACTGCAGGAAGAAGTAAAGACCCAAATACACAGGTCGGTGCATGTATTGTTTCAAAAGATAATAGAATATTATCAACTGGTTATAATGGTGCTCCAAATAATTTTGATGATGATAAATTTCCTTGGGATAGAGAAGGAAATCCTCTAGAGACTAAATATATGTATGTATGCCATGCAGAAGCAAACGCAATAGATAATTTTAGAGG
>CADBYH010000024.1 GCA_902798815.1 uncultured Erysipelotrichaceae bacterium | reverse complement strand
ACCAAGTTACGCGTTACAATATAAAAACCCAATTGAGTATAGAACTCAACTAGGCTTTAATTAATCTTTTTTAGTGTCCACTTATCGTTGACAACTTCACATAATGAACTCTCTTTTTAGTATTTATTTCCTTCGTTTACAGAAGGGAATAACGTAAGTACAAATATAATTAATGAACCAACAAATGGAATAAAATACAATAAAATCATCCATCCAATACAAACAACAAAAGTAATAACAGCAACAATACTTGTCATACCAACTTTATCAGCAATAGGTGCTAATATAAGTAAAAATAGATATCCAACAAATGATATTAAAAATACTCCTAAAACTGTTAACCAGTAGTCTCCTCTTGAAGTTCTCCCTTTTGTAACACTCCAATTTTTAAAGTAATCTTTTAGACATTTTCCCATATAACTTCCACACTCCTCTCTACCTTAAATTATAAAGAATCAAAATATAATTTATCAATTATTATCGATTAACATACGTAAAAATCTATTAAAAAAATATTATCTCAGAGTAAATAATTAAATAAAATACTATTAAAATGTGTTATAATATCTGATAAATGGGTGAATAGAATGAAAAAAAATGAAGAAATAATTGCATATAAAGTGTTTTTTAAAGGATTAAAAAACAATTTAGATGGAATTAATTATGAAATAGGTAAAGAATATCAAACTACTAGTGATCTTCAATATATGAAAAGTGGTTTCCATATGTGTAAAAATCCAGAAGATTGTTTTAGATTTATTAGACCTGTAGAAACAGATGTAGATCTTGCTCTAGTTAGAGGATTTGGAAAAACATATGGATTTGATGCAGGTTATAAGTCATATGATGATACTTTGGGGTATATATATATTACAGAAAAAATGGAAATATTAAAGGTACTTACTAGAGAAGAAATACTAGATCTTGCTATTAAAATGTCACCAATAAGTCTAAAAACTTTTCTTGATTTATATCCAATTACTCCTGAAGAATCAGATTACTTAAAAGACAATTATATATATCAAGATGTAAGTAATGTATTTGGAAATAGCATCAGAACTGCTAGTGACTTGATAGACAGATATCAGAAAACATGTCAAAAGAAAGGAAAATCTAAATGAATAAGATAATTGTTAAAGGTGCAAGAGAAAATAATTTAAAAAATATTAATATAGAATTACCTAAGAATAAACTTATTGTTATGACTGGATTATCAGGTAGCGGGAAATCATCATTAGCATTTGATACTATTTATGCTGAAGGACAAAGAAGATATGTAGAAAGTCTATCTGCATATGCCAGACAATTTCTTGGTGGTACTGAAAAACCAGATGTTGATTCTATTGAAGGATTATCACCAGCAATTTCAATTGATCAAAAAACAACTAATAATAATCCTAGATCAACGGTAGGAACAGTAACAGAGATATATGATTATTTAAGATTAGTCTTCGCAAGAGTAGGTGTACCATATTGTCCAAATCATAATATTCCAATAACTTCTCAAAGTGTTGAAGAAATGACAAATAAATTACTTGAATATCCTATTGGTACAAAGATGATAATAATGTCACCAGTTGTACATGGAGAAAAAGGAACACATAAAGATATCTTAGATGACCTAAGAAAAGAAGGATATGTAAGAGTAAGAATTAATAAAGAAACCTATGATTTATCAGAAGATATTAATCTTGATAAAAATAAAAAAGATGATATTGAAGTAATAATTGATAGGTTAATTATTAAAGAAGAATCAAGATCAAGATTATTTGAGGCATTAGAGACTGCAACAAAACTATCTCACGGTAAAGTTGTAATAGAAATACTAGGAGATAATAAAAAAGAATTAGTCTTCTCTGAATCATTTGCTTGTCCTCATTGTGAATTTTCAATTCCTGAGTTAGAACCAAGACTATTTAGCTTTAATGCACCATTTGGAGCATGTCCAGATTGCAAAGGACTAGGAATGAAACTTCAAATAGATCAAGATTTAATAATACCAGACGATACCAAGTCATTAGAAGAAGGTTGTATTAAAACTTTAACTGATGAAAAGGAAGCAATAGAATACATGGAATTAGAATGTTTGTGTAAACATTATAAAATTGATATGACTAAACCATGGAAAAAGTTGAAGAAAAAAGAACAAAATCTAATACTATTTGGAAGTGATGAACCAATTAGAATAAAGTATTCAACTAGAGGAGGAATTGCTAGGGATAAAATGGATTTCTATGAAGGAATCATCAATAGATTAGAAAGAAGATATATGAATACAACATCTACTTGGATAAGAGACTGGTTAGAAAATTATATGGTAGAGCATACTTGCGATACATGTCATGGAGCAAGACTATCAGATGAAGTATTATCTGTAAAACTAGGAAACAAAAATATTTATGAAGTAACAGAAATGTCAATTAAAGATTTAATACCATTTTTTACAAACTTAAAACTATCAAAGGAAAAGCAAGAAATTGCCAAATTAGTAATAAAAGAAATATTGGACAGATTAAATTTTCTATCAAATGTAGGACTAGAATATTTAACTCTAAGTAGATCAGCAGGAACACTATCAGGAGGAGAAGCTCAAAGAATAAGATTAGCTACACAGATAGGATCCCATTTAACAGGTGTATTATATGTATTAGATGAACCAAGTATAGGACTTCATCAAAGAGACAATGACAGATTAATAAAATCATTATTAGAAATGAGAGACTTAGGAAATACACTTATTGTAGTAGAACACGATACAGATACAATGCTAGCAAGTGATTATTTGGTTGATATTGGTCCAGGTGCAGGAGATCAAGGTGGGTATGTTGTTGCTGAAGGAACACCTAAAGAAGTAATGAATAATGAAAAAAGTATAACAGGACAATATTTATCTGGCAAAAAATGTATTGATATACCTAAAACAAGAAGAAAAGGGAATAAAAAGTATCTAAAAATAAAGGGAGCAAAAGAAAATAACTTAAAAAATATTGATGTAGATATTCCATTAGGTACATTTACAGTAATAACAGGAGTATCAGGAAGTGGTAAGTCAACTCTAATAAATGAAATACTTTCAAAGGCATTATATCAAAAAATATATAAATCAAAAGAGAGACCAGGAAAACATGAAAAGATATTAGGAATAGATAACCTTGATAAAGTAGTTGCAATATCTCAAAATCCAATCGGAAGAACACCAAGATCAAATCCCGCAACATATACAGGAGTATTTGATGATATTAGAGAATTATTCACAAATACAAAAGAAGCAAAAATATTTGGATTTGAAAAAAATAGATTCTCATTTAATGTTAAAGGTGGAAGATGTGAGGCATGTCGTGGAGATGGTGTGAAAAAAATTGAGATGCATTTCTTACCTGATGTTTATGTTCCTTGTGAAGTATGTCATGGAACTCGTTATAATACTGAAACATTAAACATAAGATATAAAGGAAAGAATATTGCAGATGTATTAGACATGCGAGTAACAGAAGCACTATCATTTTTTGAAAATGTTCCAAAAATAAAAAGAAAACTTCAAGTAATAGAAGATGTAGGATTAGGATATATAAAATTAGGACAAAGTGCTCCAACACTATCAGGAGGAGAAGCAGAAAGAGTAAAATTGGCCAAAGAATTGCAAAAACAAGCAACAGGAAAAACCTTATTTATATTAGACGAACCAACAACAGGATTACACACAGATGACATAAAGCGTTTGCTTGCAATTTTACAAAAAATAGTAGATAATAAAGATACCGTAGTAGTTATTGAGCACAATTTAGATGTCATAAAAGTAGCAGATTATATTATTGATTTAGGACCCGAAGGTGGAGACCAAGGAGGAGAAGTAGTAGCAACAGGAACGCCTGAAGAAGTTAGCAAGGTAGATAAATCATATACTGGACAGTTCTTAAAGAAATTGTTATAGGAGAATAAAAATGCAAATAATAATAAAAGAAAAAAACAAAGTAAGGATAAATAGATTTATTGATTGGTTATTATATATGGCTGGTTATACCCTAGTATTTATTATAGTAACAAGTTTTTTTGACTCAATATATATTGATAATAAACATCTAATAATCTGGTCAGCAATAATTGTTCTAACAACATATATATTAAATAAGACTATAAAACCAATCTTAATAACCTTAACTATCCCTATTACAGGAATAACATTAGGTTTATTTTATCCATGCATTAATCTTTTTATATTAAAACTAACAGATTGGATATTAGGAAGTCATTTTGAATTAAAAAATATTTATATTGCATTATTTGCAGCAATACTCTTATCAATAACAAATTTTATTATGGAAGAAATAATAAAGAAAATTATTAATAAGGTGAAAAAACATGGATAGTGTATTATTTGATTTGGGATTTATTCAAATTAGATGGTACTCTTTCTTTATTTTAGTAGCAATTATTATAGGATATATATTAGTAAGTAAAGAAACAAAGAAAAAAGATCTGCCAGAAGAAGAATTAAATAATATAGTATTCTATACAATAATAATTGGTATCTTAGGAGCAAGATGTTATTATGTACTATTTAATTTAGATTATTACTTAAATAATATTATAGAGATATTTATGATCTGGCATGGAGGACTTGCTATTCATGGAGGTCTAATATCAGCGTTAATATTTCTACTTATATACACAAAGAAACATAATATTAATATTTTATTATTACTAGATATAATAGTAGTAGGATTAATAATTGCCCAAGCAATTGGTAGATGGGGAAACTTCTTTAATCAAGAAGCATATGGAAGAATTGTATCAAAAGCATTTTTAGAAAATCTTCATTTGCCAAAGTTCATAATTAATGGAATGTATATTAATAATAATTATAGAGAACCAACTTTTCTTTATGAATCAGTATTATCTTTATTAGGTTTCATAGTTTTACTAGTTACTAGAAAAATTAAAACAATAAAAACAGGAATGCTAACAAGTATATATCTATTATGGTATGGACTATCTAGACTAGTTATTGAAACAATTAGATCAGATTCTCTTATGCTAGGATCAATAAAAATGGCTCAATTAGTTTCAATAATTAGTATTATATTAGGTATATTATTACTAATAAAAAGTAGAAAAAACAAATTATATATAAATGATGAATTAGTATATTAGGAGGAAGTTATATGTATAAAAAAGTTGTAGTATTTGGTGGAGGAACTGGAATATCATATTTATTAAGAGGACTAAAAGATTTTCCGGTGGATATTACTGCAGTAATAACAGTTTCAGATAACGGAAGATCAACAGGTAAATTAAGAGAAGAATTTCATACACCTGCTGTAGGAGATATTAGAAAGGTAATAACTAATCTATCTCAAATAGATGAACCAATCAAAAAAATGATGTCTTATAGATTTAATACATCAAGTGACTTAGATGGTCATGCTGTAGGAAATTTAATTTTAACAGCAATGTTAGACATAACAGGATCTTTAAAAGATTCAATTTCAAATTTAAGTAAAATATTAGATGTAAGACATACAGTATTACCAATATCAGAAGATTCAGATTTAACATTAATGGGATTAGATACAGAAGGTGATGTAATAGAAGGAGAAGAACAAATTACAAAATCTAATAAAAAATTTGAAAAAATATTTTATAAAGATGAACCAAAAGTATTACCCGAAGTAATAAATGCCATAAATGAAGCAGATTTAATAATATTTAGTATGGGAAGTCTATTCACAAGTA
Organism: uncultured Erysipelotrichaceae bacterium; assembly: GCA_902798815.1. Taxonomy (GTDB): domain Bacteria; phylum Bacillota_I; class Bacilli_A; order RF39; family UBA660; genus UBA3789. Next base: position 12,402 of record CADBYH010000024.1, on the reverse strand, counting down.
TTTTACCAAATATTATTTGTAATCAAGTAAAAGAAGCATTAGATAAGAGTAATGCTCCAATAATGTACTTATGTAATATTGTAACTCAACCAGGTGAAACTGATAATTTCACAGTAGGAGATCATATTAAACTTTTAAATAGATATTTAAACAAAAGAAATGTTGACGTAGTAATTGCTAATAATAAAAAAGTTAGCGAAGAAATGGCAAAGAGATATGAAAGTGAAGAACAAAAAGATCCAGTTCTAATTGATAGAAAAGTCTTAAAAGAAATTGGAATAGAATTAATAGAAGACGATATAATAATAATAGATGAAGATAATACATTAAAACATGATAGTCTTAAATTAAGTTCACTAATATTTTCATATCTTATGAGAAAATAATGTCATATACAATAAAAATAAAAGAAGAAATATCTAATATAAAAAGTAATGAATCAGAAACTATTGCAGAATTGTCAGCATTTATAAGAAATAATGGACATATAACAAAAGATAAAATAACATTAACATCAGAAAATCTTTTTCTAATTAAAAGGATAGCTGAAGAAATAGAAGATTTATACGATACATCTATAAAAGAAAAAGTAATTGAAAATCTTAATTTCAGTAAAAAGAAATTGCACCAATTAAGCATTGAAAACAATATAGATAAAATTTGTAAAGATTTAGGTATCACTGATAATGATGGTAATTATTTAGAGGTAGTACCAAAATATATAATAGGAGCAAATGAAGAAATAAGATCATATTTAAGAGGAGTGTTCTTCGCAACAGGAAGTATAAATGATCCCAAAAAATCAAGATATCATATGGAATTATTGATTCAACAACCTGAAGAGGCAGTTTTTGTTCAAAAATTATTGAATTTATTTGACCTAAATGCCAAAATACTCGCAAGAGATAAAGGATATATGATATATATAAAAGAAGCAGAAAAAATAAGTGACTTTATAAAAATTTTAGGTGCCAATAACGCAGTTCTATATTATGAAAATGTCAGAATTTATAGAGATCAAAAAAATAAAACAAATAGATTAAATAACTGTGAACAAGCAAATATGGATAGGGTATTTGAAACAGCCAATATTCAATTAAAACATATTGCTATTATTGAAGAAAATGATGGATTAACTCTATTAGATGAAAAAACAAGACAAACAGTCGAATATAGAAAAAAATATCCAGAAGCATCTTTAAAGGAACTATCTGAGATAATGAGTCTTGAAACAGGAAAATCAATTACTAAATCAGGACTTAATCATAGAATGAGAAAAATAAAAGATCTAGCGACAAGATTTAAAAATAGAAAGACTACAAAAGTGTAGTTTTTTTTAATAATAATAAATATTTGTGTTATAATCATGATATGATATAATTAAAGATAATAAAGAGGTGTTGAAAATGATAGAGTCAATCCAGGTCACAATTGATAAGAAAAAATACAAATATAGTAAAGGAATAACTTTAGAAGAAATCCTAATGGATCATAAAGAAGAAAGAAAACATCCTATAATCCTTGCTAAAGTTAATAATAGATTAAAAGAATTATCAGAAAAAATCATGGAAGAATCTGAAATAGAATTTTTAGATTTAACATCAGCAGAAGGAAATAGATCTCATATTAATGGATTAATTATCATTATGTTATATGCTGTATATACACTATTTGGAAAAAAAGCAAAAATAAAAGTAGAACACTCATTAGATAAAGGATTATATATAAAAACAGAATTTAAAATTACAGACGAAAAAATAGAAAAATTAAAATTTGTAATGAAAGAAATAGTAAATAAAGATCTTCCAATTGCTAAATTAACTATAGATAGATTAGAAGCAATTAATTATTTTGAAGGCATTGGAGAAGATACAAAATCAGGAGTATTAAAATATAATACAGATAATTATATTACTATTTATAGATTAGGTAATATTTATGATTATTTCTATAGTTTAATGCCAACATCTACAGGAAGAGTAAAAGAATTTGATTTAACATATATTGATGAAAATAGTTTTGTTTTAAGATTCCCAACAATATATATTCATGAAAAGATAAAGAAATATCAACATCATCCACATATGTATGAAGTATTTAAAGAATATAAAGAATGGGCATCTCTAATAGGAGTAAAAAGTTCAGTAGATTTAAATAGAGTTGTATCAACAGGTAAAATAAGTGATCTAATAAAGATGGATGAAACACTACAAAGTAATAGATTATTAAATGTTGCAAAAGATATATTTGCTAAGAAAAATAAAGTTAAAATTGTCTTAATGGCAGGGCCATCATCTTCAGGAAAAACAACAACATCAAGAAAACTATGTATGTATCTAAAAAGTTTTGGACTTAATCCAAAGACAATTGGAATGGATGATTATTTTGTAGACAAAGAACATACTCCAAAAGATGAAAATGGAAATTATGATTTTGAATGCTTAGAAGCAGTAGATTTAAAATTGTTTGATAAACAAATGCAACAATTATTAAATGGAGATAAAGTAAAAATCCCAACATATAATTTTGGTTTAGGTAAAAAAGAATATCACAATGAAATGAAATTAGAATCAAACGATATATTAATAATTGAAGGAATTCATGCTCTAGATACAAAAATATTAACAAACATCCCAAGAGAAAAAAAATTCAAGATTTATATCTGTCCATTAACAGAATTAAATCTAGATTCTCATAACAGAATCCCAACAACAGATAATAGATTATTAAGAAGAATAGTAAGAGATAATAGAACAAGAGATTATCCGGTAGATAGTACATTAAAACAATGGGCAAGTGTACGTGAAGGAGAAGAAAAATATATCTTCCCATATCAAGATGAATCGGATGCGACAATTAATTCAGCAGCAATCTATGAAATTGGAGTATTAAAAACATATGTTGAACCATTGTTATACTCAGTAGATAGTACATCACCATATTACGAAGAAGCAAAAAGATTAATAAATTCATTAAGATTATTCTTACCAATACCTTCAGAATCAATTCCAGAAGATGCGGTTATAAGAGAATTTATTGGAGGAAGTTATTTTCATGAATAAAAAACATTCACATAATTGTGAATGTTTTATTTTTTATTATCATTATTTTCTTTGTTATCATTTTCATCAAGTAAACAAAACTCTATCATACTAACAACTACATTGTTAAATGAAGTATTATTAACTTTAGCAATTTCATCAATTTTCTTAACTAAATCTTCCTTAAGATATAAAGATTTATATATAGAATTTTCTTTTTTCTTAGTACTTTTAGGAACAAAGTTCATATTTATCACCTACAATTATTTTATAATTTATATGCATTAAAAAATATATTAGAAAAATATAGTAGAAAAATCTAATATATTATGATACTATTTTAGTAGAAAGGAGAATCGAAAAATGGAGGAAAAAAAAGAAAAAAATGTCCCAGTAAAAAGATCTGGTCTAACAACAGGAGGTTTTATTTGTTCGTTATTAGGTTTTATTACATGTGGTATTACGTCAATCATAGGTTTAATACTAAGTATTATAGGGTATTCAGATAGTAAAAAGAACGGCAAACCAGATAATCTTGCATTAGCAGGAATTATTATATCAGTTATACCACTTGCAATAGTTGTATTATTTATAGTTTTTGGAAACAACTCAACTGATGAAACAAATAAGGATAATAATACTTCAACTAGTGAGAAATCAACTACAACAGTGAAAGAATATACAAAAGTAGACGTAGATGAACTAGAGGATGCATTATCAAATAATGCAGCAGCAGCAAAAGATACATATAAAGGAAAGTATCTAGAAATCACTGGTAAACTTGGTACAATTGATTCGGATTTAAAATACATTGGACTAGACTCTATGACAAAAGAGTGGGATTTAACTGGAATTCATTGTACAATAAAAAATGAAGAAACAAGGAATGTAGTTAAAACATTAACATCAGGACAAACAATAATTGTCAAAGGGAAAATTAAAGATGTTGGAGAAGTTTTAGGTTATTATTTAGATATTGATGAAATAATTCCACAATAAAAATAAGACGACTATTATTAGTCGTTTTTTTATTTACATAATATTATAAAAAATATATAATAAGAGTATAGGAGGAATAAAATGATAAGAGTCGCAATTAACGGATTCGGAAGAATAGGAAGATTATGTTTTAGATTAATGGAAGAAAATCCAGAATTTGAGGTAGTAGCAATTAATGATTTAACAGATGCAGATCAATTAGCATATCTATTAAAATATGATACAAATCATAGAAATTATAGAATTGATGAAATATCTGCTGATGGAGAATATATTGTTGTTGGTGAAAGAAGAGTTAAAGTTTATTCAGAACAAGATCCAGCAATGCTACCATGGAAAGATTTGGATATAGATGTAGTATTTGAATCAACTGGATTCTTTACATCAGAAGAAAAAGCAATGGCACATATTAATGCCGGAGCAAAACATGTTATTATTTCAGCTCCAGCTAAGGGAGATTTAAAGACAATCGTATATAATGTTAACCATGAAATTTTAACAGGAGATGAAAAAATCATAAGTGCAGCAAGTTGTACAACAAACTGTCTTGCTCCAGTAGTAGATACTTTAGATAAAGAATTTGGAATAGTAAAAGGATATATGACAACAGTTCATGCATATACTAATGACCAAGCATCTTTAGATATTGCTCATAAAAAGGGACATATGGCACGCCGTGGTAGAGCATGTGCTGCAAATATTGTACCTGCATCAACAGGAGCAGCTTCAGCAATCGGACTAGTTTGTCCAAATCTAGCTGGAAAATTAGATGGAACAGCAATGAGAGTGCCAGTACCAACTGGATCAGTAGTTGATTTAACATTAGAATTAGGAAGAAATACTACTAAAGAAGAAATAAATGAAGTATTAAAAGCACACACAAGTGAAACAATGGAATTTACAATGGATCCAATTGTATCAAGTGATGTAATTGGAAGAAGATGTGGATCTTTAGTAGATGGTTTATCAACAAACGTACTAGAAGTTGAAGGAAAACAACTTGTAAAAGTAGTATCTTGGTATGATAATGAAATGAGTTATACAGCACAAATGGTAAGAACAGCAAAATATTTAATGAATAAGTAAAAGGAGTGAATATATGTTATTTGTATTAATAGGAATAATAGTTTTTGTAATTTTAATATCAATTAGACAAATCAATGAATATGAAAGAGGAATATTATTTACATTTGGTAGATATACAAAAGTATTAACACCAGGATGGAAAATAGTTCTTCCAATAATTCAATCTTATAGTAAGGTTGATATCAGAACAAAGGCAGTTGATGTACCTGAACAAGAAACAATCACAAAAGATAATGTATCTGTTAAAATAAATGCAGTTATTTATTACAAGGTTTTTGATGCTGGAAAAGCAATCTGTGAAGTAAATGATTATTACTACGCAGTAAGTCAACTTGCTCAAACAACAATGCGTAATGTAGTAGGTACAGTAACATTAGATGAATTATTAAGTGATAGAGAAAAGATTTCTGATGGAATTTGTAAGGTAATAGATGCTGCAACAGATCCATGGGGAATTAAAGTTGAAAATGTTGAATTAAAAGATGTAAGCTTACCAGAAGAGATGAAGAGAGTTATTGCTAAGGCAGCAGAAGCAGAAAGAGAAAAACAAGCAATCTTAACTAAAGCAGCAGGAGAAGTTGAAGCAGCTAATAGTCTTGCAGAAGCAGCAACAACAATGGGAAATACTCCAGGAGCATTACATTTAAGAACATTATCAACACTTAATGATTTAAGTTCAGATCAATCAAATACAATTATCTTTGCTGTACCAATTGAAGTGTTAAAAGCAGTAGAAGGTATTTCAAAAAAATATAATAATAACTAACAAACTAAGTTTGTTAGTTTTTTTATAAAAAAAATGATATACTTATATCATAAGGAGAATAAACTATGAAAACAATTAAAGATTTAAATATTGATAATAAAAAAGTAATAATTAGGTGTGACTTTAATGTTCCAATAAAAGATGGAAAAATAGTAGATGATACAAGAATAGTAGGAGCATTACCAACAATACAATATTGTTTAGATCATAATGCAAAAATAATACTTCTATCTCATTTAGGAAGAGTAAAAACCGCTGAAGATCTAAAGAAAAATGATTTATCACCAGTAGCAAACAGACTATCTGAATTATTGAAACAGGATATCTTATTTAGTGATGAAACAAGAGGGGAAGAATTAGAAGAAGTAATAAAAAGCATGAATCCTAAAGATATTATTTTAATTCAAAATACAAGATATGAGGATTTAGATGGCAAAAAAGAAAGTGGAAATGATGCTGAATTAGGAAAATACTGGGCATCACTTGGAGATGTATTTGTAAATGATGCATTTGGAACTATTCATAGAGCACATGCATCAAATGTAGGTATTGCAAGTAATCTTGAATCTGCTGTAGGATTCTTAATAGAAAAAGAAATAAATGCTCTTAGTATCTTAGATAATCCTGAACAACCATTTATAGTTGTTTTAGGAGGGGCAAAAGTAGCAGATAAAATAGGAGTTATAGAAAATCTTGTTACAAAAGCAAATAAAATACTATTAGGTGGAGGTATGGCTTATACCTTCTTGAAAGCAAAGGGATATGAAATTGGAAAATCAATTTTAGATGAAGAAAGCATTGATTTTTGTAAAGGAATACTAGAAAAATATCCAGAAAAAATAGTATTACCAGAAGATTTTGCAGTTAATAAAGAATTTGTAAACGAAGGAGAATACAAAATCCAAAAAGCAGATAAAATAGGTAGTGATGAAATGGGACTAGATATAGGACCAGAAACATTACATAAATATGAAAGTATTATCAAAGATGCAGCAATAGTTGTATGGAATGGTCCACTAGGAGTATATGAATTTGAAAAATACAAGAAAAACACAGATGAATTACTAAAATATATATGTGATAATAATATAAAAACAATTCTTGGTGGAGGAGATATAGTAGCAGCAGCAACAGAAGCAGGTTATAAGGATAAGTTATTCCATGTATCAACAGGTGGAGGAGCAACTCTAGAATACCTAGAAGGAAAAAAACTACCTGGATTGGAGTCTATAAAATAGAGGATATTATGAGTACTGAAAAGATGTATATATTCATGCCATATATAGAAAATCATATGGATATGATTTTCAAATTTATAAGTGAAAAGAAATTAGATCAAGAAACAATAAACGATATTGTCCAAAAAAAAGAACCAACTGAAAATGAAATAGATTTATATTTATTTACAAGTGATTCTTCAAAAATAAAGGATATTTGTCATCTACAAGGAACTAAAGATATAAAAATAGCTAATATAACTCTTCCAAAAATCAATGAAGAAAAGAAAAGAATTATAATTGAAAAAGCAGCAGATTATGCCATCAACTCTCTTGGTATGGAAGAAATTTTTCTAAAGGTAGATTTAGATGATACCAAAACACAAGATTATCTAGAACAAATAGGTCTAGAATTAATTGGAAGAGAAAAAGATTATTCAATATTTTTGATGGAAAAAGATTACAAAAATGAATCAATAAAATCTGGAAATAAGAGGTAATAACATGAGAATAGGTTTATTCACAGAAACATATACTCCATACATTAGTGGTTTAGTAACTAGTGTAGTGATGCTTAAAAATGCCCTTGAAAAAGAAGGACATGAAGTATATGTTGTAACAGCAAATTTAGATAGTTTTAAATATGATTGGAATCCAGAAGAAAGAATTCTAAAAATACCGGGATTACCAACTGGAATATATGATTCAAGACTAACAAGTATATATCCAATTAAAGCAGTTAACAGAATAAAAAGTTGGAAATTGGATGTAATCCATTCTCAAACTGAATTTGCAATAGGAACATTTGCAAGACTATTAGCAAAACAATATAATATTCCATTAGTACACACTTATCATACAATGTATGAGGATTACATTCACTATATAACAAAAGGATATTTCAATAAATCAAGTAAAAAACTAGTAGAATATTTAACAAGATTCTATTGTGAAACAACAGCAACAGAGTTAATAGTTCCAACAAATAAAATATATAAGTTATTTATAGAGAAATATAAATACAAAAAGAATATTCATATTATTCCAACAGGAATAGAAGTAGAAAGATTTTATCAAGAAAAAGCGATAGACTCAAATACAAATGAATTAAGAAAAACAATAGGATTATCAAAAAAAGACTTTGTAATACTATTTGTTGGAAGATTAGCAGAAGAAAAAAATGTAGAATTCTTAATAGATGCTCAAAAAAAACTCTCCGACAAACACAATAATATTAAATTGATAATTGTAGGAGATGGGCCAGATAAAGAGAAATATGAGATGTATAGCAAATCATTAGGATTAGAAAACAATGTCATATTCACAGGAAAAGCATCATGGGAAGATATGCCATACTATTATCATGTGACAACTGTATTTGCAACAGCCTCAAAAACAGAAACTCAAGGATTAACTGTTATAGAAGCAATGGCTGCAAGTAAAGTTCCAGTGTGTATGAGAGATGAGGCTTTTCAAAGTATGGTAACAGAAGATTTAAATGGATTATTCTTTGAAACAGAAGAGGAATATATAGAAAAGATATTATTCTTATACGATAATAAAAAAGAATTGCAATATTTAGATAAACAAGCGAGAATTCAAGCAGAGCATTATGGATCAAAAAATTATGCTGACAGAGCACTTGAAGTATATAATAGAGCGATTATAGAAAAACAAGCAGAAGCAAGATTTGGAATATTTTCAAAAATAAGTAAAAAAATTAAGGAGTGGTTTTCTTGATTATAGTATTAAATAATAAAAGTAATTTATCAAAAGATGAATTTTTAGATTATCAAGAACAATTAAAAGATATAAGTTCAATACATAATTTAGTTTTATGTCCAACACTTTTAAATATTAATTTGTTTAATTTAAATAATTTTAATTTAGGAGCACAAAATGTAAGTTGTTATGATGATGGTCAATATACAGGAGAAGTATCAGCAAGAGATTTATATGATTCAAATGTAAGATACACAATTGTAGGACATAGTGAAAGAAGAAAATATCAAAAAGAAACAAATGAAGAAATAAATAAGAAAATAAAAAAACTAATTGAAAATGATATAAAACCAATATTATGTATTGGAGAAACAAAAGAAGAACGAGATTCAAATAAAGTAGAGGAAGTAATTAAAACTGAAATATTAGAAGCAACAAAGAATATTGCAAAAGAAGATGTTGAAAAAATAATAATTGCCTATGAACCAATTTGGTCAATAGGTACAGGAGTAATTCCAACGATAGAAGAAATTGACAACGTAAATAATATGATAAAATCAATTTTACCTAGAAACATTATTTTATATGGTGGATCAGCAAACGAGAAAAATGTTGATATACTTAATGAATCATCAACAATCGCAGGATTCCTATTAGGTGGACTAAGCTTAAAACCAGAAGAATTCAAAATATTTATAGAAAAACTAAAAAGTGTTAACTAGACATCTTGTCGACATAATTTGTCATAGTTTTTTCTTTATCTTTTTTCCGACATATTATATAATTAAACTTGCGTGATATATGATTAGAGGAAAGAATGGAAAAGGTAAGATTATTAATAATTGACGACAATGAATCACTTAGACAGTTAGTTAAGGAATACTTTGATTCATCATCAACAATAGATGTTATATTAGAAGCATCAGACGGAAAAGAAGGTATTGAAATAATTAATAGTAATGTTAATAATTTTGATATGATCCTTCTTGATCTAGTCATGCCCAATAAAGATGGAATAGAAGTATTAAAGTATTTAAGAAAAGAAAAAATAGATAAGAAAGTAATTTTTACAACATCATATAATTCACAAGAAATTATAAGAATGGTTGCAGAATTAGAAGCAAATTACTTTATGTTAAAACCATATGAGTTAGAAGTGTTAGAAACAAAAATACTTGATTTAGCAAATGAATTTATTCCGGAATCAAAAGGAATAAATTTATATAGCAACAATCTTCAATTAACAATTACAAAAACACTTCATGAATTAGGGGTACCATCACATATAAAAGGTTATCAATATATACGTGAAGGAGTAACTCTTGTTTATAACAACCCAACAATTATTGGAGGAATCACAAAAGAATTGTATCCAGAGATTGCAAAAAAATTTAATTCAACAACATCAAGAGTAGAAAGAGCGATAAGACATGCTATAGAAATAAGTTGGAATAGAGCTAATTGGGATCTAATGGAAGAATTATTTGGATATAGCGTAGATATAGATAAAGCAAAACCAACTAATTCAGAATTTATTGTAACTATAGCAGATAAGTTAAGACTAGACTATACAAAACCATTATTGAACTACTAAAGACTTGAAAGTCTTTTTTTATTGACATATCAAAAGAATAAAAGTATACTTAATTTATAAAATATGTTAGGAGGATACAATAAATGGAACGTAAAATAGAAAAGTTTTTATCAAAATGGAAAAACGATATAATTAGAAAACCTATGATACTATATGGACCAAAACAAGTAGGTAAAACATTTACTTGTCTAAAATTTGGTTATCATGAATATAAAAACGTTGTATACTTTAACACAGAAAACAATAAAGAACTATTTAATCTTTTTAAAAAAGAAAAATCAACAGAAAAGATAATTATTAATCTATCATTACAATCAGGAGAAATAATATTAAAAGATGATACCTTAATAATTTTCGATAATGTAAATGATGTAGAAATAGTAAAAGGATTAAAACTATTTGGTAGTGAACATAGTGATTATCACATTATTGCAATTACATCAAGAAGAGAGAATTTATCAGAATTTAAAGCAGAAGAATTACAATTTAAAGGAATGAATGAATTAGACTTTGAAGAATACCTATGGGCACATCAAGAAAAGAATCTATCTACATTGATAAGACAATGTTTCGAAAAAAGAAAAACATGTCCTTTCCATAAAGTAGCTCTAGATCTATTCAGTAACTACTTAAAAACAGGAGGAATGCCAGAAGTAGTAGCAGCGGACTTAAAAGGAATGAGAGAATACGAAATAGATGCCATTAAACAGAAAATAATAGATATTTATAAAAAGGAAACAGCAATAAATAAAAATTTAATTGATATATATAGAGGAATAGAAGTAATAAATTCGATTCCTGAACAATTAAAAAAAGAAAATAAAAAGTTTCAATATGGAGTTATTGGATCTGGAAAAAGAGCAAAAGAATATGAATCATCAATTAACTATTTAGTAAACAATCAAATACTATATAGAAGTTATAAAGTAAAAGATATTAAGTCTCCTCTAAGCAGTTGTAAAGATAAAGAGAGTTTTAAATTATATCTTCCAGATGATGGTATGCTATACACAATGCTATTTATGAATGATAAGAAAATGCAAAGTGAAGAACAATTAAAAGAAACATTATATGAAAACCATATAGCAAAGACATTAGTAGAGAATGGATATCCATTATATTATTATCAATCAGATGGAAAAGCAGAAGTTAATTTCGTAATTCAAAATAGAATGGGACAAATTATTCCAATTGAAATAACAACAAGAACAAATTCAAAAGCAAAATCATTAGCCGTATTTATGAAAAAATTTACTGTTCCACAGGCATATAGAATTACAGAAAACAACTTTTCAACAAAAAAAGACATAAGATACATCCCAATTTATGCAATATTTTGTCTAGATAATATTAAAGTATAAATAGTAAGAATGACAACATTCTTGCTTTTTTTATTAAAAAAGTCAAAAATTGCTTGCAATATCAACGATATACTGATATAATTTTATACGTGTGACTGCTTAGATGTGCGAGGTTGTCGATACACCAGGTTAAGTTGATAATTAATTTCAATACTTAACTAAAAAAGTATCGGGTTATTCGCTCGGAGCAAGTCTATACTAGATATAGGCGAAGGGAGGATTTTAAATGTCAACTGAAAAAATTCGTATCAGAATTAAAGCATACGATCATAGAATCTTAGACAATGCAGCAAAGAAAATAGTTGAAACTGTTAAAAGATCTGGTGGAAATATTTCTGGTCCAGTACCACTTCCAACAGAAATTGAAAAGTTCACAATTTTAAGAGCTGTACACAAATACAAAGATTCTCGTGAGCAATTCGAGATGCGTACACACAAAAGACTTATTGATGTCAAAAATCCAAGCAAGGAAACTATTGATGCGTTAGCTCACTTAGATTTACCAAGCGGAGTAGATATCGAAATTAAAACAAAATAATGGAGGAAATTAAATGAAAGGAATCTTAGGTAAGAAAGTCGGAATGACTCAAGTTTTCACAAAAGAAGGAAAACTTAT
>CADBYH010000023.1 GCA_902798815.1 uncultured Erysipelotrichaceae bacterium | reverse complement strand
TACACGAAAAAAATTAAAAAAACGCATATTTTCGTGTTTTTAGTCGTGGTATAATATTAATATAAATTTAGTGTTGACAAAACTTAGATAGTCAATTTAGTAATTAGTTCGGAAGATTAAGATATTGCGATATATATACAGGAGTAAAATCCTGTTTTTCTATGTTATAATATAGAAAGGAGTGATTCATATGTCTAAGTATAAAGTTGGTGGTTATGTTAGATTATCACGAGATGATGATTATAGTGAATCAGATAGTATTCAAAGACAAATGGATTTAATTAGAATAATTGCTAATATTGAATTAGATTGCGAATTAAAAGAGTTCTATGTTGACAATGGTTATAGTGGTACATCCCTAGATAGACCAGGATTTAATAGATTATTAGATGACATAACACAAGGTAAAATTAATATGATAATGGTTAAAGATTTATCTAGACTTGGTCGTAATCATATAGAGGTTAATAAATATATTGAAGATATTTTTCCATCACTTAATGTAAGAGTATTTTCTATTAATGATAATTATGATAGTTTAAAAACCAAAAATATTATGGAAAGAATTGATGTACCAATTACAAATCTAATGAATGATTATATTGCATATGAAACCTCAAAAAAGGTAAAAAATTCTTTTGATATTAATAAGAAAAAAGGATTACATGTAGGTTCGTCAGTACCATATGGTTATAGAAAAGACCCTAAGGATTATCATTATTTTATAATTGATGAAGTAGCTGCTGACAATATAAGAAATATATTTAAAATGTATTTGTCTGGTAAGTCAAAAATAGAAATAGCAGAGTATTTAAATGAAAATAATATACCAAATCCTGCAACTTATAAATTTGAAAATAATATAGGTAAATCTAAACAAAGTAATACAAGAGAGTGGAAAGCTAAAATGGTTGATAGAATCTTAAAAAATGAAACTTATATAGGAACTTTAATACAAAATAAATATAGAAATGTAAGTTATAAGAATCACAACCAAGTATTAAATGATGAATCAGAATGGACTATAACTGAAAATCATCATAAGGCAATTATTGATAAAAATACTTTTAACAAAGTACAACAATTATTAAAAGCACCTAAAAGAAATAAAACTAATAATGGAAAAGATATTTTATCTGGTTATTTTAAATGCAAGGATTGTGGTGAGTCAATGTATATAAAGAAAGGGAAAAATAAAGATTACTATTATTGTAAAAGTTATATAACAAATGGCCTTTGCACTAATCATTCTATAGAAAAAAACAAATTATACGATGAGATATTAAAACAAATGAATTTAAAAAGAGTAGAAAGCAAAGAAATAAAAAAGTTAACAAGAAATAGAATTGTAAAATATATTGATAATATTTTTATTCATGAAGATAAAAGTATTGAGATTAATTTTAAGGAAGATATAAATTCTATTTAATAATTATGTTATAATGTTATAGAAAAAAAGGAAGTGATTTCTAATGAATAATCAAGATAATGAAAAAGTGTTTCAAAAGAGCCAAATCAATTGGTTTCCCGGTCATATGGCTAAAACCAGAAGAGAAATAAGTGAAAAATTAAATTTAATTGATATTGTATATGAAGTTCTAGATGCGAGAATGCCAATATCTAGTAAAATAGTTGATATTGATGATTTGATTAAAGATAAACCTAAAATATTAGTTGTAACAAAATATGATTTATGTGATACTAAAGAAACTGATAAGATTTTAGAAGTATATAAAAAACAAGGTTATAATGTATTACCTATAGATTTAATGAATGGAAACTGTAATGAGTTAATAAATAAAACTAAAGATATAATGAAAAAAATAAATGAAGAAAGAATTGCTAAAGGTATGAAAGAAAGATCTGCTAGAGTTTTAATTATTGGAGTACCAAACGTAGGAAAAAGTACTCTAATAAATAGACTTGTTGGTAGAAAAAGTGCAGGTGTTGGAAATACTCCTGGATTTACTAAAAATCTATCTTGGATAAGAATAAATAAAGATATTGAACTACTAGATTCACCTGGAATTCTTTGGCCTAAAATAGAAGATCAAGAGAAAGCACATATACTAGCATCTCTTTCTTCTATAAAAGAAGAAATCCTAAATACTGATCAAGTGGCATGTTTCATACTAAAAAAATTATATGAATTATATCCAAAAAAATTATATGAAAGATACGGAATATCAGAATTAGATGAAGATTATATTGAAGCTTATGAGTTAATTGGAAGAAAAAGAGGTGCCCTTTCTAAAGGTGGAATAGTTGATTATGAAAAAGTTTCAAATATCATAATAAAGGATTTAAAAAGTAATTATTTTGGTAAAATAACATTTGACAGAATATAATTTTTATATTCTTTTTTTCTTGAAATAAAAAATATAAATTAGTAAAATATCATTAGGTGATAATATGAAAGATAAAAAAGGTAGTACTTTTGTTATAATAATGGTAATTGTTTCAATATCTATATATATAATAGTAACTGTTGGAATAAAAGTATTTGAAAAAGTGGATTTTATTAATTATGATAAAGAATCTAAAAAGGAATTAAAAGATATTAATAAAAAATATGAAGATAATGAATATGCTTTTAACTATGATTTAACTAAAAATATAGAAATAAAAGATTATTATATAAAGGATGAAGGAATATTAGTAGAAATTACTAATAAGAATGATTATCCAATTACATCAAGAATATATACAGAGTTTTATGATGAAAAAGATGAATTAATTACTGTAGAAACCAACTATATTATATCTATATCTGGAGCAGGAAAAAGTTATGAAAAAATTTATTTAAATGAAGAATTAAAGAAAAGATATAAATCATATAAAATAAAGGCAATTGCAGAGTATGATCAATATAAACTTAATCTAGAAGATAAAATAGAATTAATTAGTTCAAAAAGAGATGGAAATTATTATACTATCGATTTTAAGAATAATTCTAAATATAAAATTGATAGCGTATATTGGGGATTTATATACTACAATAATAATGAAATTGTATATTATAATGAAGATTCATCTAATAATGTAAAATCAAAAGAAACAAAAAGATTAAAAGTAGTAGTTTTTAAAGATATAGAGTATGATAGAGTTGAACCTGTATTATTATATGCATATAAAAGACAAAGGTGATAATATGAAAAAAAAGGATATTTTTTCAAAATTAAAAGAAATAGATATCGATTCTAATAAATTTATAGTTGTAGGTGATGCTTCTCTTGTTTGTCATGGAATTATAAGTAATACTGATATAGTTGAAATAGTTAGTTTATTACCAATTGTATCTGATGATATTAGTGTAAAAGTAAAAAAAGAATTAGAAGAGCATGATGAAATAAATGGTTTCTTATTTCAAAAGATAGAAAATTATCCTTATAAAGATAATAAAAATATTTTAAAGAAAATAGAATTATATATAGATTGTCAGGACACTTATAAAAACGAAAGAATTTTAAAAGAAAAAGGTTATAAATTAATAGGTGGAGTAGATGAAGTAGGGAGAGGACCATTAGTAGGACCAGTGGTTGCAGCTTGTTGTATCTTACCTGATAATTTTAATTTAGATGGATTAACTGATAGTAAAAAACTAAGTGAAAAGAAAAGGGACTTCTTTTATGAAGAAATAAAAAAGCAAGCAGTATCATATGGAATAGGAATAGTCTCAGAAAAAAGAATAGATGAAATAAATATATATGAAGCAACAAAAGAAGCAATGACAATTGCTATTAATAATTGTCACATAAAACCAGATTATGTTTTAACAGATGCAATGAAATTGGATTTAGATATACCAGTTAAACCAATTATAAAAGGAGACTTAAGAAGTATTACAATAAGTGCCGCAAGTGTTCTTGCAAAAGTTACAAGAGATAGAATGATGTATGAGTTAGATAAAAAATATCCGATGTATGATTTTAAAAATAATGTAGGATATCCAACTAAAAAACATTTAGAAGCTATAAGTAAGTATGGAATAATAAAGGAACATAGAAAAAGTTATGGACCAGTAAAAGATTATTTAGAAAATAAAAAAAAGAACTAATGTTCTTTTTTCTTTTGATATGATTCATCTCCTATAGTTGAAACAAGTTGAACTGAGTTATTATATTCACTAATATCATTTTCCAAAGAATGGATTTTTTCTTCAATTGTTTTTCTATCACTATATAAGGATTCATTTTCTTTATATAAAACATATCCTCTAAATAATCTATCACAGTAATCAGCATATTCCTTAAAGAAATCTGCTTTTTTTCTATTGTTATTACTATAATCAAATAGGTATTTTATAGAATGAATATAATTAATAATTGCATTATGATATGAACTAAATTTAAATGAATCACAATTATATGATCTATTATACCAATTATCAATATTATGCATTTCCTTTTCAATATCATAATCTTCAGAATCTGTAAAATTATAAACACATTCAATTTTATCACTCATAAAATTAATAATACTAGAATCATTTATATCTATTTTAATATCACACTTCAAAACTTCATCAGCAAGTTTTTCTAATCCGTTTAAAATACTAATTAATTCATCATAACCAATTTCTTTATCATTATAAATAGGAATTATATTTCCACATTTTACTTCTTTAAAATGTAATTCAGGTAGATTATCATCATACTCTTTAGAACTATAATATTTATCTTTATAATCTTTATCTTCATTAAATTTTAAACTAATATTGTTAATAATATCTTTTATTCTAGGAAGCAATTCAAATAATTCAGGATTGACTTTAGCAAAATATTTTCCTTCTCCTCTAAAAAATACTTCATCATTAAATCCATAATTAAAATCTAATAACCAAGTCCATCCTTTTTCACCATTTTCATTAACTTCAAAATTAAAATTATCCTCTTCAAGAATACCATTTTCTAATAAGTTATTTCTGCTTTCATGAAATGTATCAATCTTATCAACTACATCATCACTGCTTGGTAATCGATAATTTTCTCTGACTTTATCATTGCGATGGAAATCATTAACAAATTTATTGAATTCTTCAATATCAGGGAATTTATATTCTTCTAATTTGTCTTCATTAACTTTTATTTTTTCGTTAACTTTATCATATTCTTCATATACTTTAATTAATAGTGCATCTCTACAGTCAATGTAAGAATCCATTATCTCTTTAAATTCATTTAAAATATCATTAATATATTGTTTAAATAAACTCATAAAGGTATTAGGAAGTACTCTTAAGACAGTATCAACTGTAATATTCTTTTTGATTCTTTGATCTTTATAAGTATCAAAATCATAAAATGAAATAGATGAATCTACATCTTTATAATTTTTTCTATCTTTTGTTTCATCTTCTTTTAGAATAAAATTAAAATAATCAAGAATATTAATTCTGTCATAAACTTCGCCATTTAATGTATCTAACTTTTTATCAATAGAACCATTTAATTTCTGACTAATAATAAAGTAATTGTTATAATTAGCACATCTAATCATTTTACTTTCTCTATTGCCAAAGAAATCCATTTCATATTCATCAGTATAATTTGGATCTCTTAAAAAATGATAATTTGAAATAGATGCCTTTGGATCTCTCATTATTTTAGTATCTTTAAAATATTCAACTTTTATTACTGGTTCCCAAAATAAACAAGTGTTATTAGTAAGATCTCTTGCTAATTCTAATATAAACTTATCTGTATCAATAGAATATTTTTTTAATATGTTTTCCATAACTTGTTTTGCTTTTTCATTCTTACCATATAGTATTTTTTCAATCACATCAAAACAATTATCAATATTTATACTCTCCATAACAAACCTCCACCATACAATTATTTATACTATCATAAAAATATGTTTTTAAATATAAAAAAGTGTAAATAAATAAAAAAAATCAATATAATATAAATAGATAGTTGTTGACAAACAATTAAAATGTATGTATAAATTAATAAGTAATTGGAGGGATTAGATGTCAAAAAAATTAGTTATCGTGGAAAGTCCAAGTAAAAGTAAAACTATAGAGAAATACTTAGGTAAAGATTATAAAGTAACTTCATCAAAAGGACATATTAGAGATTTAGCAACAACAGGACAATATGGACTAGGTGTAGATATTGAAAAAGGGTTTAAACCAAATTATGTTCCAATAAAAGGTAAATCAAGTGTAATAAAACAATTAAAGAAAGATGTTAAAGAAAGTGATATGGTTTATCTTGCATCAGACCCAGATCGCGAAGGAGAAGCAATTGCATGGCATTTAAAGGATGCATTAGATATAAAAGACGATAATTATAAAAGAGTATTATTTAATGAAATAACACATGATAAAGTAATTGAAGCAATAAATAATCCTACAGTAATAGATGATAATTTAGTAAAATCTCAAGAAACTAGAAGAATTTTAGATAGAATTATTGGATTTAGATTAAGTAAACTACTTCAAAGTAAAATTGGAGCAAAAAGTGCAGGACGTGTTCAAAGTGTTGCTTTGAAATTAATTGTAGATAGAGAAAGAGAAATTGAAGCATTTATTCCGGAAGAGTATTGGAAAATAATTGCTATTTTTCCTGAATATGAAGCAGAATTATTTAAATATAAAGATGACGATATAGAACTTCATTCTGAAGAAGAAGCAAATAAAGTATTAGACAGTATTAGTGAAGAATATAAAGTTGAATCAATTGAAAAGAAAGAAAAAAATCGTAAAAGTAAATTTCCTTTCACAACATCAACTCTTCAACAAGAGGCATCTACTAAATTAGGATTCCCAGCTAGAAAAACAATGAGTATCGCTCAAAAATTATATGAAGGAATTGATTTAGGTAGTGAAACAGTCGGTTTAATTACTTACATGAGAACAGATTCTATTAGATTAAGTGATGATTTTGTAAAACCAGCTATGAAATATATTGAAGAAAATTATGGCAAAAAATATCTTGGATATGTTAAAAAAAGTAAAAAGACAGAAAACGTTCAAGATGCTCACGAAGGTATAAGACCAACAAGTGTTTTAAGAGAACCATTAAAAATAAAAGAGTATTTATCAAATGATGAGTTTAAATTATATAGTTTAATTTATAAAAGAACATTAGCATCTCTTATGAGTGATGCCGTAGTAAATCAAACTACAATTATTTTTGATAATAATGATTATAAGTTTAAAACAACAGGTCAGATATTAATCTTTGATGGTTATTTAAAAATATATAAAGATTATGAATCAAGTGAAGATAAAATTTTACCTGAAATAGGAGATAATGAAGTTGCTATTACTAATAATGTTGAATCAACTCAACACTTCACAAAACCACCAGCAAGATATACAGAAGCAAAATTAATTAAGGAATTAGAAGAATTAGGAATAGGACGACCAAGTACATATGCTACAATTATTGACACAATCAAATCACGTGATTATGTAACTCTAGAAGAAAAGAAGTTTAAACCAACAACAATGGGAATAGAAACAACAGATAAACTTCAAGAATTCTTTAGTGATTTAATAAATACTGATTATACTCGTGATATGGAAGATGATTTAGATAAAATTGCAGAAGGTAACTTGGTATGGAATAAAGTATTAGAAGAATTTTATAAATTATTTGAACCACGTGTTAAAGGAGCATTCTCTAATATGGAGAAAAAAGAGGCAGAGAAAACAGGAGAAATGTGTCCTGAATGTGGAAATCCTTTAGTAATTAGAAAAGGAAAATTTGGTTCATTTACAGCATGTTCAAATTACCCAGAATGTAAATATATAAAGAAAGAAGAACAAGAAATAGTTGAAATATGTAATTGTCCAAATTGTGAAGGGAAAATTATAGAAAAGAAAAGTAGAAAAGGTAAAGTATTCTATGGATGTAATAATTACCCAAAATGTAAAACTGCATATTGGGATAAACCAATAGATAAAAAATGCCCTGAATGTGGTGAAATGTTAACAGAAAAAAATGGAAGTATTAAATGTTCTAGTTGTGATTATAAAGAAGATTAATATTTCTTTTTTTTGACATTTTATAAAAATATGATATTATATACACCAAAATGCAGATGATATTACGGTATAAGGAGGAATTTATATGCCAAAAAATAGATATTATCTACTCGCAAGAAATAGAAGTACAAATAAGATAACAAAAATATCTTTATCAGATTATGATATTTATAATGAAGGATCTAATATCCCAAAGAAATACAACTCTCTAGAAGAAATAGATTTATTTACTATGACATTATATAGAATAGAAGATATTTTAATGTACCTAGTCAATACAAATAAATTAGATAATTATGACAATGAATTATTTATTGTAAAAAGAGGAAAAAATGATTTTAATTATTTAGAAATTATTAAAAAAGAAGAAAGATTAACACATGAACTTAATAAATTAGCAACATCAAAAGACAAAAGTATCAATTATTCAAATGAGACAATAATAAATAATTTTATTGTAAGATTTATGACAGATAATAAATTTCGTAATTTTATTGAATCAAAATATCATAATATATATAAAAAATTTGTTGATTATTATTCAAATTGTCATAATCCCAATTTAATGTATCAACAAAAATATAAAGATGGAGGTTGGTCATTAAAATCATATACATTACTCAGAAATATTGTCGAAGCAATAAATAGATATGATCTTTTTCCAAATAAAAAAGATATTAAACAAGAAGCTTTTGAATATCAAAATTATTTACTTGATGGAAGAAAAGATTGTAGTGAAGAAATAATGTTTTATACAGCTCCTGAATATAGTGATGGTCAACTAAGTATATTTAATCAAGAAAAAGAACCAGATAAATTAAGTGAATTAGATACATTTATTGATAATTTACCAACAAACACTTTTGAATTAAGATATAATGCAGATGAAAATGAATATATACCAGGACTTAATAAATCTATTTTCTATTGTACCGATACTGAAAAAGAACTATTATCAAATCTAGATTCGGAATTAATATATAGATTATATGAATTTTTAATTAATAAAGAGTGGGATTTAGATTCAGTAGAAGAGTATCAAGAAAATCTAAAAAATAGTAAAAAAGCTGTTATGGAAATAATTACTAAAGATGAAAATCAAATGAATAGGTTATATGCATTTAGTCAACTATATAATAAATTAAAAGCAAAAGATAAGATTTATATTCGTAAATAACAGATTAATGTTCACTATAAAATAACATTTCAGTAACTATACTTTTTGTGATAAAATTATTTTATTGAAATGTATATTCTTTACTTAGAATAGAGTAAAAAGAGAAGTGGTGTAAAATATGGATATAAAAAACGATAAAATAATTAATGATTATTATGATTATTTAAAATATCAAAAAAATTACTCTGAATACACTATATCTAGCTATAAAAATGATATAGAGGAATTTCTTAATTATATAAATAGTGAAGGATTAAATTATTTAAAAATTGAATATAGTGATATTAGATTTTATCTTATGTATTTAAAAAATGAGAAAAAAGATAATAACTCATCAATAGACAGAAAGTTAAGTGCTTTAAGGGGATTTTATAAGTATCTTGCTAATGAGAAAATAGTCCCAACAAATATTTTTTCTTTAGTAAACGGTCCTAAAAAAAGCAAGAAACTACCAAGATATTTTGATTATTCAGAATTAGAAGAATTATTTAATATTCCAGATATTAATACACCATTAGGTCAAAGAGATTCTTTATTACTAGAAATGCTATATGCAACGGGTTGTCGAGTAGGAGAACTTGTAAGTATTAAAGTAGCAGATATTGATTTGGGAAGAAGAAGTATCCTAGTAACAGGAAAAGGAAATAAAGAAAGATATCTAACATATGGAGAATATTGTGAAGATATTCTAAATAAATATTTAGAAGATGGATATAAAACTTTAAATAAAAATAGTATAGAATATTTATTCTTAAATAATAATGGAACTAAGTTAACAGAAAGAGGAGTAAGATATATCCTAGATAAAATCATAAAACAAACAGGAATAAATAAAAATATCTCTCCCCATATGATAAGACATTCTTTTGCAACACATCTATTAAATGAAGGATGTGATTTACTTACAGTTCAAAAATTATTAGGACATGAAAGTATTAAAGCAACACAAATATATACGCATGTTACAACCGATAGATTAAAAGAAGTTTATTTTAATACATTTCCAAGAGCAAAAAAAGATGATTAATTCATCTTTTTTTCTTATAATGCTTTAATTTTTACAAGTAATTAGTTATAATAATAATGATTCATATAAAGAGTGTGATTTATTATGGTTGAAGATTTTAAATCAATTAATGATCTATATAAAAGGGTTAAACCAGCACTAGAGGCAAAACTAAGCGAAGCTATACGTACTGGATATAAAAATATTAAAATAACAGATATATGGAATTACTTAATTGAAAACAAATGGAAAAAATCAAATAATTTAATGTTATCAGATGTCGTTGATAATATATTAAATACCGATTTGGAATCTATAGATAATTATGTAAAAGAAAAAGAAAATAAACCACAAGATTATAATGATGATGTAGCAATTTTTTAGGGAGTGAAGAAGATGAAAGAACAAAAGAATGGAAAAAAAGTAATAATAACATCAGTAGTACTATTATTATTGATGGTTGGAATAGGTTTTTTATTTATTCCATTATTTAATAATTTAAAATTTGGATTAGATTTACAAGGAGGATTTGAAATACTATATAAAGTTTCTTCTATAGATAATTCAAAAATGACAAATGAAAAATTAACAGCAACATATAAAACACTTAGTAAAAGAATAGATAGTTTAGGTGTATCAGAACCAGAAATAATAATTGAAGGAAATGATAAGATAAGAGTAAAACTTGCTGGAGTAAAAAATCCAGAAGAAGCAAGAACACAATTATCAACAGTAGCAACTTTATCATTTAGAGATACCGAAGATAATCTACTTATGACAAGTGATGTTTTAAAAGCAGGAGGAGCAAAAATAAGTCAAGATCAAACTGGAAATCCTGCAGTATTATTAACTGTAAAAGATAAAGATAAATTTTATGAAGTAACTAGTCAAATTAGTTCACAAGAAAATAATAGAATTGTTATATGGTTAGATTATAATGATTTAAAAGATAGTTATGAAAAAGAAGGGAATCTATGTGGGACAAGTGAATCAAATTGTTTAAGTGCAGCAACTGTATCACAGGGATTTGCTTCAGATGTAATTATCCAAGGTAGTTTTACTCAAGAAGAAGTAAGCAATTTAGTTGATTTAATTAATAGTGGTTCTTTACCAAGTAAATTAACAGAAATTTCATCAACAACAGTAGGAGCATCATTTGGTGATGCCACATTATCAACAACATTAACTGCAGGAATAATTGCTATTGCAGCGATAGTATTAATCTTAATACTTGTATATCATTTTGCAGGATTTATATCTTCAATATCAATGCTAATATATACATTCTTAGTATTTGCAGTATTCTGGGTAGTAGGAGGAGTATTAACACTTCCTGGAATTGCCGCATTAGTATTAGGTATAGGAATGGCAGTAGATTCAAATGTTATTACATTCGCAAGAATAAAAGAAGAATTGTTAAAAGGAAGATCACTTCCAACAGCATTTAAAGAAGGGTCTAAATCAAGTTTTAGTGCCATTATTGACTCAAATATTACAACATTAATAGTTGCAATTATAATGTTTATATTAGGTGAATCAAGTATTAAAGGATTTGCAACAATGTTAATAATAACAGTAATAGTAACAATGTTTACAATGGTATTCTTAACAAGAGAATTATTAAAACTATTTATTAAAACAAATTATTTCAATGATAAAACAAAATTATTTATAAATGTTAATAAAGATGATATTCCAGATGTATCAAAAAATGAAAAGGTAAAACCAAATAAATTTAGTAAAATTAATTTCTTAAAACCTAAATATATATGTTTAACTTTATCAGCAATTATAATCATCTGTGGAGGAATATTTATAGGATTTAAAGGATTAAATTTAAGTATTGATTATAAAACAGGAACAGATATTACAGTTGTTACAGATAGTAAAATGACAAAAGATAGTCTTACAAAAGATTTAAAAGAATTAAAGTTAGATGCATCAACAATAACTATTTCAGAAGATGAAGCAAGTATTAGAATAGATGATGCTTTAACAGGAGAACAAGTAAAAGAAGTAAATAGATATTTTGAAGATAAATATGATGCTAAAGTTAATATCGGAGTAGTAACAAATATTGTTCAAAAAGAATTAGTAAAGAATGCAATTCTTTCAGTATTAATTGCTCTTATAGGAATAATTATATATGTATCAATAAGATTTAAATTCAGTTATGCAGTAGGTGGAGTATTAGCATTAATTCATGACGTTCTAATTATGTTTAGTATTTTTGCTATATTTAGATTTGAAGTTAGTTCAATGTTTATTGCTGCAGTTCTAGCAATAATTGGTTATTCTATAAACGATACAATAGTTTCGTTTGATAGGATAAGAGAAAATCTAAAAAATGCAACAGATAAAAAAATGACTGAAGAAAGATTTGAAGAAATAGTAAATAGAAGTATTCAAGAAACATTCTCAAGAACAATCTATACAACAATTACAACATTATTACCAGTAGTAATATTAATGATTTTAGGTTCTTCAGGAATACTTACATTTAACGTTGCTATGTTAACTGGTTTAATTGCAGGTACATATTCATCAATATTTATCGCAACTGTATTCTTTGTTTTAATAGAAAAGAAAAATTTAGGAAAGAAAGAAAAACCTAAGAAAGAATATAAAGATGACTTAGAAGAGAAAAAAATAAAAGGAGTAAATTGTTAATTTGAGGGGAGATGAGTTCTTTGTCAAAAACCATAGAAAATATCAAATTAGAAAATATAATTGAAAAAGCAAGTTTATATATTGACGATAAAGAACAAATCAAAATTATTGAAAAAGCATATAACTTTGCTTATAAAAAACATTCTGGGCAATACAGAAAAAGTGGAGAAGAATATATCTATCATCCAATGAATGTTGCTATCATATTGACATCTGTTTATGCAGATTATGAAACAATTTCAGCAGGACTTCTTCACGATGTTTTAGAAGATTGTGATTGTACAGATGAAGAGATGGAAGAAGAATTTGGTAAAACAATTACCAAACTAGTTCAAGGAGTTACTAAATTAAGTAAAATCAACTTTTCAACAGAAAATGAGTACTTAATTGATTATTATAAAAAAATAATTGTTGGAATGAGTGAAGACGTAAGAGTAATAATTATAAAATTAGCAGATCGTCTTCATAATATGAGAACCCTATGGGCTCTTTCCGAAGAAAAACAAAAACAAAAAGCACATGAGGCACTAGATATTTTTGCACCTCTTGCTCACCACTTAGGAATTCATAGAATTAAAAGTGAATTAGAAGATCTTTCACTAAGATATTTAAAACCAGATGTATTTTATGATATTGCAGAAAAATTAAATAAAACGAAACTAGAAAGAGATAGAATTGTATATGATATGCAAGAAGAAATAACTAACTTACTTAATGAACATCATATACCACATGAAATAAAAGGAAGATCTAAATCAATCTATAGTATTTATAACAAATTAGATAAAGGAAAAAAATTTAGTGATATTTATGATTTGTTAGCTTTAAGAATAATTGTAAATACAGAACAAGAATGTTACCTAGCATTAGGTTTAATTCACTCTAAATTTAGACCTTTACCAAAAAGATTTAAAGATTATGTTGCTATGCCAAAACCAAATATGTATCAGTCACTTCATACAACTGTATTTGGAATAGAAGGATATTTATTTGAGGTTCAAATTAGAACATATGAAATGGATGAAGTAGCAGAAAACGGTATCGCAGCTCATTGGGCATATAAAGAAAATAAAGGTAGTAAAAGTAGTGCAAATCTTACAAATACTACAGAACAAAAACTACAATTTTTCAAATCAATAATTGATTTAAGTCACGATAAAATGTCAAGTGAGGAATTTGTAAATAGTGTCAAAGATGAAGTGTTGAATAATAACATATATTGTTTTACACCAAAAGGTGATGTAATAGAATTACCAAAAGGTGCAACACCTATTGACTTTGCTTATAAGATTCATACTAAAGTTGGAGAATCAACAATAGGAGCAATTGTAAATAATAATATTGTTCCACTAGACTATGAATTAAAAAATAATGATATAGTAAAAATTAATACTAATAAGAGTTCAACACCTTCAAAAGAATGGTTGAACATGGTTAAGTGCAGTGCAACCAAAAATAAGATAAGAGCCTTTTTTACAAAAAATGATAAAGAATTATATATTGAAAAAGGTAAATACTCTATAGAAAAAGAATTAAGAAAAAGAAAAATTCCATTTAATGACTTCTTTACAGAAGAAAATATGGAACAAATTAATAAATCATTTAAAGTTACAGATTTTGAAGATATATATTTAGGAGTAGGTAATGGTAAAATTCCAACTAATAGTGTAATTAATGTAATCTTCAAAGATAAAGAGGCAGAAGCAGCACCAAAAACAGTTAAAGTAACTTCAAAAAATATTGATGCAGATATAATTGTAAGTGGAATAGATAAGGTAAAAGTAAATCTTGCTAACTGCTGTAATCCAGTATATGGAGATGAAATAGTTGGATATATTACCAAAGGAAATGGTATAACAGTACACAGAATTAATTGTCATAATCTTGAGATGTTAGAAGATAGAACAATTGATGTGTCATGGAATACTAATATTAATAAAAGATATTCATCATGTATACTTGTATATATAAATGATAGTGAAAATCACATGCTTGATTTAATTCAAAACATCTCTTTAACAAATGTTAGTGTTGATGGAATTAAGGTAATAAATCGTGGAGATAAAAGTGTATATGAAATTAATCTATATGTTACAGGTTTAGAGCAATTAAACAAACTAATATTAGTTTTAAATAAGAATAGTTTTGTAGAAAAAGTAGAAAGGACCATAAGATGAGAGTACTAGTGCAAAGAAGTAATAAAGCAAGCGTAGAAGTAAGTAATAAGACAATAGGTAAAATAGATAGTGGTCTTGTTGTACTTGTAGGATTTACAGAAGGAGATACAATAGATAATATTAAATATATAGTTAATAAAATAATTAATTTAAGAATATTTCCTGATGAAAATGACGTAATGAATAAAAGTATTTTAGATTATGGTGGAGATATTCTATCAATATCCCAATTTACTTTATATGCAGAAACAAAAAAGGGAAATAGACCAAGTTATATTAAAGCACTTAGAGGAGAAGAATCTTCTAAATTATATGATTTATTTAATGAAGAATTAAGAAAATATATTCATGTAGAAACAGGAGAGTTTGGAGCAGATATGATTGTTAATATAACTAATGTAGGACCAACAACTATATCAATAGAAAAGTAAGAGGAATATCCTCTTCTTTTTTTATTATATATATGATATAATATATAACTGTTCGAGGGGATGGTTGTATGATTAATAGATCAACTGATAACATCAAAAAACAACTAAAAGAATCTAAAATATTACTAAAGGATAGTAAGTTGAATAAAGACCTTAGATTCGCAATATACAACTACATAGGTAATCTATATGCTTCTTTATATTGTTTAGGAGATACAGAAACTGAATATAATAGAAATGAAATATTTGGAAATGAAGAAAACTATAATGATTTTACATATAGAATAGATTCATATGAAGATGTATATATTGATAACTTTTTAAAAAATAAAGACTTTCATAAAGATTATCTATATTCAATAATTACAGAAGTACAAAAGTATTTGTATAAAGTATACCCTTTAGAGGAAGAAAGAATAGAATATTCAGAAAAAGATTTTATTGATATAATCTATCAGTTTATGAAAACAATAGATAGAGAAAAAGTATTTGATGAAATATATAAGGATGGTAGAATTTATTCAACTATTGGTCAAAATAATAAAAATATGGGTTTTGCATTATATAATCCTGCTTCAAAAGAAACTGATTTTTTTATAAAAGATTTTAAATATGATATTGAAAGTATGATTGCAACTATTCATGAACTAGGACACGGAGAGGATTTAAGTAGACCATTTAATGATATAAAAACATACAATAATTATTTTTATTTATCTACTTACGGAGAAGTAATTTCAAGAATGTATGAAAGATTATTACTAAGATATTTAATAAAAAATAATATTTCTCTTAATTCTGCAAAAAACAGTTTATTAGAATATGAATTAACAAATCATGATTTTGTTCTTCAATCATATATCTTTAGTCTTCTAGATAAAGAGTTTATAAAAAGTGGAGAATATTTAGATTGTAGTCCAAAAGAGATAACTGAAAAAATAAAAAAGCATTTTTTAGAAGATGATTCAATTGAATATTTTATAACAGGTATGCAAGAAAGTGATATAGCAGAAGTATATAATTATGCATATGGAGATATTATTTCAATGTTTCTTGCTGAATCTGTTGAACAAGATGGTTTTGATAATGAATTAATAAATTATTTCTTTACAAAAAGGGCTACTATGTTTGATGATAGATTTTTAAAAAAAAATGGAATGGATGCAAAAAAATATGTTAAATTACATAAAGCAGAAATGAAACTATTAAAAAAGTAATTGAATAAAAATATATTTTGATTTATAATAAAAATAACTTTATGGGAAAGAGTAGTTTTATAAATAATATTTAGAGAGAGTATGGTAGGTGAAAATACTTTATTATATAAAATGAAGACATCCATCAAACATAAAGCGTGTAACTACGTTATAAGTATATAGAGTATAAATTAAGGTGGCACCACGAATAAAATTCGTCCTTATAGGTGGCACCTTTTTATTTTTAGGAGGAATAATATGATAAAAAGACAAAAAGGATGTAATGATATTTATGGAAAAGAAGCAAAAGTATGGAAATACATTGATCAAGTAATAGATGCATTAATGGAAAAATATAATTATAATTACATTCGTACTCCAATTATAGAAGCAACAGAATTATTTCATAGGGGAGTAGGAGAAACTACAGATATCGTTACAAAAGAGAGTTATGATTTTGAAGATAAAGGTGGAAGAAAAATAACTCTTAGACCAGAAGGAACTGCAGGAGTAGTAAGAAGTTTTATTGAAAATAAAATGTATGGAGATCCAACTCAACCAGTAAAAGTGTATTATAATGGAACAATGTATCGCTATGAAAGACCTCAATCAGGAAGAGATAGAGAATTAACTCAATTTGGTATGGAAATACTTGGTAGTGATGATCCATTAAGTGATGCAGAAATAATAAGTGCTGCAGTTAATTTATATAAAATACTAGGTTTAAAAGAAATAAAAGTAAACCTAAACACTTTAGGAGATAATGAATCTAGGAATAATTATAGAGAAGCATTAATTAAACATTTTAAACCGCATATCAAAGATTTTTGTGAAGATTGTAGGGAAAGACTAGAAAAGAATCCATTAAGAATCCTTGATTGTAAAGTTGATAAAGATAATGAAATATTAAAAAATGCTCCAAAAACATTAGATTATTTAAATGAAGATAGTCAGAAGAGATTTGATAAAGTAAAAGAATATTTAGATATCATGCAAATAGATTATGAAATAAATCCAAGTATTGTTAGAGGGTTAGATTATTATAATCATACAGTTTTTGAAATAGAGGCAAAAGTAGAAGGATTTGGTTCAAATAATGTTATAGGTGCAGGTGGAAGATATAATGGATTAGTAAATCAACTAGACGGTCCAGAAACACCATGTGTAGGATTCGCAACAGGAATAGGTAGAGTTGCTATGGCATTAGAATTAGAAAAAATAAATCTACCAATAAATAATAGTATTGATTTATTCTTGATGTATGTAAATGAAGATGAGAAGAAATATGCTGCATACCTTACTCAAGAATTACGTTTATCTGGATTTATTGTTGATACAGAATATACAGATAGAAGTCTAAAAGCTCAGTTCAAACAAGCAGATAGATTAAACGCTAAATTTACATGTGTCTTAAATTCGGAAGATTTAGATAATAATGAGGTTAAAATAAAAAATAATAAAACAAAAGAAGAAGAGATTATTTCTTTAGATGCTTTATTATATTATTTAGATGAAAAAATAAACACAGAATTTAGTGATGAATATGATTATTGCGATTGTGAAGATGATTGCAATTGTCACCATGATCACGAAGAAAAACATGAATGCTGCGGAAAACATCATTGTCATAAAGAGGAGGAATAATAATGACTATAGAAGAATTAAAGAATCATTATGATGAAGAAGTAACAATTAGTGGTTTTGTTGATGAAATAAGGAATCTAAAATGGGTTCAATTTATTGTATTAAGAGATCATACTTCAAAAGTACAAATTACAATTGAAAAAAGTGAAGAAAGTAACAAGAAAATGGTTGAACTAGTAAATGATCTTACAGTTGAATCAACTATAAAAGTAACAGGAAAATTAATGGAATCTCCAAAAGTAAAATTAAATGGTATGGAAATAATCCCAAATACTATTGAAGTAACTAGTAAAAACGAAGGAGAATTACCATTTAATTACAAAGACACTTCAACAGTAAATATTGATACTAGATTAGATTATAGATATATAGATTTAAGAAGTGATAAAAATCAAGCAATGTTTCAAATTCAAAGTAATCTAGTTCGTTATATGAGAGAATATTTATATGAAAATGGATTTACAGAAATTCATACACCTAAACTTCTAGGAGCAGCATCAGAATCAGGTAGTGAAGTATTTGAAGTAAAATATTTTAAAGAAAAAGCATATCTTGCTCAAAGTCCACAGTTTTATAAACAAATGGCCTTAGCCTCAGGAATGGGAAAGGTATTTGAAGTTGCGCCTTGTTTTAGAGCAGAAAATTCTAATACCTCAAGACATGCAACAGAATTCACCTCATTTGATGTAGAATTTGCTTATATAAATGATTTTAACGATGTAATGGACTTAGAAGCAGAAATGTTAAAATATGCTTTAGAAAAAGTAAATGAAAAATATGGAGAAAAGATAAAAGAATTATTTGAGACTGAACTAATAGTTCCAAAAACTCCATTCCCTAAAATGAAATTAAAAGATATCTATAAAGAATTAGAAGAAAGATATGATTATAAAGTAAAAGATGAAGAGAAAACAGATTTAACTACAGAAGCAGAAAGACTATGTTATAAACTTGCTAAAGATAAATTTGATTCAGAGTTCTTATTTGTTATAGATTTCCCTGCAGACAAACGTGCATTCTATCATATGAGAGATGAAAATGGAACTTTACAGGGATACGATTTAATATGGAGAGGTGTTGAAATAACAACAGGTGCTCAAAGAGAACACAGATATGAACATATAGTTAAGTCTGCCCAAGAAAAAGGATTAGGAGAAGATGTAAAATTCTATTTGGAATTCTTTAAACATGGATGTCCACCACATGGAGGATTTGCAATTGGAGTAGATAGACTAACAATGTTATTATTAGGAATTCCAACACTTAAGGAAACAGAATTCCTATTTAGAGGACCAAATAGATTAACACCATAAAAGTTACAATATATACTAGTCAAGTAAAAGTAGACAGTTAATAAAAAGACACATTAGAACCCTGATTCAGTTTTATACTGAATTGGGGTTTTATAATTTAAAGCATAA
>CADBYH010000022.1 GCA_902798815.1 uncultured Erysipelotrichaceae bacterium | reverse complement strand
AAAAATCAAAAATAAACTAAAAACTACACCAATAAATTATCGGTGTAGTCATATTTAGAACTTTTTATTTCGTGTATAAATTTATCAAGTCAGTTCTAAAACTCTTTTTTTATTTAACCTATTCTAAAAGCAGGAAAAACATGAGTTGTACCAGCTGAATTAATCGAATATAAAACAATATCATTAACTTGTAAAGAATAATAACAGTCATTTGAACTAGGATTTCTTAACCAGTAAGATTTAACAACTTCATGATTTACATATTTTTTAAGATGATCAATCTTACAATAATGATCTATATACACTTTACCTATATAATAATCAAATTGTCGCGTCTGATTTGATGCAGTATCCGTATTATCATAACAAGGACTATTACCATAATACTCAGTAGATGATATCAAAAAGAATTTTTGATTTGGACTAGTATAATTACTCGATTCACAATTATTATGACCAGATACAACTCTCGTATTAATTATTATATCTTTTAAATCTTTTGGAATTTGATTTATCAATGTATTATTCAAATAAGAATAAATATTTGAAGCAGGATATCCTCCACTAGTCGAAAGAGTATCAAACATACTCAATTGTGTAACACTATCTACAAATTCCACAACAAACCCACATGCAGTCTGAGAATTGGTCGAACCACTACATACTCCTGAAGGAGATGTCTTATTTACAAGTCTTAATCTATATGTATTACCATTCATTACTAATTCTCTTTCATCACCCAATTTATATTGATCTGTATTACCATGCTGTATATTATATTGGATTCTTTTCCATGAATCATCTTGAAATGACGAAGTTCTATTATTTATACCAGTATTATTAGTATTATCAATACCATTTCTATCTTTTGTAAATCCAAATTTAATACTCATAGTAGGATTCTTTGTAATAACATCATAATTATCTATATCTTGTCCTTCTAACCATATGTATACTCTAACCTTTGTTACTGAATTACCACCTAATTTTATAAGCGCTCTTTTATTATTACCTGTTGTTGTCGCATCAGTGGTTTTATAAGTATCAACTATTGATAATTTAGTTGTACCACCATAATAATTTAGTTCACTTCCATCATAAATATCAACATATGAGTCATTTGTAGTAATTGATGAATTCATCGCATATGTTACTCTACTATAACCTGTATCAATTATATTACATCTACCATTTGAATATGTTACACCTGATACATTACTTCTCACTCTACAGGCTGTATTAAAATAATTTACCAGATTAGTAGCATGAGAAGCATAATTAGGTTCCCAAATATTCCATGTTGCAAATTGTCTATCACTCATATTTGATGATGTTGCACATAATCCTGTTACTCCCGTTCCACCATTACACTGTATTCCTCTAAGTGTGTCAGCATTATAACCACTAGATTTCATTCTTCCAATTTCAAAAAAACCTACTCTTATAGAATTTGCTGATCCATAATTTGGTGTTGTACCAGTTACATTAGTAACAGCAAAAGAATCTCCGGATAAAAAAACATCTTCTTCAGTATTCTGTGTATAAGTAGATGAATAAGTAGATCCTTTACCATTTCTTATAAATAAATCAAAAGCAATATACCCTTCACCTTCAGTTGTTGAATTACTAACTTGAGACCCAACAAGTCTATATCCACCTGCTGATGCAGATAAACTATCTGCCTTAAATAATTTTAATTTACTTGCAGAAGTATTCATCTCCCCAATTGTTGATACAGGAGATAAATAATCAGCCCATTTATTGGTATTTCCAGTATATGCATTTAAAATACCACTCTTTGTAAGTGTTAAACCTGAAGTACTCCAAGTTGATCCATCTAATGAAAGTTCAAGACCATCTGATGAAGAAATAGATACATCAAAAGTATCAACTGATGATGTAGAAAATCCTGCATACCATGCATATGTTTCAACAATCAAAACAGTAGTAGTCATTACAACTAACATCAACAATAATAGTACTTTTCTAAACTTCTTAAGTTTTCTAAGTTTTCTACTACTTATCATAGTCTCATCCTTTCATAATACTCATTCTATACTAACTTAATTATAATATTAAAATATACCTCAAACAATATAAATTAAATAAACTAAACTATACTTTACACATATTTATAAAAAAAGAAGACTTTTTAGTCTTCTTTTAAATTATAATAAACATCTTGTACATCATCTAAGTCTTCTAATGTTTCTACAAGTTTCATTACTTTTTCTTGTCCTTCTTCATCAAGACTTACTTCCATATTAGGAATATATGTAAGTTCACATTGTAAAAATTCTTTTACATCAGCACCCTCTAATGCATCTTTAACAGCAGTAAAATTAGCTTGATCTGTTGTGATTAAATAAGTATCATCAACCTTTTCAAAATCAAGTGCACCAGCATCTAAAGAAACCATCATCATTGTATCCTCATCATACTCTCCAGGTATTACAATAGAACCACGTCTTTCAAACATATAACTAACTGATCCATCTGTACCTAGATTTCCTCCTGCTTTTGTAAATGCACTTCTTACTTGTGAAGCTGTTCTATTTCTATTATCAGTTAAACAATCAACCATAAAAGCAACTCCACCATGACCATATCCTTCATATCTAACATTTTCATAGTTTGCAGAATCAGTACCACCTGTTGCTTTTTCAATTGCTTTTTGAATATTATCCTTAGGCATGTTTTGAGCCTTTGCCTTATCAACTGCCAATCTTAATGCAGCATTTTGCGAAGGATCTGGACTTCCTCCTTTTGCTGCAACCATAATCTCTTTTGCTAATTTTTGAAATACTTTTCCTCTAGCAGCATCTAATAATCCTTTTTTTCTATGAATTGTAGCCCATTTAGAATGTCCACTCATACTTATACCTCCTTTTCCTCCTATATAATATCACAAAAAATATTAGTTTAAAAGATTTTTATGATATAATTTATTATGCAGGTGATTATATGTATTTAAAAGCAAAAAATAAAAAAATCAAATTATATGAATATACTAAATTTAAAGATAGAATTAAAACATTCAGATTTTTTTTAAAAGAAATAGACTTTGGAATAAAAATGCCTAATAAAAAACTTGCAAGTACATATTTCTTTTGTCATAGAGTAGATATCTGTTTTACAGATAGAGACGATAAAATACTTTACTTATATCCAAATGTTAAAACTGAAAAAAGAATATTTAAATTCAAATCAAAAAATATATATTACTTACCTGAAGGCACTTGTGAAAAATTAAAAGTCGGAGATATAATAAAAATAACAAAAAGATAAGAAATTTCTTATCTTTTTTATATTACATTAATAATATTTTTATTATTAACTTGCTCTTCTTTTTTAGTAAATGGAACAGAACCTCTAATCTTTTTTAGATCTTCCTGAGTTAAACTATCAACATTATTTTCATAGCAATAAGCAATTGCTTTATTTACAAAACTTAAAGCATAATCAACATACTCTTCTAACATCTTAGATTCAACTAAAGCTCCCTTTTTCTTATATTGCTCTACAATATTTTCAAGTATATGATTATCTCTAATAAATTCAAAAGAATATAAATTTCTCATATTAACAAAGATAAATTGATTTAATTGCCATAAAAATGCAGTAACTCCACTACTTACAACATAATCAGAATTTTCAGAATCAATTATCCAACCATTTCCAGGTCTATTATCACTTTCTTTAGAAAATCTATCAACTATTCCATCAGTTATAACAATTCTTTTATAGAACTCTACTTTCTCATCAAATGATAAACCTTTTCTATCTAGGTTTTTCTCTATATCATCTGTATTAACAGTTATCAATAATTTACCTAAATTTTTACTCTTAAATTCTTTATAACTCATATCATTAGGTATGTTACACTTTTCACAAATTAAACCAATATACTCTCGATCTAAAAATTCATTAAATGCATTAGTTTTATAATCAAAAGAATTATTATTAGTCTTATCTACTACAGAAACATTTCCTTCATCAACAATAATTGATATATTGCTTTTTATTTTATTGTTTTCATCAAAAATATCTAAGTCCTTAAACAAAGTATTTCTAAGTGAACTCAAAACATTTCTATTTAATCCATTTATTACTCTAATAACATCTTCATCTAATTTAATAGGATAATCTCCTAATTTAAATCCAAAATACTCTTCAAGCAATTCTTTGAAACTCTTACCATGAACTGGAAAGATTTCATATGTTGACATTCTATATTCTGAATTATATATTCCTAAAGCTCTTTGATTAAAAATATCTATCTTATCAGCATCTGTTGTAATTGACATACTCTTGGACATAAATAATCTTATTGAATTATCAATATCCATATTATTAGATTTTAATATCATATCTATAGATGAAGCAATATCAAACGAAAGCATTCCTTCTAGTGCCTTAATTATTCTAGGTTTACAACTTTCTATATCAGATTCACTTAATTGTATTTTTTGAGATTTGCCAATAAATTCGTTAAATTTTTTCATATAATCTTCATAAACGTCTTCAACAGATTTTGAACTTGAATTATTTAGAACTTCTACAAGTATATTATTTAGCATAGCAACAAGTTCACTTGCAAAATCAATTTCAAATGAATCTGCCATATCATAATTTATTGTTTTATTCTTAAAAATTAAATCCATAAAGGCATCAATAAACTCTTTATGTTCTTTATCAAAAGATACAGTTTTATTCATAACTTTAGCATTAGCATAAGATAAAGATATAAAATCACTCATCTTAGGAACAAGATTATTTTCACTTTCTAACTCATCAACATTACCACTATAATCAAAATGAGGCATATTTTTATTTGATTGTTGATGAAATCTTACTACAGTAGCAGCAACTGCCTCTTCTATATATTTTTTTAAATCTTCGCTTGGAGCATCATTACTTGCCTTATGTAACTTCAAAGATTGAGCAATTGAATAATAATAACCAGCTATCGCATGATCAACTCTTAATCCTTCTATTTCTTTCTCATTAGATCTCATTACTTCATCACTTAACACATTATAATGTGATGCTTGATAAAATCTTCCAATATCATGTAACAAAGCTGATAAAACAACAGTTTGTCTCAACAAATCATAATTCTCAGATTCTTTATCACCTATTAATTTATCCAATTCATAAGAAGCAATATATGTAATTCTGGCACTATGTCCTAGTTTAAGTCTCATATTATAAAGTCTAGCCATCTTGATAATAATATCATCTATTTCAGGATTATTTTTATCTTTAGAACTTGCAAAATCAAGAAGTTCTTCAACAGTATATTTTCCATCAAAAAAATCAATGCATTCCGAACAAAATGCCTTACTAGATTTAAGATTTCTTAAAACAAAACCATACATTCTATCTCTAGTGTCAGATATAGATGTTCTAAACTTTAAATGTTCTTGTTTTTTTAAATCAGTTTTACAACGATCATAATAATCTTTTAAAACATTCCAAGCATTCGCAAGAGCAGCATTATCTTTAGAATGTTCAGTTAACCATAAAATCGCTTCATCATCATTTTCACTCATTGGATTAATATTATTATTCATAGTGCCACCTTTATTTATATATTTTTTTATAAACTTTTTCTACCTCTTCATCAGTTCCATTAGTTTTAATTCTTTTATCTATATTTATAAGTTCATTATACATAAGTCTCGTAAATAACACTTTTTTATGTAAAGTTTTATCTAAGTATCTTCCCATAATCGCAAAATCTTTGGATAATTTATAACCACTAGCATGTGATAATTCTTTATAAAGTTGCATACCAGTAACATATTTATAAGTATCTTGACCTTGTCTTATTCTCTCAATAATATCTGTTCTTATAGATAATTTACTATAAAATCCAGGTTCATCTAATAAATATCTATCTTCAGGATTAAGAAACTCAATTTTTGGAATCGAAGTAACAATCTTAAATAACATCTGAATATCACGTATATCTAATAATTCAGAAAATGCCGAAAACTTTCTTTCAAAGTCTACATAACTATCTACATCTTTAAACCAAGAACTTAAAACAGAATTTTTTAAAATCTCTATTTCATTTCTTGACTGAGTATCAAGTAAATCAATTGATACAGATTTAAACAAATCTTTTTTTGTTGTAATTACTTGATCATCCTTCATATGAATATAATCATAACTAGCTGTCATAAAAATCCCCCCCTTTGCCTTAAACTGCGTCATATTATATCATATTTTACGAAAAAAATCAATAATAAACCCTTTATCATAAAGAAAAAAACAATTATTATTGTCTATTTTCTTTATACATAATTGTCTTTTCAATTATTTGTTTTACCGACTTATTATTAAATGGTTTACCTAACATATCTACAATATCATAGGTAAATGCTCTATCTATTGTTTCTTTAGATGAATCTCCAGAAATAATAGAAACAGGCATTTTTTCTAACAAACTATTTTCTCTCATATATTCTAATACTGCAAAACCATCCTTTTTAGGCATATTTAAATCTAAAAGTATAGCTTCTATCATATCATTATCTTTATTAGCATCAATTATCTTTATTGCTTCTTCACCATCTTTAGCATCACCAACATTATATTGATCACTAAAAATTTTTTTAACAAAATTCCTAATTATATTTGAATCATCTACTACTAATATTGTCTTATCTTTATATTCATCTAATGAATCATTTTTAACTACAACTTTCTCTTCATTACCATTCATATATTCTTGAACAATAGTAATAGCTTTATTTGTCTCTTCTATAAAATTATTTATATTACTTGTTACAAAATATAAATCTCCTGCTTTACTCTTTAATTCATGTTGATAAGCAACATCTGCTAATTCTTTAAATCCAAAATATTTTGCATCCGTTTTAATAGAATGAGCATATACAGCGTAATTAGCAAGATCTTTATTCTGCATCAATTTAATTAATTCATTTATACTAGAGTGTATACCAACTAGAAAAGTTCCTAAATTATCGTTATATTTACCAATATCACCAAATAGTTCTAAACTTTTATCAATTTCTACTCCATGTTCTTTCAAAAAATCTATACTTTTCATCTTCAACACCTCTATCCTAAATAAAATTATAACAAAAAAAGACCAATAAATTCAATATTTATATTAGTCTTTTTGTCTTTTATTATATATAACTGGATATTTTCCATCAAAATCAGGAATCAAAATCTTTTTTAACTCTCCCATATTTTTTTTAGAAACACCCATTTTTGCTTTATCGATTATATGTGACAACCATTCTTCTTCACTCTCATAGAAATCATATCCTTCTCCATGAGGTCCTCCCTCACATAACCACAAAACAAAATCTATATCATGTTCTATTGCCAAATCAAGTAATGCTTCAGCACCCTCACATGGCATTAAACCTATAATCAAATCTGCTTTTCCAATATAACTATTCCTATGTATCTTTTTCTTGCACAATGTAAATTTATCAGAATCATACTCTTTATAAAGTCTAGGATCAAAAACAACAATTTTTCCATTTTTCTGCTTCAATTTTATTCTTTCAGCTAATCCAGGAAACATTCCTCCACCAACTTCAACAATATTCTTTCCTTCAATACCATGAATCTCTTCAACTAGATTTAAAAACTTTATATATATATTATATTCATCTGGAATCAATTTAAGTTTTTCTAAAATATTTCTAACTGCCTCGACAAAATATAACATAGGAAAATCATAATGTTCAATTATGCTTCTTAAAATCTTAAGTTCATAGCCACCAAATAAATGACCATTTTCATTAAGAAAATCAAACAATCGCTGTTTAGTTTTCTTATAAATACCATAATTACATTCTTCCATAATTTCCCACTCTCAAAAATAATTATTCTTTATAATCAAAATAAAAATCTAATATTTTAACTTGTTCTCCTTCTTTAGCACCAAGTTCTTTTAATTTATCATCTATACCCATACGTTTTAATTTTTTTGCAAACCTATAGGCAGCCTCTTCAGATGAAAATTTAGTCATCTTAAATACTCTCTCTACTTCAGCACCTTTAATAACCCATACATCATCTTCTTTAGTAATTGTGAAATCATCACTCTTCTTAAATTTATATAAAACATGACTTTCAATTTGTGACTCATCATATAATGGATTACTAGGAATAGTATCCAATATATCAGCAAGTCTATCAATTACCTTTTGAAGACCTTTATTAGTTGCAGCACTTACTTCAAATATTTCTAATGAAACTTTCTTTTTAAATTCTTCTAAGTTTTCTTTTGCTCCATCAAGATCCATCTTATTAGCAATAACAATCATTGGTTTTTTTATTAATTTACTATTGTATTCTTCCAACTCTTTATTAATAAGTAAAAAATCTTCATATGGATCTCTTCCTTCAGATCCAGCCATATCAACAACATGAGCAATTACTCTTGTTCTTTCTATATGTTTTAAAAATTTATCACCTAAACCATCACCTTGATGTGCACCTTCAATCAAACCAGGAAGATCAGCAACAACAAAACTTCTTCCATCACTTGATTTAGTAACTCCTAAATTAGGTGTTAAAGTTGTAAAATGATATGCTGCAATTTTCGGACGTGATGCTGAGATACAAGAGATAATTGTACTCTTTCCAACACTTGGTAATCCAACTAAACCTACATCAGCAAGCATTTTAACTTCAACTTTTAAATTTTTCTTTTCTCCTTCTTCTCCATTCTCAGAATAATCAGGAGCAGTATTTGTTTGAGTTTTAAAGGCAGTATTTCCTCGTCCACCTCTTCCACCTTTACAAACTATTTCTTCCTGATCTTTATGAGACAAATCAGCAATAATAAGACCAGTATCTAAATCAGTAACAACAGTACCTAATGGTACTCTTACAATCAATGGAGCTGCACCTTTACCATGTTGATTCTTACCTCTTCCATTTTCCCCTTTACTTCCTTTAATAGTTTTTTGATATCTTAAATCTAAAAGAGTATGTAAACCTTCATCAACTTTAAAAATAATATCCGAACCATGTCCTCCATTTCCTCCATAAGGACCACCCATAGATACATATTTTTCTCTTCTAAAAGCACAACAACCATCTCCACCATTACCAGCTTCGACCCTAATTTCTACTTCATCTACAAACATCTTTACATCCCCTTTCTAAAAAAAACCAAAAAAAGAACCATAATGGCTCCTTCAATTATTCACCTACTGGATAGACAGATGCTTTCTTCTTATCTCTTCCTAAGCGTTCAAATTTAACAATTCCGTCAACTACAGTATAAATACTATCATCATTACCACGACGAGTATTTGTACCAGGGAACATTTTAGTTCCTCTTTGACGATATATAATAGAACCAGCTGTTACAAATTCACCATCAGCTGCTTTAGCTCCTAATCTACGTCCTGCAGAATCACGACCATTAGATGTAGAACCTTGCCCTTTATGGTGAGCAAATAATTGTATATCTAATCTTAATAATTTCATAATTCTCCTCCTTACTTTACTTCAATATTATCTGGATAATTTACTTCCAGTTCCTTTAATAGATTTACCATATTATTAATTAGTAATTGAGTATTCTTAGAAGTACTCTTAATATCAATAGTCATACCTTTTTTACTAACTAAATAACTAAGACTTTCCTTATCAAGAGTAAGTATCCCATTAACAGTTGTAGTAACAATACTAGATGCAGCACTACATACAACATCTTTACCATAATCATCATACATTGCATGCCCTAATACTTTTACTCTTTTATACTTACCATTTTCTTTCTCAACTTTTACACTAATCATAATTAACCATTAATTTTAGTAATTTTAATTTTTGTATAAGGTTGTCTATGACCTTGCATCTTACGGTTAGATCTATCTTTACATTTATATTTGAAAACTTTAATTTTCTTATGTTTACCATTTTTAAGAACTTCTCCTAAAACAGTAACACCAGTAAGATAAGGATTACCTATTTTCTTATCAAGCATTAACACTTGATCAAAACTAATTACATTACCTTCTTCACAATCAATCTTTTCAACAAAGATTTCATCACCTTCAGTAACATAATATTGTTTTCCACCAACTTTAATTACTGC
Organism: uncultured Erysipelotrichaceae bacterium; assembly: GCA_902798815.1. Lineage (GTDB taxonomy): Bacteria > Bacillota_I > Bacilli_A > RF39 > UBA660 > UBA3789. The sequence goes on along the minus strand of CADBYH010000022.1, from coordinate 10,032 downwards.
TCTCATGCATTTACCTCCTTTTAAAATTAATAAGACACGCTCTTAAGGCACGAATACTCGTTTAGAAACCTTTTTAATGCGGTTTGAGCATGAAGCGTCAAACACATAGATTATAACATGCCTATTATATAAAGTCAATTAAATAACCTTATTTTTTATATGTATATGGTTTTAAATCATTAATAATAGAATCATAATCACTATCAGATAAATTCATATTATAAAATAACGCATCATAAGTATCATATCCCTCATCAATAAGTCTCATAACTTTATTGTAAGAAATAACTCTATTACCTATCTTATATGAATAAGGATTAATTAAAAAACAATCTAAATCACTGATATTATCAGTAAGTTTAACTTTTTCCTTATACACTAAAGCATTAGGTATATATGAATCAATATTGTTATCAGGAACAATAAATTTATCACTAGTTAGAACATCTTTCAATTCTTCAATATTATCAATAGGTATATTCATAGAACTCAATAATTCTAATCTCTTAGGATCATAATTTAATAATCCTAAATCTTTTTCTAAATATCCCATATAACCTAATTCTATATATTTATCAATTCTATCTTCAAAAGAATAATTCATAAAATATAAATTATCAGTAGTTTTTATACTCTTAATAAGATTATATTTATCTAATACTTTAATACTATTATTTAAAACATCAGTATTATATAGTAAAACTTCTATAGAATTAATAAATAATGCTGGATTAATATTATTATTATATAATAATTTAATATTATCGTTAAATGTACTAAAATAATCACTATTTATATCAAATAATACTAAATATTGTGATAATAACTCAGTAGTAATAAATCCTTTTAAAACATAATCTCTCATCTGTCTAACATTATCTAAATTAGTACTTTTTAAAACTGTAATTATTTGTTTAGAATCTATTAATTTTGATAATATACTAAGCATTTCTCTAAAATCAGAAATATTATTATACATATAATCTTTAACTTGATCTTTATTGATACTTATTCCATATTTACTTAACTCTTCTAAATAAAGTACCATATCATCTCCTCTAATGAGACTAAGTTTTTCATCAAGTTTTTTATAATATTCCATATTATGTTCATATATAAATACAAGAAAACTATGTTTTAAATCTTCATCTTTTATACTATCAACTAATTTTCTTGCTTCAATAATTTCTTCCTGTCTTGATTCTCTTTCTAAACGTTGTAAAGCTGTTTCATTTCCATTTATTTCTTTATTAGCTTCCCTTTTATGTTTTAATGCATTTCTATCTTCTTTTAAAACAAAATCATTTATTCTTCTTATATCCTCAAGTAATTCTTTTGTCTTATAAAAATCTTTATACATCTTACCCAATAATTTAGTTCTATCTTTTTCTGGAACACCATACTCTTTAATAGCTTCAAAGAAATGACTTCTAACAATAAATAACTCTTTATAAGTATGAAGTAATGAAGATATTAGTTCCATAGTTTTTTCACCATCTCTAACTTCTTCAATAAAACCAATTGCATTAAAATCATCCTGCATTGCACTAACATTATCAAGTAATAATATAAATGCTTGTTTACAATCCAATCCTTCAAAAGTCTCATTAAATTCTTCACTAGAAAAATCAAATCTCTTGATTATATTTCTCTTCTTAAAAACACTCTTCTCTTTTAGATATTCTAAAATAACATCAACCTGTTCAAAACCTACTAAATAGAAAAGTATATCTATTAAATAACCTTGCTTCTCAAGTGATAATTTTCTAAAATAATCATATATAGAATCAATAAACTCTCTACTTTCTTTAATTGTCTTTCTACCTTCACTCATAATATAATGTAGACAAACAATACATTCATATAGATCCATTTTAACAATATCATCAACTTTTGAACATTCATTATTATTTAAGAAATCTTTACAAGTTTGATATCCTTCATCATAAGTATAATCTACACCAATTTGTTCATTTCTTTTATTAACTAAACTTCTAATATCATCTATACTCATATTAATCAACCTCCTTTTTATATTGAGGTGCTTTTTCTTCTGGAGCAATAATACTATATAGTTGTTTTAAATATAAATCATTTTCTTTAATAAATTCAGGGTTATTATAATTACATTTCAAATAATCTTCTACTAATTTATAATCAGCATATTTAAGCCTTAAAGAGTCCTGATATGCTCTATCATTAGTTGTTTTCTTAACAAATGTTGTAATTAAAGCATATGTTCTAGCAGCAACTCTTTGGAATACTACCCTTACTCCATAACCTTTTACTTCACATAATCCATTTAAAGTATTATTATTGTTAAATCTTTTAACACCTTTAAAAGAACCATCTATAATAGAATCTATTAAATCTTTAACACCTGGATAAAACTCTGCAGGGACATGTTCTAAATCATCAAGAATTCTAATATTTCCTGTTGTTGTTGGAGCTAAAATAACATTATTTTTAACTTCACTTTCTAAACTAATATCCTCAGTCTTAGCAAATAATAATTCTTTCAAATATGCAATCTTTCTATTCTCAGTAAGAACATATTTTTTTAATTCATCTAAATCTTCTTTATCTGAATTACCATCCATAACTAATTCAGTTAATTCTTTTATTTCCTTTAAAGATTCTGCTATTAATCTCATCAATAAATCTTTATAACGATAATCACTTGATGAAGGTAATATATCAATTAAATCTTGTTTAGTAAAATTATCTTCTAATTTTATATAATCATCCAAAAAATAATTAACGTTATCTTCAAATTCAACGTCAATTTTTGCATCAGTCTTTTCTGGAATAAAAGAAATTTCCACTTCATCTCTACTAGAAATTTCTTCTTCTTTTTTTGCTTCGTTTGCTTGTTCTGAAATCGATATTTGTCTTCTTATATTTGCCGCAGTTTTATAATTACTTTCAATTAACTTTAACAAATTAGAGTTTTCATCACTATAATTCATTTGGCTAAACACCATACCAATCACCCTTTCGACAGTCACATATTATAACACAAAAACATCATTTTTGCAACATTAATAATAATATGCTAGACTATTATCAGGAGATGATTTTTTTGAAGTACAAGAGAGTTCTTCTAAAACTTAGTGGAGAAGTACTTGCTGGTGAAAAAAAACATGGAATTGACTTTAATAGAACACTAAGTATTGCTGAAGAAATAAAAGAATGCGTTGAATTAGGATACGAAATAGGAATAGTTGTTGGTGGAGGTAATTTCTGGAGAGGAAAAAGCAATGACTATATGGATCGAGCAACAAGTGATTATATAGGTATGATGGGAACTGTTATGAACGCCCTTGCACTTGGTGATGCCTTTAAACAAATTGGTGTACCTGTAAGAGTACAAACAGCAATAGAAATGAGACAAGTAGCTGAATTATATATAAAAGATAGAGCAATAAGACATCTAAATAAAGGAAGAGTAGTAATATTTGGATGTGGTACAGGAAGTCCATTTTTCTCAACAGATACCGCATCAAGTTTAAGAGCAGCTGAAATAAATGCAGATGTATTAATAAAAGCAACAAAAGTTGATGGAATATATGATAAAGATCCAAAGAAACATGATGATGCCATTAAATATGATGAAATATCATATATTGAAGTATTAAATAAAAAACTACATGTCATTGATTCAACAGCAATTAGTTTATGTATGGAAGAAAATATTCCACTTTTAGTTTTCAATATCAATAAAAAAGGAAATTTATTTAAAGTAATAACAGGCAAAAAAATTGGAACAATCGTTAAAAACTAAAAAAATAAGAAAGAGAAAAATACAATGAAAAACAAAAAAACTATAATTACCATATCAATCACATTAATTTTAATATTCATAATAATATTTATCCCAATTATAAACAAAAAATCACTAAACAAAGTCATTAGTATTGGTGAGAAAAATGGATATATATATTTAATAAATGGAAAATTAGAAGAAAAAAATATATATAAAATCGCAAACTATTATGATTCAGAATATATCATAAGAAATGGTATTTTATACATTATATATTGTAGTGTAAATTTAAATAATAAAAACAATAATACGGTTATAACTAAATATGTAGATATAATAAATCTTAAAAACAACACAAAAGAAAAAATCACAATAGATGAAATAAATAACAAAAAAACAAAAAAAGATTATATAGTATATTATTATAAAAACACAAAAATATATTATAAAAATCTAAAAACAGGAAAAGAATATATTGATAAAAACGATAAATCAAATGATAACAAAATAAAAATTTCCAAAACAAAATATATATCTAAGAAAGATAATGAAGTATATATTAAATCAAACAAAAGAAAAAAAATAATATATAAAACAAATAACAAAAATAAAATAAATAATATTCGACTTATAAATAAAAATACTATTCAAATATCTATTTCAGCCATCAAGAATTCTTCTCATTCAATTAAGGAATGGAAATATTATAATTTTAAAAACGATACTTTTATACAAAGAAATAAAGAAGGATTTAATGAAATACTTCTTCTAAACAATATTAACGTTAAATATAATAAATTTATTAAGAATAAAAAGAAAACAACAAATAAAAATGACAACAATGAAAAAAACAACATATATCTATCTGAAATAGAAAATCAAAACTCAATTAATAAGAAAAGAATTGTTAAAGATTTAAATTATGATATTACAGATGATGAAATAATAGACAAAGTAAATCTATCAATTGATGATTATAATAATTATAAAAATAATTTTATATCAAACACAGATAATTTTCACTATACAAATGATTCGGAAAAAATTGAAGAGTATAAAAAACTTGCAGAACAACATTTCACAGTAATAAAAAATTTTATCTCAAAGTCAGATGATAAAACAACAGAACAAATATACAAATATATAAACAAAAAAACAGAAAACTTAAATCCTAGAGATGAGATATTAAACAAACCTTTAGATAATAAATACAACTTGTTATACTCAAGAATATTATCAGGTATATTAAATTACTATATTCCAAGCAATAATATAAAAACTATCAAAAGAAAAGATAACACTGAAGAAGATAATTTAAGTATAACTTTATTAGTAAATTCAGACTACTTAATTTTTTATTCATTTGGATATGACTACGATTTAAAAATATATAAAGGTGTCTCATCACCTAACGATATATACAATAACTACGAATTATATGAAGATTTAGATAATACATATTTATATCTAGATATTACCTCATATGACATCTTAGATTATATCAATAACGATATCGTTCCTAAAAGATAAAAAAAAGAGAAATTTTCTCTTTTTTTATTTTTTATCTATAGAATACTTCTTTTCATAAAGTTTAATTCTATCTACTATTCTATCTTTACCTAATATTTTCATAATACTGAATAAGTCAGGTGATTTTAATCTTCCAGTAATCATAACTCTAATTGCTTCACAAATATCACCAACATGTCCCTTATAATCATCAGGATTCTTTTTATAATCCTTAGGACTTGCAGCATATCCATTTTCAATAGCAAATTCTCTTACTTTATTAAACCATTCCTCATTAGTAGAATCTAAATCTAAATAATTATTAATATAATCAAGTACTAATGAAACATCATAAATCTTTTCACTTTCATTCTTTGAATAATCCTCATCAATAAACATACTATCTATAGCATATGAAAATTCTTCTTTTACTTCACTATATCTAGAAATATCTTTTCTAGGTCTAGGACCATCTTTTTCAATAGATAAGAACTTAATCATATCATCTTTATTATCCTTTAATAATTTAGAATATTCTTTATCATGTTTCTCAGCCCATAGAAGAGTTTCATTATAAACATCTTCTCCACTCTTACGAGAAAAATATGTTTTAGAAATATTATTTAATTTATCTAAATCAAATAATGTTCCACCAACAGCCATTTTATCAAAAGTAAAAGTAAAATCATCTATCTTTTTATCAGAATTATTTAAATACCATTCCTCAAAATTAGAATTTAATATAGTTGCTAAATAAAGTTTAACTGCTTCAATTGGAATACCAACTTCATCATAATAAGATACTTTTGCTTCAGGATCTTTTCTTTTAGAAAGTTTTCTAATTCCACCTTCATCTTTCTTAGTAATTGGAGCAGTATGAACATATTCAGGCCTTTCAAATCCCAATATATCAAATAATTGAATATGTAAAGGTATAGAAGAAACCCATTCATCACCTCTAATAACATGAGTTGTATGCATTAAATGATCATCAATAACATGAGCTAAATGATATGTAGGAGTTCCATCCTTTTTAAGTAAAACTAAATCCATATCATTTTCAGGAAATTTTATTTTTCCCTTAACTAAATCTACCATCTCTACTTCATTTTTACTATTACCTGGAGATTTTAATCTAATAACATATTCTTCTCCATTATTAATCTTTTCTTTTACTTCATCAAAAGATAAATCTCTATCAACTGCATAAACACCGTAAATACCAAGTTTTGTTTTATTGATTTCTTGTTCTTCACGTATTGCAGCAATTTCTTCTTCTGTCATAAAACAAGGATAGGCATAACCCTTAGTAATTAAATCTTTTACATAAGTCTGATAAATTTCTGTTCTTTCACTCTGAATATAAGGACCATATTCCCCACCAACAATACTACTTTCATCAGGAATAATATCAAAAGCATCTAAATCATTAAAAATACCTTCAATACCATTTTCAATACTTCTCTTTTGATCAGTATCCTCTATTCTCAAATAAAAAATACCATCAGATTGTTTAGCAAAAACACTATCACAAAAAGATCCAAATAAACTACCCATGTGAACAAAACCAGTAGGACTAGGTCCAAATCTAGTTACCATTGCTCCATCTTTAAGTTTTCTCTCTGGATACTTCTTTTCATAATAATCTCTATCATGTTTAATATTAGGAAATAAATATTCAGCTAATTCAATTCTTTCTTTATCAGTCATAAAATCACCTCTTTAATAAACTAAATACATATTAAAATGGCTGCCCTAGTAAGATTCGAACTTACGCGTAATGGAGTCAGAGTCCACTGCCTTACCGCTTGGCTATAGGGCAATATAATAAATAATACCTTGTATACAGACAATATTGCCTACAAGCAATATAATTTTACTATAAAATCATATTTTTTTAAAGGAAAAATAAAAAAAAAGACCAAAAAGTCTTTATTATGCAAAATGTGTATGTTTCGTTTTCCATTTTCTAATCGAAATATCTAACCAAAAACCATATATTCCTAAAGTAATAATTAGTAATAAAATCCACTTTATCCAATTACCAAATAATTGTAATGCCGTTCCATCAAAACAAAGTCTTTTACCATTAATAACAGTATGTTTAATTTCCCAATTATAAATCAAACATATTGCCCAAGGAGCACATATCCCTAATGTAAAAACACAAATAAGAGTACCTAATATTCTCCATCCAATTAGTTGTAATAAACCTCCATCAAAATATGATTCTTTAACATCCATAAAAATACCTCCAAACATTTATTTAAGATAATCTTATCATACATAAAAATATAAAAAAAGAACTTTTCCAAGTTCTTTAATTCTTATATGGTACGGACAAAAAGTATATCCGAAACTTTAGGAATAGTTGACAAACAACTAATTTCTATATACATTGTACCATAAAAATTGGCTGTTTCAACATTTTTTTCTAATTTCTTCAAATAAAATTGAATTGATGATATAATAGTATTAGTTGTATTGAAGGGAAGATGTACTTATGCTACACGATTTAAAATTATATGGAGAAAATTATGATAAAATGGAGTCTGGAAAAAAGTCTAGGGAATATAGATTGTATGATGAAAAGAGAAGATTAATAAATGTTGGTGACACAATAAGGTTTGTTAGACTTCCAGATATGGATAAATTTTTATATGCTGATGTTGTTAATATTGAAGTGTTTAAAAACTGGTATGATTGTTATGCTAAATATTTTGAAGAAGATTTTAAAGATAGATATTCTTCTATTCAAGATGTAGTGGATGATACATATAATGGCGGTTATTACACAGAAGAAGAAAGTGAAAAATACGGTTGTTGTTGTTTAACTTTATCTAGAATTAGAAAGAATAGATAAGTCGAGGTGAATTATATGAAAGTTTTAAGTTTAACTGAGCCATATGCAACTTTAATAAAAAATGGGACTAAAAAAATAGAAACAAGAAGTTGGAAAACTAGCTATCGTGGTAAACTATATATTCATGCCAGTTCGACTAAAATTCCTAAAGAATATAAAAATAATAAAGAATTAATGAATTTAGTTAATATTAATGAATTGAATTTTGGAAATGTTATATGTTCGTGTGATTTAGTTGATTGTGTCGAAATGACTGATGAGTTTATTAATAACATTAAAAAAAATAAGAATGAATATATATGTGGAGTTTATGCAAAAGGACGATATGCTTGGATTTTAGATAATATAGAGGTATTAAATAATCCTATACCAGCAAAAGGACATTTAGGTATTTGGAATATGAATTAGTATTAATTTTTTAATTAAAAGACAATAGTTTATAAGGAAAAACTATCGTCTTTTTCTTTGCTTTTTTTAGTATTATAAAATTCTTCAGCAACTTCATCCATTTCTTTATTAAGATTATGAGTAGCTCTTTCAATTTCTTTTTTGTTGAATAAATTAAACCCTTTAAATCTTTTTGCTTCTTTTCTTTTAACTTCAGGATCATATTCTTTTTTAAAATATTCTAAATCTAAACCACTATGATTAAATAAATTATCAACTATTGTTTTAATAAATTCTGGTAATTTTTGAAATACTTTATTTAAATGATAAATAAGGTAATTAGTTTTTTCTTTTTCCTTTTTATACATTCCCTCATATTGATTACTCAATCCTTTATAAAAATCTCGTTCTTCTTCTAATTTTTTATTCTCATCCCATAACTGATTTTTTGATTTAATAATAATTTTATTATTTATTTTCTTCTTTTTATCAATTTCATCAGTTATATTGTTTTTATCTTTATTTAGTTTAGTAATTTGTTTATTAATAGATTTTTTATTATCTTCTAAATCAGAAACTTCATTTTCAAGATTAGATATTTCTTGTTTTAACCCTTTAACTTTTTCATTATAGATTTTTCTTTCATAAGGAGTAATATCTCTATTTTTCCCTTTTTGTTTTTCTTTTAATGTATTATCTAATTGATAAACTTGATTAAATTCTTCAATACATCTTTCTCTCATTTTATCTTGAATAACTACTAATGATTCTTTTGTAAATATAGAAGTTTTTCCAACTTGTCTTGCTAACCCCGTTTTACAGTTTTCTTTAACAGGAACACCAACAATATGTAAGTGTGGAGAATGTTCATCAAAGTGAATAGTAGCATTTGCTATATAAAAGTCTGGAACTATTTCTTTTAAATCATCAAGTTGTTTTTCAAATACTTTAGTCATCTCATATTTATATTCTAACCCTTTATCATCCCAATAAACCATATCTCCAAGTTCAATAACTATCTCACAAGCAAGATCGTGTTTTGTATCATTACTTATTTTATTAAAATAGTTATCAATAGTTCTATCATCTCTAATTTGTTTTTTATTATATTCTAATCTAGATTCTTCAAATAAATCTAAATATAATTCTTTAACATCTTTAACAATATCATTTGAACCTTTGATAGTTTTAATTAGTTCCTGATTATTATCATATTGTCTTAAATTATGATGATTAACTTTGCCTAATTGTTTAACGTTTTGAATAGCATTATTACTTTTATTAGTTGTTCCTGATAGAGTGTTTTTTGCTTCTCGTCTTGCTTTAATAGTTTTATTACTATCATTACCTAAATGAAATGAATAAGATAATTCCATATTTTATACACCTCCTTAAATTATGAATATTGAAATGGCACGAAAGTGGCTTTGTCATTATTCATAACTTCCTATATATCTTGTCAAAGACAAGATATGGAAGCTAAGGTTTACCACCTTAGAAACCGTTT
>CADBYH010000021.1 GCA_902798815.1 uncultured Erysipelotrichaceae bacterium | reverse complement strand
ACTTAACATCTTAGGTGTAATAAATAATTCACTAATACTTATCTCTAATTTATTTAATGTAGAAAGTATCGCAGTAGTTACAAAGTTAACTGCTAAAGTTGTATCAACTCCACTTTCTAAAACTTCTTCAAAGTAATCTGATACATCTCTTTGTTTAGATAATACTCCTGCATCATATTCACTCATATTATATTTGTCTATATATTTTAAATATCTATCACCTTTTAATTCAGGTAAAGAATTCTTTAATTCATCTAATAACTCTTTAGTAACTGGAGTAGATGGAATATTAGGTTCAACAAAATACTTATAATCAACTGCATCAACTTTTTCTCTCATTGAATAAGTCTTTCCATCTTCTGCAATTCTTCTAGTTTCTTGAATTACTTTTTCTCCACTTTCAAGTACTTCAGTTTGTCTTTTGATTTCATATTCTATAGCTGCTCTTACATTATTAAAAGCATTAATATTTTTCATCTCAACCTTAGTACCTAATTCTTTATCAGTTTCTTTCTTTAATGAAATATTAACATCACATCTCATTTGACCATAGTTACTCTTTGCCTCACTTACACCTAAGAATAAGAATAAATCTCTTAAATCTTCCAAGTATGCAACTGCTTCATCAGCAGATTCTATACAAGGATCAGTAACTATTTCAAGTAATGGTACTCCACTACGATTATAGTCAATTAATGAATACTTTGGATAATGCTCTAAAGATGCTGTATCTTCCTCTAAGTGAACATCATGTAATGTAACTCTTTTAACTTTACCATTTACTAAAACATCTAAATATCCTCCGACACCAACAGGTTTAGTATTCTGAGTTATTTGATAACCTTTTGGTAAATCAGCATAATAATAATTCTTTCTATCAAATATTATTTCATCAGGTAAATCACAATGTAATGCCATTGATGTAAATAACGCTTTTCTAACAGCTTCTTTATTTGCTATTGGAAGTATTCCTGGAAGTCCTAAATCTACAGTTCCAACATTTATGTTATGTGCCTCAGTAAATTCATTAGGTGCAAACGAAAAGTTTTTTGATTTAGTTTCAAGCTCACAATGAACCTCAAGTCCTATAACAACTTTATACATCTAGATCACCTACTTTACTATAAATATCTTTTAGACCAGTAATATTTTCTATTGCCTGAGCCATACATAGTACTTCTGAATCTTCTCTAACTCTTCCAGTTAAGTTAATTCCAACTGGCATATCGTTAATCATTGTATAAGGAAGTGTTATTGATGGGAATCCACCAAAATTTCCAATAGCTAAATGATTCTCTAAGATTAAATATCTATCAGATAGTTTCTCTGAAGTAGACTCAAATTTTTCTGCAGGTCCCCCACTACAAGGAGCAATCATTCCATCATACTCTTTAAATAATTCATTCATTTTATCAACAATCATTCTTCTAACTCTTTGAGCATTTAAGAATAATTTTTCTTGATTTTCTTTTTGTAAGATATAAGAACCAAGTACAAATCTTCTTTTAATAAGTTCAGAAAATCCTTTAGTACGTGCATCAAACATAATCTCTTCAATTGAATTACCTTCTCCCCTAGGACCAAAAGGTATTCCAGTAAGATTAGAATTATTAGAAGTTGCTTCTGCACAACTAATACACATGTAAGTTGGGTAAATTGCTTCAAGAAGTTTTTTATCAAATGAAACTTCTTCAACAACAAATCCTTCCTTTTTTAACTTCTCTACTGTATTATGAAAATCATCAATAGCTTTCTTTAAAACATCATCCTTATTATCTTTATAGGTATCTTTTCCACATATTTCTTTCATATAAAATAATTTTTTTCCCTTAACAGCAACCTTTTCAAGTTCTTGTTCATAAGATTTCTTATCATCATTAATAGTAACCATATCATTAATATCTTTTCCTTTTAAAATATCAGTTACTATAGCACAGTCTCTTACATTTCTAGTAAATATACCAACATGATCCAAACTTGATGCAAAAGCAAATAATCCATATCTTGAAATTCTTCCATATGTAGGTTTAAATCCAACCAATCCACCATTAGATGCTGGTTTACGAACAGAATCTCCAGTATCAGATCCTATTGAAAACGGAACAATTCCTAATGCTACTGCTGAAGCACTTCCTGCAGAAGAACCACCTATCATACATTCCTTATTCCAAGGATTTTTGACAACTCCTGTATGCGCTGTAGTTCCAGTACCACCCATAGCAAGTTCATCTAATGTAGTTTTACCAACTAATACAGCTCCAGCATTTTTTAATTTTTTATAAACTGTTGCATCATATACAGGAACATAATCTTTTAAAATATTTGATGATGCTGTCGTTAAAATCCCCATAGTTGAAAAATTATCTTTTAGTGCATAAGGAATACCTTTTAATTTAGTATCTCTATCCTTATATTTACATTTATCAATTATAGTTACAAAAGAATTATACTCATCTTGAAATTCATGAGCAAGTTTATTAGCTTTATCAAATAACTCTTCAGGAGTAGTCTTTCCACTATCTAATTCTTCTCTTAATTCTACAATACTCTTTCCTCTATACATCTTCATTCACCACCTTAGGCACTTTAACCTGATCATTAACTTGATGTTTAGCATTCTCTAATACTTCAGATACAGTTAAATAATCTCCTACCTCATCTTCTCTTAAACTTACATCAGTATTAGGGAAAGGAAAAGTCATAGGACTAACTTTATCAATATTAGGTATCTTTCCAATTAAATCCATTTGTTTTAAGATAATTTCAAATTCATCTTGCAAAGTCTTATACTCTTCATCATTCATATCAAACATCAACTTATTAGCATAATCTTTTAATTTTTCAATCTCTATCATAAATCCTCCTTAAATAACAAAAACACTAGTCTTTATCTCCTACTATTATAGTAAGGGACGAAGACTAGTGTTTCCGCGGTACCACCCTTTTTATTATAAGATAATTCTTATAATCACTTTCGGTTCTAATAAACCTAAGCATATATAACGGTATGCTCCCGACTTATTCTACTTAATTTCTTTAAGTACTCAGAAGTGTTCTTTCAATATAACAATTTATTAGTTTCCACCAACCACTAACTCTCTCTAAAATTAATTATATTTACTTTTCTTCTTCATCGATTTCGAAAATATTATAGTATATTTATTAATATTTGTCAATTAATCAAAATATAATAAACTATATTATTCTTTTAATTCTTCTTTTTTTATAAGAATATCCTATATCATCAACTTCCATAAATTCTTTATTAAAATATGAAATATTTCTAAATTTAAAATAACGCCTCAAAGCTCTCCTCTGAGTTACATATTTATGACAATTAATACTTCCACTTAAATTTGACGATAATACTATTCCACCTTTGTTTAAATGATTATACAAATTATCTCTATATATTTTTAATCTCTCATCTTTTATATAATCACTTAGATTTGAAGTATATATAAAATCATATTTCTTAGATAAATCAAAAGGTAATGTAAAGTCTAAATTATGAAAACTGAAATCATCTTCTGAAATTTTTTTTAAAACTAATTCAGAATTTACATCTTCATTAATTTTTCTATAAAAAGAATTACTAAAAAAATTATTTAACTTATCTGAATCAAACTTAGAAATAAATCTATTCCAATATAGATATGCAAGTTTTTCATTGTAAGAGCTTGGATTTACATATTTTAAAATTTCTTTAAAATAATTACTATTAAAAATATCTTCAGGATACATAGTTCCATATTTTTTCATATGCCATATTCTTAAATAGTAATAATAAATAGTTAACTTATTTATATCAAATAAATCAACATTTTTTGCACCATTTACATAGAATTGAATAGCCTGATCACCACTACCTAAAACAGTTAAAACACTTTTATCTTTTACATCAAATTTAGATATAATTATATCACAAGGCTCATTTGTCTCAGAATAAACTCTATCGTATGTAGTAAATTTTGATGATCCATATGGTGCTTGAAACATTTCATCAGTTTTTTTAATATCATATTTTGCAATACTCTCCAATTTATTCATTAAAACCACCCCAAATATATCAGTGCATATTATATAAGAAAAACAATAAAATGTAAATATATAAATCTTTACACATCATCTTTACATAACTTCTGTTTTCTATTTTAAGAAACATAAAAATAATATATAATTTAATAAAGAGGTGATGTTATGGACGTAAACTTTAACTTAAATAATATAAAATTTGACTACAATTCAAAAGTAATAATATCTTATTTAATAATATGTTTAATTGCATGGTTTCTGAATATAATCACAAGAGGCAAATCAAATAAATTATTATTTGAAAGCTATCGCTCATCACCATTTAATCCCCTAACATATATAAGAATGTTTACTCATTCAATAGGACATAGAGATTGGGATCATCTTGTAAGTAATTTCCTAATTATCCTATTAATAGGTCCAATGATTGAAGAAAAATATGGAAGTACAAACTTAATAATAATGTTTTTAATAACGTCATTCATAATCGCAATATTCAATCTCTTATTTAGTAACTATTCAATACTAGGAGCATCAGGAAATGTATACATGTTAATAGTATTAAGTGCATTTTCAAATGTTCAAGAAGGAACTATCCCCATAACAGTGGTATTAATATGTCTGTTCTACGTAATTGGAGAATTAAAAAGAACAATTACTGAAAGAAAATCAAAAGTATATCATGATGGACATCTAATTGGTGCCTTATGTGGTCTAGCTTTTGGAATATTCTTCTTAACACACACAAGTTTCTTTTAAAAAAATACGAACAACAACGTATTTTTTTTTATTTATTTTTATTAAAAAAAGATCTATTATTCATATATAATTTTTTAGATAACTGTAACCCCTCATCATATGAAATCTTACTAATATTATATTTATCAAAATCTTTTGATAAACAAAATAAATCTCCACTCGCTTCATCAAATATAAAATCATAAAAATTATAACTTTTATCCATTCCCATACAATCACTAAATATACAAAAACATCCATTTAATAACCATTTAACAAAAAATAAAGAATCAGAAAAATCATTTAATTTATTATTATCATTAATTAAATTATTAATACTTTCAATAAATATTTCAAATGAAGAATAATCAATCTTTCTAAAGAAATCATTCCTTTCTTTAAAATTATATCCAAGTTCTTTATCTATATCGTCTACATAATTATCTTTAACACGCCATATACAATTAAATCCAGTAGTTTTAGTACCAATTTTTACTCTAGATAAATCTCCTAAAGTAGCATCTAAATTCCAAGTTCTTCCTTCATTATCTTTAAGAACTAAATAACTGTGTCCCCCTGGCCTAAGTTTAACATCCATATTAGTAAATTCATTTATTAATTTCTTTAAAACATGTTCACTATAAGTATGACAAATAATTCTAAAATCATCTACACCTTCTAAATCAATTTTTTTATTAACAATCTTAGATATTTTTCTTTTACTTATATATTCCTTAAAATGATATCTAGTATCAAAATAGAATAATTCACAAGTTCTTAAATAAATATAACGAACTTTTTCAAAATCATTTAAATGTTTATCTCTTAACTCTCTATCAATTAAACTCAATACATCCATATTTATCACCAAAATTTAATCACTATAATATCACAATAATAAATAATCAACAATAAAATCTAGTAGAAAGTAAACAAATGTGTTAAAATAACAAATGAAGGAAGTGATTTTTATGAAGAAGACAATTCTTACTGGTCTACGTCCAACCGGTAACTTACATTTAGGACATTTTTTTGGAGCCGGAAGAACATGGCGTGATATCCAAGATGAATATGACTTTTATCTAGAAATTGCTGATGTTCAAGCACTTACTGATAATTTTGATAATCCTGAAAAAGTACGTAAAAACGTTTATGAAATAACAAAAGATTTATTATCAATTGGTATTAAACCTGAAAATGTACACTTTTTTATTCAATCTCAAATACCAGAAATTGCAGAATTAACAGTCTTCTATTCAAATCTTGTAACAGTATCAAGATTACAAAGAAATCCAACTGTTAAAACTGAAATTGCTCAAAAAAAAGAATTATTTGGAAATGACGGAGAATCAATTACATATGGATTCTTAGGATATCCAGTATCACAAGCAGCAGATATAACATGTTTCAAAGGAGAATGTGTTCCTGTAGGTGATGATCAATTACCATTAATTGAACAATGTAGAGAAATAGTTAGAAAGTTCAATAATATTTATGGAGAAACACTTAAAGTACCTGAACCTCTTCTATCTAATACTCCAAGAATCAAAGGATTAGATGGCAATGAAAAAATGGGAAAAAGTTTGGGAAATGCAATATACTTAGTTGATGATGAAGAAACAATAAAAAAGAAAATAATGGGAGCATTAACAGACACAAATAAAATCAAAAAAGATGATCCAGCAAACCCAGATGTATGTATGGTTTACTATTATCACAAATTAGTTAATTCTGAAGAAAACAATAACATTATTTGTAACGAATGTAAAAAAGGTGCAAGAGGATGTGTTCAATGTAAAAAAGAATTAATAACTAAAATGAATGAGTTCTTAGAACCAATTAGAGAAAAAAGAAAATATTATGATAACAATCCAAATGAAGTAAATAAAGTTTTAGAAGAAGGGACAAAATTAGCTAAAGAAAAAGCAATAGAAACAATGAAAGAAGTAAAAAAAGCAATGAAGATAGATTATTAATAATCTATCTTTTTTTTATAACATAAATAAGCAATAATAAACCAACAAAAAATATTAAAACCTCAAACTTTGTAATTATAAATTCTAAATATTCAAAAAAAGTATATCCAAAGGAAAACAAATTTAAATATATTAACATAAAAGTAAACCCAAATATCATCATAATCATGCTTATTATATATAATACTATTTTCATACTATATTATATTTAATAAAAAAAAAATAAAGAACTATTCTAATTCTTTATTTATTTCAACTTTATTAATTGTTTCAAATTTCTTAGATATTTTATCAGTAGTTATTGATACATTTTCTATATCTTTATTAACACTCTGAATACTTCTAGATAATTTGTCCCATCTTTCTTTGTATCTAGCAAATTCTAATCCCAATTTATTTAATTCTTCATGAATAATAGATGTATATTTATCTCTTTCCATATTTTTAATAATCATTTGTATTACAGTAAGAGTTGAAATTAACGTAGTAGGACTAGTTATCCAAACTCGTTTCTTATATGCATAATTAATTATCTCGGGATGATAAGCATTTATTTCAGCAAATATTGCTTCTGCAGGCAAGAAAAGAATTGCTTGATCAGTTGTTTCACCAGGAATAATATATTTACTACTTATCGCATCAATATGTTTTTTCATATCATTTCTAAACATTTTCTCATGAGCTTCTCTTACCTTTGAATCAACTTTTCTATCAGTCATTATTTGATAATTCTCTAATGGAAATTTAGAATCAATACATATTGTACCTAAAGGTTCAGGTGCAAATAAAACAGAGTCTGCAATCACCTTAGTACTTAAAGTATACTGAAGTTTATAAATCTTATCATTATTTTCACCAAATACACTTGATAATATATGAGCAAGATTAACTTCACCAAAAATACCTCTAGTCTTCTTATCAGTTAAAATACTTTGTAAACTAACTATATCTCCACTTAAATTCTCTATTTTCTTTTGAGCTTCATCTATCTTAGATAATCTTTCTATAACATTCATAAAAGTTTTATTAGTTTTCTCAAAATTCTGATCAAGTCTTTCATTTACTTTTTCATTTATAGTTAATAATCTTTTTTCAATTACTTCATTTAACTTAGTAAAATCATCATTCATGTTTTTACTTAAATCAAGTTTAAAATCTCCCATTTCTTTAATCATACTTATTTCCAGTTTACTTAATCTTTCAGTAATTTCAGCTTCCTTTATATTTTTTGTTAAAGAAATAATAACTAATATAATTAATATAACTAATAATCCTATAATAATATAATTTAACATACTTCACCTCATTCTATATTCATTTTACGACTTACTACTTTTGATATCAAATAAGCAATTATCAAAGTAACAAATATATATATAAGAGAATATATATCTCTTACACTCTCAATTAAACTTTTACCAATATAACCCCAAAATAATATTGAAAAGAATTTACCAATAAGTAAAGCACCAACAAACTTTTTAGAATTCATCATTGTAATTCCAGATAGTATATTTACTAAAAAAGATGGTGTAAATGGTAAAGTAAGAACAAGAACTAATTCTGAGAATTTAATTTTATTAAACTTATCAATTCCATTTTTTACTTTCTTTATTATTTTTTTATTTAAAAATTTAGTTGTTAATTTGCTCTCGATATAATAAAACATTTTATAACAAATAAAACTTCCTAGACATGTAGCAATCCAAGATATAATACACCCTAATACAAAACCAAAAGCATTAACATTTAATGCAACAAAAACACTTAATGGTAAAGCAGGAATAAAGCACTCTATAAAAACTAGTAAAAAACCAATAATTATGCCATTATCACCAATTAATCTAGTACTATATTCAATGATATAATTAACTAGTTCCATTTTACCACCCTCAATATAATTATACTATATTTTTACTATATAATTACAAATAATTATCATATCTACCAGCATTTACACAGTCATATCCTAACTTTTTTAATTTTGATACAACTATTTCACTTCTATAACCAGTATCACAATAAATATTGTACACTACACCTTTTTTTAAATAATTACTCGGATGAAGCATCAAATCATAATAATTTATATTAATTGCTCCATTAACATGTCCTAATAAATACTTTTCAGCACTCCTAATATCTATAAACATATTTCACCTCTATTATAAATAATTCAAAAAAAAAGAATCTATATATTATAGATTCCTATTTTATTTTATATGGGCTCTTAAGAGTTCCCTTTCCACCTTTAGAAATAACTCTCTCATTTAAATGAATAACCGGTCTTACGCAAGAACTAGTAGCGGCAGTTTCAACTTTAACTTCTCCATAATTATCAACTACAAATACAGTTGAATCATCAGCTTCATTTGCAGTAACTAACCACCACTCTTTACTAGCTGAAAGATAGTTATAATTCATACATGATTTTGTACTACCACTCTTACAATTTGGATCCAAACTTACATATATATAATCAGATAATGTAAGTAATCCGATTTCTTGATCTTGTAAAACTTCCTTACATTCATCAACATTATCTTTATCTTCAGAAGTAAATGACTTCTTTCCAACACATAAATTATATCTAACTAATTTTGTTTTATCTTTTTTAGATAATATATCTTCCTTATCATCTTTATTTGGATCATTATATATTCTTTGAAGATATTCATATACTCTACTTATACCATAACTGTTTATTCCTGACTCATAAAGTCTAGTTTCATTATATCTATTATCCCACATTTGGAAAGCATCCATTCCCTCAGCAAGAATTAATACGATACTATTATCTGATTGTATTTTTACAATTCTCCATAATCTGTTATCTAGTTGAACATAATTATTTACGTTCTCTCCACGATAGATATAACTTCCTTCTTTAGAATACAATCCATCTCCAGAAGTAACTTCATCTTCAACTGATAATATCTTTTTATAAAGTTCAGTTGTAACATAATTATCTCCACAATTCAAATATGGTGCATATAAGTAACCTGTACTAGTTTTTTCAACTTGAACAGTACCTGTACATACTATTTCCTCACCTGTATATTCTGTTAATTCCTTCATCTTTTCAGCAGCAACTAAATTTGATGAATCAATCTCAACGATATCCCCCTCTTCTTGAGGTAAACTTTCTGGATAGTCCTTAAAATAAGCCTCTGCTGCACGTTGTAATACATCTTCAACATCGCTATATGTATATTTTGTTCCAATGATTAAAGAAATAAGATAAAGAACCAAAAGTAAAACTATTGTTCCACCAATAATAAAAGCCATTACTTTTATCATTCTTTTTTTTGCATTTTCCTTATATGTCTTAAATTCCTTTTCATCATCTAATTCATAATCGTCATCTTCTTCTACAAACTCTTCATCTTCTTTTTTAGGTTTTTTTACCATATTTTCATTTGTATTCATATTATCAATCCTTTCTAATTATCAAAAAAGTCATCAAAGAAATCATCATCTTCATCACTATCATCAATTTTTAATGAAGAAAGTGGTTGAACATCCTTCTTAGATTCAGAAACATTATTAGTATCATTATATAAATTATTAATGCTATTTGTAGGAATAGAATCAGACCTTGATTCAACAGTATTAACAGAATCATTATCAGTAGCAAGCGATGGTATACTAGTTGGAACATCAACCTTACTACTATTCTTTTTTTCTTCTTCTATTTGTTTTCTTTCTTCCTCTTCTAACTCAGCAATTTTAGCATCAATCTTTCTAACTAATTCATCAACATCAATTCCTAAGTCAGAATCAAAATCATCTTTCTTAGCTTCTTTATTTTCAGGTTTTAAATTGCTGATTTTATCTTCAGTTTTATTGGTAGCAAATGGATTAAAGAAATCATCCTCCATTTGTTTCTTAAATGTTTCATAATCAGGTACACCACCTGAAACATTAGGTTTTTCATCCCTAACTTCCGGTTTCTTTCTAGTTAAGAAATCTGGAATATTAACCTCTGGTGTACTCTTTTCAACTCTAGAATTTAATGCTTTTAATTCAGGAGGTAGTGAATCACTTTGTGAACCTATTCCAGGAAATGATGGCATACCAGGAATTCCTGGCATTCCTGGCATTCCTGACATTCCAGGAAGACCAGCAGGCATTCTTGAATCGGTCATTTCTTTATCATCAGCAGAATTCATCATTTCTAATAATTTTTTCTTTTTCTGATTTTTTACGAAAGTCTTTATATCAAAAGTATGTACTTCTTTTTTAGGCCTTGTTGGATATTTAGCTTCAGGATATTTTCTACCCCATTTAAGTTTATAATATGGTGTAAATCTAGTTTTAAAAGGTTGTTTACGCATTCGTAAAATAATAACCTCAAACTCTTTCATTCTCTGTAAATCAGAAACAGTAACTAAAGGTGTAGAAGCTGTTTTATCATCTTTTTTAGATTTAACTTCACCACATAACTTAGATATTTCCTCAAGAGCCTTTAACTCAGTTGTAATCAAATATATAGTATTTCCACAGTTTCCTCGAATGGTTTCTGCGTCTTCTTTACCATAAACATCATCTAACTGTGCAAAGTTTTGAATAATCATTGTAAATCTAATTTTTCTTGAACGAGCTGCAGTAATCATCGTAGTAACATCTTTTAAAGGTGGCATATTGGCAAACTCATCAAGCAAGAAATTTGTTCTTACTGGAAGCTTACCACCATGTCTTTGAGCAACTCTAATTAATGTTTCATATATTTGTTTTAATAATATTGTTACTAATGAGTGATATGTCTTCTTTTCATCTTGAATAACTATAAACACAGCAGTAGGTCTTTCTCCAATAGTTTCAAGATTAATATCACTGTGTGATAACATTTCAGACAAATTTTCACGAGAAGCAAATAATTTTACTTTTTGTTTAAAAACAGATAAAATACTTCCCTTAGTTTCACTTGGAGCACTTATAGTACCTGCAGCATTAACAGCAGCTGCACTAGATGGATCTTTTCCAGCAAAATACTCTTTAATATATGTTGATCCACCAAACTTTTCTTCACCTATTGTAGTCGCAAGTGAAATACTATTTATATTTATTTCTTCTGGTTTAGCATCCTCAAATAAACCTAAAGCAACTCCTGAGAAATAATCAGCAGAAGTTTTCTCCCAGAAAGGATCTGCATTTTTACTTGTATCATCGTACAAAATATTCAAAGCTAAGTCATCTAATAACTCAATTGCTTTATCTTGATTACCAGATTTATACATTTGATATGGCAATGACATAGGGTTCCAAGCATTACCATTTTGAGGATCACGGAAATTTAAAAGTAATATTTGATATCCTCTTGCTCTTAACATATTACTTGTTTTTTCATAAATTTCACCTTTAGGATCGGTAATAATCATTGATTCTCTTGCTTTTGCCAAACTATGAACCATAGGTAAAATAACAGTTTGAGTTTTACCTGAACCAGTAGCTCCGATAACCAATGAATGATACTCACCATTATCTACCCACATCTCTTTTTCATTTAAAATTAATGGGATTCCAGCTTCTTTAGCATTATTTCTAGTTATCTCAACACATGACAATTCTTCTTTAATTTCTTTTTCCTTTGCCCAACGAGAATAACCTTTATCTTTTTTATCAGTAGCAAGTCCAAAACCTTTTTCTCTATCAAAAACCCATGACTTTACACTAGCAAATAAACCAAGTAAAGCAATTAGGTAAAATACAATTGTAGACATTATACACTTAGGACTAAATGCTATAAAGGGATTTAATCCACTTAAATGTCCTTCACCAGCAAATGTGTACACATTACCAACTACAATCGAAACAATATAAAGTAAAAACCCTGCAAAAATCAATAATATAAATAAATCTTCTGAGTCAATTCTAAATTTAAACTTCATATTACGACTCCCTTTCTCCTACAATTATATCTTATTTTCTTTCTAATGTCATTAATTACTTATTAGAAATTAGTATTTTAAATTCATTATCATTAAACTCATATAGCATGTCTATTTGATCAATAACACTATATTTACTACAACTTAAAACAAGTTCATATTTATTATCATCATTAACATCTAAAAAGAAATTATAATATGGTTTACATCCATTAAACGCCTTATTATCAGTAACATCTTTATACAAATAATAAATAGTATCTTCCTTAACCATAAAAGCTATTGAAAAAGTCTTATCAGGAGTAAAATCCATAGAAAATGCATTGCTTATTATATAAAATTCTTCCTCCGTAGAATCATTATCAATATCAAAATCAACTTTATATATTGATGTAAATTTACTACTTAAACTTAAATCATTTTTTTCAAGCACATAATTAATATAATCAAAATTTTCAACAGTTTTTTCACTAGGAGATTGTAATTTCAAATCAGAATTTGCACTATATGCAATTAAATCTCCTTCTAATAAAATTGCCTTTTTATTCTCATCAAATACATACCATTTATCATCATGCCATAAATAATATTCTCCAGCATACTCTTTGTTGGAAAAAACATGATATTTTTCCCAACTAAGATTTTTTAATGATGATTTATAAGTTATATTATTCCACTTCTTATCCGAAAATGTCCAAACAGTACTATTACCAATTATAATTGTAGATGAATATTGTTCTTCTTTGATATTCTTTACACCTAACAAAGAAAACATAACTATAAAGAATACCACCAAACTTACAATTAAAATAATATATATTTTCTTATTAACCATATCATCACCTATCCAACTTTATAGTACGCAAGTATAGATGTATTTGACCAGCTATACTGACTCCACATATCTGTATTATCACTAGCGGGATCAACCATTTCAACACTATCACCATTTACACCCATAACTGCAACCCAGTGCTGTCCTGTATTACCTTTTACTTCAGCAACTACATATACATTCTTTTGACTTACAAGAGATTTAATTTTATTTAATTTTTCTTCTCTACTATAACCTAAAATGTATTCTTGGTCTTGATATACAAATGTAGGTGCAGCTTTTTGTGGCGAAGCCCATACAAAGTTTCCTCCACCAGCAATACCACCATTTTTATTTAAGAATTCCACGAAAGTTCCAGGATTAAATGGATTAATACTTGTTTGTACTCCACTTCTAGCAATTTGAATCGCAACAGATGTTACCAAACATCCAATTTGTCCAATTGTTTGTCCTGATGAATCCATTTGTATATCAGACCAAGGAGCATTAATTTGTCTCCATGTAGTGAATTCTCCACTAGCACATGATCCACTTCCACCAGAATTACAACTAGCTTTTTTAATATCATATCCTGAATCTCCACCACTATTATATGTTTGTAGTAAAATCTGTTTATAATTATATCCACTCTTTGCCATAGAAGCCCAAGAGTTTTGTTCATTAGACTTATAACCAGTAGCAACTATGTATCCTTGACTATTGACAAGTACTTCTCCTTGAGTCGCTGCCGCAGCTTTTCTTATATCATGATCAGCAGGAAGTGCAGGTTTATGGAACCAAGCATTTGGATCATCACCATCAACAGTATATCCACCTTCTGATCCTCCACCTTCATCATGACATCCTTTATCAATATTACAAAATACTTGATCAGCAACACAAGATGATATTTGTAAAATCCATTGTCCATTTTCCTGTTCTAACTTCTTACCTAAAGAATTTCCCATAGCTGTAGGTCTTGAAAGTGCAAAACTTCTTGCCGCAACCATTTGAGTTTTATATTGTTCTATTGGAGCACCATCTCCAACCTCAGCATAAGCAACACCAGCAACATAATCTTCAAAAGGAACCAAATCTGGACCAACAGGAGTATTATAACTACCATTTCCAAAAGGAGGTTCACATTGCATTAACCTTACTTTCAAATCAGATATTTGCATACTTTTCGCAATATTAGATCCATTTACATAAAATCCTTTTATATCATATGTACAACTACCCAATGAACCACAGGTAGAACTATTTGAATTTGTTTTACCAATTAAACTATTATATCTTTCAATATAATCAAATATGTCATCAGCAATCTCTTCTCTCTGTCTGTGTGATGTATTAGGCAAATAATGTGGAATTATATCGTTTATCAAATTATTTCTAAACGTTTCCTCATCATAAGTATTATCTTTAAACATAGCATCTGCCCAACCTCGTATGACAGACTCACTAACATCCTTATACTCTAAATCAGCACCATTAGTTTTTAAAACGTGATATATTGCAACTATCTTCATTGCATCTACTGTTTTACCCTGAGCTTGATATGATGTTTTTACACTATTAACACGATCATAAAAATCTTGTTGTTCTTGAGAAGAGGCAGTAAAGTACAATCCTCCTGTTTCCTCACCTAAAGTCTGACTCATACCAAATGCATCCTCATATTCAGAAAATACACCAGTAACTAAAGATATTGCCGCAACAAATACCATTATAATTAAGAGAAAAGGTAAAAAAAGAATAAGTGTTGAAATTAATACTTGTTTTAGTAAAAATTTTCCTATTCCACCCTTTTTCTTTTCATCATCATCATCATTATTATTATTATTATTTTCATTTTGTTTGTTTTCTTGATCTTTTTTCTTTTTATCATCAGAAGAAGAAGGGTCTTGCCCTCCTCCGCTATTCATTTTATCAGCTGCATCAGAAGCTTTATCACTGGCTTCTTTTAACTTTTTTGCTCTCTCAGCAGCCTGAGCTGCATTTTGTGCATTCTGTGCATTTTGTGCAGTATTTGCTGCATTAGCTGCATTTGCTGCATTACTAGCACCACCTGCAGCACCAGCTCCACCGCCACCACCGCTGGCCATACTCTTCATACGTGCAGCCTGACCAATTTTATCTCCGGCACCACTCTCATTAAGTTTGTTTAAACCTTTTTGCATCGCCTTTCCACCAGGAACAGCTTTGTTTGCTTTAGTTAGTCCTTTAGCTAAAGCTTCAGTACTTTTACCACCAGTAATCTTATCTGCAGCTTTTACAGCAGCACCAATAGCCATCGCATAACCATTTTTTGATGCAATAGCAACATCAGCAGCATTTCTAATATTTTGTGTATTATTTGAGGTAGCTCTATCATCTTCAGCTTTTTGATCCGCTCTAAAATTACTCTCGCTGTAATCTTTATTTGCCTTATACTCCTCGTATCTTTCTCTATACTTATCAGCCACTGATATCACCACCTAACTGCTTTTAAATCAATCTAGAATCCTCCACCTATTCCAAAGGAATCTAATTCTTCTTGAGTAATGGCAACATTAATCCTCATACGCCTATTACCACAAACCAATAACGCTTCACCTTGTGAATATCGTTTAATACTCTCTTTTTCACTTTCATTTAAATCAATAAGTAATCCCAAATCCTCAACAGCCTGTTTCTTAAGACCCATTATAAGATAATATGATGAGTTATCAAAAATAGCCTTTCCTTGTGTAATAACTGCAGGATCAGAGAAATCACTTGGCTGTTGTGTAATAATAACTGTACCTGTATTATATTTACGAGCACGTCTTTGAACTTGTGCTAAGAAATCAGCTCCTAAAGCATTATTATCACCAAGTAATACATGTGCTTCATCAACCATTAATACAGTATCAACATTATAATCCAAACATAATCCCCAAGCATATTTCAATACATTAAAGAATAATGCGTTTTTTACTGTAGAATCACTATTCATTAACTCTTTAATATTAAATACCATAAAGTCACTATCTTTTCTAATAGTTGTATGACCATCAAAATAGAATTTTAACTCCTTTGTAATTGGTCTAACTTTTAGTTCCAATCTTTCCATTATATCTCTTTCTTGAGTTTGATCAGTCATAGACATAAGTCTACCCTTTATAGTAGCATATACATCACTAAAAGTTGGATAATCCTGTGAAGTATATTTAGAAAAATCTGCAGTAAAATCTATTCCAAAACGTCTATACGTATCCTGAACAATTTCAGAAAACATAGTAAGTACATCTTCTTCAATTGATGGATCATAATACTTCATAAATGCTTTCAAAAATTGTAAAGTACGAGTAAGAACTGTATATCCTAGTCCTTGTTTAATTTCTTCTTCATCCGCATCAATAACAATTTCAAGTGGATTTATTAATCCAAATTCTCCACCTTTACCAATATCAACTGAATCTCCCCCAAAAGTACGAGTTAATTCTCTAAATTCATCTTCAGGGTCAATTATTACAATTTGACATCCATTTCTAATATGAGTTCTTAACATCAATTTAGCAGCTGTTGACTTACCTGAACCAGATGTACCAAGAATAATCATATTAGCATTATTTCTATTATTTTCTTTACGAATTTTATATAAAAATTGATTAAATAGAATTACTCCACCAGAAAAATCTATACCAAGCAATGTAGATAACCCTGGATCTTTAATACTATCAAAAATAAATGGATACATAGCAGCAATTGTAACAGATGGAATTGGAGTACCAATTCTTTGTTCAACATCTTGAGATGGGAAAATAGGTAAAATTGATTTTAACACTTTTTCTTGTTCAAATCTTAAAGCAATTGCTCTAAGTTCCATAGAATCTAAATAATTCTTAACATTTAATTTTTTCAATTCAAGATCTTCTTTTGTATCAGCTGTAATCATAATATGCATTTGAAAGTCAAATATTCTTGCTTGACTAGCAGCAATCATAGAAATGAAATATTCCAAACTTTCAGCATCTTGTCTAATTCTTTCTTTAGTAGTTTGATCTCTTTCATTTTGATATCTTTCCTTTAATTCAGCAACTTGTTTATTTAACATTTTTTGCATATCTTGGAAAGGAACTGGAATATGTTTAATAACAACTTTAATACCAGACATATTTGTAAGACTTGACAAATACCCAGGCATAATATATTTAGGATATGAAATAACTGTTAAAATTGTTGCATACTTATCACTAATGAAAAAATCACTAGAATTAAAATGTAACCCTTTAGGAGCTAACTGACTTCTTAAACCTGTACTCATGCTGGCATCACCGTTCCAAACTCTGTAGATTGTCCCCCATTTAGGAAATTCTCTAATATTAATCTTAAATCAGAATTACTAATCAAAGATGCAGTTAAACCACAAGTAGCAAGACCATTTATTAATTGTCTAACTCTCTTTTGTAATAAATCAACATCTTTTGTTTTAAACATAATATAATACTCTGTATCTACAACATTATTTCTAATAAATGATTCTCCTTTATTAATATCTTGTAATATTAATTTTCTAATAGCAGGAGATTGTGTTTCATTTAATAATAATTGCATTTGTGACATATATACAGAAATATCAACCGGTCTATCTGCAACAACCAACCAAAATTCATAATCAATAGTATTATAAAAATTTCTAAGTGCAATCAATATATTATTTTGCAAATCTGCATCTAAAATAAAGATATTTCTAGGAGCTATTTTTACTCCACTAACCTTATAATTATCCTTTGTAATTATCATATTATTTTGGATTGCCCTTACTGGTAACCAATTTTCAGTATAAATACTACTTCCGCTACTTCCTCTTGATTTTGCGGTTTTTTTTGATGACGTCGCCATTTCTATAACACCAACCTTTCCATATATATTTTTGACGGTTCGTTAAAAACTGATAACCCTCAATTATTATAACTAACATATTGTGATAATATGGAACCGGCATAACAAGAAAACCTGTTACAGCAGCCGGTGCCAAGCACAATATTGTTACCCAAACATTTGTTAATGGTAAAAATGCAATTAATATAAATGTAATTAAAATACCCATACCAAATAAATACAAATCAAATGGTCTAAACCATCCCAAAATAAGTTGCCCTCTTTTGGTATTTGCAGGTATCAAATAATTCATCAGCACCACACTCCTTAAATTTATTTATTATTCTTTTCACTAGCACGCTGAGCATTTGCTGCAGCTTTTGCATAATCAGGACTATTTTTAATAGCATCTGCTTGTCTCTCTGCACCATATGCAGCACCCTTGAAATTTCCCATTCCAATAGAAGATGTTTCATATCCACCAGCAGAAGCCTGTCTAAAGTCACCAAATACACCATCTGAATCAGCTCTATACTTAACACCAACTTCATAAACAATTTGACCAGCATCATATACTTGCGCTTCAGTAGCAGATAGAGAACTTCTTCCATGAATATGAGCCTGATTACGAATTTCTCTAAATCTTTGAGATCTAATACTTTTGCTAGCCTCTTCTGCAGCCTCAATTTCAGCTTGAGTATATTGTCCAGAACTTTTCATTCTTGAAACTATATCATTAGCTTCTTTAGCAGAATAATCATTTCCACTTTGAAAAATAGTCTCTCTGCCTCCTCCAGCTGTAACAGTAGGTCCACCATAATTAGTATTTTTACTATCACTATTCATGGCACCATCAGCACGCTTCCATGCAGCAGCAGCAGAATTGTAATCATTAATCTTATTATCCATTCTTTGTTGATCATTTTGCATACCAAACATTCCCTGAGCTCTAGCTTTAAATGCTCCCAAAGGAGTAGCATCACTTCCAATAACTCTTCGTTGATGATCATTATAAGATCTATTATTATTCATTATTGTAGTAGCATTAGACTCTGGATTAGAGAAATACGTTTTTCCAGCATTTCTACCTCCTCCGATACCTCCTACAATTCCATTAAGCACTGCTTTTCCCATATTTCCATCTTTTTGATAACTTGCACTTCCTCTAGAAACTGCACCACCAACTATTCCTGCTCCAACTGATGCAGCAGCAGCAAGTTCTGAGAAACCACTAAACAACTTAAATTTACTATCCTTTAATCCTAAAGCCTGTTTAATAAACTTAGGTGCTTGTCTAGCAAATATGAATAAACCTATCCAAACTATAATTAATGATATAACTCCAATAACTCCGGTTCCAACATCAATTACAATTCCGTTTATAATCATATCTTGAATCAAGAAAATAACAAAATATACAACAGCTAATCTTATAAATAAATCAAGATATGTTGATGATAATGTCTTAACCCAAGAGTTAAAAGCAGAATCATTTGATCCATTAGGATCCATATAAGAAATAATTGGTATTGGAGCAAGTAATCTAAGTACTGCCAACTTAACAGCACGTACAGCAACATCAATTGTGAAACTTAATAAAATAAATACAAATACAATTGGAACAATCATTGAAATAAATGGCATATAAGCAAATACATATTTTGTTGTTCCCGTAAGTTTTTGTATTGCTGTCCATGCACCGTTTAAAAGACTTCCTAAGAATCCTGCATGAATATCACTATCACATGTTAAAGTTACCATACTTATAATGTTATTTGGATCTGCATCAAGTCTTGTATATTCTTCCAATATATCATCATCAATATTTGTACAAACTCTATTTTCATTACAAGCAGCAGGATCATCTTTGTCACAAGAAACACGCTGATCTTCTGGTACCAAGTTAATTCTATAAAATCCTTTCAATATCGTTGATGTAAATATTCTTGCGGATTTTTTTAATTCAGAATCATTACCACTCGGTGTAGCTTGAAATGAAGGCGAGGAATCCGTAGTACCCAGAATAAGTCTACCAAGTGTATTATTTGCAAGAATTCTATGTTGTAAAGAATACAAAGTACCAAATAATAAACCATTATTATTTATCTGTCTTTCATATTCATTTTTAGCACTAGGAATACTAATTGGCATAAGCGCTATAATTAAAATAAGAGCAGTAAATATTCTAGTCATTAATGCTTTAGCACCCTTATCACCGGTAAAAGTATCAGGATTTACTATTCCTTTTAAAATTGCCATAGACAAATGAAACATCATGAAAACACCAAGAATTATTTGAACTCTTCCATAAAATTTCATTATCGTATTATTACTAAACAAATCTGCTGACGCAACATTAAAAAACAATTCATAAACAAGACCTAGTAACCAATAAGCTGGTCTATCTAAGGTAGCAAATAATAATCTAATAATGTCATGTCCGACACTGGCAGGTTCTGTAAAAGAATCACCCATAAACTCACCTCTTTAATTATTGTTGTAAACCACAAGTGGATTGTGAAGTCAATCCAAAAATATCAAGTATTGCATTTGTTATAGTTGGAACAAAGAACAATAAAACAGCCAAAACTAATCTAATACCAAATTTCTTTGCCGCCTTTGCCATAGCTTCATCATCACTCTTAACAACAACCGTTAAGAAATCTATACTACTTAAAACAACAACTAAAAGCATTCCAATAATTGTCATCCAAGTCAATATCTGATCTAATAACCACGCAACAGAACTAGGATCTTTAGGATCACCTAAAACAGAATCAGATCCATTACATGTAACATCTTTATTATAATTATCATTTAAATCTTTTACTTCGTCAGCACTCTTTATTCCACTTTTAGCACCGGTTAAAATAACATCATTAACAGAATAAGCACTAACACTAAATGGAGTAAATACAAAAATAGATATTATTAGAAATAACATTATCAAAAAAAGTTTTTTCATAAAAATCCTCCACACACATCGTATCATAATAAGTATAACAAAACATATTGAAAATATCAATAAATTGATAAATTAAAAATGTAAAAAAATGAATACAAAAATTAACTAATTAATAAAACATATAATAAAACAAAAAAAGTGAATGAGAATCCTCATCACCTTTCGATTAATAACTAAATTAACTATTTAGCTGCATTCCAACAAGCTTCCCAACTGTCAGTACCATCTTGTCCACCTTGAGCAACAATGTTCATTAATGCTGAAACTAATGTAACTACAAAGAATACTAAAGCTGCATAAATAAATCTCTTAATTAATCTACTTTGTGCTGCTTTTACTTCTTTTTCATCACTTGAAATAACTGCTTTACCTAAATCAAAAGTACCTAAAATAATTAATAAGATAGGGATTCCTAATTGAACTATTGGGAATACACCTCTTCTAATAACCTTTACAATTGGTAATAAACCATTACAACTATCAATAGCACCTATTTGAAATAAATCTGACATATAACTCACTCCTTCTCTAATATAATAATAGTATATATTTTTCGCATTGTCAAACAATTAGCGTCTAAATAAACCAAATATTTTACCTGAACCAGATCCCGAACTAATAATACCTAACTTTGTTAAAAAATCTCCAATGATAGCATTTCTTTTTCTTTCATCAAGTGGTGGTAAATTATAAAAAACCTTTATACCTGCTTCACTTTCAAAATCAAATACATCATTGTTTAATAACAAACTCTTATTTAATACAACTCTCTTACCTGAAAGTTTATTAAAAATACCTGCATTCTTTCTTACTAGTCTATTTAATTTTATTGTACTCGGTTCAAGCAAGTAAATAACCTCATCGCAAAATGAATCATCTTCACAATTATTCAAGTCAATAATAAAATAATTTACATCTCTATAAGTTTCAATAGTTTTACTTACATCATTTGCCTTAACAGAAATCATTCTTTTATCATTAAATAAAGAAAAATCATTCTTATCAACTTCAATAGCAAGAACATTAGACTGTCCAGAAATTGAAGCTAACTCTTTTTTTATCATAAAAATAAGTGACGTAGAACCAGCTGCTCCAGTAACATCTCTAAATCCAATAATATATTTTCTATTAGGAACAACATTATTAGCATTATTTTTATCAACAGTTGCAACCTCGGCTCCAGTTTCATTTTCATCTTTTAGATTAGCCATTTTTAAAATATGTTCAACATCTTTAAAAGTATTAGCTTTATTTAATAAAAATTTAATTCCATTAGTGTTAGTAGTAAAATTATATATACCATAAGATATCAAATGACCTAAAAAATTAGAAGTACATAAATTACTATCCTCGGGTAGATAAAATATAATTTTATCAGCCTCTAAACCATGTACCAATTTTTCATATGTCTTATATTCGGTATAGTCTTTTAAAGCAGTAACATCTAAAATCATTCTACTATAAAAGAAATTCTTAAACATTTCAATTATTTCTTTTACATCATATACACCATTTATGTTCTTTATTACGTCAACATCTAAACTAGATAATTGATCCTGCTTTTGATTAGAAACTATTACATTCATTAAATCAACACCCTCATTATTTTTACTCTTTTACAAATTGTCCTGTATCTCCACTAACATTTAAAATTCTTAAACCAAAAATATTTTCAATTATAGGAATTTGAATATCTATTCTTGTAACAATTCTATAGTAATGTTTTTCTATGTTTCCTTCTTCTCCACCACCATTAACAACAACATTATCCTTATAACAATATAAATCTTCATAATTGTTAAAACCATCATCACACTTAATTAACTTAGGATGATAACCTATATCAGAAGCATAAGTTTGTATCTTTTTTGCACAATCAGAAGATTTTGAAGTACAATTACCTTTATACTCTTCAAATGAAGAAATTATTTTGTTCTTCATATTAAAAGCTTTTGTATAATTGACATTAAAAGCCATGTACCCAGATGCAAACACAATAAAAACTACAATTATTACTAAAACTACAACTCCACCAATAGAATCCCTCATAATAACACCTTTCTAGTCATAAGATTTATATACAGGACGGGTTTCTCCATTTACCTGAAAAACTGTAAGACCCATTATTTTATTAATAATTGGTAAATTAATATCTATCTGTACAATAATCTTGTATATATTTGCTTTTTCATCTTCTGATGCAACCGTCTTTAAGCAATAATAACCTTTATCCTTACTTTCACCTACTAAAGTGTAATCAGAAGGACAATTTAAACCAGTAGGACTATACCCTAATCTTTTCGCACTACTCACTACCTTTTTGTAACAAGCACTACTATTTTCTGTACATTTACTACCTTCATATGACTCAATAGCAGTCAAAACTTCCCCTTTCATTTTAAAGGCCTTAGTGTATGAAACAACAAGACCTAAAACTCCGATTGCAAGTAATAAAAATACAACAATAAATACAAGATTTAAAATTCCACCATAAGCATCTTCCATATATTAATCTCCAACTATTTTTTTGAATATGTAGAAATATTATCCCATTGCGTATTAATTGATCTTTTAATATTTGGCCACATAATCCAGAAAAATCCAATAACTGCTCCTATTGCAATAAGAGTAATAACTGTTAAATTTAATTCACCAGTAGCTGCCTTCATATATGCAATCACCTATCCTTTCATAACCTATTATACAATATTAATTATAGCA
Source organism: uncultured Erysipelotrichaceae bacterium (assembly GCA_902798815.1). Taxonomy (GTDB): domain Bacteria; phylum Bacillota_I; class Bacilli_A; order RF39; family UBA660; genus UBA3789. Next base: position 144 of record CADBYH010000021.1, on the reverse strand, counting down.
AAAAAAAATATTATAAACAATATTTTTTTTATACTTTACACTAAAATATAAATGGAAATATTAAGTGTCCACACATTTCATTATCTAAAATGTAAGTTTTTATATATTTAATAATAACTCATTTGAACTCTTATAGTCAAACAT
>CADBYH010000020.1 GCA_902798815.1 uncultured Erysipelotrichaceae bacterium | reverse complement strand
TGACCAGTACTAATAGATCGAGGATTTAATCATAATTTAATAATTTGATGAACACAATATCTTAGTTTTCAGAGAATTATTTCTCTATATTTTCTTGGTTATGTTAGCGAGTGAGGTACACCTGTTCCCATCCCGAACACAGAAGTTAAGCCACTCAGCGCCGAAGATAGTGTATGCGAAAATAGGACGTTGCCAAGAATTTTTTTTTGTATTTTTTTAGTAAATATAATGTGTAAATCATATTATATTTTTTTTAATAAATGTAAAATTGAGTTGTATAAGTCTTTTTTTTTGATATAATAAAAAATAGGTGATACAAATGGATTATAAAATAGTTACTTATTCTGAAGAGGAGACAATTGAATTAGCTCAAAATATTGAATCTGAAAAGTTTCCTAATATGGTTATTTGTTTAAAAGGAGATTTAGGAACAGGAAAAACAGTTTTTACTAAAGGATTTGCACAAGCATTGGAAGTAAAAGAAGAAGTTACATCTCCAACATTTAACATTATTAAGGAATATCATTCTGGTGAGATGCCATTATTTCATATGGATGTATATAGAGTAGAAGGAAACGCAGATGACTTAGGAATAGAGGAATATTATACAAAGAAAGGTGTTACCATTATAGAGTGGGCAGATATGATACCTGATTATATTCCAGAAAAACGCCTTGATATTCGTATAAAAAGTTCATCAGAAGATGAAAATAAAAGAATAATAATTATTACTCCTTATGGAAAAAAATATGAAGATCTATGTGAGGCAATTCTATGATATATCTATACATAGATACATCATCAAATTATCTATATTCCTCAATAGTAAAAGATAATACTATATTAGGAGAAATTTGCGAAGAATATGGGCAAAGTTTATCAAAAGTAGCACTTCCAAGAATTGTTTCAATGTTTGAAGAAAATAATATAAAACCAAATGATATTACAAATATAGTTGTGATAAATGGACCAGGATCCTTTACGGGAATAAGAATAGGTATAACAATTGCAAAAGTTTTTGCATGGAGTTTAAATATACCAATAACTACAATGACATCGCTTGAAGCAATGTCATTATCAGTAGAAGATGAAAAAATTCATGTTCCTATTATAAATGCGAGAAGAGGATATGTGTATGCAGCTATATATAATAAGGATAAAGAATTACTTTCTCCACAGCACATCAAAATAGATGAACTAAAAAAACATGTAAAAAAATATGATAATGTAGAATATATTTCAAATGATGAGTTTGATGAGAATTTTAATCTAATTGAGTATAGACCCAATTTTTTAAAAATAATTAACAACAGTAAAAATAAAAAGAGTATTAATCCACATATGGTAAATCCTGAATACTTAAAACTAACCGCAGCAGAAGAAAGTAAAATATGATCATAGAAATTGATAAAAATAATATTTCATTACTAAATAATTCTTTTATTAATGTAGATTATATAAAAAAAGAAGTAATAAATAATCCATATGGAAGAGTTATTATTTTAAAAGAGTTAGATGAAATAATTGGATATATATACTATAGTGATATTTATGAAAGAGCAGAGATAAATATGTTCGAAATAAATTTAATCCACAGAAATTGTGGAAAAGGAGATTTCTTATTAAAAAAATTAATACAAAAAGTTAATAAAAATATAACGTTAGAAGTTAGAAAAGATAATATATATGCGATAAAACTATACGAGAAAAACGGTTTTAAACAAGTTGCGATCAGAAAAAATTACTACAATGGAATAGATGGTATTCTAATGGAAAGAAAAGTGAATAACAAATAAATATATAAAGAAAAAGATACTACAGGTGATAATATGAAAGATATGTATATTCTTGGAATTGAGAGTAGTTGTGATGAGACAAGTGCTTCAATAGTAAAAAACGGAACAGAAGAAATATCTACTGTTATTTCTAGTCAAATTGATATTCATAAAGACTATGGTGGAGTTGTTCCTGAAATAGCAAGTAGACAACATGTTAAAAATATAACAATAGTAATTGAAGAATGCTTAGAAAAAGCAAATATGGGAATAGAAGATATAGATGCGATTGCAATAACTTATGGACCAGGATTAATAGGTTCTTTGTTAGTTGGCTTAGAAGCAGCAAAAACTCTAGCATTTATATATGATAAACCATTAATTCCAGTCCATCATATTGCAGGACATATATATGCAAATAGTCTTGTTAAAGAATTGAAATTCCCACTACTTGCTATAGTAGTTAGTGGTGGACATACAGAAATAATTAAAATGACAGAACATTATAAGTTTGAAAAACTTGGTGGAACACTAGATGATGCAATAGGAGAATGTTACGATAAGGTAGCAAGAGTAATAAATCTAGAATATCCAGGTGGACCAAAAATAGATAAACTAGCAAAAATAGGAAATAAATCATATAAACTTCCTATTCCACTACAAGATGATAGTTATAATTTTTCATTTAGTGGACTAAAAAGTGCAGTTATTAATTTAGTACATAATGAAAATCAAAGAGGAGAAGAAATCAGAACAGCAGATCTTGCTGCATCTTTTCAAGATGTTGCAATATCATCAATAATTACTAAAGTAAAAAAGGCAATTATTAATGAAGGTATTAAAAATGTAATAGTTGCAGGTGGTGTAGCAGCAAATTCTGGATTAAGAGATGCAATGGAAAAATTAACAGAAGAATTAAATGTTGATCTATCAATTCCTCCAATGAAGTATTGTACAGATAATGCAACTATGATTGCGGCAGCAGGCTATTATGCATACTTAGATGGAAGAATAGCAGGACTAGATTTGAATTCAAAATCACAAGATACACTTGTTTAAAAAACAAAGTGTTTTTTTTAAATTAAAAATCAAAAATCTATTTAACAAATAAAAAAAAATTGATATAATTAATGATAGAATAGGAAGGTAGTAATTATGGTAAATAGAATTGTGCTAAATGAAACATCATACTTTGGAAGAGAATCAAGATATAAACTTGTTGATGAATTAAAGGCAAGAGGATTTAAAAAAGTATTATTTGTAACAGATTATACTCTTATGGAAAATGGAGTGGCAAAAAAAGTTGCAGAAATACTTCAAGATTCGGATATTGATTTTTTAGTTTATAAAAATATAAAACCAAATCCAACAATTAAAAATGTACATGATGGACTTACAGTTGCTCAAATAGAAAAAATAGATGCTATAGTAGCTGTTGGAGGAGGAAGTGTAATAGATACAGCAAAAGCTATATCAATTATTATTAATAATCCAGATCATATTGATGTTGTTAGTCTTGAGGGAGCAGCAACTACCAAGAATAAAGGAATGCCTTTATTTGCTTTACCAACAACAGCAGGAACAGCTGCAGAGGTAACTATTAATTATGTAATAACTGATGAAACAAGTGTTAAAAAAATGGTATGTGTTGATGTACATGATATTCCAATATGTGCAATAATTGATCCTGATCTTATGCAAGATATGCCACAATCAATTGCTGCTTCAACTGGAATGGATGCATTAACACATGCAATGGAAGGATATATTACAAAAGCAGGTTGGCTAATCCCAGATATGTTTCACATAAATGCAATGTCGTTAATTTATAAGAATCTGGAAAAAGCTGCAAATGAAAAAGATAATGATGCCATAGAAAAAATGGCCTACGCACAATACATTGCAGGAATGGGATTTTCGAATGTTGGTTTAGGAATTGTACACTCAATGGCGCATTCATTAGGAGCAATGTTTGATACACCTCATGGTGTAGCTAATGCACTATTATTACCACATGTTTTAAGGTTTAATGGAGAGGAATGTCCAGAATTATTTGTTAACATGGGAAGAGCATTTGGATTTAATATGGAAAATTTAGATGGACAAGAGGCCGTGGAAAAGGTTGTAGACGCAGTATCAGAATTATCTAGAAAACTAAATATTCCACAAACTCTTAGAGAAATAGGAATACCAAAAGAAATGATTCCAAAACTTGCAGAACAGGCAATAAATGATCCTTGTACTCCAGGTAATCCAAGAAGTGTTACTACAGAAGATATAATTAATATATATAATAATGCATATTGAAGGTGATGATATGTTGAAAGCAAAGGTAGGATATAGTATAAATCCAGATGATTTTATATCAGGGATGGAAACGGCAAAAAAATCTACAAAAGATTTTAGTAATATAAAAATTAATTTATTATATACTTCCAGTAATATGGATGTTAAGAAGGTTGTTAAAGGCATAAGAGATGTTACTGATACACCAATAATTGGGTGTACTAGTAATGGTGGGGTTATTGTACCAGACGGATATGTAACAAGCGAGCAAGGGTTCTCAGGAATGATGTCATTTAATGATCCTGATTTAGAAGTTGGAGTAAGCTGTCATGAAGCAGGTAAAGATCCAAGAGCAATTGGTAGAAAAGTAGCAATAGAAGCAGTCCAAAATGCAAAGACAACAAGAGCACCTTCATACTTTTATATGGTAGCTAGTCCTAAAGAAGAAGAAAAATACTTAATGGGAATTCAAGATGTCATTGGTAGAGTTCCAATGTTTGGAGGAAGTGCTGCCGATGAAAATGTGGATGGTAATTGGAAAATAATTTGTAATGATAAAGTAATTTCAGATGGAGTTGCAGTAGCGTTTTTCTATACTGATTGTGAAATAATTACAAAATTTGATGGAATGTATAATGAATCAGATAATATGGGATTGATAACTGAAGTAAAAGATAATAGAGAATTAGTTACAATAGATCATGTTTCTGCATTAAAAAAGTATGCCAATTGGACCAATAGTAATCCACTTGAATTAAAAGATAAAAATTTATTATTTGCATCTGTAAGAAAACCATTAGGTATAAAAGACCCACTAGGAAATATTACTATAATAAGGCACCCAATGTATGGTAATGATTTAGGTACCAAAAAAATATCTGATGATACAATTACACTAGGAAATGATATAATTGAAAAAACTGCTATTGTTCAAATGGAAGCAACAGAAGATGAACTTGTCAATGGACCACTTTTAATGTTAAAAAAATTAAAAAGTGAACTATATTCCGATCCAGCGGCATATGTTTTAATACACGATGGAGCTAGAAGAATAATATTAAAAGATAGGATTGAAGAAGTAACCAAACAAATTGTTAAAGAAACAAAGGGAGTACCCTTCATAATGCCATTTACCTTTGGTGAATATGGATATGATGATCACTCAGCCAATATATGTGGTGGATTGATGTTATCATTTACAGTATTTGGAAAAGATTAAAAAGAAGTATGTAGTAATAAAATACTACAAATACTTCTTTTTTTAATATATTAATCTTATTAGTAAAGCTAATAAGACAAGAATAATAATATATAAATATAGACATTTATAATTAATAGTAATCACCTCTCAAAATATATTATGATTAAAAAAGTAGTAACAATAATTAATGTAACCATAAAATTGTTAATAAATAATTTGAGAATAATAAAAATATATGATATATTCATAATGAGATGATGTATATGATAGAAATATTAGATTTATCAACAGCATGTAGTGATGTTGCGTTGATAGGAATTTTAACAATTGTAAAAAGAATGTTATCACTAATAGGAACAATTACACCTATTGTTTTAATAACAATGAGTATAATAAACTTAGTTAAGTTTATAAGTAATCCTGATAATAAAAAATATGCAAAGAATATAAAAAATTCAGTATTAGCTGCTATTATAGTTTTCTTTGTACCAGTAATTGTAAATGTTGTTATGAGGATGTTAGACGATAATTTTGAGATTAGTAGTTGCTGGAATAATGTTGCTAAAATGGATTCAAATGCTAGATATATAAATGACCCTGATCAAGAAAGAAAACCTATATATTCTGATCCATCAGGATATGAAAAAGGTAAAGAAAAAGAAAAAGACACATCAGGAGATGGAAGTGGACAAACAATAGAAGGAACAGCACAAAAAGTAGGAGATGTAGTATGGGATTCTGGAGACGTTACTAAAAAAAGTAACCTGACTAGTTCTCAACTTATTGGAATATTAAATTCATATGGAGGAAATGCAAAAAATCTAGTTCCATATGCCAGTGGATATATCACAGCAGAAAACAAATATAATATAAATGTATTTTTTATGATTGGTTTAGATGCTTTAGAATCAGGATGGGCAACATCATCAATTAGTAAAAGTTGTAATAATTTAGGAGGAGTTTGTGAAAGTTCAAGTCATCCATCCAATGGATGTGGTAGTAATTCAAATTGTAATTTTGCATACTTTTCATCTGTAAATAATTTTATTGATTATCATGGAGACTTTTTAAAATCGTCATATTTAACACCAGGAGCAGCATATTATGAGGGAACAGATTTATATTCTGTATATACTGAACACTATTGTCCTGGTTGTACATCTGGAGCATCAGGAATAAAAAGTATTGCAGATGGATTATTTGGTGAAGTATCAAGTGTATTATAAGGAGAATGATAATATGAATAAAGAAAAAGGTTCATTTGGTTTAATAATAATAATTATTATTGGTTCAATCTTAGTAGCATCAGTAATAATTGGAATAGAAGTATCAAACTCTAAAAAAATTGCAAAAGAGTTTAGTAAAGAAGGATATGAAACAACAAGTGAAGATATTTTCTATAAAAAAATTGTTTCAGGAAATACCTTAGATGATTATTATAAAGATATTGCAAATAAAAAGGATTCATATTATGAGGAATACTATTTTTCAAAAGAATCAAACGATTTCATTGAATTAAAACTTTTATATCAACAAGACGTAAGCACTACATTAAACATTATATCTAATTTGGAAAATGGTGAAACTGAGTTTAATTATGAATTAGCATATAAAACAAGTCATTTATTAATAGAAGGAAATAGTACAAATAACTACGAATGCAAAATAATAGATAATAATAAAGTAGATATGGATACAGTATCTGGATATTGCGACATGATAATGGATGAAATAAATAATTTTAATGATATAAAAAATGATTTATTGAAAAATGATAAAATAAGATCACTAGTAGAAAAAGATTGACAAATATAAAAAAAATATTATAATCAATAGCAGGAGTTGATTAATATGTATATACACAAAGTAATCGGATACACATATTAAATCACACCACATCTTTTAAAAAAATAAGGATGTAGGTGTGAGTTTTTGTCGTGCCTACATCTGTATAAACCTATACAGATGTATAGGTTTTATTATGTTTAAAAGGATGTGAAAAAAATGTTAGATATTGTATTTAACCATGTAAGTAAAAATTATGGTAATAAAAAGATATTTGATCAAATATCATTTGAAATTAAATCAAAAGAAAAAATCGCAATTATTGGACAAAATGGTAGTGGAAAAACAACAATCTTTAAAATGATTGCAAAAGAGGAATCTTCATCAACAGGAGAAATAATTGTTAGAAAAGATGCAAAAGTAGGTATATTAACTCAATATCCTAATGAAGAATTAAATAATTATACTATAAAAGAAATATTATATTCATCATTTAAGGAAATAAAAAATCTTGAAAAAAAATTAATAGAATATGAAAAAAAATTAAATGAATCAGATGAAAACAACCTTGAAAAGAATATAATTAAATATACAAAAATACAGGAAGAATATCAAAATATGGGTGGATATGAAGTTGATTCAAAAATTGATAAACTAGTTTCAGCTTTCAACATAACAAGTTTATTGAATAGAAAGTATATTGACTTATCAGGAGGAGAAAAAACAATTGTTAATTTAATATCAATTATATTACAAGAACCAGATATTCTATTGCTTGATGAACCAACTAATCATTTAGATATAAGCATGCTAGAGTTATTGGAAAAGTTTTTAAATACTTTTAATAAAACAGTAGTAATAATATCTCATGATAGATTTTTCTTAGATAAAACAGTAAATAAAATATTTTTAGTAGATAATAAAAAAATAGAAATATTTCATGGTAATTACTCTTATTATATTAAAGAAAATGAATTGCGAATAATGAGAGAATTTAATGAATATAAAAATCAACAAAAAAAGATAACTGCTATGAAGAATTCGATAAAGAGATTAAAAGAGTATGGAAAATTAGCTTATCCATGTGGAGAAAATTTTTTTAGAAGAGCAGCAAGTATTGAAAAAAGACTTGAAAAAATAGAAGTATTAGAAAAACCAAAGAAAAACAAAAAAATAGATTTGTCATTTTCTGTTAATACAAGAAGTGGTAATGATATTATTATGATTAATAATTACTGTTATACTATTGGTAATAAAGAATTATTTAAGAACGCTAATATGAGCATTAAATATCAAGAAAAAGTAGTTTTAATAGGATCAAATGGATCAGGAAAATCAACATTAATAAAAAAAATTATTAGTAATGATAATAATATCAAAATAGGATCAAATATAAAGATAGGATATATTTCTCAAGATATAAAATTTGAAAATGAAGAATTAACTGTCATAGAAGAAGCAAGAAAATTTTTCGAAGGATATGAAGAACATCTAAGAAGTGCCTTAGTAAAATTCCTATTCTATTCAGAAGGTATATATACTAAAATTAATAAATTATCAGGTGGAGAAAAGTTAAGATTAAAACTATTCTGCTTAATGCAAGAAGATAATAACTTATTGATAATGGATGAACCAACAAATCATATTGATATTAATACAAAAGAAATACTTGAAGAGGCATTAAATGATTATAAAGGAACACTACTAATTATTTCTCATGACAGATTTTTTATTAACAAGATAGCAACAAGAATTCTTTCAATAGAAAACAAAAAAATAATAAGTTACATAGGAAATTATAATGATTATTTATCAATGAAAAATAAAAAGGAAGATTAATTCTTCCTTTATTTTATTTTCTTTCTTCCAAACAATTCATCAATTGAAAATGGTTTATATATTTTTGTTAAACCATAAATGAATGTAGTTGGAATGATATTAGTTGCTGTTTCATAGTGAGAATATGCAGACTGTGAAGTATTTAATTTCTTTGCAACATATACCTGTGTGTAATTATTGCGAAGTCTCAATTCTGTTAATGCCTTAGCAAGAGCATCTAAATCAAGTTCTACAGGACTATATTTTTGATTTTTTGATATTATTCCAAATAAATAATCAAGACTTAAATAATACTCATTAGCATAATCTATTAATCTTTCAATTGGAATAGTATCTTTACCTGTCTCCCATCCAGAAACAGTAGAAAAATGCAAATTAAAAAAATCAGCAATATCTTTTTGCTTTAAATCCAAATCTTCTCTACTAGATTTAAAATTTTTAGGAATCATACACTTCACCTAAAATAATTATTTCATTTAGAATTTGAAACAATCTTAAATTAGGGGAAATAGAATATTAAATAACCCATAGTATTTATTACTTTTTATATTTTTAAGTTAATCTATTAAATGGTGATGTTTATGGATATAGAAAAAATAGGGAAATTTATTAAAGAATTAAGAATAGAAAACAATTATAGTCAAAATTCTTTAAGTGAAGAAATACATGTAACTAGACAAGCAATAAGTAACTGGGAAAATGGTAAATCGCTTCCAGATTCAAATATATTAATTGAATTAAGCAACTTATTTAATGTATCTATTAATGAAATATTATCAGGTAAAAGAATGGATAAAGAGGACAATTTAGAAGAAATAGCCTTAAGTCTTATAGATGATAATAATAAAAAAAGATCAAGAATAAAACTATTATTGACTTCTCTTATTTTATCTACATTTATATTAGTTACACTCTTTCTAGGTTATTATTTTATTAATAATTATAATTCTATTAAAGTATATAAAGTAATAGGCAATTCTGAAAATTTTAAAACAAACGATGGAATTCTTATTACTACTAAAAACAAATCATATATTAGGTTAGGTAGAATAGTGAAATTTGAAAAAGCTCAAGATATAGAAATAAACAAATTAAAATTATATTACAAAGATAAAAATAATAAAGAGAACATTATATTTGAAAGTGAAAAGACTGAGGTATTAATAAATGACGATTATGGTTATAATGAATTTCTTGTTAAAAACAACATAATAAAGAATAGTAATAGTTTGTTTTTAGAAATTGAATACAATAATAGTAAATGTGATGTTATTAAACTTCATTTATATCCTAAATTTAAAAATGATTTTAAGAGTATAAATGGTAATAACTCTGTCAGCATAGTAAAAGAAAAAATAGATAAAGATACAAAAAATGATGAAGAAGATTTAGTAAATAAAATAAAGATGGAAGAAATAGAAAAAACAGAATTAAAACTAAAACTTAGAGAAGAAGTAAAAGTGGAAAATAATGATATACCTCAGCAGATAACTAATAATGTTATCACAAATGAACAACAAGAAGATTTTATAGAAGGAAATATTATATATAGTTATGAACCTGTATTAGAATTAACTATTCCAGAAGACAATAATTTAAATAATGAATTTGATCTTGTTATAGAAAAAATAAATGACATTATCAAATCAATTACTCAAAATACTTATTATGACTTACTTATAGAAAATAAAATGGCACAACTAGTATTGAAAGATAATATATTATATATAGATGCTTTTGATGGATTAAATATAGAAGTATGGCAATATAATTGTTTATCAACAGATATTTGTCTTCAAAAATCATATAGCACTGGTGAAGAGGAAAAAAGAAATTATATTAATAATGACAATAATCCAGAATCTTTAGATGTATATTATACATTACTTAATTATCTAGAAGTGCTATCTGAAAATTACAATTTATAGTAGGCAATTACTAATTGCTCCCCAGATATTTTAAAGCGAGTTACAATTAAAATAGAAAGGAGGAGCAAATGAAAAAGTATTGTAAAAACATTTTAGTAATTGTTATAGGTATAGTTGCATATTTTATGTGTTCTAATACATATGCTAAAGAGATAGTTTATACCAATAAAAATGGAATGGAACTTGATACAGCTGAGTATAACTTTTTTAAAACAGTGTATGGAGAAAAGTTTTTAAAATATTTAGATCAAGATACATATGATTTGTATAGTGATGTTGATTTTGAAAACCCTAATGTTCAAACTAGAAAAGTATATTCTAATGAAAACGGTGTAACAAGAGATAGTAATACATTTTTTAGTAGTCCAGCAAAAAGTCTACAAATATCAAATGTATGTGGAAATCTTTTCTGTAGAATTATCCTAACAGCTACATGGCTTGGAGAACCAACAAATAAGAGTTATGATGATATTGGAATATATCTAGATGGACCAACAAAACTAACAAATCCATTAACAACAGCATATTCAGAATTAGCATCAAATAATGAATACACTACTAAATATGATCCAAATGGACTTGGTTTTGGGGCGGTTATTCACATTCCAATTGGAGAAGAAGTTGTTGTTACTCAAAACTTCATATACCAAGGAACAGGAACAATATACGGTAGTTATCAACATGCAATGTCAAATTCAACTACAACAACTGCTCAAATGTTCAATATATCACCAATAGGATATGGTAGTGTATTTGGATTCTATGGAGATGCACTAGATATTTATGATGATATGCCTGGAGTATATATTGAGGTGTAAAAAAATCAAACGCGTGATTTAATATATATAAAAAATAAGTAGGTATTTACCTACTTATTTTATTTATCAAGTAATACATAATATAAGAAATAATTCCTAATATAAATATACAAGTAATTACTAAATCAATATTAAAAACTTGTGAACCATACATTATAAGATATCCAATTCCTTTCTTAGAAACAAGTAACTCTCCCATAATAATTCCAATTAAATTCATAGAAATATTTATTTTTAATGTCGAAATAATATTATTAATATTACTAGGAAACACAACATACCTAAATACTTGCCATTTAGTAGCTCCAAAACTTTTTATCATCGTAATATAGTTTTCATTAGTTGAATTAAATCCATGATATACATTTATGATAGTAATAAAAACACTTATTAATAGACTCATAAATATTATAGAATTTGTACTAGCACCAAACCAAATAATAATAAGTGGACCAAGAGCAACTTTTGGAAGAGAATTTAATACAGTAATATATGGATCAAATACTTTATGAATAAAATTACAACTCCAGAATATGGTTGCAATAGTAATTCCTAAAATAGTAGAAAGAAAAAAACTAATTGTTAATTCAAATAAGGTAATATTTAAATGTTTTAATAATTCGCCTGTAATAGATAACCTATATAAAGTTTTAATTATGATACTAGGGCTTGAATATAAAAAGGTATTAATAAAACCTGTTCTTGCAAATAATTCCCAAAGACTCAAAAATAAGATAATAATAAACAATCTTGTTATTAAAACGAAAAAATTATTCCATTTGATTTTTTTTAAATAATTTATATGTTCATAACTATAATCATTCATTTAAATCCCTCCATATAGTATCAAAATATTTTGAAAAACAGATATCTTTTCTATTATTTATAGGAGTAGATAGGTTTTCAAATTTAATATCATATATATTTTTAACAATTGCAGGACGCTTACTTAATACAATTACTCTATCAGACATACTTATAGCTTCACCGATATCATGAGTTACCATTATAGCTGTTTTTTTTTCGTTTTTTATTATTTTATAAATATCTTCACCAATCTTTAATCTTGATTGATAATCTAATGCAGACATTGCTTCATCAAGAAGTAGAATATCTGGTTTTATAGCTAATGTTCTTATTAAAGCACACCTTTGTCTCATTCCACCAGATAAACTATCCGGGTATTTGTAAATAAAATCTGCAAGCCCATATTTTTTTAATAAATTAATTACATATTCTTTATCACTATTTTTAATTGGTCCTTTTATTTTTAATCCAATTAGACAATTATCTAAAACATTCATAAAAGGTAATAATGAGTCATTTTGTAACATATAGGCAATTTTATTACCATTATATAAAGATATATTTCCTGATGACTTATCTATTAAATTGCATAAAATTGATAGTATTGTGCTTTTTCCACAACCACTTGGTCCAACGATAGAAATAAACTCTCCTTGAAAAACATCAAAATTTATATCCTTTAAAGCAAATATTTCCTCTTTATTTGTATGATAAATTTTTTTTAGTTTTGATACATCAAGTATTTTTTTCATAAAACCTCCTATATATATAATATGAAAAATAATTATTATTGATAATTAAAAAGACATTATGATTAATGTCCTTTTATTTTGTAGAATAATTTATTATAATTAACTTTTTTCTTAATTTCACCATAATTAATCATAATTTCTTGAAGATGATTAAATGATTTTTTTGTAAATGATGTGTTTTCTGGCCATACTTCAGTTTCTCTATAACGTTTTACTGCTGCAGTTATTTCACTTAAACTTGAATTAGGAAATTGACTTAATATAGTTTTAGCAACTTCTTCATCAGTATGACTATATACATAATCTAGACCTTCTTGAATTGATTTATCAAATTTTTTGATTATGTCTTTATTATTGTTTAAAAAACTTTTTCGAGCAGAAAATGACGTATATGGAACGATTCCTCCTAAAGAACCAACACTCGCAACCACATATCCATAGCCTTGTTTTTCTACCATACTCGCAGTTGGTTCAAAAAGTGTAACAAAGTCTCCATATCCACCAATAAATGTTCCTCCCATAGCAGGAAAGGCAACAGATGTATCTATATTTAAATCATTTCTAGGATCTATTCCATTTTTCTGTAATGCATACTCTAGAGTCATTTCAGGCATACCAGCCGCACGACCTCCAATTACAGTTTTACCTTTTAAGTCATTCAGTTTAAAGTTTTTATATTTTTTTCTTGAAACAATAAATGATCCATCCTTTTGAGTCAATTGAGAAAATGTCTGCAAGTAATCTTTTTCTCCTCCATTATAAACATATATAGTTGCTTCTGCTCCGCATAGTCCAATGTCAGCATCATTTGATAATAAAGCTGCTGCTACTTTATCAGCTCCACTTGTCAATACTAAATCAATTTCAATGCCATTATCTTTGAAGTAATTGTTTTCAATAGCAACATACATTGGAGCATAAAAAACTGTATGAGCGACCTCTGCAAGAGTAATTTTCTTATTTTCCTTTTTATTAAAATTAAACATAACAGAACAAGTAATAACAAAGATGGTAACTATACATAAAACATATACAAATATTCTTTTTTTCATAAAACTCTCCTAACAATATATTCTATGTTAATAATAAAATGTTGTTATAAATAATCAAAAAAAAATATATATAATAAAAAAATAAATAAAAAGTTGCAAAAAAAATACTATTGTGTTATAATATATGCACATTGAGTTGGGGGGAAGAAAGATGAAAAAATTCAATAAATTTGCAAAAAAAATGTTAGCAATGATTGTAGCTACAGCAATTATTCTAGCATCAACAACTAAAGTTTATGCAGCAAGTGAATCAATTCAACTAGGAGATGCAACATACACTGGAAATTACATTGCAGGTGTATATTTCAGTGATAAAAAAACTACAGATGGGAAATATTTATATTGTTTAAATATGCCAAAAACAACAGCAGCAAATGTTAAAGCAAACATAGTTAGAAATAGTAAATATATCGATGGTGGTATTGTTTACATATTAAAAAATGGTTATCCAAATAAATCAATAACTGGAGATAAATCATATGACTATTATATTACTCAAACAGCAGTTTGGTGGTATTTAGATGAAGTTAAAGGAACATCAAATCTTGGTGATCAATTTAAAAACACTGGATCTGATTCATATAACTTAAGAAGATATGTAAAACAATTAGTTAATGATGGAATTAAACATAAAAATGATTCTATCTCAATCGCAGATACTAAGTTATCAATATCAACAAATGATATTACAATGAAATTAAATAATGGATACTATGAATCAAATAGTATTAAAGCAACTGTAGCACAAAATATTAGTTCTTATAAAGTATCATTAACAGGAGCACCAGCAGGAACTATAATTGAAAAAAGTGGTGCAAGAACTAACTATACTGGTGAATTTACTGTTAACGCTAATGAAAGCTTTGTGGTAAAAGTACCAGAAGCAAAAGTTACTGCAGAAAGTTTATCAATTAAAGTTAACGCAAGTGCAGTAGGAAATGCTCAATATACAGCTTATGAATATCAACCAGTTAATACAAATATGCAAAATGTAGCATTACTTGAAAAAACAGCAAAAAGTGCATCTGCAGCACTAACATTACAATTAATTAAAGAAACTAAAAAACCAGTTGTTAGTATTTTAAAAGTTGATCAAGAAACTAACAAACCATTAGCAGGAGCTGTTTTAGCAATTAAAGATTCAAATGGAACAATAGTTTATAAGTTCCCTACAAAAGAAGAAGCTGAAATAGTAACTGACTTAGAATATGGTACATATACAATTGAAGAATTAAGTGCACCAACAGGTTATATTAAAAGTGATAAAGTATTTACAATTACAATTGATAAAGACCATTTAACACATCAAATAACATTTGTTAATGCAAAAGAAGTATATGTTCCAGATACAGCAAATGCATCATCAGTAATTATGATAATTTTAGGTATTGTATTAACAGGTGCTGGAATTAGATTTGTATACAAAAATGCAAAAAAAGCCTAATACCAATAATAAAAAAATAAGAAGAACACCTCCTAGTGTAACAGCTTTTATTGGAGCACTATTAACACTCATTGGGGGGTTCTTTCTTTTTTATAATTATATCCAAGCAGAAAAAGTATATGCTTATGACTATATGTCAAAAGCATATTATACAGGGACTGAATTAGTTGTAATCCCTGAAGAAAAAGAAGAAAAACAAGAAGAATTAACAGGGGAAGTAACTAATGACTACATTGGATATTTAACAATACCAAAAATTAATCTTACTAAAGGTTTTTTAGATAGTAGATCAACTGAAAATGATGTTGATAAAAATCTTTTAGTAGTAAGTGGATCAAATTATCCTGATGTTGAAAATGGAAACTTTATTATTGCAGGACACTCAGGAACAGGATGGAATTCATTTTTCAATGATTTATATAAACTTAATGTAGGTGATACTGCAAACATTACTTATAAAGGTAAAAAATATAACTATACAATAGTTAATATATATAAACAACCGAAGATAGGAAAATTAGCAATATATAGAGATTACAGCAAAACAACTTTAACACTAATTACATGTACAAATAATGATTCGACATCACAAACAGTATATATTGCAGAACTAACAAGTGTAGAATAAAAAGAATAATTTAGGGGGGAGTAAGATATGAATAAACTATCGTTTATTGATAAGTTAAAGATACTATTAGATGTATCAAAATCTTCTAATCTATACATAGTTGTTTTAATATTATTAGTATTCATAGGAATAACTTTATTAACAACAAATAAGAAAAATGCATCTAGAAACAGAATTATATATTCAATCATAGTATTATTTGTTATTATCTTTGTTGGCGTATCTTACTATGACTCTCTTGGTAAAATGCTTAAATATATGATGGATAATTTCTTCATCGCAGCATTTTTTCCAAATCTTGCAGTTTATTTAGCAGCGCTAATAGCAACAAATATAATATTATGGATAAGTATATTTAGTTTTAAATCATCAAAATTAATAAGAGTATTAAATGTAGTAGTATTCATTATAATGAATTACTTATTAATGCTTATATTAAATATTGTTAAGAATGAATCATTAGATATATTTAATCAAACATCTGTGTATGAAAACAAGTCAGCAAGTGCATTAATATCATTATCAAGCACATTATTTATAGTATGGATTATATTCTTAGTTATATATAAGTTATTCTTAATATACTTAAGAAAAGATTATAAACCAAAGGTAAGAAGAGTAATTATAAAGAAGAAAGTAAAAAAATTACCAGAGAATTTTTCACCAAAAGAAATACCTTCACGTATTTATGGAAAAGCACCAAGTAAACCTATAAAAATCAATAATCCAGAAACAGCTGAACTTGAAAAAATGTTAACATTAGATGATTATAAATTGTTATTAAAAATGTTAAATGAACAAAAACAAAAAGAAAAAGAAGCTCAAGAAAAAGTTAAAATCGAACAAGAAGAATTAAAAAAATATAATGAGCTTTTAAACTTATATAAAATGCAATAAAATCAAACAAACTTGTTTGATTTTTTTTGTTCATTTTGTATAATATAAAAAGACAGGAAGTGTGATAATGAATTTAGAAGAATTAAATAAAGAACAAAAAGAGGCAGTATTATATAATGATGGTCCATTACTAATAATAGCCGGTGCAGGAGCAGGAAAAACAAAAACATTAACTACAAAGGTTGCCTATTTAATAGAAGAAAAAAATGTTAGTCCTTATAATATACTAGCAATAACATTTACAAATAAAGCTGCAAAAGAAATGAAAGATAGAATCTATCTACAAATTGGTTCATTAGCAAAAAAACTACAAGTATCTACATTTCATAGTTTTGGACTTAAATTATTAAGAGAAAATTATAAAAAATTAGGATATGATAGTAATTTTGTCATTATGGATAGTGATGACTCACTAACAGTAGTAAAAAAAATCATAAAAGATATGAATCTAGACCCAAAAATATATAATCCAAGGGCAATAAGAAATAAAATAAGTAGTTGTAAAAATGAGATGACTACACCAGAACAATATGAAAGATATGCAGTAAGTGATTATGAAAAAGTTGTAAAAGAAGTATATGAAAAATATAATATAAAACTACAAAAGAATAACTCTGTAGATTTTGATGATTTGCTATTATTACCAATAGAACTATTTAAGAAATATCCTGATGTGCTAGAAAAGTATCAAGATTTATATAAATATATATTAATTGATGAGTATCAAGATACAAATGAAGCACAATATATATTGACAAAACTACTAAGCGAAAAAAACAGATTAATAACTTGTGTTGGAGATGATTCTCAAAGTATTTATAGTTTTAGAGGAGCAAACTATAAAAATATTCTAAACTTTGAAAAAGATTATAAAGATGCAAAAACAATCCTCTTAGAAGAAAACTATAGATCAACAAGTACTATTCTAGATGCAGCTAATCAAGTAATAAAAAATAATAAAATGAGAAAAGATAAAAATCTATGGACATCTAGAGGAAAAGGAGAAAAAATCAAATATTATAGAGCTTATAATGAAAGAGATGAGGCTCAATATGTAATAAGAAAAATTAAAGAGTTAATTAATAGAAATGTGGATTACAAGGATATCGCAATTCTGTACAGGACAAACGCTCAATCACGTGTTTTAGAAGAAGAATTATTAAAAGATAATATGCCATATAGAGTAATTGGATCATTCTATTTCTATTCAAGAAAAGAAATAAAAGATTTAATTGCTTATTTAAGATTAATTCATAACACAAAAGATAATGTTTCACTACTTAGAGTTATTAACACTCCAAAAAGAGGGATTGGGTTAAAAACAATTGAAAATTTAACAACAAAGGCAGATTTAGAAAATATAAGTATCTATGATGCAATAACATCTGGAAAAGAATTAGAATTTAAAAAGATTATAGAAAAATTAATTGATATATCAAAAGATATAACTTTAACAGAATTAATTGATAAAGTATTAGATGCATCAGGTATGAGAAAAGATTTAGAAAGTGATGAAACATTAGAATCAGAAATAAGACTTGAAAACCTTGAAGAATTTAAGTCAATTACTAAATCTTTTGAAGAAAGAGAAGGATTAATATCATTAGAAGAATTCTTATTAGAAATAAGTTTAATAAGCGATGTAGAAGAATATAAAGATGATCCAAATAGAATTAGTCTAATGACAGTTCATTCTGTAAAAGGACTAGAATTTAATCATGTATTTGTAGTAGGTATGGAAGAAGGTATTTTTCCACATATTAATTCATTAATGGATAATTCTGAAGTTGAAGAAGAAAGAAGATTATGCTATGTAGCAATCACAAGAGCCAAAGACGATCTTCATTTAGTAAATGCTAGAAGAAGAACATTATTTGGAAATGAACAAGTAAATCCAGTTAGTAGATTTATTGGAGAAATTGATAAAGAATTAATTGAATCAAATCTTAAAGAAGATGAACCACAACAAAAACAAGAAAAAATTAATAAAGATGAAATGTTTAGAGAAGAAGAGGTTGACTATCAAGTTGGAGATTTTGTATATCATGAGACATTTGGTACAGGAAAAGTAGTAGAAGTTACAAATACACTTGTAAGTGTAGCTTTCAAGCATCCTCATGGAATAAAAAAGTTAATGAAAAATCATAAGAAACTATCAAAAGTATAAAAACCCATGATATAATTAAAAAAAATGGAGTGATTAGATGAATAAAGATATTACACTTGTTATTTTAGCGGCAGGAATGGGAAGTAGATTTGGAGGTCTTAAACAAATAGAACCAATGGGACCTAATGATGAATTTATAATTGACTATTCAGTTTACGATGCTATAAGAGCAGGATTTACAAAAATTGTATTTATCATTAAGGAAGAAAACTATGAAATATTTAAAGAAACAATTGGCGCAAGAGTAGAATCACATATAAAGGTTGAGTATTGTTTCCAAAATAATGATAAATTACCAGAAGGATTTGATTATAAAGAGGATAGAGTTAAACCATATGGAACAGGTCATGCAATTCTATGTGCAAAAGATAAAGTTCATGAAAACTTTGCTATTATTTCTGCAGATGATTTCTTTGGTTATGACGCCTTTAAGCAAGCAGGAGATTTTTTAAAAAACAATACAGATTTTTGTGTAATTGGTTATAAAATAGGAGAAACACTTTCAGAACAAGGAACAGTAAAACGTGGTGTTTGTATGGAAAACAATGGTTATCTTACTGATGTCATTGAAAGTAAAGTAACAAAAGATGGTGATATTGTTCATTGTGAACCACTTGATGGATCAACACCATATGATATAAAACTAGATAATCCGGTTTCTATGTTAATGTTTGGACTAACTCCTGTATTATTTGATGAGTTAGAAAAAGAAATTGTAAAATTCTTTGAAAATAATAAAGATAATATGGACACATGTGAATTCTTATTACCGGATGTTTTGGATGAAATGATAAAAAATAATAAGATAAAAATAAAGGTTTTACCAACAACAGCAAAATGGTTAGGGGTAACTTATAAAGAAGATGTTGAAAAAGTTAGAGAACAACTAAAACAACTACATGATAATGGAGAATATCCTAAGAATTTATGGGATTAAAAAAGAGTAATCTCTTTTTTTATTTGCCCTAATAATGGTATAATATATATAGAAAAAAGGTGAATAAGATGAAAGAAAGAATGGAAGAATTAATTGAAATAATAAATGAGGCTGACTATAATTATCATACTTTAGATAATCCAACTATTTCCGATCAAGAATATGATATGTATTTAAGAGAATTATTTGAAATAGAAGAAGAACATCCAGAATGGATAAGAGATGATTCCCCAACTCAACATGCAGGAGGAAAAATAATAGAGGGATTTGATAAAGTTGAACATAAAATTCCAATGATGTCTTTAAGTGATGTTTTTTCAGAAAGCGAATTAATAACATTTGATGAAAGAATCAAAAAAGAAGGAATTAATCCTAAGTATATGTGTGAATTAAAAATAGATGGTCTTTCTGTCTCAATATTATATGAAAAAGGAAAATTAGTAAGAGCAGCAACAAGAGGAGATGGAAGAATAGGAGAAGATATAACACATAATGTAAAAACAATTAAAGCCATTCCTTTAAAATTAAAAGAAGAAGTTGATATTGAAGTACGTGGAGAAATATTCATGAACAAAAAAACACTAGAAGAATTAAATGAGAAAAGAAAAAAGAATAATGAACCACTTCTTCAAAATTGTCGTAACGCCGCAGCAGGTTCAATTAGACAATTAGATTCTAAAATTGCTGCAGAAAGAAAACTAGATAATTTTATATATCATTTACCAAATCCCCTTGATTATGGATTAAATACACACAAAGAAGCTCTTGATTATATGCATAAATTAGGATTCAAAATAAATACCAACAATAAACTAGTTAATTCAATAAATGAAGTAATTGATTTTATAAATGAAAAAGGAAAAATTAGAAAAGATTTACCATATGATATAGATGGTGTTGTCATTAAAGTAAATGATATTAGAGAACAACAAAAACTAGGTTATACAGCAAAATACCCAAGATGGGCAACAGCATATAAGTTTCCAGCAGAAGAAGTGCTAACAAAACTAGAAGATATTATCTTTACTGTTGGAAGGACAGGACAAATAACTCCTAATGCAGTATTATCACCAGTAATAGTAGCAGGTTCAACTGTTTCAAGAGCGACTCTTCACAATGAAGATTACGTAGTTGAAAAAGATTTAAAAATAGGTGATATCGTATCAATAAGAAAAGCTGGAGATGTAATTCCAGAAGTGGTTGAAGTAAAAAAAGAACGAAGAACAGGTAATGAAAAACCATTTATAATGATTAAAAAATGTCCTATGTGCCAAACAGAATTAATAAAAAAAGAAGACCAAGTAGACTACTATTGTCCAAATAGTAATTGCCCAGCAAGACACGTAGAAGGATTAATCCATTTTGTTTCAAGAAATGCCATGAATATAGATGGTCTTGGTGATAGAATAATGGAAGATATGTATAACTTTAAATATATAAGAAGTATTATAGATATCTATAATTTAAAAAATTATAAAAAAGAATTAACAAGACTAGAAGGTTTTGGAGATAAATCAATAACAAATTTACTAGATGCAATAGAAAATAGCAAATTAAATTCATTAGAAAAGTTAATATTTGGTTTAGGTATTCCTCATGTAGGAGAAAAAACAGCAAAAATATTAGCTATAAATTATGAAGATATGGATAAATTAAGGGATACTACAATAGATGAACTAGTAAAAATACCAGATATTGGTGAAATAATAGCTAAAAGTATTTGTACATATTTTTCAGATGAAAAAAATAAAGAAATGATCGAAGAATTAAAGCACATTGGTCTTAATATGAAATATCTTGGAAAAAAACAAGAAGAAAATATTGAATTTAAAGGAAAGACCTTTGTTTTAACAGGATCATTAGAATTGTTCACAAGAGATGAAGCAGAAGAAATAATAGAAAATCTAGGTGGAAAAACTTCTTCCGCAGTTTCTAAGAAAACATCTGCAGTTATTGTAGGAGCAAATCCAGGAAGTAAATATAGTAAAGCCCAAGAATTAGGAATTTCTATCTGGACAGAACAAGAATTTAAAGATAAAATATAATTTATTTATAAAAGGAGGACCAAAAATGATCAACGTTGATAAGTCAAAAGGACCATTTTATATAGGTTATAATATGTTAACAGAATGTTTAAAAACAAATAATATATCTGATGGAATCCCAAGAGCATTAGATATAGCAAAAATATATACTGAATCATCTGATTTGATACTATATAAAAAAAGTGAAGATGGAAAACACCATCTTTTTAAGACCTCTACTATAACAAATATAAATGCAAAAGAAGTTGAAACTATTATAAATAACATAGATATAGATTCTATAAATGGTTATTTAACTAAAGAAATAAATGAAAATAGAATAGATAATCTATCAATTATAAAACTATTTAAAAATGATTCTTATCTATTAGTTTTAATAAATAACAATATTAAAGATAATGAAGAAAATATGCAATTTATGGAAGTTTTAAGAAATACTTTTAAAATAATCATAGAAAGAATGAAAATTCATTTACATTTAACACAAAAAAGTGAGATTGATGAATTAACAGGATTAAAAAATCGTCAGCTTATCAGCAAAAGATTGATTATTTAAACAGAAATCCTCATATACCTGTAGTGTTTACTGTTCTTGACTTATTTAGATTGAAATATGTAAATGATAATATAAATCATTCCGCAGGAGATTATTATATAAAGAAAACTGCAGAAATATTAAAAGAACATTTTCCAGAATATATAGAATATAAAAAAGAAAATGGTGAAACAACTAGAAAGAAAACAGGAGATACTGTCTATAGAATTGGGGGAGATGAGTTTGTTATTATTTCTGAGAATAAAACAGAGAATCAAATCGAAGCACTAATTGAATATGTTTTATTAGAAACAGAAGCAATAAAATTTGAAACACATAATGAAGTAATTAAAGGTATTAACTATGGAATTAGTAAAAGAAATAATAATGAACAAGTTGAAAAACTATATATAAAAGCAGATAAAGAATTATCTAAAGATAAAGCCAAAATATATAAAAGATTAGGAATAAATAGAAGAAAATAATATAATGATAAATACGTATTTTATGGTATAATAATAGAGTTAAAGGAGGTCTTGCACATGAGTGATGTTTTAACAAAAAAAGAAGTATTACATGTCGCAGAACTTGCACGTATAAAATTAACAGAAAAAGAAGTAGAAAAGTATCAAAAAGAATTAAAAGAATTATTATCTGATGTTGAAAAAATCAATGATGCTGACAATTATGATGACGATATTTTAATTGCTTGTTGGGAAGATAATACAAAATTAAGAGAAGATAAACCAGGAGAAATGTTATCTCCAAAAGAAGTATTAAAAAATGTACCTCGCCATAGTGGAAATTATATTGAAGTACCAGTTGTTATAAGTGATGGGGAGGGTGCTTAATATGAAATATTTAAATAAAGATATAAAAGAAATAAACAAACTTTTAAAAGAAAAGAAGATTAAACCAATAGATTTAGTAGAAGAAGCATTTGATAACATTGAAAAAAATAAAGATCTAAATGCTTATATAACACTAAATAAAGAAGAAGCAATTAAAAGAGCAAAAGAATTAGAAAATGAAGAAGTAGATAATATCCTATTTGGATTACCAATAGCTATAAAGGATAATATTGTTACAGAGGATTTAAAAACAACATGTGCATCTCATATATTAGATAATTTTATACCTATATATGATGCAACAGTAGTAAAAAAGATAAAAGAGAAAAATATGATTATTATAGGTAAAACAAATATGGATGAGTTTGCTATGGGATCTTCATCAAGAACTTCATATTTTAGTGCACCCCATAATCCATGGAATAAAAATAAAATTTCAGGAGGTTCATCAGGAGGATCAGCAACAACAATAGCAGCAAGAGACGTATTATTTGCTCTAGGAAGCGATACAGGAGGTTCTATTCGTCAACCAGCAAGTTATACAGGAATAGTTGGAATGAAACCAACATATGGTAGAGTTTCAAGATTTGGATTAGTAGCCTTTGCATCTAGTCTTGATCAAATAGGTCCAATGACTAGAAATGTATATGAAAACGCCTTATTATTAAATGCAATTGTAGGAAAAGACGAAAAGGATTTAACATCAGCAAATAAAGATGATGAAGATTTCACAAGATTAATTGGAAAAGATATTAAAAAAATGAAAATAGCAGTTCCAAATTTCTTTATGAGTGAAATAGTAAATGATGAAATAAGAAATAAAGTAAAAGAAACTATTAAAGTTTTAGAAAAAAATGATGTTAAAGTTGATTATATAGATGTTAAATATATTGATAATGCTGTTACTTTATATCAAATAATTGCTATGGGAGAAGCAAGCTCCAATTTAGCAAGATTTGATGGTATAAGATATGGACACTCTTATGAAAATCCAAAGAACATTGATGATTTATATTTATCAACAAGAAGTGAAGGTTTTGGAGAAGAAGTAAAAAGAAGAATAATGGTTGGTTCATATTTACTAAGTGGGGAAAATGCTAAAGTTTATTATAATAAAGCACTATCAATAAGAGATGATATGAGAAAAGAATTAAAAAAAGTCTTTGATAAGTACGATTTTATTATAGGTCCTACAACAACAACTACTGCATATAACTTAGATGATCCAATGGATGATCCAAGAAAGAGTTTTATGGATGATGTCTTAGTTATTCCAGTTAATATGGCAGGATTACCAGGACTTAATATACCAATTGGATTTGATTCAAATAATATGCCAATTGGTATGCAAATAATAGGTAATTCATTTGAAGAAGCAAAGATTTATCAATTAGCAAGTTTTAATATATACCTACAGTAGGAGTAGAAGTACACGTTGAATTAAAAACAAAAACAAAAATTTTTTCAAATTCAATAAATGGATATGGAGAAATGGCTAATTCTTTAACTAATGTGATTGATTTAGGTTATCCAGGAACACTTCCAACACTTAATGAAGAGGTAGTTAACCTAGCAATAAAAGCAGCAACAGTACTTAATTGTAAAATAAGAAGAGAGATGCATTTCGATAGAAAAAACTATTTTTATCCAGATATACCTAAAAACTATCAAATAACTCAATCAAGAACACCTATTGGATATGATGGATATCTTGAAATAGAAGTTAATGGAGAAAAGAAAAAAGTTTATATAGAAGAAATGCATATAGAAGAAGATACATGTAAAAGTGCTCATAGAGGAGTAAAGACTTTACTTGATTTCAATAGAGCAGGAGTACCATTAATAGAAATAGTTACAAAACCATGTATGACTAGTGGAGAAGAAGCAAAAGCATACCTAGAAAAACTAAGAGAAACTCTTTTCTACTGTGACATAAGTGACTGTAAGATTGAAGAAGGTTCAATGAGAGCAGATGTAAATGTTTCTATAAGAAAAAATGAATCAGACCCATTAAATACTAAAGCAGAAATAAAAAACATTGGTTCAATTTCAAATGCTGGATTAGCAGTAGAAAAAGAAATATTAAGACAATCAAAATTATACGATGAAGGAAAAACATTTAAACCTCAAACTAGAAGATTTGATGATAAGAAGAATGATACGGTACTTATGCGTGTAAAAGAAACAGGAAATGATTATAGATATTTCCCAGAACCAGATATTCCATATGTAATTCTTACAGATGAAATGATAGAAGAAGTAAGGAAAACTATTCCAATGCTTCCAGATGAAAGAAGAAAAATATATGTAGAAAAAGGAATATCAGAAGTAAATGCTAAAAAAATAGTTCAAAATCGCCAACTAAGTGATTATATTAATTCATTATTAGAAGACGATATAAATTTCAAAATAGCAAGTAACATCTTATTAGGAGATATTTCTGCTTACTTGAACAAGAATGAAAAAAGTATTACAGATACAACCTTAACAAAAGAAAGGTTTATTGAATTAGTAAAGGCATATGATGAGAACATAATTACAAGTAGAAACTTAAAAGATATTCTAACAACAGTCCTTGAAAGTACTAAATCTATAAAAGAAATCATAAAAGAACAAGGAATAGAAAATATTTCTAATGATGATGAATTAAGAAAAATAATTAAGAATATTATTGATAATAATAAAGAAAGTGTTGAAGACTATAAAAATGGTCATGATAGAGCAATAAAATACTTAATGGGACAAGTAATGAAAGAAACTAAGGGAAAAGCAAATCCAAGAATTGCTAATGAATTATTACTTGAAGAATTGAAATAACAAAGTTGAAAAACAGACACTCTTAGTGTATAATTAATATGATTAGGATGTGATAGTATGAAAAAAACAAAGGTTACTAAGTTTATCAACAAAAATTTAAGTATAATAGTAGGAGTTGCAGTATTTATATTAGTATTAACTGCGGCAATATTAGTAAAAAATATATTTCTTTTTGATGAATCAAAAGCTGTATATGGTAAGAGATTAGATGGAATAAAAAAGGTTGCTATAACAAAAGAACAAAAAACAAATTTAACTAATAATATTAAAGATTCAGTAGAAAAATCAAGTCTTAGAATCTCTGGGAAAATAGTTAATATTGAATATACAGTTAGTGCAGAAACTTCATTAGAAGATGCAAAAAAAGTAGCAGAAAAGGCCTTAGAATCATTTAATGATGACCAAAAAAAGTATTTTGATTTTCAGTTCTTTGCTCTAAACGATTCAAATAAAGAACAATATCCAATAATTGGATACAAACATAGAGCAAAAGACTATATTTCATGGACAAAAGATAGAGCAGGGAGTTAATTATGAAAAGAAAAATATTAATATTTTTACCAATTATAATTGCGGTTGTAACATTTGTATTCGTATATAAGTATTACAATAAGCAAGATAAAACAACGACCCTAACAATAACAGAAAAGAAATGGGTAGAAGAGAATTCAGAAAAAGAATATGACTTTGAAGTAGTTAATGATTATCCTTTATATGCATTAAATGGAAACGGAGTAATATTTGATTTTATCGATGATTTTGAAAAGAACATTGGTATAGAATTTAATAAAATATCATATCTTAAAACACAAGATTCAACATCAACAAGTTACAGAATAAGAATCTTAGCAAATAATGAAAAAATGACATCAAAAGATTTATTCTTATTTTATGATAACTATGTAGCAATAGGAAAAGAACACTTAAGAATTAATCATATCAAAGATATGAAAAATATAAAATTTGGACTATTAAAAGGTGATGAAGACGAAATCAGTTACTATCTAAAGAGTGGTACTAATATTTCATTCAATACCTATGAAGATATTACAAAATTATATAGTGCACTTGATAGCGATGAAATAGATATGTTAATTGTTCCAAATATTATGTATATAAATTATACAATTCAAAAAGATAAATACTATATAAATTATTACTTTACTGAAATTAGTAAGAAAATAGTATTAACATTAAGTGATGGAGATAAGGAACTTAACAATATTGTTACTAAATACTATAATAAATGGCGTCAAACAAAATATATTAAAGAATATAATAAAGAATACTTGGATTATTATTTAGAAAATAATAAATTAGATGCTAAAACAAAAGCAAAGTTAATTTCTAAGAATTATGTTTATGGTTATGTAGAAAATAAACCATATGAAAAGAAAGTAAATGGAAAAGTTGCTGGAATAGCAGGAGAATACATTAATAGAATATCTCGTTTAGCAGATATTAACTTTAAATATGTTAAATATGATTCTGTAAAAGACCTTAAAAAGGCAATTGATAAGAAAGAAGTAGACATATACTTTGATTATTATAATTATTCTAATGATGATTATCTAGCAACAGTATCAACATTTATAGAAGATTATGCAGTTTTAGGTAGACAAAAAGATAATCATATAGTGACATCATTTGAAAGTCTTAAAGGACAAGAAATTGCTATGTTAGGAAATGATTCACTATACAATTATTTTAAAAACAATTCTAGATCTAAAATTACAGTATATGATAATTTAGATGATTTAGTAAAAAAATCAAAGAATAAATTAATTGTTGTAGATAGTGAAATATATTCTTACTATCAAAATGACAAATTTAAGAAATTAAAATTAATATATAAAGATAATATGATGAATGATTATAAATTTATGGTTAAAAAGAATAATAAATCATTCTATGACTTATTTAACTATATTATAAACACTAACTCATATTATAATTATAGAAATTCAGGATTAGAAAATCTTCATGCTTCAGTATTACAAGATACAACATTTGAGCAATTCTATACAGCAATATTAATAATTATATTTACACCAATTATTATTTTCTCGATTATGTATCTATATATTAAGAAAAAGAAAGCTAAAAAGAAAGTTAAAATAACAGATAGACATAAATATACTGATATGTTAACTTCATTAAAGAATAGAAACTACCTAAATTTAAAAATGCCTGAATGGGAAGATTGTGAAGTATTCCCTCAAGCAATAGTTATGGTTGATCTTAATAATGTTAAATATGTTAATGATAACTATGGACATGAAGAAGGAGATCAATTAATTATTAAAGCTGCTGGAATACTAGTTAATACTCAACTAGAAAACAGTGAAATTATAAGAACAGATGGAAATGAATTCTTAATATATTTAGTTGGATATAGCGAAAGACAATTAAATACATATGTTAAGAAATTATCAAAAGAAATGAAGAGTTTACCACATGAATTTGGAGCAGCAATAGGTTTCAGTATGATAACTGATGAAATAAAGACCTTAGATGATGCAATAAATGAAGCAACTTTAGAAATGATAACAAATAAAGAAGAATACAAGTAAAAGGTGAGTTATGAAAAAAGCAAGGGAATATACATTAAAAATATTCAAATATTTGATGAAACCAGAAATGAGAATATTACCAGGACAACTTGCTTTTTTCCTTGTGGTTTCAATTATTCCTTTATTTGCCATGATAGTTACAATGGCGGCTGCATTATCAATATCTACAGAAGTAATTAGAGTCGCAATAAATGAATCAGTACCATCTGTAGTAGCAGATTTTCTTAATGGAATAATAAGAGGAGATGGAATTAATTTTAATATTATAATATTCTATTTCTCAGCATTTATTTTAGCAAGTAATGGAACATATTCCATGATTAATACATCAAATGAGATATATAAAGTAGAACCAAATAGTTTTTTTAGTAGAAGATTAAAGGCAATTGTAATGATATTCATTTTAATGGGCTTATTCTTATTCCTATTAGCTGTACCAGTATTTGGATCAACAATATCTGAAATAATAGTTCAGTTAACAGGAAATACAAATTTAGTAATGGTTATTAGAAAAATACTTAGTGTATTGAAATATCCAATTATTCTTATAATCTTATTTATTAACATAAAATTAATGTATGTAATAGCACCAGATGAAAAAATACCATCTAAAACGACAAATAAAGGAGCATTATTCACAACTATACTCTGGGTATTATCAACAGAAATATTTGCATTCTACATAGAACAATTTGCATCATATGATATATTCTATGGAAGCATCTCAAATATTTTAGTATTACTACTATGGGTATACCTATTATCATACATATTCGTACTTGGAATGATTATAAATGCCAGTTCATATAAAGAAGACAAATAAGTCTTCTTTATTTATTTATTTACACAAGTTGAAAATAATCACATATAATGATATAATTATGAAAGTGAGGTAATGTATGAAAAGAATAAAAATAGGAATTAATAATCTTTGTAATAAGACAAAGAAATACCTTAAAAAAGTAAAAAAAGAACATTTAATTAAACAATTTTTTCACAATAACATGCTAGTTATTGTATTTGTATTTGCATGCGTATTAAATTCAACTTTATTACGATTCTTTTGTATGCATTCATTAGAGAATTATTTATCATTTAAAGCAATACTTGCAGATACAATTGTTGCAACTTTTATAGCATCATTCTCTTATTTATTTAAACCAAAAAACAGATTTGCATATCTACTTTCATTTAATATATTTTTAACCGCAATATGTATTATTAATTCAATATATTATACATTTTATACATCATTTGCATCAGTATCAATGTTATCATTAACACAATATATTGGTGATGTTGGAGATGCTGTTGTTGAAAATGTAGTACAATTAAAAGACATTGTTTATATTATAGGACCACTATTATTAATAATAGTACATATAGGATTAAAAAGAAAAAATTACTATAAAAAGATAGAAATAAAGGCAGAAAGAAAAAGAAAAACATTAAAAGGATTAGGACTTACAGGAGCACTATTACTATTATTTTTAGTAACAATGTCATCCTTAGATGTATCGAGATTTGTAAAACAATGGAATAAAGAATATATAGTAATGAGATTTGGTATCTATGTATATCAAGTTAATGACTTAATATCTTCAATTCAACCAAAAATATCATCTATGTTTGGATATGATCAAGCAAATAAAGAATTTAATGATTTTTATAAAGATAAATCATCAGAACCAGCAACAAATGAATATACAAATATCTTTAAAGGTAAGAATGTAATAGTTATTCATGCAGAAAGTATGATGACAAATGCTATGGAATTAGAGTTTAATGGACAACAAGTAACTCCAAATCTTAATAATATGGCGCAATCAGGAATGTTCTTCTCAAACTTTTATTCACAAGTAAGTGTAGGAACAAGTAGTGATTCAGAATTAACATATAATACATCATTATTACCTACAAAATCAGGAACAGCATTTGTATCATATTCAGATAGAACCTATATTTCAACACCTCAGTTATTAAAAGAACAAGGATATTATACATTTAGTATGCACGCAAATAACGCAGACTTCTGGAATAGAAGAAGAATGTATAATAGTATAGGATATGATAGATTCTATAGTAAAGTAGACTATAAAGTAGATAAAGAAAATGTTATTGGTTTAGGATTATCAGATAAAGAATTCTTCTCTCAATCAATAAAGAAACTTCAAACTATCAATAAAGAACATGAAAAATGGTATGGAGTACTTATAATGCTATCAAATCATACGCCTTTCTCAGATGTAGAGAAGTATGGTGATTTCCCAGTAGATATGAAAGAAACAATTACTAAAGAAGATGGAACAACAGAAGAAAAAGTATATCCATATATGGAAGGAACAAAACTTGGTAATTACTTCAAATCCCTTCATTATGCTGATAGTGCTCTAGGAGAATTTATAAACGGTTTAGATGAAGCAGGATTACTTGAAAATACAGTTATTGTATTATATGGTGATCATGATGCAAGATTACCTAAAAAAGACTATAATAGATTATATAACTATGATAAAGAAACAGACTCTGTAAAAACTAGCGAAGATGAAACTTATAAAGAATATGATTCATATCAATATGAATTGGGAAGAAAAGTTCCATTCATAATATGGACAAAAGATATGAAGAATACTAAATTAAATAAAACTATTACAAATGTAACAGGTATGTATAACGTAATGCCAACTTTAGGTAATATGTTTGGTTTCTACAATAAATATGCCTTAGGTAATGATATATTTAACGTCCTTAATAATAATATTGTAATTTTCCCTAATGGAAACTGGGTTACTGATAGACTTTATTATAACAGTCAAAAATCAGAATACTTATCATTAGTAGAAGATGCAATAACAGAAGAAGAGATAACAAATAATACAGAATATACAAACAAAGTATTAGATGTATCGAATAATATAATTACCTTTGATTTATTTAACAAAGAAAAGAATAGTACTTTGAAGGATTGAAAGGAGTCAATATGAAATTAAAAAAAGGTGTAAAGAAGACACTTATATCAGTATTATTAATAGTATTAATTGTTATAGGAGGAATATTTGTATATAAGCAATTCTTTAAGAAAGAGAAGACCAAAGAAATAAAAGTAGTAGATAATATTTCTAAATATGGATATAAATTAAAAGAAAATAAACCAGAAAAATATAAAAAAATGTTTGCTGAGTTAAAAGAAATATTAAGTAAAGATAAAGTTGATGAAGAAGCATATGTTAAAAAGATTTCAGAAATGTTTGTTTATGATTTCTATTCACTAGATGATAAACTTGCAAAGACAGATATTGGTGGAGTAGACTTTGTATATAGCGGAGTTATGGAAAACTTCTTAACAAACGCTCAAGATACTTATTATAAATATGTAGAAAGTAATATCTATGGAAATAGAAATCAAAAACTTCCAATTGTAAATGAAATAGAAGTTAAGAATGTAGAAAATAAAGCATTTGCCTATGGTGATAAAAATGATGAGAATGCTTTCTACGTACAAGTTAATTGGTCATATACAGATGAATTATTCTCTGATTATCAAACAAATGCTGAACTTGTATTTATCCATGATGATATAAAACTTAGTTTAGTTCAAGTAGACTAAAAAAAAAGAATTGATTATTCAATTCTTTTTTTATTCTGTAGGTTGATTATTTGGTTCAGTACCAGTACCAGTACCATTTCCTCCACCTGTATCGTTATTATTTCCATTTCCATCATCATTTTGTTTATTATCATCTTTGTCATCTTTTTTATCATCTTTGTCATCATCTTTATCTTTATCTTTTTCTTTATCAGTTTTTGAATTGCCAGATAATGTTAATGTAACACTACCTTTAATTAAATCTATTCTCTTATTTGCTGGATAACTTTGAGATACAACTGTACCTCCAGATCCTTGGAAAACAACTGATATTCCTAGTCTTGAAGCAGTTGCTCTTGCTTGTGCTTCAGTATCACCAGTAAAGTCAGGTAATAGACTATATACACCAGTACTTGAATAAGGACCTTCACCAATAACTTTCTTTTCATATGGTTCATTTATTGAGAAATGGAACTCTTTAACATCTGTATGATCAATTAACTCTAAATTAACCTTCATTGCATTAATAATATCTTTTCTACTACTCTTATTAGGAACATAATCCCATAAAACCATTCTTGCTCTTTCATCATAAATCATTTGTCCAGAACCTTGTAGGAATAATTGTTGAATATTAATAAGATCAGCATCATCACTACTTAAACTTCTTTTAATTATATCTTTACCAATATCATAGAATGATAATATCTGTTTTGTAGTTAAGTTAGTATCTAAACTATTAGAAACAGTATCAAGTATTTCCATAAACTTCTTAACATTCTTAATATCTTTCATTTTATTGACTAAAGCTTTTATTATTTCTTGTTGATGTTCAGCTCTTCCAAAATCTCCGTTAGCAAGTTGTTTTCTATTTCTTGCATAAACAAGAGCTTGTTCTCCATTTAGTAATTGATGACCTTCATTAATACAAATCTCTCTACCACGTGATGAATCATCTGTACATAGTCTCTTAGGAACATCAACTTCAACACCACCAACAGCATCAACTAATTTAACTAAACCTTTAAAATTAATTTTTGCATAATAATCAATATTAGTATCAAAATAATCTTCAATTGTATTTATCATACAGTCATTTCCATATGCTGCTGCATGAGTTATTTTATTTTCAGGTTTACCACTCCAACAAGAAATAGGTACATAACTATCTCTTGGAATAGATAACATAGTTGCATTTAATGTTTTTGGATTAAATGTAATTAATATTAATGTATCACCATTAGCAATTGCATTCTTTGTTAATACTTCATCTGTAGAATCAATACCCATTAATAAAAT
The DNA here is from genome assembly GCA_902798815.1 of uncultured Erysipelotrichaceae bacterium. Taxonomy (GTDB): domain Bacteria; phylum Bacillota_I; class Bacilli_A; order RF39; family UBA660; genus UBA3789. The sequence continues at coordinate 13,426 of CADBYH010000020.1, read as the reverse complement.
AGTAAATGGTTGAGTAATATCTTTACCAGTTGAAGATGATTCAATAGAAGATGTTGAAGTTTTCTTCATAGTTTTACTCTTTTTAGCAATTATTCTAGTTTCATCTTTAATATTTTCATAACCAGGAATTGCTTCAAACATTGAAACATAATTACTTGTAATAAAAATACCATCAACATTTCCTTCATATAAATCAACCATCATAGAAGTATAATCATCATAATCAACAATTTCATTATCATCCTGTAATTTATGTTCTTTTATAATTAATTGTGGAACAATATAACCATCAGGGCTCTTTTTATCACTTAAAATACCAAGTTCTAAATCAGTAACATCACCAATTCCCTTAACAGGACTATCCTTTTTAACAATTAAATACGATGTATAAGTTACATCTGTTTTATTAACGTTACTTATCTTACCATAAACATTAATAAGTTCATATGCAAGGAAACCACAAATAGCCGAGTAAAGTATTAAACCAAATAAGAATAACTTCTTTTTGGGTTTTTTCTTTGTTTTTCCTTTAATTATTTTATTAAATTTAATAATAAGTCTAATATCATTCAGTCCAAGTAGACCCATTATAATATATCTAATAATAGTCTCTATACCATCATATAAATATATTCCATATATTAAAATACCACTTAATATAATACTAGTAAGTAAAAATATACCTAATAAATCATTCAAAAAACTTTTCTTTTTCTTTTCTTTCTTTGCCATAATCATCCTCCAAACATCGAGATACTTACTATAAAATTATACCTAATTATACCAATTTTATCAAGTTTGCAAAAAATAACATTTTCCTTTACAAAAAACACATATAAATTTACTGTAAATAAACGTAAAATAAGACAAAGAAATGGGGTATCATATATCTTTAAACATCTAATATTTGATATAATATAAGTAATAGAATATAAGGAGGTATGTATATGAAAAAGAAATTACAATTATTAGTATTTTTTCTAGTAATATTTTTTACATGTAAGAATATATATGCCTTCGATGTAAATAATTATAGAAATAGAAATTTATGTGGAAAATATGAAGTAGCAGGATTTCATTCAGATGGATATATTGATAAAGTAGAATGTTTCTCTGATTATAATGCTGCTAAAAATTATATGAGAAATAATGGCGCAGCAGATTTAGCAGTAATGACTAAAGTAAATGGTGAGACAAAAATAGTCGATGCTAATCAAGCATTACTTGATTTAAGTGTTAATCCTACAACACTAACTTACTTCTATGAAAATAGTGAACTAACAAGTAGACAATATACATATATGGATACTGGTTCATTATATGGAGGAGTAGATGGTGGATTACTTGAAGCAAGTTATTCTAATGCCAAAGGAGTATACACAGCTAAAGTAAGAACAGGAAACTTTACAGGTTGGATATCTCAAGAAGCTTATGAAATAGTTCCAATCACATGGTTAAAATCATATAGTAATTATACAGTTACAAATGATTATATAAGACATAACTATGTAACAAAAATTCAAAATGATTATAAATCATCAGGAGGATCAACAATAGGTCCAAAACCAGAAATGTTATCACCAGGAACATATTATAGTTTTGATGGACACTATTTCTATACAAGTATAAATAAACTAATGATTGATTATAAAAATAATAATTATAACAATGCAGTTAATAAAAACAACCCATATTATAATTATTATATGTATTTATCAAATCATACTAAAACAACATACTCAAGTATTAATATAGATGAATATATAAGAAATGTATTAGGATATTCAAAAAATGTATATGGACATAAAGCAAGTGACGGAACATCAAGATTATATGGCTCAGGAACATTCTTCTATTATGCACAAGAAAAATATGGTGTAAATGCCTTATTATCATTAAGCTTAAGTAGAAATGAAACTGGTAATGGTAGAAGTAGTCTATCAATAAATAAAAATAATGGTTTTGGATTAAATGCAGTAGATTCAAATCCAACTCAAGCAGCAAATTGGTATGCTACATTCCAAAGTAGTATTTTAGGATATGCAGGTAAATGGATTACATATGGTTATGCACATCCAAGAGATTGGAGATATTTTGGTCCACAATTTGGAGATAAGTGGATAGGAATGAATGTTAAATATGCATCGGATACATATTGGTCTGAAAAAATGGCATCAAATTATTACAATATGGATAAAGCATTAGGATTACAAGATTATAATTATTATCAATTAGGAGTTTTAAAAAATCCAGCAAATGCTTACCAACAAGCAAACTCATCATCAAGAGTAATATATCAATACCCAGAAGCAGAAGATGCAGTAGTAATAATAGGTGAGACAACAACAAATGGAGAAAAATGGTATAAAGTAGTAAGTGATTTGAATATTGACTCAAACTATAATGAAATTACATCAGGAGCATATAATTGGAATTCATATGTATATGTAAAAGCATCAGATATCAAAAAAATAAACAATGGTAAAAATGGATATATTTCTCCAAATGAAGTAACAGAATATACAAATAAAAACTATGAATATGATTTATATGATTCAGGAAATAATTTTAAACCAAAAGTTGCAATAAGTACAAAAGATACATCATATTACTATGATTCATCTCTTCAATCAAAAATTGGAAAAACTTTATTGAAAGATAGATATGTAATAGTATATGCATCTGCATTATTAAATGGACAACCAGTATCATATTTAGTAACAAGTGATTACTATTATGACCAAAAACACTGGGTACCAGCAGATTCAATTAAATTTACTAATACTTCATATGGAAAAGTAACAGTTGATACAAGTGATAATCAATATACTTGGGTTAATTATAATAAAGAAGATAAATTATACTCAAAAATAAGTGGTTTATATACTTACACTTATGTACCAGTATTATCAAGTGAAGTAGTTGGTAGTGACACATGGTATAAAGTACCTGTATCATTAACAACAAATGATAATGTTTATGGTTATACTCTAGCAAGATATAGTAATTATATAAGAATTGATTTAGCAACTCCAATTATAGAAAATCATGCCCCAGTAATAAATGCAAACAATAAGGAACTATACGAAGGAGAAGACTTCGAAGTATTAAAAGATGTATCTGCATATGATCAAGAAGATGGAGATATAACAAATAAAATTGAAGTAACAAATAATGCTGTTGATACTAGTAAACCAGGTACTTATGAAGTAACTTATAAAGTAACTGATTCTTCAAATGAAACTACTACAAAAACAATAATAGTAACAATAAAAGAAAATACTGCTCCTGAAATAATAGTAAGTGATAAAGAACTATATGAAGGAGAAGAATTTAAAGAATTAAAAGGTGTATCTGCATATGACCAAGAAGATGGAGATATAACAGATAAAATAATTGTAAAAGAAAACACAGTTAAATCTACTCCAGGAACATATAAAGTTATATATGAAGTAACTGATTCAAAAGGCAAAACTACAACAAAAGAAAGAAAAGTAGTAGTTAAAGAAAAGAAAACTGATGATAATGAAACAATATCTGATGTAGATATTGAAGAATTATTAGAAAATCAAAAAGATGGGGAATTATATCTAGAAGATTTAAAATGGAATAGTAGTAAAAAGAAATTCAGTATTAGTGGTTATTTAATTATTAATGATGTAAATAATACTGATAAAGAGTATGCTTTATTACTAGAAAACAAAACCACAGAAGAAGTATATTCAATAGATATCAATAAATGGACTGAAAATACACCATATGATTTAGGTGTTGAAAATGGAAATTCATATAAAGAATCATGGTTTAAAGGAGATATTGATTTCACAGATATTCCAAACGGAGATTATAATCTTTATATGATGACTTATAACGATGATTATTTCACACTTCAAAACTTAAATAACTTCTTTAATAAGAATATCTCTAGAAGAGGAGAAGATTCACAACATGGTTACAACTTTAAAGTGCAACAAAGAAGTAAAGAAAAATCAATAGAATTATCTATTAGAGATGAACTATTCACAGTAAGTGAAGCACCTACATCAAGAAATATGGTTAATGGTTATGATGAAATAAGTTTTAAAGATAATAATCTATATATGTATGCATATTCTTATGATTTTGATGGAATATACGATAGTAAGATAAATATTACACGTAAAGTTATATTAGAGAATACAAATACGTATGAACAAGAAGTATTTGATGTTGGATGTACTGAAGGACCATTTGAATTAGAAACACTAGATAAGAAAGATAAAAAATATGCTTGGTATGAAAAAGAAATAGATATTTCTAAATTAGAACCAGGTACATATAGTATTCTAGTATATACAAAAACATCAAATGCTACTAACTATGATGAATTAATTGATATATCGAAAAGATTAAATAAACAAGCTACTATAAACAATAAGCAGTATAATATATCAGTTAATAAAGAAAGAAATAATAGAATAGAACTTACAATTAAGTAAGTTCTTTTTTATCGCTCAAAAAAAATATATAATATAATTTAGATAATAGGAGGAGTGTTTTTGTAGTGGAAGAAAGAGTATGCAATATGAATAAAAAATCAATTCATAGAGAACGAAAAATTTTCTTATTAATTACTCTAATCTTCCTTACTGGAATAATTTTTTCAGTAGAAACTTATGCTTGGTTTGTAGGTCTTTCTACTGTTTCAAATAATGAATTCACAATTTCAATCTCATCTCCTGATGGACTTGAATTATCACTTAATGGTTCTTATTGGACAAGTGGTAATTCACCATTATTAATAAAAGATGCAAGTCATACCTATATAACAGAAACAGGATGTAGTAATGCTAATTGTGCATATAGTGGAAATAATAATATATATCCATAGAGGGGGTATTAGGAGCTGTTAAAAGCTTAGGTTCTTTTAATGGTGTAGATTATTCAGGATGAGAAGTACCCGTAGGTCCAGCTTTCCGAATTGAATAAAAAAGATATGGTATAAAAATACCATATCTTTTAATATTACAACAATTTTTTTAATTTGCTAAGACTATTGAAATACTATCACAACTAGTAATAGGACCTCCATCAAATCCAGATACAAAATCTGCTGAATCATAACCATCTCTATTCTGACAAGAAACATTAACAGTTAATCCTGGACATTTACTTTGTAGTGAACTTCTTAATGCACTAGCAGCAGCGCTACAAGAATTATATTGTTCTATTACTGAGAATATTTGAGAAGATCTTATATTACATGAATTACATGTTGGAGTAGGCGTAGGTGTATTGTTATTATTACTATTATTATTGTTGTTATTGTTATTGTTGTTGTTATGATTATTGTTATTATTACTAGATGGAGTAGTATTATTATTTGAAGAATTATTATTATTATTTTCTCTTTTATTAATTGAACTACTATCTTCACCTTTACCATTACTTAGAGTAACAGTAATTGTAATACCACAACTAATTTCACTATCAGCACTAATAGATTGACTTAGTACTTTATCCTTAGTCTTATCACTATTCTTATATACAAAATTATATTCTAGATTTTCTTTCTTTAATTTTGAAATAGCTTCACTCTTAGTTAATCCTTTTAAATTAGGAACTTTACAACTCTTACCATTACTTAAAGTAACAATAATAGCTTCATCATTTTTAATAGTTTGTCCTTTCTTAACAGAATAACTAATTACTTCACCAGCAGGAACACTATTACTAAATTCATATCTAACTTCATATTTTATTTCATATTTATCAGCCCAGTTATAAAAACTATCAATATTTTTAAATTTAGGCATTTTTAACTTACCAAGAGAAACAGTAATTTTAACCAAAGATTTTTGTTCAATTACATCTCCCTTTTTCTTATCACAATCAATTACTTTTCCTTCTTTAATATTATCATCATATTTATCAATAAACTCTAATTTTAATCTGTTTTTAATACCCCAATTAGTAATATAAGTAATTGATTTACTATTTAAATCAGGAACAACAATTTTAGGACCTTTACTTAAAGTAACAGTAATAAATGCATCATTAATATTAATATCTTCATTAGGAGAAATACTTTGTTTTAAACCATGATCTTTTTTTACTTTACTAGAAAAATCATAATCAAAATCATAATTCAAATGATGCTGTTTCATATAAAATTCTATTTCAAATTTAGTTTTATTCTTTAAATCGATTAACTTAACAACATCACTATTTCCTTCATCTCCATAAGAGAATGTTAATTTTAATTCATCATCTCTTTTTAAATTACCACTAATATTTTGATCTATTACAGTATCTTTTAATTTATCAGATTCAACAAAATCAACAATAACATTATTTAAATGATTATTTTTAACATAATTAATTACTCTTTCACTATCCCAAGTCAACATACTTGGAACAACAATCTCTTTAGAAGGATTTGCTCCTTCACTAACAGAAACAGTAATGCTTTCAATATCATTTATATCAGTCCCAACTTTAACATCTTGACTAATAATGTTATATTCAGGAACAGTATCACTATATTCATAGTCTTGAATAATTTTAATATCATTTTTACTTGCCCATTTAACTGCTTCAGTTAGACTTTTATCTCTTAAATCTATAACAGATGAAGTAGATAAATTAACAAATTCATAATAATTATTAATATTAAAAATAAAATAACTGAATAACAATAATGAACTTATAAATATTAAACCTTTATTTTTCTTATTATAAGTTAAACATATCATTAAATATATAATAGAAAATAAAGCAATAATAGAACAATTAATTATACTTTCAACAGTAATATTCTTATTAGTAATATTAATAAAAAACCATACCATTGAAGTTAACATAGTAATTACAATAAAAGTATTAGTAAAGAAATGACTCTTCTTTTTAACTTTAGTATCATTCTTATCAGAAAGAGCTTTACATAGTTCTTCATCAATCCTTTTATTTCTTTCAATCAATTCTTTTGTAATTGGTTGATTCATTTCTTTAATTAATTTACTTTCTTCTTTTTTAGGTTCTTCTTTTATCTCTTTTTTTACAGCATTATTAGTAGTTTTCTTAGTAGTACTTTTATTTCCTGTTTTATTTGTAGAAGAACTCTTCTTCTTATTTGCCAAATTATCACCTTCTTATTATATATATATTTTACTAAAATATCGTTGTAATGTCTATTTATAAGACCTTTGTTTACATTTTAATACAATAAAATTGACAAGATAAATATAATAAAGAATTAGTAAAAAAATTAATTATCATGATATAATTTAAACAAGAGGATGATTATATGAATGAATATATAAAAAAGAACATAAGTAAAATAATAAGTGTATTTCTATTAATACAGCCATTTATAGATTTAATAACAGGAGTATGTATTCATACATTTAACCTTAATTTAACTTTTGGAATAATTATTAGAATACTATTTTTAATATTTATTTGTTATATAGTAATATTTACTTTTAAAAAGAAAAATATTCTTATTCCTTATTTAATAATAGGTTTGTACTTTATATTCTATATAATAGGTACATTATTATATAAAGATTCATCTTATTTTTTTGAAATTCAAAACATAGTAAAAGTATTTTACTTTCCTATATTATTTGTTTCATTATACGCAATTAAAGATAATATAAGAATAAGTAATCTTACTTTATTTACAGTAATATTCTTTTATTTAATATTGATATTTATCCCAACAGTATTAGGAATAGGATATAAGTCATATGAAATAACAAAAGCAGGAACACTTGGATTTTTTAATTCAGCAAATGAAATAAGTGGAATTATCTCAATACTAACACCAATATTATTTATTATTTTCTATGAATCAAAAAAAATAATACCTATAGTTATATTAAGTATTATGTATTTAATAGTTATCCTAATGATGGGAACAAAAACCCCATTATTATCTCTTGGAATTACATTATTTGTATCAATAATATTCTTTGGAATAAAACTATTAAAAGCAAAAAAATATAAACAAGTATTTATATCATTGATAATTATATTACTTGGATGTTTATCATTATTATTAATAATCCCAAAGACTAATTTTTATAAAAATATAAGAACACATTTAGATTTTTTAGGATTAGAAAGTATAACAGATGTATTTAAAGATGAAAAACTAATAGATCATTTTATATTTAGTTCCAGATTAAAATTTTTAAGTAAAAAATCTAAAATATATAATAAATCAAATATATATCAAAAGACATTTGGTATTGGATATATAAATAACAATAAAACAACTAAAATGATTGAAATGGATTACTTTGATATATTTTATAGTCATGGAGTTATAGGATTTATAATATTTTTTATAATTACTTTATATATTTTATATAAAATCTTAGAAAAGAAGAAAAAAACAAATTATCAAGATTGTATGCTTCATACTAGTTTAATATTAATATTATTTTTATCATTTTTTACAGGACATATTATTATTTCACCATCAGTAAGTAGTTTATGTATTATATTAATTCTATCTTTATCAAAAAGAAATAAAACTGATATCTTATTCGTATATGAAGATAATAAGAAATTATTAAATGAAATAGATTTTAATAAATACAATGTAACAACTATCTTAGAAAAAGATAATAAATCTTTAGATAAAGAAATAATTATATATAAATATAATATAAATAATAATAATAAATTATTGTATAATATCAGATTATTAAATTATAAGATATTTAATTATCATAATTATGATTATAGTTTATATAATAAAAAAGATAATAATATAAAAGAGTTAGCTAGTGTTTCATCAATAAATAATATTTATTATGATAAAAATAAAATAGGTAGTATTGAAACTATCATAAAATAATATCCACAATTATTGTGGAAAAAAGACAGTTATTAATTAACTGTCTTTTTATAATTATTTAAATTTATCACAATTATTTGATCTATATTATAAATTAAATCATCAGAGTCATAATCTAATACATATTTATATTCATCTTCACTTCCATAAGTAAGATCAAGACCATAATATTGATTACAAAATCTTTCAAAACCAAGTTTTCTTAAGTTATACTCATCCCAGAATAAACCATCATCAGATATAAAACCATAATTCATCTTACTTATTTCAGTATTTTTATTATCAATATTTCCAATCACAATAAATCTTTTATCTAAATCATTAATATTATTAGTAATTGCTGTTGAAATAATAGTATCATATTTATTATATGTATTTTCTAAAGTTAAATAAGTTGCTTGAATCTGTACTAAATAATTTCTAATAAGTAAAATAACTATTACATAAACAATATATCTATAATTATAATTATCAAAACTTAACAACAAGCAAGGAATACATAAATATGAAGTAGCCATTAGTAATTGTAATTTACTATCATCAATTACAAATATAACACTATTTAAAAATATTGGTAATAATAGTACTAATATACTTATTATAACTATATTAATAGTATTAACTTTATTCTTAATAATATTAATAACCAATGAAATAATAAATATTCCAAATAATAAGATATTAATAATATTATTATGCATATAAGTATTTTTCATTATACTATCAGTAAAATAAAAACTATAAAACAATTTATATGATTCAATAATTTTATTAGGAATAGCAAGCAAAGTTTTTAAACATATCTTATCTGCATTACAATAACTAGATATATTAATATTAAATATTAATAATGATAATTTCATAATAATGAAATAAACAATTACTCCAATTAATATACATAAAACATATTTTATTAGTTCTTTATAATTAACTTTTTTATTAAATAAACATTTTATAAAATAAATAACATAAATACTTACAATAAATGATAAATAAGCCTGATACATAGATAAACTAGCAACAATTAATAGTGTAGGTACTATATATTTTATGTATTTATTCTTACTTTTAATATAAATGTATAACGATAATATTCCACATAAGAAAGCAAGTAAATATCCAATAGAACAATAATTAAAAAGTAAAGTTGCCGATACAATAGGGTTTAAACATATAAATACTATTAGTAATATTTTATTAATCTTGTTTTTAATATTAAATAAATCAATTATTAATATACAAGATATTCCAATTAAAACAAAACTGATTATTAGATCAATATGTACAATATTTAAATATGATTTAATAAATCCAATTAAGTATAATCCAAATCTTCCTAAGGAAATCTCCCAAGAATATCCATTATAATAATTATTATTAAGTAAAATATCTGCACTTATAATATTTTTATTAAATAAAGAAAAATGTCCTATAAATAAAATAAAAATAGAAATAATAAATAATGTGATATTACTTTTCTTAAGTAGTTTTTTCATAGTAATCACCAAGAAAATTATACCATATAAATAATTGAAAATAAATTATGTATATGGTATTCTTTAATTAAGAAAGATGTGACTTTTATGAAGAAAATTATAAATTTATTTGAAATTGTATTATTTCTCTTTTTTTTAGTACTAATACCTTTTTTTCAAAATAAATTATCTATCCTTTTAGCAATACCAATCTTATTTTTATTATATTTTTTATCTAATAAAATTAAAGTAAAAAACTTTGCAATAATATTGTTTATAATATCATTCATAATAAGAATAATATTTGTTTTATATTTAAAGGTAGATATTGTTAGTGATTTTAAAACGATGCTTTCTGCAAGTAGATTATTAATAACAGGAAATCTTTCATTTACAAAAGATGCTTATTTTATGTTATTTCCATATCAGATAGGGCACGTTATTTATCAAGCATTATTACTTAAAATAATTAATAAAGTTTTATTTTTAAAAATAATAAATAGTTTAGTAACATCTACAATTGTATTATTTATATATTTAATTACCAAAGAATTATTTAAAGAAAAGACAGCAAGATTTATATCTATATGTTATTTATTATATTTTTATCCATTATATTTAAACTCAGTTTTAACAAATCAACATATTCCGGCACTTATTAGTTTGATAGTAATATATCTATTATTAAAAAAAGAGAATAATATAAAACTTTCTATCTTAATAGCTTGTTTATTATCTATTTCAAATGTTTTAAGAACAGAAAGTATTATTTTTATTGCAGGAATATCTATTTATAATTTGATAAATATAAAAAAGAATAATTATAAAAAAGTATTATCATATACATCTATAATGATAATTGTATATTTTTTAACTAATGCATTAATATCAACATTATTATATGTTTCACCAATCAATAGTAATTTGAAAAATAATGCTCCACTATGGAAATTTTATTGTGGATTAAGTTATAAGTATAATGGTATATATAATGAAGAAGATGAAAAAGTTTTTTTTAATACATCAAATCAAAAAGAATTATTACTAAATAGAGTGAAAGAAGAAAATATAAAATTACCAGTATTATTTATGAAAAAAGAAGTAATACTTTGGACTCAAACTAATTATGATTTAAGAATAAGAAATAATATTAATAATTTAGTATTATTATTTAATCAGGGATATTTAAATGCAATTATATTAATATTTATAATAAGTCTTTTTCCTTATAAAAGTCTTAAAAATAAAAAGATATTATTATTGAAAATAATTATTAGTTTATATATATTTATCTATGCACTAATAGAAATATCTCCAAGATATGCATATATACTTCATATATTGTTATTCTTATTACTTGGAATAGGTATAAATAAAATTGAAAATAGAAAAGGATTAGGTAAAGAAAAATGATAAATTCATATGATTTTGATAAAACAATTTATGATGGTGATTCATCTGCTGATTTTTATAAATATTGTTTGAAAAGAAATAAAAAAGTTTTACTTCAAGTACCAGTTCAATTATGGGGAACATTACTTTATGTAATTAAAATAATTGATAAAACAAAATTTAAAGAAAAAATATTTTCTTTTTTAAAAAGAATAGATAATATTGATGATTATATAAAAGATTTTTGGGATATTAACTATAAAAATATTAAACCTTGGTACCTAGAACAAAAGAAAAATACTGATGTAATTATTTCTGCATCACCAGAATTTCTACTTAAACCATTAGAAAAAAAATTAGATGCAAATATAATTGCAACAATTGTAGATAAAAAAACTGGAAAGTTTATATCTAAGAATTGTCATGATTATGAAAAAATTAAAAGATATGAAGAAAAATATAATAAAAAGATTAAAGCATTTTATTCGGATTCGATAAAGGCAGATAGAGCAATGTTTGAGTATGCTAAAGAAGCATATTTAGTTACAAAAAACAAAGTAGAAAAAATTGATATAAAAAACATGTAGTGGAAACGATAATCTAACTAATATTGCGAAAAGACTGTAATTAAATTATAATTAAAGTAAGAGTGAGGTAGTAAAATGGAAAAGAAGGAAAAAATTTCAATAATAGTGCCATGTTATAATGAAGAACAATCAATCCCAATCTTTTATAAGGAAATATGTAAAGTATCAGAAAAAATGGAAGAAGTAGATTTTGAATACATATTTGTTGATGATGGATCAAAAGATAAGTCATTTGAAATTATGAAAGATTTATCTAAACAAGATAAGAGAGTAAGATACGTATCTTTTTCTAGAAATTTTGGAAAAGAAGCAGGTATGTATGCAGGACTTAGTGAATCAACAGGTGATTTTGTTGCAATAATGGATGTTGATTTACAAGATCCACCAGAAAAGTTAATAGATATGTATAAAGGAATAAAAGAAGAAGGATATGACTGTGTAGCTTTATATACTACATCTCATGAAGGGTATTCTTTTATTAGAAAAAGTTTAACAAATATTTGGTATAAATTAATTGATAAGATATCAAATAGTAAACAAATGCCAGGAGCAAGAGATTTTAGACTTATGACAAGACAAATGGTAGATACTATTATATCTATGAAAGAATATAATAGATATACTAAAGGATTTTATGGATATATTGGATTTAAAACAAAATGGTTAAAATATCAAGCACCAGATAGAGAACATGGGGAATCAAAATTTAAATTAAAGAGTTTAATTAAATATGCAATTGAAGGAATTGTTTCATTCTCCACAACACCATTGATATTATCAGCATATGTTGGATTGTTGTTTTGCTTCATATCATTTATCGCAATTATTTTCATAATTGTAAAAACATTATTATATGGAGATCCAACATCAGGATGGCCATCAATGGCATGTATTATTATGTTTGTTGGAGGAGTTCAATTATTCTTCTTAGGAATAATAGGTACATATATTTCAAGAATATATTTAGAGGTGAAAGAAAGACCAGTATATATAATTAAAGAAAAGAAATAAAAAAAGATAATTTTAGATTATAATACCTTTAAAGTTCACACTAAATAAAAAGAACATAGAAATATGTTAAAATATTATTTAGAAAGAACTTTGGAGGTGTTTTTTCATGGGTA
>CADBYH010000019.1 GCA_902798815.1 uncultured Erysipelotrichaceae bacterium | reverse complement strand
ATGTTTGACTATAAGAGTTCAAATGAGTTATTATTAAATATATAAAAACTTACATTTTAGATAATGAAATGTGTGGACACTTAATATTTCCATTTATATATCCACTTCTTTTTTTATTTTTTCCTTGAATTTAAACAATTTTTATGATATTATTATATTCGTCTAGTGAGTGATCCGCTTATCTTTAGATTATGATCATTTGAAAATATATATAGAGAGGAGCTTTTTAATATGAATATTATTGACAAAATCAATGAAAAACAAGTTAAAACTGATGTTCCTGAATTTCGTGTTGGTGATACTGTAAAAGTAGACGTTAAGATTATTGAAGGTAAAAGAGAACGTATCCAAGCATTCGAAGGAGTAGTTGTTGCTCGTCGTGGTGGATCTGTTTCAGAAACTTTCACAGTTAGAAAAATGTCTAGTGGAATTGGAGTAGAAAGAACATTCCCAATTCATTCACCAAAGGTAGCAGGTATTACAGTTGTACGTAAAGGTAAAGTTAGACGTGCTAAACTTACATTCCTTAAAGGTATGGTTGGTGGATACCGTATTAAAGAAAGAGGACAAAAATAAAAATAAGGCACTGCCTTATTTTTTATTAAAAGGATATTTGGAGGAATAATATGAGTGATACTAAAACAAAACAAATTATTAAAGAAATAATTCCATATATAATAATAATTATATTAGTTTTATTATTTAAGAAATTCTTCTATTCTCCTATTAAAGTAAACGGAGAAAGTATGATGAAGACTCTTCATGATAAAGATATAATGATATTAGATGTTATTGGATATAAAACAAAAGGATTAAAAAGATTTGATATAGTTGTAGTTAAAACATCAAGAGAATTAATTATAAAAAGAGTAATTGGATTACCTGGAGATAAAGTTGAATATAAAGATAATAAACTTTATATAAATGGAAAAGAAACAAAAGATAAATTTGCAAGTAAAAAAACATCTGATTTTAAAATAACAGTTCCAAAAGGAAAATATTTTGTTTTAGGAGATAATAGAACTAATTCTGTTGATAGTAGATTTTTCGGACCATTTAGTAAAAAAGATATCTTAGGTAAAACAAGTTTAACAATATATCCTTTTAATAGATTTGGTAATAAAAAATAAAAATCACATAATTGTGATTTTTTATTTTAAAAAATTATTCAATATGAAACATTTCTTGATATAATAGTTAGCACAGGTGATTATATGTCTTTAAAATTTTATAATAACAAACTAAATGAAACACCGGTATTTTTAGAAAAATACTTAAAAGTACCCTCACTTCAAAGACTTAAAAAAGTGGGTTATTTTTGTGGTATGGATTATGCTTCAAAAAAAGTTTATAACTTTTCTGAATATATAAGTAGATATGATCATTCTCTAACAGTTGCGAAATTAGTTTATCTATTAACAAAAGATGAGAAAGCAACACTTGCTGGACTATTTCATGATATCGCAACCCCATGTTTTTCTCATGTGATTGATTATATGAATAAGGACTTTTCAAAACAAGAATCAACAGAAGAGTTAACAAAAGAGGTTATAGAACAAGATCAAGAATTGCTAAAATTATTAGAAGAAGATAATATTAATGTTGAAGATGTAATTAATTTTAAAAAATATAGTGTTGTAGATAATGATCGACCAAAAATATGTGCAGATAGACTTGATGGTATTATTTTAACAGCAATGGGATGGACTAAAAACATAAGCACTGAAGAAATAAGTTTAATACTTGATAGTATAAAATTATATAAAAATGAAGAAGATGAAGATGAAATAGGTTTTACAGATATCAATGTAGTTAAAAGAATTATTGAAATAAACAAGATAATTGATATATATTGTCATTCAAATGAAGATAATTATATGATGAGTTTATTGGGTGATATCACAAAATTAGGAATCGAAAATAATTTATATAAATATGAAGATTTATATCATATGACAGAAGATGAAATATTTAAAATACTAAATAATTGCAATAAAAAAGAAATAATAAACTTACTAAATGAATTTTATAATATCAAAAAAGAAGATATTCCAGAAAAAGAAATACCTAATATTAAAGAAAGAAAAATATCACCATTATTAAATGGATTAAGGTTTACATATAAATAATTATAGATAATAAATAAATTACTAAAATATGGTATAATAAAAATACCATAATAAAAGAAGGAGTTTAAGATGAACAAAGTTTTATTATGTACTCATGAAAGTGATGTTGATGGAATTGGTAATGTAATTCTAGGTAAATTGGCATTTAATGATTTTGAATATAAATTGTATCACGATGTTGAAGACTTAGAAACATCATTTAGAAATCTAATAACTTCAAATTATCTTGATAAATTTGATAAAATATATATAACAGATTTATCATTATATGAACCATCTATATCTATGGTAAATGATTCAAATATAAAAGATAAGGTACTTATATTTGATCATCATCAAAGAGCAATAAATGCTGGGCTTAATAAATATCCTTTTACAACAATAATAGAAGAAGATGATACAGGTAAAAGATGTGGAACAGAATTGTTTTATAAATACCTTATTAATAACAATTATCTTGAAAATAAAAAGAGTATAGAAACCTTTGTTGAATATACAAGACAAGAAGATACTTGGGATTGGAAACGTTATGGAGAAGATGGTAAAAGTGCTCATAGATTAGGGACATTATTTAATGTTATTGGAAGAGATAAGTATATAGATTTAATGTATGAAAAATTAAAGAATAATGATATCTTTTTCTACACAAAAGAAGAACTTCAATTAATTGAAGCAAAAGAAAAAGAATATAGTAGTAGATTAAAAGAAATAACAGACTCAATGGAAATCTATACTGATAATTTCGATAATAGATTTGGAGCAGTATTTTCTCCTTATCAATATAGAAATGAAATACCAGAATATATTGAAGAAAAAGGTAACAAAAATAATATTAAATACATTGTAATAGTTGCTATGGATAAAGGCGACTATGGACAAAAATCATATAGAAGAATAGACGATAGTATTGATTGTAATATAATTACATCTCAATATAATGGTGGAGGACATCCTGCTGGGGGAGCAGTAGTAATTACAAAAAATCAAAATGAACAAATGAAAAAAATGCAAAAAAAAGAGGCACTAAAATATATAATTAATAGTGCATATGAAAAGGAATAAAAATGAAAAAGAATAATAAGAATAAAAGAAATAAGGAAATAATAGTTACAAGTATAATCGGAATAATAACTAATTTTTTTCTAGCGATATTTAAAGCAATTGTTGGTATCCTAAGTGGTTCAATTGCAATAGTACTGGATGCAATTAATAATACAACAGATGTTGCATCATCAGTAGTAACTATAATTGGAGCAAAATTAGCAACAAAAAAACCAGATAAAGAACATCCTTTTGGACATGGAAGAATAGAATATTTATCATCATTAGTAATATCAGTAATTATCTTATATGCAGGTTTAACTGCATTTACAGAATCAATTAAAAAAATAATTCATCCAACGCTTCCAAATTATACAATATTTGCAATAATAGTAGTTGTAGTTGCAACATTTGTAAAAATAATATTAGGTAACTACGTAAAAGTAAAAGGAAAAGAATTATCCTCAACTTCATTGATTAATTCAGGAAATGATGCTTTATTAGATGCTGTAGTATCATTTACTACATTGGTATCAGCATTTATATATATAGTTTTTAAAATATCAACAGAAGCCTATTTAAGTATAATAATATCAATCATTATTTTAAAAACGGGTCTAGATATGTTAAAAGATGCAATATCTTCAATCTTAGGTGAAAGAGTAGATAAAAATTTAATAAAAGAAGTAAGAAAAACTATATATAGTTATGAAGAAGTATATGGGGTTTATGATATGATTTTTTCAAATTATGGACCAACATCATATACAGGATCAGTTCATATAGAAATACCTAATACAATGGATTTATTAGAAGTAGATGAACTACAAAGAAAAATAACATCAGATGTATATCAAAAACATGGTATTTTATTAACAGCAATAGGTATATATGCTATTGATAAAAAGAATAAAAGAGTAATAGAAGCTAGACATAAAATAAAAGATATTATAAAGGAATATGATACAATATTACAGATGCATGGTTTCTATTTTAATACAGAGAAAAAACTGATTCAGTTTGATTTAGTAGTTAGTTTTGATGAAAAAAATCAAGATGAGTTACATGATAAAATATATAATGAAGTAAAGAAACTATATCCAGACTATAAATTGATTATTCAATTAGATAATGATTTTAGTGTATCTATATAAGGAGGTTGTTAAAATGATAGATAAAGGAAAAGGGACATTATCATACTTAACAGGTTTAATAGGGAGCTTATTAGTATTATATGCTGTAAAAAATAATACAAAAAAAGATGTAATGCATGCTGCACAAGGAGTGGTACTAGGAATATTTAAAATAGCGAGTACATTTTTAGCATCAGGAATTAACGCATTTGTTTCGGCAGCAACAATTAATAGTGAGATGCCAATATCATTAGCATATTCATCAATAATACCTTTATTACTATTTATTATTACAGTAGTTGGACTTATAAAAGTATATACAAATGCAGATGCTAAAATACCAGTTATTGGAGACATTGCAGAGAGTATGTTTAAATCAAAATTAGATGCTGCACCAGAATATTATGATTATTCAAATTATAACTCAACAAATAGTGCTCAAACTGTTGTTGATGATGAAATAAACTTTGATCCACAAACAGGAGAAAGAATAAAAAAATAAATATGGAAAGATACAAAGAAATAGAAAAGAGTATCATAAAGAAATTTAGAAAAGATATTTGGTCTAAATTTGTAAAAGCAGTTATCGAATATGAATTAATACAAGAAAATGATAAATTAATGGTTTGTATAAGTGGAGGAAAAGATTCTTTTCTTCTAGCAAAATGTATAGAAGAACTAAAAAGACATGGAAAATTTTATTTTGATGCATACTATGTATGTATGAATCCTGGATATAATGAAGAAAATAAGAATAAAATATTAGAGAATGCTAAAATATTAAATATAAACTTACAGATGTTTGAAAGTGACATATTTAATATAGTAGAAGATATTGAAAAAAGTCCTTGTTATTTATGTGCTAGAATGAGAAGAGGATGTCTGTATAGTAAGGCTCAAGAATTAGGATGTAATAAAATAGTATTAGGTCATCACTTTGATGATGTTATTGAAACCTCACTTTTATCGATGTTTTATGGTGCAGAAATAAAAACTATGATGCCTAAACTACATAGTGAGAATTTCAAAGGATTAGAACTAATTAGACCACTATATTTAGTAAAGGAAGAAAATATTATCAATTGGGCAAAATATAATAATTTAGATTTTATTAATTGTGCTTGTAAATTTACAGAAAAGAATAGTCATGAAGATATATCTACAAGTAAAAGATTAGAAATAAAAAATTTAATCAAAGAAATGAAAAAAAACAATAAAAATGTAGATTATAATATTTTTAAGGCCTATGACAATGTTAATATGAATTGCATTCTTGGAAAGAAAACAGATGGCAATTATGAAAGCTTTTTAAATGATTATCAAAAAAAATAGAAGAAGAGAGACTCTTCTTCTTTTAGTTATTTGTTATTTTTCTTAGTATATTGAATATTTGCTTCTTCACTTAACTCATAACCATTTAGGTATCTTGCTAAATCTTCAAGACTATCTGTAACATAAGCTCCATTTTCAGCAACTAACTTAGCAGTCTTAACGGCACATTTTAAAGTATGACCTTCAAATTTTTTACCATTAGCTTCTGTAAGTATACATAAAACTGTACGTTCAGGTCTCTTGTTACTATCATCAACAACTTCAACGAAGCTATAGAAACCTTCTCCTTCTGGAGTAATTACATATAAACAAATATCATCAGTAGCTCTATGTAAATCCTCCTCAGCTTGACATTCTGGAGTCCAGTCAGGAACAACAGGGTTAAATGCATCAATTCTATTAGAATCTAACATTTCTCCTAATTCCTCTCTCCAAGTAGAAGTAGCACATGTACCTCCTAAAAATACTTTTACTTTTCTCATAAAATCATCCCTTTCATTTTAAATTTGTATAAAGGTCTTGATTGAAAAAAGTAAAAAATAAAAAGACAAGACCTTTATAGTAAAAGTCTTGTCCAGATATAAAATCCTAGTGATCCGGAAAATTCGATATGACGAATCACTACATTTAAGGACTACTCCCATTTACGAGTATATATTATACCATATTTATTATGTTTTGTCAATAATGTTAATAACAAAGTATAATAAACAGAAACATAAAATTTAATTATTGAATTAAGAATATTATTGTGCTAAAATGATTATATAATAAGGAGAATAATTATGAAGAAAATAAAGAGTCTTATAAATGTTATTATTTTGCTTGTTGTACTTTTTAATATTAAATCAGTAAACGCAACAAGTAATGTAAAGATTGATGTTGGTACAATTGGAGAAGGAATGACAATATGTTCAAAATCTAGTAAATATGATAATAATGCTCATTTATATGCATGGACAAAAAATGAGTATGGTCAAGCCATATCATCTGTAGCAGTTTGGCCAGGTCTTTATATGACTAAGACAAATAATATATATTGCTATACATTCAAAAGTGGAGAAAGTGCAAATAATTTAATATTTAATAATGGTTCAAACAATGTTCAAACAATAGATTTATCCGCAATAAAAGATGACGGAAATTTAATTAATAAATTGTTATATAGTTTTGAAAATAAAAATGAAATTAATTATATAGGTGAATGGTATGTATATGATAATAGTGCTATAGTAAACTTAGTAAGTAGTGCATCACCAAAAGTTAATAATAGATTAAAATATACAAAAGCAACTTACAATGAATTAAAAACTCAATATACAAACTCATCAAATATAATGAATCATACTGATATGTTATCAGAAAACACTCCATATATAGTATATCAAACATATGTTGATGATCGAATAGTATACTCATCTCCTTATATAGATGCATATAATGCATTATCAAATGCAATCGAAGCATTAAGAACCAGAGGCAATATAATAGTAAATGATAGTATAGTTGGTGGAGATATCCAAGCTTCATATGTTGATACTGAATCAGATGAAAACTACAAAGTAAGAGTTGAAGCAGATACAGCAGATGGTTATGAGTTAACATCACTTAAACTTAATAGAATAGAATCATATAATGAATCAGAACCAGTATTAGGAACAGAATATACTATTCCAAGACCAACGCCATCAACTGTAGAAATACCAGCATCAGATTTAGATGGTGGAAAAGGATTATATTTAAATGCAAGTTTTAGAAAGAAAGTATACACAATTTCTTTCACAATAGATGATCATGGAAAAGTTGTATCAACAGATGATGATGATAATGAATATGATGTTACTGATGTTGTATCAATAGAACATGGAGATACATTCTTAGCAAAAATTTTAGCAGAACAAGGTTATGAAATAAAAAGTGCAACAGTTAATGGAGAAAATTACCAAGTATCAAACAATTCTATAAGACTTGAAAATGTTCAATCAGATCAACATGTAGTATTAAAATTCACTTTAAAAACTTATACTGTAAGTATTGATGATGAAGATTTTATTTTCTCATACGGAACAACATATAATGAAATCCTTGAAAAGATAAATACTACAAAAGAAGGTTATGTTTTTGATGGATTGATTGATAAGAATAAACATAGAATTTCTAAGGATTATAAAGTAACAAGTAATGATGCTTTATATACAGTATTCAAAGAAAAATCAGCTGATGGAATAGTTAACCCAACAACAGGTATGAATATAATGGCAATATTATTGTTATTTGGTATAGTCTTTGGAGTACTATATGTATCAGGAAAAAAACAACAAAAAAAAGAAATTAAATAATAGTCAAATTTGACTATTATTTTTTTATGTTATAATATCTAATATAAGGAGAGGTATTATGATTATAGAGTATGAAGATCAATATAGTGAAGACTTAAAACTTTTATTAGAAGAACTTCAAGAATATATCGCAAGCATTGATAAAGAACATTATAATATAATAACAGAAAACTCCAAAGAACAATGCTTTTTGGAAACAATGAAAGAAGTAGAAAAATATAAAGGTAAAATATTATTATATAAAGAAAATAATAATATTTTAGGAACAATAATAGGAATGGTAAATAATGAAGAAGAGTCTACGAGTAACTTTAAAGCACCAAAAAGAGGAAGAATTACAGAATTTGTTGTAACAAAAAAAGTAAGATCAAAAGGGATAGGTAAAAAGTTATTTACTGAGATGGAAGAGTATTTAAAATCACTTGGTTGTGTAGATATTTTAATAGGAGTTTTTAGATACAATGACAAAGCAATAGATTTTTATAAACATAATGGATATCATACAAGAATGATAGATATGATTAAAAAAATGAGGTAAATGTATGAATGAAGTAACTATAAAAAAGGCAAATATAAATAATATATCTGAAATAATTAATCTAAATAGAAAACTTTTTGAAAATGAATATGATAATTATGATAATACTCTAAATATAGAATGGCCTTTATCTAAAGAAGGAAAAGAGTATTTTGAAGATTCAATTAAAAACGATATCGTTTTAGTAGCAGAATCAAACAATAAAGTTATTGGATATCTTATAGGTAATTATCATGAACGTACTTACAATTTAACAAATCAAGCAGAATTATCTAATATGTGTATATTAGAAGAATATAGAAGTTTAGGAGTAGGGTCTAAACTATTTACTGAATTTAAAAATATTTGTAAAGAAAATAATATAAATGAAATAGTAGTAATCGCAAGTTATAAGAATAAAAAAGGTATAGATTTTTACAAAAAAAATGGTTTTTCTGAAAAAGATATAACCTTATCCCAAATAATATAAAGGTGATTATTATGAAGATTAAATATATTTTAGGACTATTAGTATTGTTATTAATTATAATAATAACTATAATATGTTGTATGAGAAAAATAATTAATAAATCAAAAATTACAGAAATAGAGTCATTTCATTATATATATACCGTTGGAAACTACTCTGAAGCATCATATGTCTATGATTTAGAATGTAAAGACAAATGTATAATAAAAATAAAAGAAGTTAGAAAAACATTAGAAGAAACACCTGAGATAGAAGTAAATAATTCTATTAAAAAAAGATTAAAAAGCATTTTAATAAAATATGACATTGGAAGTTGGAATGAATTTAATAAGGCAGCTAAAAATGTATTAGATGGACATTCATTTACACTATCAATTAAGATGAAAGAGTCAAAAATATATGCTCAAGGATATATGAAATGGCCAAAGAATTATGATAAATTTAAACAAGAAATTATATCATTATTTAATGAATATAAAGAAGAAAATATGGAGAAATAAATGGAAATAATATATTATGTACACGGAACAACATATGATAATGCATCAAAAAAATGTAGTGGATGGAAACAAGTAGAATTAAATGATTTGGGAAAAGAACAAGCAATTGCATTAGGAAAAAACACACCATATAAATTTGATGTTTTATATACATCAGATCTTATAAGAGCAATAACATCTGCTGAATTAGCATTCCCTGATTATAAGATAATAACAGATGAAAGATTAAGAGAATGTAATTATGGGGATTATGATGGGGAAGATAAGAAATTAGTTGTATATGAAGAACACGTGAATGAACCATTTCCAAACGGTGAATCTTTAAAAGATGTAGAAAAAAGAATGAAAGAATTTCTAAAAGATATTTATAAAAAGCATCCTCAAAAAACAATTGGTATAATAGCTCATAGAGCACCACAATTAGCACTAGAAGTAATAACTAAACATATTAGTTGGGAAGAAGCAAACAAAAATGATTGGAGAAAAACTGGTAATTGGCAACCAGGATGGAAATATTCATTTACAGAAGAAGATATAAAAGACTAGAAAAGAAGTGATTAAATGCTAGGAGCAATAATAGGAGATTTATCAGGAAGTATATATGAATTTAATCAAATGAAAGGAATAAAAAGAGTTAAATATGAAAATCTTATCCCATTTAACTCTTTTTATAGTGATGATACAATCTTAACAATGGCCATATTAGATGCATATTTAAATGATAAAGATTATCTAAATTACCTAAAAAAATATATAAAAAAATATAAAGACTATAAACCTGATTATACCCCATATTTTGAATACCCATTCTCTCCAAATACACTTAAATGGGGATTAAGCAATGATAATAAAAAAGGTAAAAGTAATGGTAATGGAGCAATGATGAGGATATCTCCAATAGGATATTTGTCAAAAACAGAAGAAGAAGTAATTGAAAATGCTTATCTTGCAACAATACCATCTCATGATACTAAAGAGGCAATAGATGCAGCAAAAATAATTGCATTAATTATCTTTTATTTAAGAAAAGGATATAGTAAAGAAGAAGTCTTTGAAAAATTAAAAATAAACCCAAGATATATTCCATTTGAAAGATTTAATTACACTTGTAATGAAACTATAGATAATTGTCTATATTCATTTTATAATTCAACAAGTTTTGAAGATTCAATAAAAAGAACCCTAGCTATGGGAGGAGATACAGATACTAATTGTGCAATAGTAGGTTCTATGGCAGAAGCACTATATGGTATTGATGATGCAACAAAAGAAAAAGTATATGAAAAACTACCTAATGATTTCGTAAAATTATTAAAAAAAGTATATAAATAAAGGAGATAATTATGAATAAGAAAATTATAACAATCATTTATATATTAATTTTCTTTTTAATTGCTTTTTATAACTTAAATATTATAGGTTTGAACTATGATGGAATTTGGCAATATAGTTTTAGTTACTCTTTTATAAAAGGAGGCTTACCATATAAGGATTTTAATACAATAGTTCCTCCATTTTCTCTATTTATTATGTCAATTCCATTAATAATAAAAAATAGTTATGCATCATATGTATTATTTCATTCACTTCTCTTAACAATATCATTGTTTTTTAGTTATAAAATGTTTAAAGAAAAAACATTTATATTATTAATATTACTATTTATATTTCCGGTAGGATTATTACCAAATTATAATTCAATAATATTTATGATTTTTATATTAATTCTATATTTTGAAAATACAAACTATAAATATAAAGATTATATAATTGGTTTATTAATTACTTTATCTATATTATCAAAACAATCTATTGGAATATTCTTTTTACTACCAACAATAATTTATAAACATAAAGATATAAACTGTTTAAAGAAGAGAATAATAGGTTTTACAATTCCAAATATTATATTTTTAATATATTTAATAAAAAACAAAATCTTATATAATTTTATAGACCTCTGTTTTTTGGGATTAAGCGAATTTAAAGATAATTTTAATGGATCAATATTTTTAATTCTATTATTTATAATAATGCTAATAATAAGTATATTTTTATTATTAAAAGATAAAGATAACATAAGTTACCTATATTGTATATGCTTATACTCAATGGCAATACCTTTATTTAATATAACACATTTAGTTTTTCCTATTTTTGCATTTTTAATAATTATTTTGGATAAAATAAAAATAAAAAGAACAAATTATGTAACATTTATATGTATATTTATATATATCTTTATTACAAGTATATATTTTGTTTCTTTATATGGAAAAATAAACTATTTACCAAAAGAATTTAATCATTTTGAATATATTAATATAAATAATAATTTAAACACCGAAAGAATAAAAGTAATTAAATATTTAAAAAACAAAAAATATATTATGTATGATTTAGATGCTGCGTTTTATAGAATTTCATTAAATAAGAAAACTAATTTTTTAGATATTCCCCTTCATGGTAATTTTGGAAAAAATAACAATAAGAAAATAATAGAACTTATAGAAAAAAGTAATGCGCAATACATTTTAGTAAATAAAAAATATAATAAAAACTTTCAACTAGATAAAGTAGGTATAAAATATATAAAGGATAACTATCAAAAAATAGATGAAGTATCAAACTATTATATCTATAAAAAATAAATAGTAATAATTGAAATGAAAAATAATAAATGATAAAATTAATATGTGAAGATAATATGTAATTTAGGAAAGGAGATTACTATGATTTATTCAAAAGAAGTAGAAAACATGTGTCCTGTAAAAGGAATATCTCATGGTGCTGCACCTATACCAGAAGAAGGTCACTGGGTACAAGCAAAAGAGATAAAAGACATTTCGGGATTAACACACGGAGTAGGATGGTGTGCTCCACAACAAGGAGCTTGTAAACTTACTCTTAATATAAAGGAAGGTATTATAGAAGAAGCACTTATTGAAACTATAGGATGTAGTGGAATGACACATTCAGCAGCAATGGCAGGAGAAATATTAGTTGGAAAAACTATATTAGAAGCATTAAATACAGACTTAGTATGTGATGCAATAAATACTGCAATGCGTGAATTATTCTTACAAATAGTATATGGACGTAGTCAATCAGCATTCTCAGAAGGTGGACTTGCAATAGGTGCAGGACTTGAAGATTTAGGAAAAGGAACAAGTAGTCAAGTAGGAACAATCTATTCCACAAAGAAAAAAGGACCAAGATATTTAAATGTAGCAGAAGGTTATGTTGTTGAAATTGGATTAGATAAAGATAATCAAATTATTGGATATAAATATGTTAATACTGGAAAGATGATGGAAAGTATTAAAAAAGGAACTGATCCAATGGAAGCAATAGAACAAGCAAGTGGAATATATGGAAGATTTGAAGAAGCGGTCAAGAAAATAGACCCTAGAGAGGAGTAATATTATGGCATTATTTGAAAGTTTTGAAAGAAGAATTGAACAAATTAAACCAGTAATGGATAAATATGGAATCAAAGATTTTGATGATGCTAGAAAGATATGTACTGATCTAGGTTTTGATCCATATGAAATAGTAAAAGGTGTTCAACCTATATGTTTTGAAAATGCATGCTGGGCATACACTTTAGGAGCAGCCATAGCTATAAAATCAGGAAGAACTAAAGCAAGTGAAGCAGCAGAAGCAATTGGTGAAGGACTACAAGCATTCTGTATTCCAGGAAGTGTCGCAGATGATCGTAAAGTAGGTCTTGGACATGGTAATCTTGCATCAATGTTATTATCAGATAATACAAAATGTTTTGCGTTTCTAGCAGGACATGAATCTTTTGCCGCAGCAGAAGGAGCAATAGGTATTGCTAAAAATGCTAACAAAGTTAGAAAAGAACCATTAAAAGTAATTTTAAATGGACTAGGAAAAGATGCAGCTCAAATAATATCTCGTATCAATGGATTTACTTATGTAAAAACAGAATTTGATTTCTTTACAGGAAAAGTAAATATTGTAGAAGAAATTAAATACTCTGATGGAGAAAGAGGAAAAGTAAGATGTTATGGAGCAAATGATGTTAGAGAAGGAGTTGCTATTATGCAACTTGAAGATGTTGATGTTTCAATAACAGGAAATTCAACAAATCCAACTAGATTCCAACATCCAGTAGCAGGAACATATAAAAAAGAATGTAATGAAAGAGGAAAAAAATATTTCTCAGTAGCATCAGGAGGAGGAACAGGAAGAACTCTTCATCCAGACAATATGGCCGCAGGACCAGCATCATATGGTATGACAGATACAATGGGAAGAATGCACAGTGATGCCCAATTTGCTGGATCATCATCAGTACCAGCCCATGTTGAAATGATGGGACTTATCGGAATGGGAAACAATCCTATGGTAGGTGCAACAGTTTCAGTAGCAGTAGCTATAGAGCAAGCAACAAAATAGTAAGAAATGAAAAAGTAGATATTTATCTACTTTTTTTGTTATAATAAACCAAAAGCAGGTGATAATATGAGAAAAATTATAATAGTATTTGACTTATATGAAAGGAGTAAAAATGATAACAATAAAAGAAAATATTAACAATGTAGATGAATTTAATTATTTATTTGATGCCGTAGGATGGGGTAGTCATGATAAAAAGATATCTCAAATCGCTCTAAATAATACAATGTATTCCGTATCAGTATATGATGACGATAAAATAATAGGATATGGAAGATTAATAGGAGATAATATCTGTTATATTTATGTTCAAGATATTATTGTAATACCTGAATATCAAAATAAAAAAATAGGTAAAATGATAATGAATAAATTAGTAGATAAAATAAAAGAAATAAAAAAAGAAAATGAAAATGTAAGAGCATATCTAGGTGCCTCAAAAGGAAAAGAACCATTTTATGAAAAATGTGGTTTTATTACAAGAGAGGCAGCTGGCTTAGGAGCAGGAATGATTCTAGAAATTAAATAAACTTTAAGGAAGTGTAAAAAATGTCTAAAATATCAAATGTAATACTTATGCTTCAATATCTCGAAAACGGAAAAAAATATACCATAAAAGAACTATCTGAAAGACTAGAAGTATCAGAAAGAATGGTAAGAGTATACAAAGAAGAATTAGAAAAAGCAGGAATTTATATCGATACTATAATGGGACCATATGGTGGATATGTTTTAAATCAAAGTATAAGAATCCCTAAAAGAAAATTTACAAAAAAAGATTATCTATTTCTAAAAAATTTAGATATAAATAATTATGATAAAGAAAAATTAGAAATAATTGCAGATAAAGTAAGAGGCATTTATTTTGATTCCAAAGAAGAAAAAGCAGAATTAAAAGATGAAATAAGAAATTCTTATAATGTACTTACAAGGGCAATTAAAGAAAGAAGAAAAGTAAAGATAAATTATTATTCATATAAAAATGGTAATATTGATCGAATTATTCACCCAATAGATATGTTTTTATATAAAGATGGTTGGGGATGTGCTGCATATTGTGAATTAAGAAAAGACCTAAGGCATTTTGATCTAAAAAGAATAAATACATTTGAATTATTAGAAGAAAAATTTTAAGTAGACGAAATATTTCCTCCTCAAGTGATATTAATTACTTAAGGAGGATTTATTATGGAAAAGAATATGCAAGAAAATTTTGCAAAATTAGAAAAAAGGGTGGTGGATAGTTTAAATAATTCAGATTTAGAATTAATAAATTATGAGTTATCTAGAATTAAAGGACCAACATTAATATCAGGAGTAGGAGGATCAAGCGTTGTATCAGAATACGCCACTAAAATATTATCAAAAAAGAATCATATCATAACTAGAAATACAGAACCAAGAGACTTTAATTATTTTGATTGTTCATTATATGATAATGTACTAGCTTGTAGTTATTCTGGTAATAATTATGGAGTGCAATTAGCATTTCTAAATAACTTAAAACATTATTTACTTGCTAGTAAAGAAAATGAACAGGAAGATATTACAAATTTAACATATCAGTGTAATGATCCGGAAAAAAGTTTTATTTCTTTAGGAGCAACACTAATACCATGTAGTATTTTATTGAACTATTATTTAGATAATAATCAAGATGTTTTTAATGAATATAGTCATCATAATTATAAATTTGATTCAAACTGCGACGCATATGAAATATTTACAGGAATAGATACATCAACACCTAGTAAATATTTAGAATCTACTATGATAGAATCAGGAATAGGAATACCAATAGTTCACGATAAATATTCATATTGTCATGGTAGAAGTACAATATCAACAGTAAAAAATAATATTGCGATATACTTAAATACTAATAAAGAATTAGATAAATTATTATTAGAAGAATTACCAAAGTACTATAAGGATGTCATTGTAATAAACACAAGTTCTAATCCTATTGATGAATATAAATCATTAATAGAATGTATGTATTTAACAAAATATATCTCAGAAGAGCAATCAAAAGATCTATCTGGTGTTGATTATAATCCAATAGTAAAAAAACTATATAAATATAATGGTGAATTATAAAAGAGGAGATTTTAAAATCTCTTCTTTTATTGTATAATATCAAGTAGAGATAAAATGTAAATTAAGCATTAAATTAAAAAAGATAATATGTTAGACAAAGGATGTGTAAACATGAGATATATAGATACTATTAATAAAGACATAAAAGCATATTATGAGATATTATCAAAAGATTATCCAAATTGGTTAGACGATTATATTAATACTAAAGAAATACAAAAATTAAAATCAATAAGTGTAACTTGTGGAACAATATATACTAATTTATTTGATATAAATTATTTTTATTCAACACTTGATCATTCAGTTGCAGTTGCATTAATTATATGGAATTTCACACATGATAAAAAACAAACTCTATCAGGACTATTTCATGATATTGCAACACCTGTTTTTAAACACAGTATTGACTTCTTAAATGGAGATTATATGACTCAAGAATCTACTGAAGAAAAAACAACAGAGATAATCAGAAATTCTAAAGAAATAATGCGATTATTAAAAAGAGATAATATAAAAGTAGAAGAAATAAATGATTATCATATCTATCCAATTGCTGATAATGATACACCTAAGTTATCATCTGATAGATTAGAGTATTCTTTATCCAATGCTTTATTTGTTTATAATATTAGAGATAAAGAACAAATAAAAGAAATGTATAACGATATAGAAATTCAAACTAATGAAGAAGGTGAAATTGAACTAGGATTTCAAACAAAAAAATATGCCCGTGATTTTGTAAGAATAACTAGTAAATTATCAAAAATATATCGAGAAGAAAAGACTGTTTATTCAATGCAATTCATAGCAGATATATTAAAAAAACTAAAAGAAGAAAAATTATTAACTATTGATGATTTATATAATTTAGAAGAACAAGAAATAATCAATCTAATTGAATCTTCTAAATATAATAAAATATTTAAGATATGGAGAAATGCTAAAAGAATAAAAATATCAAAAGAAAAACCAGATAACGTATATAGTGTAAAGATTATATCAAAAATAAGATATGTAGACCCATTATTAAATGGAAAAAGAATAAGTAAAGAATGCAAATTAAGTAAAAAAATGATTGATAATAATTTGGCATACAAAGCAGATAATTATGTGTATTTAAAACTAAATATGTAGGTGATTATATGAGTAAATATAATAATAAAAAATATGAAGATGCCGTAGAAAAAATAGGACTTTGGGAAAATGAAAAAATCATATTTAATAAATATCTAAAAAAAGAAAATATGATTTTAGATATTGGATGTGGAGCAGGAAGAGTTGCTATCTCACTATATAACGAAGGATATAAAAATATTATTGGAATAGACATTGAAAAAGAATTTATTGATTATGCAAAAAAAATTGTAAAAGAAATATCTTTCTATTGTGAGGATATAACTAAAACAAGTTTTAATGATAATGAATTTGATTCCGCAATTTTTTCATTTAATGGTTTAATGACTATGGATAAACAAGATCAAGAAAAAGCATTAAAAGAGATATCAAGGATTGTTAAACCACAAGGTTATTTTATCTTCACAACATTTGATTATTCTTCATATAAAGGTGATAAACCATTACCAAATAATTTATTAAATATAAAAACAGGTTTAAAACTTCATATCCCTACAATTAAAGAGATTAAAGAATTAATTTCATCAAGTCAATTTGAATTAATTAGTTATGAAAACAGAATTAACATAACAGAAGAAAGAAAAGAAGTAAAAGAGTTTAGTGGAAATGACTCAGAAATAAATACCATTTTTTGGATAACAAAAAATAATAAAAAAGATATTAATACTCCAGAAGAATTATTAAAATATATGTCTGAAAATATTAACTATGGTTATTTAGGAAAAGATGGTAGAGTTTATCATTATGATGATGAAAACTTTAATGAAAAATGGCACAGTGAATATGTTTTACAAAATAAAGATTCTATATTAAAAACAAGATATGGTACATGCTGGGATCAAGTTGAATTTGAAAGATATTGGTTTAATAAAAATAATTATGAAATAAAAACAATATATGAAATGGTAAATGTAGATTATAAAAATGATTATCCTACTCATAGCTTTCTAATATATAAAGAAAATGATACCTGGAATTGGTTTGAAAACTCAGATTTTAATAATAGAGGAATTCACACATTTAATTCATATAAGGAACTAATTAAATATCAATATAATAGATATCTAGATTTTCTAAAAGAATTTAATATTAAAAAGGAAGAAATAGATAAAATTATAATGACAGAATTTACTGAACCAAATGATAATATAAATGCTGACGAATATATTAATCACGTTCTATCATCAAAAACAATTAATTATAAATAGAAGGTTTTTATGGAAAAGATATTAGTATTAGACTTTGGTGGTCAATATAACCAACTTATCGCAAGAAGAGTAAGAGACAATAATGTTTATGCAGAAATACTTCCTTATACAACAGACATAGAAGTAATTAAAAATAATAATTATAAAGGTATAATATTTACAGGTGGACCAAACTCAGTATTTGATATGTCTTCACCACATTATTCAAAAGATATTCTAGATTTAGGAATACCAATATTAGGAATCTGTTATGGATGTCAGTTAATATGTTGGATGGAAAATGGAGAAGTAAGTACTGCACCAATATCTGAATATGGAAAAATAAAAATAACTTCTAAAAAATCAGAATTATTTAAAGATATTCCTAAAGAGTCAATTGTTTGGATGAGTCATACTGATTATATTTCAAAACCACCAAAAGGATATAAAGTAGTTGCAACAACAGAAAACTGTCCTGTTGCAGCAATGGAAAATACTAATAAAAATATTTATGCTGTTCAATTTCATCCAGAAGTAACTCATACAGAATATGGTAATCAATTGTTAAAGAATTTCTTATACAATATTTGTAAATGTGATGGTACTTGGATAATGGATAATTTTATAGAAAATACCATTAATAAATTAAAAAAAGAAATAGGAAACAAAAAAGTTATATTAGGATTATCAGGCGGGGTAGATTCTTCAGTAGCAGCAGCATTAATATCAAAAGCAGTAGGAAAACAATTAACATGTGTTTTTGTAGATCATGGACTAATGAGAAAAGATGAAGGAGATTTTGTAGAAAAAACATTTAAAAGTCTATTTAAAATGAACTTTATTAGAGTAAATTGTGAAGATGTGTTCTTAAAAAAATTACATGGAATAATTGATCCAGAAGAAAAAAGAAAAATAATTGGAACAGAATTCTTTAAAGTGTTTTGGAATGAAATAAGAAATCAAAAAGAAAAAGGATATTTTGCTCAAGGAACAATTTATCCTGATTGTATAGAATCAGGAAAAGGAAAAGCAGCAGTAATAAAAACACATCATAATAAAGTAAATATTCCAGAAGATGTAGAATTTCTAGGAATAATAGAACCTTTGAAAGATCTATTTAAAGATGAAGTAAGAAAAGTAGGAGAGAAGTTAAATCTTCCTAAGGAATTGGTTTGGAGACAACCATTTCCAGGACCAGGACTAGGTATTAGGATAATTGGAGAGATTACAAAGGAAAGAATTAGATTACTTCAAGATGCTGATGCTATTTTAAGAGATGAAATGCAAAAAAATGGATATGAAAAAAATTTATCACAGTTTTTCTGTGCACTTCCTAATGTTAAAACAGTAGGTGTTATGGGAGATCATAGAACTTATGATAATCTACTTATTATAAGAGCAATCACAACAGATGATTTTATGACTGCAGATTGGGCAAAAATCCCTTATGATATTTTACAAACTGTATCAAATAGGATTACCAATGAATGTCCCGGTATAAATAGAGTTGTGTATGACATTACATCAAAACCTCCAGCAACAGTAGAGTATGAATAGTTTTACAGTGTTTACAAGAAAAAACATACCAATCATTGATTAGTAAAATTATGTATGATAGTCTGAAATAAAAAAAGTGAGTATAAATAAATGAGTGTTTTAATGAAAAGAGATAAAGAACTAAAACATTGTAATAATTGTGGTGCTCCAGTAACAACAGAAATTTGTCCTTATTGTCATGCCGCAACAGGAATAAGTACTTGGCAAGCTGATATGGAGTATCCTGTAATTGATTGTAAAGAAGTCAATATTGGTTTTTGGACTGTATGGTTTCCAATGATCTTTGCTGTAACATTTAGTTTCTTTGGAATAGTCTTTCCAATAATAACTATTTTAATTGATTTTAGTTATAAATTTCCAATTATACTTGCATGTAGCATTTTTGCACTAGTTGGCATTGTATCTTTTATAATAGGAATAAAACCTTTAATAAGATATTTAATAGTAAAAACAAAAGGCAAGTTAATCGAAGGAACAATATATGGTTATATTGATGATGGTATAATCCTAAATGGAGTTCCAGCTCAAACTGTTAAAATATTAGTGAATACAAATGATGGACCAAAATTTATACTATATCAACTAGGAGATATTAAACAACCATATAAAATTAATAGTAAAATTAATTTAAAAGTATATAAAGATATATTTTTAATAGATAAAGAAAAAAATGATTTTTTTAGTTAAATAAACAAGGAGTATTTATGAATAGTAGTAGAGATGTATATTATAATCCAGATTGTTTTGAAGGAGCGCTTTCAGAAATAAAGAATATTAATTCTAATATGTCAAAAGCAAAAGGTTATTGTGAAACATATAATAATGAATGTGCTAGTTTAGAATCATTCAATACTGGATATAAAATAAGTAAAACACTTACATATCAAAATGATATAGAAGAATTTGAAAGTAAATTTACTGATATTGAAGATAATTTAGTTCAAGTTAAATGTGTTGGAGATTTATTAAATAATGATAGTAATAGTCTTATGAATTTATTTGATTCAAAAACAGATTTGTTAAATTATATAAAACAGATTGCAGCAGGTAATGTAGATGTATTTGGTTCTGATAGCAAAATTCCTTTTTTAGTTGATTATAGTAATATTATAAAAGATGGTTATACAGTTCAAGGGTACACAATTATTGATCAGTCAAAGAATAAAAATGGAAATAATAAAGTACTAATAACTGCATATAAAAAAGGAGAAAATTCAAGACTATATTTCTATGATAAAACAACCGGCAAATTAGATTCTACAGTAATTTTAACAAACTCAGATCATGTTGGAGGAGCAACATTTGACAGTGAAAATCAAATTCTCTGGGTAACAGGATCAGATGGTAAAGTTCATAGTTATGATTATGATGCAATGTCTAATGCGATATTTAAAAGTAATTCTAAAGTTGTTAATTTAAATGATTCAGCATATTCAAATTATAATATTGAAATACCAAATAACATTTGTACAGCAACAAAAGACTCTGACTTAGGAACAGGATTTACGGAATCTGTTATAATTGGTAGTGTTTCAGAATGGAATGGATAGTATCTATTTTCATAATGGTAAATTATATAGTTGTAGTTATAGTGGAAAAGGTCATCTTTTTTCATCAGATATTAGTGTAAATAGAGATTCATCAGGTAAAATAACATCAATAAGTGATAATACCACTTATCTACAAGAATTAAATGGTGCTTGCCAAGGAATGGCTTTTTATGAAGAAAATGGTAAAACTTATATGGTTACTGCAAGTTCAATTCTTAAAGGTAATTCAAGATTGACTCGTTGGGAAGAGACCGATGAAGGATTTGTTCAAACTGGAAATAAATATATTGAACATAGTGGATTAGAAGGTATTGATATAAGAGATGGACAAGTAACAGGTATTTTTGAAACAGGAACTTCAGCAATGGAAAATTTTGGTAGTGTGGATGATATAAATGAACCAAGTGATGCAGCAACCGATGCCTTATTATCAGCAGGAGGACAAGGTTGGGATGAAATACATGGTACATTTAATAATTAAAGAGGAGGAAACATATGGGTATATATACAGAAAATAGTTTAGGTACTATACAGGTTCCTAGTACATCAGGAGTTTTATCTGATTCAAATTATTCTCAACTTTCACCAAAATCATACATGCTTGATGATGTCATCGCAAAATACACATCATTGTCAAATAGTTTTTATTCAGATATGTCATCATCAATATCATCAACATTAACAGAGGTAGAAGAACTTGGAATTAATACAGGAACAAAATTCTTTTCAATAAATGGGGAAGACATTGGAATAATGTCTCCAACAGAAGAAACATCTAAAATTAAAGCATTTATCACTAAAGTTAATGAAGAAATAGAAGAGGAATTAAACAAAATGACAAGTATAAATAATAAATTAAATCAAGTTGAAGGAGCCTTAAGTACACTTGTTAGTAATTATAAAAAACGTGAAAATGAAATAAACTCTTTAAAGGCAAAGTTAAGTTCTCTTCAGTCACAAGAACAAACTGATTCAGTAAAGCAATCAATTTCAAGTTATAGTAGTGAAATATCTTCATTAGAATCACAACTTGAAAGTGATAATAATAATACAATGTCATCTATTAATGTTTCGTGGTTTTGTGCAAAAAATAATTAAAGAATAAAAAACAGGATTAATTCTTGTTTTTTTTTATTATTTTGTTTACATGGTTAGATAAAAAACGGGATAAAATAATTGACAATAAGTGACATGTATATTAACCTTATTATATAAGAATAATAGGTAAGAAGGTTATATTATGGATAATAGTGATTTATACAGGGAATTAGATAAACTAGTAGATAACATGGATGAGACTCCAAAAAGGAAAAAAATAATAAGTACACTTAAAGAAATAAGTAGTGCATTTTTCTGGGCAACTAGTGAAAAAAAAGATACTGAAGATAGATTGTATTATGCAAAAAGAGCACTTAAATTAATTAAAAAGGCAAAAAGGCAAATGGTCTTTAATGGTCATCTATTTTCATGCTATATGAAGGATTCATATAGTTATAATAATAAAAAGTATTATGGCAAAGAAAACTTTAAAAAAATACTTGATGAAATGGAAGAAAAAATCAAAAGAATTATATATTCATTAAAACATTCTAAAGGCAGTAAATCAAAATCAAATTCTTCAGAAAATATGCAATCTGAACAAAATAATTCATATAATGGTAGAACAAGAACTACTAGTTATCAAGAAACACCTACTAGAACAACAAGATATACAGCACCAAGAGGAAAGGACTCAATGTTTAGTGAAGACTATGCAGGATATAATGGACCGGTAGGACCAGCACATGTTCAACCAGTACCAAGAGAAAAGGACTCAATGTTTAGTGAAGACTATGCAGGATATAATGGACCGGTAGGACCAGCACATGTTCAACCAATACCAAGAGGAAGAGGCTCAATGTTTAGTGAAGACTATGCAGGATATAATGGACCGGTAGGACCAGCACATGTTCAACCAGTACCAAGAGGAAGAGATTCAATGTTTAGTGAAGACTATGCAGGATATAATGGACCAGTAGGACCAGCACATGTTCAACCAGCACCAAGAGGAAAGGACTCAATGTTTAGTGATGATTACGTTGGTGTTCAAAGTCCAACTGTGCCAACTCCAATGCCAACTCAACCAAGAAGGGCATCAATGTTTAGCGATGATTATCCAGGTTACCAAGGACCAGAAAGTACTCTTCCAAGTCAACAAAAAAATGAACCGACACCATCAAAAAGAAAAAGTGAAAAAAAAGAAATCAAAGATGAAGCAAAAGAAATCAAAGATGAAGCAAAAGATTCAGAAAGAAATGAAAAAGCAAAAAATCTTGCTAATAGTGATGTGTTTGGTTACGATGAAACTGTTACTGATTATACAGATCCATACGATGTAGCAGAATTAGATATTAAAGATTACCAACATTATTATAGATTGTTCTTGGAAGGAATGAAACAAATTCCAACATGTCCATATAACGAATTAGAAACAATAATGAAAGATGTTAAATATAATGCAGCAATGGCTATTGCTTGTTATGTATCTTCTGAAGAAATATTTAATAGTACAGGAATTAATTTTGAATTATTATCAAATTTCTACAATAAAACATATCTCATATTCTGTGAAAGAATAAAAAAGGGACAACAAGAAAAGTTTATTAACTATGATGTAAATGTAGAGGAATATACTGAATTAAGAATGAATAATCTTTCAAATATTTATATCAAAGATTATATTGAAAATAACTATGAAGAATATGATAAAGCAACTATAGAAGAACAGACAAAATTAAGTATGCAAACATTTATGATGTCATATGAACAGATTAACTATATTTATCATATGATTGTTGCAAAATATGAAGAAAATGGAATAGAATATGATCAAAATTCTCTACAAGAAAATTTCATTGATGTAATTTATAGAAGATTATTAAATTCAGGAGAAATACCTAGAGATATGCCACTATCAGATGAATTATATATAAAAATATTTGTAGAATATCTTAGTGAAGAACCAACATATAATATTGGAAATAATCAAAATACTTCAAATATGTAAATTAAACCCTAATTGTTCAGCAAGTTCAATTAGGGTTTTAAAAATATATTAATGAAAAGAGGAACAATAAATGAAAGAAAAATATATTGAATATGCAAAATCAACATTTAAAAATAAAGCACTAGACTTAGTTTTAAATCAAATAGATCTTTTTTATAAAAAAAATATAATAAAAAAGAATAAATATAAAATAGGTGAGGAAGTTAAATTGTCTAAAGGAACATTTATGCATGGAATAAGAGAAGGATTAGGAGAATTTGAATGGATAGTTGATAATGGTTTTATAAGCACAGATTTTTCAGAAACATCTGAAAAAGGTTTAAATAAAATTAAAAACAGTGTAGGTATGTGGAATATAAAAGAAGATATTTATTTAAAAGACTACATTATTGAATATAGTGGTTTCACAATAACATACACTTTAGGAAGAGGACCAGAAGCAAAAACAGTAAGCAAATTAATTCCTTATCATAAATTTGATGAAGTAACAGAAAAATTAAATGATGAAAAAGATGTTTATATATGGTGGGGAAATAAAACAAAAGAAGTTACATATCTTCCTAGTTTAGTATCTAATAAACCACAAGTTGCATTCATTCTAAATACAGATTCTGAATATGCCAAAGAACTACTTTATGCCGATGTATGGAATACATCTATAGATGAAGAAACATTAACAGAATTCCTTGATTATAGATATTATCCCAAGTTTATAGAATTAAGATTTAACAAAGATGCTTCAACAACAGATAGAGAATCAGCAATAATGTTTGGTTTACCATCAGAATTAATTGAAGGAGTATTAGTAGGAAGATTTTTTGAAAAAGATGAGAAAATGATTAACTTTATTAAATCAAAATTACCAGATTGTTATATATGCAATGTAGATGGAAAAGTAATAATTGGAAATGAAAGTGACTATTAATGAGGAAATAATGTATAAAAATGACTAAATTAAATAGTCTTTTTTATAAAGATTTATAATTATGCTATAATATTATAGAAAAAGGGAATTTGATTTTTAATGAATAATCAAGATAATGAAAAAGTGTTTCAAAAAAGCAATATCAATTGATTGAGCATGATTTATCTAACCCCTTTAACAAATCTTTATAAAATAAGGGAAAATTAAAAACTAGATCTTACATATTTTATATAAAAAGTAAGTAAAAATTGCTTAGGAATTGATATGGTGAGAACAGCTAGTCAAGACCAATAAAATAGAGGTGAAAATATGATTAAAAACGTAATCTTTGATATAGGAAATGTATTATTAAATTTTGATTATAAAAATGTAATAGAAAAATATACAAATAATGTAGAAGAACAAAAATTTATTATAGATAATATTATAAATTCGCCTGAATGGTTAGGTTATGCATTAATTGATACAGGATATATTACAAAAAAAGAAGCTATTGAAATCGTTAAAGATAGAACTAATCATACAAATGATGAATTAATTGAAAATTTTTGGAATAACTATAATGATTATGCAATCATTGATAAAGATGTTTTACGTTTAATAAAAAAATTAAAAGAAATAGGCTATAGTATTTATTTACTATCAAACATTAATGAATATACATATAATTTTGTTAAAAAAAGTGGTGTTTTTGATATTGTAGATGGTTATGTACTTTCATATCAAGAACATCAAATAAAGCCATATATTTCAATTTACAATACACTTTTAAATAGATATAAATTAATTCCGAGTGAATGTATATTTATAGATGATAATGAAAAAAACATTGCTACTGCAAATAAATTAGGTATGATAGGTAAAAAAGTAGAACCTGACTGCTATGAAAGTGTAAAAGAAGTAGTAAATGAATTATTAAAGTAGTTGATTATAATGAATAATGAATGTAAAACTAATATAAACTGCCTGTCTTGTATTTATGACGACTATCACTCAAACCCTTATAAAATGGGACTTTTTAGTAAATAAGATCTTGCAAGTTCTA
Organism: uncultured Erysipelotrichaceae bacterium; assembly: GCA_902798815.1. Classification (GTDB taxonomy): domain Bacteria; phylum Bacillota_I; class Bacilli_A; order RF39; family UBA660; genus UBA3789. Next base: position 205 of record CADBYH010000019.1, on the reverse strand, counting down.
GTATAAAAAGAAGAAAAATATGAAAAAATAGATTAAAAATTATTTATTTTTGATAGGAATTAGGGTACTGGCTTGTAATATGCCGACATATTTTATATTTATAAAAAGAGGTGACTAACTATTAAAAGTCAATAGTAATTTTGAAATTTTTAATAGTTTGTTTGAAATTGGAAATTATCCCATGCCAAAAAGATTTCACAAAGTG
>CADBYH010000018.1 GCA_902798815.1 uncultured Erysipelotrichaceae bacterium | reverse complement strand
TTGACCTTTACTAGCCATTTTATCAACTCCTTTTTTTAATTATAACAAATGAAAAAGTGGAACATCTTTTTATGTGTCCACTTTTATCTTACAACTTCATTCATTATGAACTCTTTTTTTTATTATTAAATCTTTCTTTAAAAGTACATGACTTACATAATTCTTCTATTGGCTTTTTATCTTGAAATGATTTTTTTAATTTTATATATCTTTCCTTATTTGTTATTTCTTCTAATGATTCATTAAAAATATTACCTAGATTAATTACTCCATCAGAGTCAAGACAACAAGGTACTACTGTTCCATCTACTAAGATTGCAATATGGGTTTTTAAAGCATAACAGTATCCACAACTTTTGTGACTATTTATAGATGGCCATACAAATTCATTATCTTTATCCACATATATTGTTGAATCTATCTTTATATTGTTGTTGTTTTTTATTTTATCCACTACTTCTGGGGATAAATTATAATAGTTTTTTATTCTTTCAACAATTTTTGTTGATTTATCATCTAATTTATTATTATTTAATACCCATAATCTATAGATTTTTGTTGTTTTATGTGATAAATATTCTATGTTATTAAATATATCTTCAAAATAGTTATCTATATTATTCTCACAATGAAGAGAGAAATTAATTTTATTTAGATTTTTACATTGTCCTAATTCTCTAGCATACTTTTTAAATAAAACTCCATTAGTTGTGAGATTTACTTTTATGTTGTATTTATCAGCCAACTTTATCATTTTGATTATATTTGGATGTAGTAAAGGCTCTCCTTTAACATGTAGATATATATAATCTGTATAATCTTTTATTTTAGTTAATATCAATTTATATTCATCTAGTGTCATATTTCTTTTAGGTCTGTTTACTTTAGAACAAAATGAACAATTAAGATTGCAATTATTAGTTATTTCTATGTATATTTTTTTATACTTTTTCATTTTATTTTTACTTTTTCTCTAAATGCGATATTCTTTTTTCCTTCTTCATTTCCTTTATAACTTGTATAATTGTATGCTTCCCAAATAAACTCTTTTTCACTATTATCTGGAATAACTGATGTATAAAATACATTTGGTGATGAGTAGATACTTACATCAAACGGATTATTATCATCTAATAAAATTGATAGTGCATCACATAAAATTGCTGACTTATTTCCGTTCATTATAAAATGTACTCTTTCTGGATGAATATCCTCTATCTCTAATAAATCATTTATGTATGGTAAATTATAGATTAAACTTGGACATTCTGGATTTCCTTCAGATCTATAATATTTTTTCAATTGTGGATATTTTTCTTTTAGAGTTCCTAATAATTTAGATGCAACATAACTTCTTGTTGCGGACAATTGTGTCATATCTTCTTTTCTCATTAGATATGGAGCAACCATATCCCATTCTTTTACCGGAAAGTCTACAACTAAGTCTTTTCTTTCTTTTAATATATCTTTTAATTCATTTAGATCTTGTGATTTTTGGTCACCAAAAATATTGTTTCCCTTTTCGTTTTTTTCTAATTCTCTTATTATTTTTTTGTTTTCCATGTTTTTCTCCTTACTGACTTTTTATTTCAAATAATATATCTCTTAGTTCCATTGCTCTTTCAAAATCAAGATTCTTTGCTGCTTCTCTCATTTCTGTTTCTATTCTCTCTAATGTTAATTCTTTTTCTTTCTTAGACATTTTCTTTGGTTTATCTTTTGTTTTTTCATCAATGTTACTTATTACATCTCTTATTTCTTTTTTTATTGTTTTTGGTGTAATATTATTTTTCTTGTTATATGATTCTTGAATTTCTCTTCTTCTGGTTGTTTCCTCTATTGCTGCTTTCATTGAATCAGTCATATTATCTCCATATAGAATTACATGTCCATTAGCATTTCTTGCACATCTTCCTATTGTTTGAATTAAACTTCTTGTACTTCTTAAGAAACCTTCTTTATCTGCATCTAATATAGCTATTAAACTTACTTCTGGAATATCTAATCCTTCCCTTAAAAGGTTTATTCCTACTAATACATCATATTTCTTTGCTCTTACATCATGAATTATTTGCATTCTTTCTAAAGTTTTTACTTCACTATGAAGATAGGCAACTTTAATGTCTAACTCTTTTAAATAATTTGTTAATTCTTCTGCCATTCTTATAGTAAGTGTTGTGATTAAAACTCTTTCATCTTTTTCTATTCTTTTATTTATTTCTCCTACTAAATCATCAATTTGTCCTTCTGTTTTTCTAACTTCAATAGTAGGATCTAATAGACCTGTTGGCCTTATTATCTGCTCTACATATTTTCCTTTTGTATGTTCTAATTCTAAATCCCCTGGAGTTGCAGAAATATATATTACTTGATTTATCTTTTTTTCAAATTCTTCATATTTTAATGGTCTATTATCTAGAGCACTTGGTAATCTAAAACCATAATCAACTAGGTTTAATTTTCTTGCTCTATCTCCGTTGTACATACCTCTTACTTGTGGAAGAGTTACATGTGATTCATCTACTACTAATAGATAATCATCTGGAAAGAAATCCATTAAAGTTGTTGGGGTTTCTCCTTTTTTTCTTCCTGCCATAGGAGCAGAATAATTTTCTATTCCTGAGCAGAAACCTGTTTCTTCAAGCATTTCTATATCATAATTAGTTCTTTGTTCTAATCTTTCTGCAGCAAGTAGTTTATTTTGAGATTTTAATTCTTCTAAACGGTCTTTTAATTCTACTTTAATTCTTTCTATTGCTTGCTTTAATTTTTCATCACTTACTACGAAATGACTTGCCGGAAAAATTGATATATTCTTTTTATTACTTAACACTCTTCCTGTTAAAGTATCTATTTCTGATATTCTATCTATTTCATCATCAAAAAATTCTATTCTATATCCTTCAGTGTTTTGATTAGCGGGTATTATTTCTAAAACATCACCTTTTACTCTAAATGTTCCTCTTTTAAAATCTAATTCGTTTCTTTCATATAGCATATCTACTAATTTTCTTAGTACTTCGTCTCTTTCAACTTTTTCATTTGTTGAAAGTGTTAGCATTTTGTTTTTATATTCTTCTACTTCTCCAATTCCATATATACATGATACTGAGGCAACTACTATTACATCTCTTCTACTTATAAGTGCTGAAGTTGCAGCATGACGCAATTCATCTATTTCTTCATTAATTGATGAATCTTTTTCAATATAAGTATCTGTTGATGGAACATATGCTTCCGGTTGATAATAATCATAATATGATACAAAATATACTACCTTATTATTTGGAAATAGTTCTTTTAACTCTGAATAAAGTTGTCCTGCTAATGTTTTATTATGAGCAAGTACAAGTGTTGGTTTATTAACTTCTTTAATTACATTTGCAATAGTAAAGGTTTTACCTGTTCCTGTTGCACCTAGTAAGACCTGTTCTTTTTTTCCCTCATTTAATCCTTCTACTAGTTCTTTTATAGCATTAGGTTGATCTCCTGATGGCTTATAATTTGATACTAATTCAAACATAGTTACCTCCTTTCAAATATATATATCCTTTTCAAACACAATATATTCTAACATTTATTACAATATAAAACAAGGATTCAAATAATCCTTGTTATTATTTCTTTTTAACCTTTGGTTTAACATATAATTCAATTTCATTAAGATTCTTTTCTGGTAATTTTATGCTTGAATTAACTCTTAATAATTCCTCTTTTTTGGCAATTTTTATTATTTTATAATTTAATGGTGAGCATTTATTTCTTTCAACAAAAACTTCTACACCATAGATATAATCCTCATCATCATCTACAACTAAATAGTTTTTTGCTTTTTTTGTCTTTCTATCATATGCAACTATTATAGAATTGTTTTCTATATGAAAACTATCATATATTTCTTTCATAAATAAATTGATTTCTTGTTTCTTTTCATTATTTCCACTAACTATTATTCCTGAATATATATTACCTAATACGCTCATATAATCTTCTTCAGTTAGTCTTTCTTGTACCTTTTGGACATTTCTTTTATTTATCATTACTAAATCATCTTTTACAACTCTATCTGAATCAAAATTTAGATAATTCTGTCTAAATATCTTAAATCTTCTAATATCTTTAGGTATTTTTGTTGTTACTGGGAATGCATAAATAATATCTTTTTCTATTTTCCATATCATATATGTTCTGTTTAAGGCATATTGATCAATACTTTTATAATGCTCATCTACATCAGATACAAAAATAATATCTCCACCACGTAATTCGTGATTTTTCTTAAAGTATTCATAATTCATTGATATATATTTTCCTGTATGTTGATGTTTATCAATAATATCATATATTTTTTCATATGTGTCATAGTAGTGTTTTGAAAATCTCTTTTTTCTTGCTTTTTCTAACATTTCTTTTGATAATTCATATTGTCCTGTTGTGAAATAAGTTACTCCTATTTTTAATAATTGATTTCCATTAAAATCAGCACTTTCAATTATTTCTTGTGCTTCTTTTATCTTTTCGCATCTTAATAATAATATTACTAATAAAAAATTATCAACATACTTAGAATATAATTTTGTTATACTATTTAATACTTTATAGGCATTCTCAAATTCTCCTGTTTTTATTAAGAATATAAAATAATCAAATAATATGCTTTCTGAAATTGTTCCTTTTGATAATTCTTCTTTTATTAATTCAATGTTTTTATATTTATCTTTTGTTAATCTATAATTCTTAGATGCTTTTTGTCTTAGGTATTTTAATGCCTTATCATATATTCCATAAAATGATAAACTTTTTAGATAATATTGTAATGTATGCTCATTTAATCTTGTTCTTGTCTTTTTTATATTATCCTCTACTAAGATAATTACTTTGCTATATTCTTTTGCTTCATAAGCAATTCTTACAGACTCATCTAATTCCATAAACAGATCCCCCTTCTGTTTAATTTTGGTTTGTATTATATATTTCATAATTATAAATGTCAATTAAAAAAAGAATCAGTTTTTGATTCTTTTTTATTTTAATCTTACAACAATATAATCTTCTTTTCCTTTAATATAAGCACTTGATGGGTATGGTTTTATATCTTTAGAGTCTTCCAATGCTTTTTGATAGTTTTCTATAGAAGTACATTTATAATCAAGTCCTAGTGTTTTTGAAAATCCACATATTCTATTATTAGAAGCTGTTGGTTCTGTTTCATCCCAGGAGAAGAATGATGATCCTAATAATACTAGGAATTTATCATTTTTCTTTGGAGATATTATTTTTGTTATTATATATGAAAATAATTTATATGATGTAGTAAAAAAGATAATTGTTAATATATAGACTCTATCTTCCTAAAGAATTCCAATCTATTTTAAATTCATTATAATTATTAATTATTTTTTCTGAATCTATGCTTGTATTTATGTAGAAAAGTCGGATTGAATATATAACAGAACATATTAAAAATAAAAAAATGATACATGCCTTATTATTACTTAGATACTTTTTAAAGTCTTGAAGTTCTTTTTTTATTTTCATATATAACACTCCTTGAATAAAATATAATTAAAAAAGACTTTCATATCAAGTCTTTGTGATGAGAGTATTTATTTAGATGGTCTTTTCTGATAACCTAAAACTTCTTTGCCTTCATGATTTATTTGATTATCTTCTCCTTTTAAAAATCTTATATAATCATCTGTTGTATATTCTGTTGTATATGAATAGTCGTTTGTTTTTTCATAATATAGTCCATTTCTATATGAGATAGTAAATCCATCTAAATAGTGTTTTAATACATTATCATCTAATTCTATCCATCCATCTTTTAATATTTTTTGTGCTACTTTTTTTCTTTCTTCATCCATTAACATGAATGTTCCTGGAAGACATCCTTGGATATTTAAGATACCTATTTTTTCTAAAAAATTACCTTTTATTTTAAAGAATTGTCTGTATGTACAATCGACTAAGAAGTATTTTTTATTATGATAGACAATATTAAAATAATGAAAACAATTTCCGTTACATAAATTCTCTCTATTTGAATAACCTGGATTTAATTCAATCATATATGATTTTATATCATTATCATCACATACTGCTTTAAAGATTGTACTTGCATCATAACAGTTATTTGTAAAACATATTTTTTTAATCACGTCATTTGGATTATCTAATGAATAAAAGTTTAACAACTCTTTTCTTGTTTTTAACACTAATTTATCAAGTAATTCTTCATCTTGAATAGGTTTATTTATCCTATCATCTTTATAGTAATTAAATTTTGGATTTGATTCTATAATGAATCTTTTTGGTAATTTTGCTTCACAAGACATTATAATTGCGAGAACCATTCCATATTTAGATATTATTTCTCCATCTTTATAAAATAAATCTAATGATTTTTTTACGTATTTATATAGTTCTATGATTTCTTTTATGTTTTCTGGATTTTTACTTATAGTATCTTTATATGAAGACATTTTTTCAATTGAATTATATAATTTTTCAATATAACTTTCTTGTTTAGACATAGGTATCTCCCTTTATGATTTTTATACTGTTTTTCTATTTCTAAATGCATCTATTGCTTTAACTAGTTGTTTTGTTTTTTCTTTATCTAATTCTATTAATGGTTCTTTTATTATTCCTGAACACATTCCTTCTAATTCTACTGCTTTTTTTACTGGAATTGGATTAACATCACTAAATAGTGCATTAATTACATCAAGTGATTCTTGTTGCAATCTATAAGATACTTCTTTTCTTCCATTTAAATATTCATAAACTATATCATGTGTTTCTTGTGGAAAAATATTTGCAAGTACAGATATTACTCCTATTCCACCTTCTTTTAATACATCATAGATTTGATCATCATTACCTGAATATATATCAAGTGTATTACTTTTAGCTATTTCTCTAACTTGTTCTAAATTACCTGATGCTTCTTTTATAGCAACTACATTTTCATTTTCTTTTCCTATGGCAATTGCTGTTTCTGGTTTTATGTTTAATCCTGTTCTACTTGGAACATTATACATAATTATTGGTACATTTACTGCATCTGCAATTCTTTTATAGTATAGTTTTAACCCCTCTTGATTGGTCTTATTATAATATGGAGTTACACATAATAATCCATCTGCTCCATATTCTGCAGCTTTTGTACATAGTTTAACTGCATGAGGGGTTTCATTTGAACCTGTTCCCGCAATTACTGGTATTCTTCCTTTTGCATAATCAACACATTTTCTTATTGTATTTAAGTGTTCCTTATCTGAAAGTGTTGATGATTCCCCAGTAGTACCACATATTATAATACTATCTGTATTATTAGCAATGTGATATTCTACTAGCTTTTGTAGATTTTCGTAATCTACTACTATTTTTCCTCTTCTTGTTCTTATAAATGGTGTCACTAAAGCAACACCTGATCCCTTAAATATAGACATAAAAAAATCCCTCCTAATTCTATATTATTAAGGGAGAGCCTTTTTCATACTTATTTACATATCTATTATTAAATATGTATTTTGTAGCTCTCCATCTTACGATGACAGTTATATAGTTATTAACTATATACCCAGGATATTAACATCTTGAAATATTAATTCCTTCGGCAATTAACCCTTTCTAATTCAATCATTTAATTCAAGTTATCATGAATTATACTTATTTTAATTGCGACCTCTACACAAATACGTGCAAAATGAAAATAACATATTTATTTTCTTTTGTCAAATTATTTTAATTCTAAATATTTATTGAATATTGTTTTAATCTCTTTCATTTTATTCTTTGTCTCTTCATTAGTATAATTAAATCTATCTATTAATTCATTAATAAAATTATGGTCTTTTATAATATTAATAGTCTCAGTGTAATTAATATCAAATATAAATGCTAAACAACATAATAAGTAGTCAAGAGGATATTTCCTATCACTAGTAACAACACATTTTCTATTTCTAATACTATTATATACTTCATCAGAAATATATGAATCTTCTATATCTTTATTACTATCTATAATTTCTGGATATATTTCATTTAATGGTAATTCTTTATTTACTCTATAAATATCTATTTTATCAGCATCTCTTATTAATTTGGCAAATAGTAGTTCTTTCTCATTACTTGTCTTTTCTATTGCTAGTTTATTATGATTTTCTATAGCAAACTTTATTATATAATCGTATTTGTTATCTTCTATAAAATTTCTTATTAGTTTATCTTCAAATAATAAATTACTTCCATATAGTGCATGATTAAAATTATTATTGTCAAATTTTTTTGTAATTACTAATTCATTAAATCTACCAATGTCATGTAATAGTGCAATTAATTCGGCTAGTTGTTGGTCTTCTTTTGATAAATTTAAGTTTTTTGATATTATCTTTATGTTATTAATAACTTGATAAGTATGTGTTATTTTCAGATTAAATCCTTTTAGATCTTGATTTTTAAAACTATCTGTATATTCTTTAAAATACTTTCTTGCTTTTTTTAAATCTATCATATTATTAATCCTTTCTATATATTAATATTATACAATAAAAAGCATTTAGTTTTCTAAATGCTTTTTTATCTTGGTACATAATTAAATGGATTTACAATATGTCTTATATATGTGTAATAATTTCCTGGTTTATTATAATCCCATCCAATATCATTAGATATTTCTAAGTGTAAGTGACATCCTGTTGACCATCCTGTTGATCCTACATATCCAATTATTTGTCCTGCGTATACATCTTGATTTGAGCCTACTGCGTATCCTGAAAGGTGAGCATATTGTGAGAATACTAATCTTCCATTATAGTTATGAACTATTAGAACCATTTTTGCTCCATAGATATCTTTTCCACTTCCAACATAATAAACTCTTCCTGTTGCGACTGCTTTTATTGGTGTTCCACATCCTGCAGCATAGTCAATTCCTTTGTGTCCACTTGAACCATTCCAATAATAACCTGTTGAAATGTATGAATAGTAGTTTAGAGGTGTTACAAATCCATTTGCTCCTACAACTCCGCCTCCACCTGTTGCTCGTGGTTTATCACAGTCAATTCCAATCTGATCTGTTGGTTTACATCCAACTCTTTTATAGTAATCTACTCTTTCTTTGTAATATGATAATTGACCTTTTATATTTGGAATAAGTCCTTCTACACTTGTTATGTTTCCTTGAACTTTTTCTGCTTGAACACGTAATTCTTCAGTTAATTTTTTTAATTCTGCTTCTTTTGCTTCTAATTCTTTTTGTTTTTCCTTGCTTTCTTTAATAAGTCTTTTTAAATCATCCATTACTTTTTTATTATAATCTGTTAATTGTTCTACTATGGATAATCTATATATCATATCTGTAATATCTGTTGCTCCAAAAGCATATTCAAGATAAATGTTTTCTCCATTTGATATCTGGTAGTTTTCTATTAATTTTTTTGATTCATTTTTCTTTCTTTTTATTTCTTCGTTGTTTTTTTGAATCTCTTCTTCTAATCTTGCAACTTCGTCTTCTGCTTCTTTTATTTGTTTTTCTATATCTGCCATTTTTGCTTGAATTTCTTCTAATTCTTTTTTACTTACTGATATTTGATTGTTTTTATCTTCAAGTTCATTTTGATATTTTGTTAGTTGATCTTCAAATTCTTGAAGTGTTGTTGCAAAGATATTTAATGGAAATAAAGCTATTGTAATAATTAATAATGTAATAACTTTATATATTTTTTTCATCATACTTTTAAATACTTCCTTACTGCACTTGCACTACCAATCATACCAACTAACATACCAATTCCAAGTATTGCTAAAGATGCTTGATAAATAAATGGTTCTGGTTTTATTAGTTTTATTAATTCAGAGAATAAATATCCATTGAAATGATTGTAAAATGCAGTATAACCATACATTGTGATAATAATAGGTACAACAGCACCAAACATACCTAATATCATACCTTCAATAATAAATGGCGTTTTAATTGTAAAATTACTAGCTCCTACAAGTCTCATTATAGATATCTCTCTTCTTCTTGCAGAAATTGTTAATTTAATTGTATTAATGATTAAGAATATTGTTACTAGAACTAATGCAATTACTATACCATATGTTATTTTTTCTATAGATGAAAATGCTCTTACCATTTTATCTACCATTCCTTCTCCATATCTAACTACAGCTACATGTTTGTATTTTTCTATTTTTGATGCTGTATTTGATATTTTCTCGATTTCTTTTACTTTTACTTGGAATGTATCTTTTAATGGGCTATCTTCATCATCCCATGTTTCAAGAACTGTATTAAATACCTCTGATTCTTGTTGCATCTTTTGTTTTACTTCTGTTTTTGTTTGAAATGTGTATTTTGCAACGTTATCGGTATTTTTTATTTTTCTTTCTACTTCTTTTGCTTCTTTTTCAGTTGTATCATTATCTAAAAATACAACTATTGTCATATCTTTTTCTATTTCTTTAGTAAAATTTTGAACATTAAATGATGCTATTATTGCTACTGCAACAATTATTAAAGTTATTGTTATACAAGAAATTGAGGCAAGTGATAAACTGAAATTTCTTATTACACTTTTAAAAGCATCTCTAATGCTTCTTCCTAACATTCTAAATAGCTTCATTTTCGTATTTTCCTTTCTGTTTAAATTTAACTAAATGTCCATCTTTTAGTGTAATAACTTGCTTTTTCATTTTATTAACTATTTTTTCATCATGTGTTGCCATAATAATTGTTGTTCCTCTATTTTTATTAATATCATTAAGAGCTTTCATAATCTCCATACTTTTTTCTGGATCGAGGTTTCCTGTAGGTTCATCACATAACAATAACTTTGGATTATTAACAATTGCTCTTGCGATTGATACACGTTGTTGTTCTCCTCCTGATAATTGATCAGGATAACTATGTACTTTATTCTTTAATCCTACATCTTCTAATGCCTTCAAAACTTTTACTCTTATTTCATCTTTTTTCTCACCAAGACATTCTAGTGCGAATGCAACATTTTCATATACTGTTAATTTTGGTAATAATCTATAATCTTGGAATACAATTCCTAGTTTTCTTCTTAATTTATATACTTTTTTATTTTTTAACTTAGCTACATCAAGTCCTCCAACTATAACTTGTCCTTTTGTTGGTTTTTCTTCTCTGTAAAGCATTTTTATTAAAGTCGATTTACCACTTCCTGAACCACCTATTACAAAGACAAATGATCCTTTTTCTATTGCTAAGTTTAAATCATAGATAGCTGTAACTCCATTTTTGTATTTTTTTTCTACATTTTTTAATCTGATTAAGTCCATCTACCTTATCACCACCTTAGTACATATAATTATAACATATTTTTATAGATAAAAAAAGAAAGTATAAAAACTTTCTTTTTAATATGACAAGTATTTACTTTCCGCCTTCTACTTGATAGGAATCTGTCGCTGTAAAGAATACTTTAGGATCTATTTCTTTTATTCCTTCTGTTACTTTATAATACTCTCTTGTTGGAATAACTGTCATTAATACTTTTCTTTTTTGTTCAAAGAATCCACCTTTAACATCAAATACAGTAACATCATGTCCTAAATTGTTAATTACGTATTCTTTTATTTCATCTTCTTTATCAGTTATTATATAGAATGCTTTATTATTTGAAATACCAAGTAAGACTTTATCTAATACTATATTATTAATATATAAGAATATAATTGCGTATAAAGCGTTTGTTGTTCCAAAGAAGAATGATCCTAATAAGACAATTGCCACATTTATAACTAAACTTGATGTTGCGACTGATATCTTTAATTTCTCGAATAGAACTTGACTAATAATAGGAAAACCACCATTACTATAACCTGTTTTGTACATTAATCCATTAGATATTCCACTTAGTACTCCTGCAAATACTACAAGCAATAAGACATCTGTTTCTGATGAAATAACTGTTGTTAAAGGGGTTGTTACTTCAACTAGTATTGGATATGCTATTGTTGCTAATAGTGACCCAGCAGTTCTTTTTGGTCCTAAGTACATAAAACTAATTATTACACATGATAATGATAGAACAAATAACATTACTGCCGGATTTATTCCATAAACATACTTTGTAATTGTAGCAATACCATTTGTTCCTCCTGTAACTATTTTTAGTGGTAATAAGAATAAATTATATAGAATTGCACTTAATACTAATGAAATTGACATTAATAATATTCTTTTCATTTGTTTTTTATTTTTTAAAAAACTTATTACTTTTTCCATATTACTCACCTCCAAAAACTTCATAAGAGTCTGTTACAATAAAGAATGCCTCTTTATCTATCTCTTTAATTCCAACTCTTAAATTATAGTAGTCTTTTGTTGGTAGTACAGTCATAAGGATATTTCCTGATTTCTTTTTATAACCGCCTTTACCTTTATATATTGTTACTCCATGTTTTAATTCATTTAGTATATATTCTTTTATTTCTTTATCTTTTGTTGTTATTATATAGAACATTTTATTATCTGAAATACCAAGTATTATTTTATCTGAAATATAACTAATCATATATAATACTAATATTGAATACATCATTTTATCTATTCCAAAGAAAAATGCTGATGATATAACTATTAATCCATCACTAAATAACATACTTTTTCCCATAGATGTTTTAGCATACTTTGAAATTATTTGATTTAAGATATCTGTTCCTCCTGTTGTAAATCCTGCTTTAAATACTAAACCTGCTCCAAAACCATATAGACATCCTCCAATAATTGCTGATAATAGAACTTTTGAAGTATCAATTTGAATCCAAATGTTTGCATGCTCTGTTAATTTAACAAATACTGGAAAGAGAATTGTACCAAGTATAGTTGATTTTGTTTTTTCTGCTCCAAGGAGAATAAAACTTAATATTAATAGTACTATATTCAATACAATTATTGTTATAGATGTCTCTACTCCGAGAAGACTTTTAATAATAACAGATATCCCTCCTACTCCTCCAGGAACCAGTTGATTATCTGCTATAAATATATTGAAAGATAGGGCAACGATAAAACAACCTAAAATGAACTGCATCAATCTTTTTAGATAGTTCTTTTTATTTAGGTTATTCATAAATATGATTTCTTTTGTTTTTGAAAAAGCATTCATATTATATTTCCCCTTCTTTATATTATAATTCTTTCTTTAAATTTGCTTCTATGAACATATCTATGTCTCCATCCATTACCTTTCCTACATTGCTTGTTTCTATATTTGTTCTATGATCTTTTACTAAAGAATATGGATGCATTACATAACTTCTTATTTGGGAACCAAAATCAATGTTTGATTGAATTCCTTTGATATCGTTCATTTCTTTTTCTTGTTCTTCAATTTTTTTTAATAACAATTTGTTTTTTAGTACTTTTAATGCTTGTTCTTTATTTTGAATTTGACTTCTCTCATTTTGACAAGTAACAACTATTTTTGTTGGTAGATGGGTTATTCTTACTGCTGAATCTGTGGTGTTTACTCCTTGTCCTCCTGCTCCTGTTGAACGATATACGTCTATCTTCAAGTCTTTTTCATCTAATTCTATTTCTAAATCTTTATCTATTTCAGGTGTTACTTCTATAGAAGCAAATGACGTATGTCTTCTATTATTTGAATCAAATGGTGATAATCTAACTAATCTGTGAACTCCTTTTTCATTTTTTAAATATCCATATGCGTTTAATCCTTTAACCATTATTGAAACACTTTTTATTCCTGCTTCGTCTCCATCTTGATAATCTAAAACTGTAATACTATATTTCTTTTTTTCACACCATCTTGTATACATTCTATAAAGCATGCTTGCCCAGTCACAACTTTCGGTTCCTCCTGCTCCTGGGTGGATTTCTAAAATACAATTATTTTTATCATAAGGTCCATTCAATAATAGAAGTAAATTTAATTCTTCTGTTTTTTTTGTAAGTTCTTTTATATTGTTTGTTACATCATTATATAACTCTTCATCATTTTCTGATTCTAGTAACTCTACAATTTCTATATTATTTTCTAAATCTTTTTTTATTGATTCTATACTATTTATTAAGTCACTTTCTTCTTTTATTTCTTTTAGTAATTCTTCGGCATTATTTCTATCATTCCAAAAATCTGATTTTTCTGTTTCTTTTTGTTTTTCTTTTAACTTTGTTTTTTTAGATGGAATGTCAAAGTGCCCTCCATAAATTATTTATTTTTTCTATATTTTTATTTATTTCATTTTTTAATTCTTTTGTTTCCATAATAATCACCTTTTAATAGTTTAACATATTTTTTAGTATATAAACAAAATTTAAACATATATTATTATTAGAGGAAGGTTCACTGTAAGTGTGAAGATCCTCTTTATATAGATTTGGAACCCTTTGGGTTCCTTTTTTGTTGTATTAGCGCATTTTATCTAATTAAATAGCTCTATAATTTGTTTAGCTGCTTTCTTTCCTGCTTCCATTGCTAGAATAACTGTTGCTGCTCCTGTTACAGCATCTCCTCCTGCATAAACATTATCTAGAGATGTTTTTAAATCTTCTACATAGATTAAATTTCGATCTGTTAATTTAATATTACTTCCCTTTAGTGCTTCGTGATTCGGACCTGTTCCAAGTGCCATAACTACCATATCACATTCTACAGTATGTTCTGAACCTTCTTTTTCTATCACGTTTCTTCTACCATCTTCTCCTGGTTCAGTTAACTCCATATCAACCACTTCCATTCCAACAACATTGTTTTCATCATCTGTTATTATCTTTGTTGGGTTTTGTAATAGATTAAATTCTATTCCTTCTTCTTTTGCATGCTCAACTTCCATTTTTCTAGCTGGTAGTTCTTCTTCACTTCTTCTATACATAATATGTGCTTCAACACCTAGTCTTTTTAAAGATCTAACTGCGTCCATTGCAACATTTCCTCCACCAATTACATAAGCTATTTTGGCATGTTTAATTGGTGTTTTACTATCTTCTTTATAACTCTTCATTAGATTTATTCTTGTTAATATTTCATTTGCTGAAAAGACACCATCCGCATCTTCTCCTTCAATTCCCATGAATTTTGGAAGTCCTGCTCCTGTTGCTATAAAAACAGCTTCGTATTCTTCTTGAATTTCATCTAGTGTAATTGCATTCCCTACAGGGATATTTAACTTTATTTCTACTCCTAATTGTTTTAGACTATCCACTTGTTGCTCAACAACTTTTTTTGGTAATCTAAATTCAGGAATTCCATATGTTAATACTCCTCCTGCCTTATGTAAAACCTCATAAATTGTAACGTTAAATCCTGCTTTAGCTAATTCTCCAGCGCATGTTAATCCTGCTGGTCCACTTCCTATGATAGCAATTTTTTCTTTTTTCTTTTTCTTTGATACTACCGCAGCAAAATTGTTTTTCATTGCTGTATCTGCAACATATCTTTCAAGTGAACCTATTGAAATTGATTCTCCTTTTATTCCTCTTACACATTTTGATTCGCATTGTTTTTCTTGAGGACATACTCTACCGCATATTGCTGGTAGTGATGATGACTCATTAATTATGTCATATGCTTTTTTTATATCATTTTCTTTGATTGCTGCAATGAAATCAGGAATCATTATATTTACAGGGCATCCTTCAACACATTTTGGGATTTTACAATGAAGACATCTTTCTGCCTCTTGCTTTGCTTCTTCTTCAGAGTATCCTAATTCAACTTCTTCAAAATTCTTATTTCTGACATTTGCTTCTTGTGTTCTCATTTTAATTTTTTCCATTGCTTCCATTGATACCCTCCTTTTTCATCATATCCCATTTTTCTTTTTCTTCTTCTTTATATATGTTCATTCTCTTTAATGCTAAATCAAAGTTAACTTTATGTCCATCAAATTCTGGACCATGAATGCATGCAAACCTAGGTTTTCCATCTACTTCGCATCTACATGCCCCACACATACCACTTCCATCAACCATTAATGGATTCATACTTACAATTGTCTTCAAATTATGTTTTTTGGTTAATTCTGAAACGAATTTCATCATAATTACTGGTCCTATTGCTACACAAATATCATATTTATCTATTTTCTTTTCTAGGATATCTGTTACCAATCCTTTTGTTCCAAATGATCCATCGTCCGTTGCATAACTTATTTTATTAACTACTTTTTCTATTTTATCTCTTATTAATAGTAAATTTGCTGTTCTTGCTCCATATATTACATCAACTTTTAATCCATGATCATGAAGATATTTTACTTGAGGATATACAGGAGCAATTCCAACTCCTCCTGCGATATATATAATTTTTTTATCTTTATACTTTTCAACATCTGCACATATTTCATTTGGATTTCCTAGAGGTCCAGCTACAGCAAATAATTCATCCTTTATTGTTGTTAATTCTTCTGTTGATGCTCCTACAACTTGATATATTACAGATAAAATTCCTTTTTCTTTATCATAATCATATATTGTTAATGGAATTCTCTCACTATCTTCTTTAGCCATTAATATTACAAATTGTCCTGGTATTGCTTTCTTTACTGCATCTTTTGCTACTATTTCCATTAAATATGAATCACTACTTATTTTTTCGTTTTTTAGTACCTTATACATATATCCACCTCTTTTTATTATTCGTAATAATTATAACATGAAAATTTTAAAAAATATATGATTTTATAGGATATCAGTTTTAAAACAATTAAAAAAACCACTATACTGGTGGTCTTTTTTCTTTAATATAAACTTTTGGTGTTGATTTCTGTTCGTTTGGATAATACTGTTCTATGATTTTTTTATACGATCATGTTTTTTTGATGTTCTTCTTGCATATATTGCTGCTGTTAATCCTGCTGGTCCTGCTCCTATTATTATTATATCGTAAATATAATTCTCCTTATTTTTTTGTTTTATTATTATCAACTATTAAGAAAATACCGATAATTAATATTATTAAGATAAATAATGATTTTCCCCTAATTGTATTTTTAACATTTAGTTTTAATTCCTTTGATAGTTTCTTTTTATTATCTATTTTTCCAACAAACAATTCATATACTTCGTTATTTTTATCTATTTTATAAGGTTCAAAACTATTTCCTTTTTGAATTGCTAATATAGATATATAAGGATATTTATCTAGTTCATAATATTTATATGTTATTCTCATATCTCCTTCTTTTAAATCTTCTTCATAAGGATCTCTTGAATAATCTATTCCTGTAGTTATTAAATCTCCTATTTTTTCTTGTTTAGCATAATGTTTATTTGCTGGGATTAAAGATAATCCTTTCTCATCAAGAGTAAAATCTCCTATACCTACTTTTGAGATTTTTTCCTCTGAAGTTATTGTTTTTAAATAGTCAGTTTCATCAGTATCTGTTACTTCTTTTCTTTCTTGCCATTTGTACTCTGTTTTATTATTTGCTTCATTATAATATTTAACAAAATCTTCTACCTTTCTGTTTATTTTTATTGTACCAAAGTTCTCGTCTAATTCTATAAATGATACTAACTCATCATAGTTGATTTTTCCACTTACTAAAACCAATTTACCTTCATTTTTTTTATCTAATTTACCATTTTTTACGTATGTTACTTCTTGTATTACCTTTTTATTTATATTCTTTTCTTTATTAACATTAATAACGGCAAATATAATAAAATATACAACTAGTATTATTAAAATTATTTTTCCTTTTGATAATTTCATAAAATCATCCTTTCTTTAGATATATTTAATTTTATAATATCATACTAAATTGCTTTTTTTCAATTATATAATTTTATATGTGTCATTCATTATTTTTGTTGATTTTTGGCAAAAAAGATGTAATACTATTGTCATAAAGGAGGAGTAGTATGTATAATAGTGATTATGGTATGAATGAAGTTCCAAATTTTGACACATTCTTAAATGGAGCAACTGGTGTAGTAGTTTTCGTAGTTTTACTTTTAGCACTTATTTGTATTGCTGTTGGAGTTTTACTTATTGTAGCAAATTGTAAAATCTATAAGAAAGCTGGAGAAGAATGGTGGAAGGCACTTATACCAATATATAGTTCTTGGGTTGAAACAAAATTCGTAGGACTTGGTTGGTGGTGGTTCCCAATTCTTTGCGGATTATGTGCTTTTACTGGTAAAGGAGATACATTCAACTATGTAATTGGTTGGGGACTTTTACTAACAACTTTTAACTATAATTATAATTTAGCTAAAAAGTTTGGAAAAACTAATGGTTTCGCTGTATTGAATACAATTTTACCTATAATCGGTTTACCAATTTTAGCATTTGGTAATGCACAATACGATAAAAATGCTAAGGTTGATGAAAATGGAATTTTCTCAATAAAAAAATAGAAAGAATTCTTTCTATTTTTTTTTGTCTTTTTTTTGGTTACATCCACAATCACATTTTTCATCATATGTGCAGTTATCTTCGCATGTGCAATTACATTCTTTCTCGTTACAAGTACATTCTTTTCCTTCTTGGCATCCGCATGTACAAGTTGGAGAGCAATTACATTTTTTCTTTTTCATCTTTTCCTCCATTTTTTTACATAAAAAGATGATTTAAATCACCTTTTTTATTCACTGTTTTTATTTCCATATTTTTCCCAATATTCAGTTGATGCTGTAGTTCCTCTGTAATCACCTTGATTATATTTATCAGCAGGTATTTCATAGTCAGTTGTCCATTTATAAGCTGCTTCATAAGCCCCTTCTGAAGTATTTGGAACATTTTGTAATGTCTCATATACACCAGGATAATTATTCTTTAATTCATTTACTAAGTATTGTCCTTGTCCTTCTATTGAATCTGGATCTAAATTATTATCTTCACAGTATGATTTCATACTATCCCATCTTCCTTCATGCCATTGACAAATACCATATGATGTCCCACCATCTCCTACTGCTGTTGTGTCAAAACCTGACTCATGTTGAATATTTGCTAAAATACCACAAATAGCAGCATCATTAAATCCTTGAGAAGAAAGATAATTATATAATTTTTCCTGATTATTACTTCCTGAGAAATTTGCAGTTGATGCTGATGATCCTGTTGTAGTTTCAACTTTTCCTCCAGAGTTAATTGATAAAATTGTTGTTTTTGCTTTATCATCTCCTGCTTGATAATTAGATGCTGTTGTTTTTAAGAAATCTCCCATTGTTGTATAATTACCGCTTAATAACTCTAATTTTGAGCACCCACTTTTACATACTTTTATCGCTTCATCACATGCAGGTCCCATAAATATTGATTCATTATTTAATTTAGTTGAACAACTATTAATATCTTCTTTACTTGTACTTAATTGTTCATTAAATTTATTTGTAGTTCCAACGGCATCACTAAAAATCCCATAATCAGACACTTTATATTCGCTCATAAAATCACTCCTACTATCATATAGTAATTTTATCATATGATATAAACTATTACAAATACTTATAATTCAAATTGTCATTTATTTTACTCTTTTTTATTTTTTGATATAAAAAGAATGACTTTATAGTCATTCTTAATAAATACATGGATAACGATTAAATGCTTGCAATTGTTTGACTTGCTGCTGCATCTGCTTCTTCGTTTGCTGCAGTAACATTATAAATATGATTTTTCATTGCAACTACTTTATCGTAGAATATTTCATA
This sequence comes from uncultured Erysipelotrichaceae bacterium, assembly GCA_902798815.1. Taxonomy (GTDB): domain Bacteria; phylum Bacillota_I; class Bacilli_A; order RF39; family UBA660; genus UBA3789. The sequence continues at coordinate 12,887 of CADBYH010000018.1, read as the reverse complement.
ATTTTTACGAATTTCATTATATCTTGCTTGAGCACTTTCTGCTCCTGCACTTTGCCAGTTATTACTATATAAACTATTCATAACACCATCAATGTCATTGAATATTCCCATTATATTATCTGCATTTGTTTTAACTGCATCGGCATAACTTCTTGCTCCTGCATAATCTTTCTCTTCAAATTCATTCATAAATCAATAACCTCCTTTATTAAAATAAGCTTGATCCTGCTGCTGCATTATCTTCTTCTGTTTTATTTAAGATATTTGCACTTCTGCTTATACCTTCACCTAATTCATTGATTAATTGTTGAAATAATTGTAAGTTATGAGCTTGTTCTTCATATGATTTTGAAAACTCATTTGCAGATAATCCTCTCCAAATTGTCATTAATCCTTCTACATTATTACGTAGACTTGATAATTCATTTGAAAAATATTCAGCGTTTGCAACTGTTTCCTTTCCATTTGTATTCATTGCTGCTGTGTCAGCATGTAATCCAGACATACACAATCCTCCTATCTATATTTTTATTTTACAACATCAATTATGTGTTTTACAACCTATTTGATAAAACTTTACACCTATATTGATAATCCTGCAAGTTCTGATTCTAGTGCCTCTATACTCTTTGCTGCACTTTTTATATATTCTCCTACAGTATTAATATATTTTGCATCTTCTTTAGCTTTTGCGATTTGTGATGAGTTTGTTGATTCAAATGATTGTTTTGCAACACCGCTCCATGAAGATAAATCACTTTCAATACTTGAGGAATAACTATTAACTGCTGAAGTTATTTTTGATGATATTTCGCATACTTCATCACCTATTGCTGTAACAGCAGCAAAATCACATACATATTTTGCCATATATTATACCTCACTTCCTTCTGCTATGGTTTCAGATTTCATTCCATCTACTTTATCTTCAATCATTCCGATAATATCCTGATTAGATGTAGTACTTTCTGAAACTGTTCCAAGTTCAGCTGTACTTGTCTCTGCTGGTCCTTCTACTACTTGAGCTTCTCTTATTCCTTGATCAAGAAGTTTATAATTTCCCTGGTTTTTAATGCTTTCTGTATTTTTAAGTAAGTTTTGTGTTGACTCTATTGGTTTAAAATCTTGAGATTTTTCACTAGATATAACATAATTTATTGTTTCTTTATATTTTTCACTATTTGTACTTATACCAACAACACATTCACTTTTTGTTCCATCTTTACTTGTAAATTCTATTACGTCTCCAACCTGTCCAACTGATTTATCTGCTGATATGACATAATAATCACCTATTTTAGCATATCCATTTTCATCATATTCAACATTTTCTTCAGCAAATAATGCTTTAGATTCTTCACTCAATTTATCTTCAGCAAGATGAACATACCCTACTTTTTTGAATGTATCTGGTTTTATTTCTTCAGCTTCTAATTTTTCTTCTTTTTTAAGTTCTACTGTTTTCTCTGTTCCCGCAGTTAATCCTGCAGTTGCTGCTACACCAGCATATGAACCTCCACTAGAGTAACCTCCACCGGAATATCCTCCGCCTCCAGAGTATCCTCCACCACCAGAGTAACCTCCGCCTCCGGATGATCCAGATGATCCAGATTTTGATCCTCCACCTGATTTTCCTGATTTTCCTGATCCTGTAGGATCATCAAAAGAAATACTATTTTGTAATGCTGTGTGAGATTGTGATACTTGACTTAATACTGTTGAAGTGTTTTTTACTTTTGTTGCACATGCTTCAATATTTGAAGCAATTGTACTTTTTGGTGATGCAAAATCAAAACCATCTTCACAACTTGTGTCATATCCATTTACACTACTACTTAACTGATCTATTTGAGAAGCAATACTGTTAAGTGCTGATGATGCTGAATCTAGTGTTTCAGTTTGTATCATAAATACTGCCATATTAAATCCTCCTTAGTTTATTAATCGCCATTTTTAACTGGAGTGGCGTATCCATATATATCACTTCTATCTCTTACTTGAGTATTAACACAACTTCCTGAGGAATCACTTGTTGTATTTCCTTCAATTGTTGATACTGTTCCATCTCCATTATCTTTAATAACAAATCCAGTATGATCATTTACTCCATCATGGTCAAAGTCAAATACAACAACGTCTCCTGCTTGTGGAGAGTAATCAAGATCATATTCATCTGATTCTGTATATGAACTTCCTCTATATGAAGCTCCTTGATCTAAGTGAACAACTCCTCCTTTATCTCTTATTGATTGCATTATACATCCATCTCCGTCTCCTGCTAGAGATGACCATTCTATATCATAACCATTCTTTTGTAATGTGTAAGATACATAATCTGCACACCATTGTCCATCATGGAATCCAACTCCTGGATAGTCTGATATTTCATTTCCAACTTCTTCCATTATTGAATCAATAATTCCTTGGTTACTTCCTGATCCTCCTCCGGAACCAGATTTTCCTGATTTACCTGATGATCCAGATGATCCGGCATTTGATGCTGTTGCTGTTAATGTTGGTGATGATGCTTCACTCAAATAACTCTCTATCTGCGCTTTATATCTACTTAGTTCACTTCTCATATCACTCAGTGCTGAGTCATATGATTGTTTTTGATCATCTGAAGCACTTGCTCTATTTGCTTCGGTTTGAGATATTTGATCTTTTAATGCTTTATATTTCTCATAAGCATCGCAAGCACTGGCAAAACTATTCATTTGTGATACTATTGCAGTATATTCACCAACAAACGCATCTGCTTTAGATATAATGCTGTCATGTGATGTTCCTTTCCATGAACCATCTAATCCACTCAATTCTGATTTATAACTACTTAAGTAGTTACTTAGTGATGATGCATCACTATTAACTGTTCCGCTACTTACCATATAAACACCATACTTTCATATCATATACTATTTTACATTATATTTTTATTTTAACATTTTTGTTAGTAAAAAGAAAATTAATTTTTAATAGTTTACATATTTTTTTAATATTTTGGCTTTTTTTACATTTATATAAATAAAGAAAATAAGCAAATAATACTTATTTTCTTTATTCGTTAACAATTATTCACACTTGTTTTTTAGATGATTTTTGTTGCATTTTATCATATTGCTTATATAGATATTGAACACCATTTTCTAAATGAAAGTAGTGTATTACATAACAAATTAACAATAATAGCACTATTAAAGTAATTGGAAAGAATAAATAATGAATATAACATAATCCAAAAAATATAAGAAATATAACAGCATAAAATAGTGTTACCAATAGATGAATTAATCGTTCATGTTGAAAAAACTCAATCTTTATAAGATGATTTTGGATTTCTTTCTCTTTTATTAAGTCATTATTATTTATTCTATTATCTATTTCACTTATATAATTATATAAATATTTCTTCATAGTTATCCTTCTTTTTTATTATTTTTCTTTTTTTACTATCCATACCCATTTTTCCTTTAAAGATAATCTTTTAAACTCGTATCCATAATCTATTAATTCTTTTTTATAAGTTAAAAAAGCATGATCAAAATCAAAACCTACTATTTTTTTAACTTCTTCAAAAGATAATTTGTACTCATCTTTATTATTATCTTTAATATATTTCCATAATGGTTCATATTTACTCATTATTCATCATTCCTTTACAAGTATCTAATACTATATCCTTTATTATTTCTTGATTATCTATATCACTTATTAAATACATTGGTTTTGCCCCATCATAAGGAATAGATTCTTGCATATTATAATTTTTATTAGTAGCAACTATTTTTACAAGTAGTCTATCGTCATATATACCACCAAATAGTAAACCTTTGTAATATAACAGATATTCCCCCATCATTGATTTACATGTAATTTCTTCTATTGTGTTTAATTGTTCTAATATGTAGTCTTTATATTCTTTTGTTGTAGACATTTAATCAACTCCTATTTATTTCATCGGATTTTTTTATGATTATTATCTCTATTTAAGAACAATTCTTTATTACCATGGTATCTTTTTAAAACTAATATTTCATCATCCTTATAATATGTTGATTTTTTTGTTCCGATAAATTCGAATCCAAGTTTTTCCATAAGTTTCCATGATCCATGGTTTATTTCTGCTGCACTTGTCTTGATATCAGTTATTTCTACTTCATTGAACATAAAATCTAATACTGCAATTGCTGCTTCTGTTGCATAACCCTGTCCTTGATAATTAGGATCAATAAACCAACCAACATCTCTTATGTTTTCAGGTTCATTATCTTTAGGTTGACAAGTTATTTGACCTATAACTATATTTGTATCTTTAAGATAAATACTCCAAGTATACTTTTGACTATCATCTTGTGCTTTAATAGATTCTATTTTCTTTTTATAAAATGGTTCTTGTCTTTCCCAATTAGATAATTGTTCTATAAATATACTTCTTGCCTTTTTCAAATCTTCTATTTTTTCTTTAGAAAGATTGTTTTTAGAAAAAATTCTATCCGGAGTAGGAAAATAGTACTGATTGATATCTTCATTAATTAATATCTCCCATAATCTATGTTGTTCTTCTATGGTAGGAATTCTTAATTCTAATCTATCAGTATATAATTTTTTAGAATCAATTCTATTCATTATTATCACTTCCTTTTTTATTATATCACAAACCTACAAAGCTCTTATATATAAACAAAAAAAACAAAACTATTTTTCATGTTTTGTTTTATACGTAGATAAATATAAAAATGGGGTATCTAAAATGGCAATAATAATTTCTAAAATAGATGCTATAAACGCTATTTCAAATATTGTGCCAATTGAGAAGATTCCTATAAATGCTAGAGTAGAAAAAATAAAATTTTCTAAACAATTACAAACTATAGTAGAAATATTGTTACGTAGCCATAATTTTTTAGGTATCTTATTCTTAATCCAAGTATATAAATAAATATTAACCATATTACTAACAAAATACATTAGTATGCTAGAAATACTTACTCTTAAATTAATAGTAAATAAATTAGTCATAGATTCATTTGCAATATCTACACTACTAGGTGTATATAATAAAGCAAATTGTGTCATTATAATGAAAGTAATTTGAGAAAAAACTGATAAAGTAATTGCCTTTTTTGCACTTTCATCTCCATATTTCTCAGTCATAATATCTGCTGCTAAAAAACTAGAAGCAAATAAAACATTACCTAAATTAGTAGTAAAAGAAAATATTTTAACACTTTTACAAACTAATATATTAGCAAGTATAGTTGCTATACTTATCCAAACAAATAATCCTTCCTTTTTAAATAATTTTTCACTTAATACTGTAATACCAAATGTAATAATTATGCTTATAAACCCCAATAAAATATTATTCATAAAAAAACTCCTTTCCTTTTTTATACTAGGATGTGTAGGCTAACTAGTATATATTACCAAACAAAGTTTGATTTTAATTTTTCTCCATTATCAATAAGAATGTCTTCTCCTGTCATACTCTTATTAATTACAGAAACGAAATATACAAATTCCGCAATTTCTTCTGGACTTGCCCATTTATTAAGTAAGGTCTCATCAAGTACTTCTTTATATAATTTAGGGCTTTCCAATATATGTTTATTAATTCTAGTAATAACTCCTCCTGGAGATATCGAATTAGATGTAGCACCATATTTAGCTACTCTTAAAGCAACATTCTTCATGTATGTTACAACTCCACCTTTAGATGCAGCATATTCAGGAAATTCAGATCCTGTACTGGCACTACTAGAAGCAATAAAAACTATACTTTTAATATTTTTATTAATATATTTCTCAGTAACTTTAATTGTGCCTTTTAAATTAACATCAATATCATTATTATTTTGTACCCCAGCATTATTAATAATAATATTAATACCATCTATGTCAGGTAATTTTTCACATATATCTTGAATATAATGCTTATAATTAGAATTGTTTATAGTAGTTTCTTCTATATCAAAACCAATTACTTCATGACCTTCATCTAAAAACTTAGAAGCAATCGCTTTACCTATACCATTACTACTACCAGTTACTAATACTTTCAGTTTTATCACCTCCATAAACATACGAGTATATTATACCACAAAAAAAGATTATTAATAATCTTTTTTATTTCTAATTATAAGTTTGTTTACCATAAAAATGTTTATGTTTTTTATTACTTATTTATAAGCTTTTCCATATACTAGAACATTTATATTGTTAAATTCTATTCTTAATTACATGATACCTTTTGCATCTATTTTTTTAGCTTTGTCTTTTGGAGTTTTCTTATTATTCTTTACTATTGCAATTATATTGCCTATATAGGAAAGAATTATTAATAAAATCCCACCATAATACCTAAAATTTATTAACACTTTGTTTGATTCTATATATTCTTTCATTCGAGGGTCACTTTCCCAATAATCAGATGGGGTATTCATATCTTTTACCCATTTATGTGGTGTTATTGCATTAGCATACAGTATGATACCAATAATAAAAACAATAGTAGATATAACCAATATCATTTTGATATTTTTTTTATTAGAATCATTTGATTTTATAACACATAATGATAATAGTATAATATAAATTACTATTGAAACTAAAACTAATAATGTTTCATTCATTATAATCACTTCCTAAGTTAATCATATCACAATGGAAGATAATGTACAATTTTTTAATGGTTCAGAATATCTTAAGGATATCTTGTTTATATTTTACCACTGCCACATGGCTATAAAATTGGCTAATTTTTGCTCTACTCTGTTTCACGTAAGCCTTGAATTTATTGAATATTTTTCACTTGGCTTCAATGACAAACTGTATCTAAAACTGTATCTATAATTGGAGTATTGCAATTTTTTACAACTTTTATGTAAGTTCTTATTTATGTCTTTTATTCATATAACTAATATATGATTTTATTAAATCTGCATCCATTAAATTTTCAGGTGCTTCTTCAGGATTAAAGAATCTTAATCTCTTAGTTTCAGAATCGCCTTTTAAATTAGAAGCATCTTCCATTGACACATCAGCTAAATATAATGATGTATTATTATAGACAATATCTCCATTCGGATAACTATTCTTTCTAGATTCACCAGATAAAGTATCAATTAATTCAATTTCATTAGGATCAAGTTTAATTCCTGTTTCTTCAAAAGCTTCCCTTACTGCAGTGATTCTTAAATCTTCTCCTAAATCTTGGCATCCACCAGGAATCCCCCATTTATCTCTATCAGTTCTTTCTTGTAAAAGAATTTGACCATTTTCATTTCTTATAATAATGGCTGCTCCTGTTTGAATAAATGGTATGTGACTAATTCTATCATCTAAAGCCATTCTAAATAGAACAGGGTAACCACCATATTTAGCACTTAACTCCAATAATTGTTGTTCATCCAAGCTTAATATCAAATTTACAAATTCTTCGTGAGTATACTCTCTCATTTTTTTAAAGTCCATTATATCAACTCCTAGAATTATTATACCATATAATTTTCCCTATCTGTGATCAAGGAACACTTTATTATTTTATCCTTTATTTATAAGAAAATCATTTTTGAAAATATAAGTTTAGATACCATCTGAATACATTTTAGATACAGTTTTCACTGTATCTAAAATGTATCTAAAACAAAAAAATTGCAATAAATTGCAACTTTCTTGATTTTAATAAATCTTCTAAAACCCTTATATTTATTGGTTCAAATGACTATTTACCACAACATTGTTTATATTTTTTACCACTGCCGCAAGCGAGCCAAATTAGTATATTTTCCATATTTATAGTATTATGGATATTTCCTTTATTTTCAAGGATTTGTGGACAAGTAATTTTTTGTATTTTTTGTACTATTTTTGCCGTTTTTTATATAAAATATTCATCTAATGTGCACAAAATGTGCACAAATTTCTAGCATATCCTATATTTTCTTTGTCACCATTATTATACATAATATAAGAATAATAATCAATTAATCATTTATCGTAATATCAAAATATTACGAACTCTTTAATCAATAAGGTATTCGCAATAGCAACCTATTGCGAAATATTTAATAATTATTTTTTACAAAATCAACTAATTCTTTTGCACTATTTGAAGATATATATTTTTCTTGATTTTTAATCATATCATCATATATATTGTCATTTTTTAATAAAATATTAATATATTTTATTATTTCTTCCTTATTATTTGCCATCATACTTAAATTATTTTTATTAAAAAACTCTACATTACTTGTTTCAACGCCAGGTATAGGATAAACATGTATAATTGCTTTTCTAAATGCTGCAATTTCAGTTGAAGATAATCCTCCTGGTTTTGAAATAACGATATCTGATGATTTAATTAAATCATTAATATGACTAGAATACCCAATAACTTTTAAATTGGGATTATTTATATTTTTTAATTTATTATATAATTTCTTGTTGTTACCACAAACTACAATAATATTTGCTTTCTTAATTTTTAACAAATCATCAATACAATCTTCAACATTACCAAATCCCATACTGCCAAGCAAAACTAATATATTTTTTTTACTTTTTCTTCTATTTTCTTTTGCATTATTTACATATCTACTAGATATAGGAATACCAAATGGTAGTAATTTATCTTTATCTATACCCCTTGCTATAAATTGTTCCTGTAATCCTTTAGGGATTACATAGTAATCTGCTTTTATTTCGTCTGTAAATGGTTGATATGCATAATCAGTATCTACAAATATAAAGTCTACTTTATGTCTTTTATTAATGGCTGTTAATGCTAAAGCTGGATATAAATGTGAACATATTATTAAATCATAATGATTTTGTTTAATATAATCATATAATCTAAGTGATTGTATTTTATTTATTAAATACACAGGTGACACTAATTTAGTTTTATCATAAACTTCTCCCATTTTATAAATATACTTAAATACTCCACCATTCTTACCAAGTGTTTTTACATATATATTATTTGAAAAGTCCTTTTTACTTAAATGAACAATTTCAAAATAATTTTTAAAGTCACATTCAATATTATTTAATTCAAATTCTTCTTTTATATATTTTCCACAAGAATTATGCCCACCACCAGTGTTACAAGATAATATTAATATTTTCACTACTTTTCCTCATCTCTTTTAAAGAACGATTCTTTAAATCTTTTATTCTTTCTTCTTTTTTTAATTTGTTATTGGGATATATTGGTTTTAAGACTTCACAAACAATTGCTGGTTTTCTTTTATACCACTTATTTACGTATTTAAATACTATTGGTTGAATAGGTACATTTGCTTCAACTGCCATTTTAAATGCTCCATATTTAAAATTTCTAACTTTATCATAATAAGGCCATAAAGATCCTTCTGGATACATATGAACTATTTTACCCTCTTTTAATAAGTCATTTATTGTATTATAAAATATTTCTTTTTGATTATTTGTTTTAGGTATTGGAATAGCATATAAAAGTTTTATTATGTGCCTAATAACAGGAATCTTGAAATTACTTGCTAATGTTGGAAAATATATTCTATGTGGATAATTCATAAGTCCCACAAAAGTGCAATCCATCCAATGTATATGATTTGATATGCTTACAAACCCACTATTTTTTACAATATTTTTCTTATTAATTACTTTATATCCATAAAGTAATCTATCAAAAATAGATAATATGATAGCAACAATAAAGCATAATACATTTGAAAAGAAATTAAAAATTATATTTTTAGAAACATATTTATAATTATCATTTATTTCAAATTTTAGAGGTTCCCAATTTTTTACTACTTCAGCATCATCTTTTATATTCATATAATTATACTTTTTATAATTTTTCATTTTAATATTTTCTTTTGAAATCAATTTAGCAATGTGTCTAACATTTGGAAATGCTGATAATAATCTCTTATATCCCCAACCCATACTTATAATCTTATCATGTACAAGCCTAGACATTTCCTCAGTATTATCTTTATCTAACGCTTTATTTTTCTTCCTAACAGAAATAAGAATTGATATGGAAATTATGTTATCAATTAAATAGATTACTAATATTATAATTACAATTATGCTTAAATTCTTCGGACTAATACTATTATATATAGATAAAAATGTAGGATTAATTATTCGCATCATAATAACACCTAATAAACCAAAAGGAATCATCGTATTTAAGCATATTCTTCCATTTATATTGAATTTTTTAGTGCTATAATCCCACCATCTAGCTTTAAATATTTTTTCTAAAAGATAACTAGTAAAATATTCTAATATGGCACATAGTATCATTCCTAAAGCAAATAAAGCAACAATATCACTTGTATATTTTCTGAGTAAAATAGTAATAAGCAAAGCTCCCCAACCATAGATTGGACAGTATGGTCCTATTAAAAATCCTCTGTTTACAAACTTTTTTGATTTGATACAAGTTAATATTACTTCCATAATCCATCCTAGAATAGAATAAGAAATAAATAATAGAAAATATATTTGAAAAGTATAATTCATACTACCATCCTTATATTATTTATTTAAACAAACCTTTTATTTTATCCCACAATGTCTTTTTCTTTTTTGTTTCTTCTTTTTTACTTTCAACCTTAACCTCATTTGGTTTTGTCTTTGAATCAATCATAAATATCATTTTTGATTTTCCACTAACATCATTATCTACTAAAGATACAGAAAATGCTCCCATTTTAAAATCATCTTTTAAAATATTTTGACCTCTTAAAGTCTCAATATCACTAGGTAAATATACTAAAATATCATAATTGGTTTTTGTTGCTAATAAGCCAATTATTGAGGGAATTAGCAATAATAAACTGATGATAAAAATAATTTTTTTGTTTTTTACTACAAAGTTAGAAAACTTATTCATTCTTTCACCTCGCTAATAGATTGTATTACCATACAAATAAAATTACCACAACATAACAATATTAATGAATGATATCCAACATTTTTTAAAATATATATGTATATTTATCATACAATTTGTATGTTATTTGATTTTTTGTTTAATTGGCTCTATAATTATTTTGAGGTGTTTTATATGAATAAAAAAACTGATTTAAGAATTGTTAAAACAAAAAAGGTATTATTTGATACCTTAATTAAGCTTATGAGACAAAAGAATTTTGATAAAATTAAAATATCAGATATCTGTGATGAAGCACTAATAAATCGTTCAACATTCTATGCTCATTATGAAGATAAATATGAACTCTTAGATGATTTTATTGAAGATTTAAAAATGTCTTTACTTAAAGATTTAGAGGATAATGTACATAATATAAATACCAAAGAATATATTATGAAATTATTAAGCATTTTAATAGATCATATTGATGAAAAAAGAGATATTTACAGTGCTATTTTCTTAAATAATAGAAATGGATTTTTAGTTGATTTTTTAATTGATGTTATTGAAAGAGAATCTTTAGAAAGATTAAAAAATAATAATGATATTGTGAAGTCAGAATTACCATTAGATATATTAGTAAAGTTCTATGCAGGGGGATTAATAAATGTCTGCATGTCATGGCTTACTCGTAAAGAAAAGTATAATAAAGAAGAATTACTAGGGTTTATAGATAAATTAATACCTGAAAAAATATAATGTTTTTTCAAAATAATCTAATTTGTTTAAAGTTATCATAAAAGATTAGAGTTTTTAATTCTAATCTTTTTGTACTATTACTATATTGTGAAAAACCTTTTGTTCGTAATATTATTTAAAAAAAGAAATTGGATTTCTCCAACTTCTACTCATCGCAATCTCAAAAGTTTTCGAACTATTATCTAATTACCTTTTTTAATACTTTATTAAATTGTTCTGGTGTATCCATATTAACAATATGACCAGCACCTTCAAATTCTACATACTCACTTTGTGGTTCAGATTCATACCAAATCATAGAAGCTTTTTTAGCCATTTCATTATCATGGTTTCCAACACCAATTAATAATGGATAACTTCTTTCTTTTGTCTGATATTTATTTATCATCTTGCCAAGTGAGGCAAGATATCTAAATGAACTTTTCCTAAATCTAAGATTCATTTGATAAAACTTCTCTTGTGCTTCTTCAGTATAAGCAGAAATCTTTTTATTATCTTCTGCAAATGCTTTTATGGAAAATAACGCTTTAAACATCATTTTTTTTTGTCCATTTCCTGTATCCTTTTGTAATTCTTGTGTGAAATTATTTATATCATATCCACCAATACAAGTTAATGATGAAACCATTTCAGGATATTTATTTGCGAAATCTTGAACTAAAACTGCACCTATAGATATTCCAACTAAATTAATTTTATTTATATTTTCTGCTTCCATTATTTGTTTAATATATAAAGCAGTATCTTCTAATTTTCCTTTTCCAATAGATTTACCATGACCAATTAAATCCAATGTTATTATTCTATAATTTTTAAAATAGTCTAATTGTGTATCAAAGCAACTATGATCTCCAAAAGCAGGATGAATAAATACTATTGCATTATCAACTTTTACATCATTAATCCAATAATGAATTGAAGTATTCTTTAATACTTTTTCTTCCATTCTATCCCTCCAACACATAATATTATACCACAAAAAATCGAGATTTTACTCTCGACTTAAACGGACGGAATATCAAAATATTACGATTACTATTATATTAAGTATAAATAAACACATAAAAAATGAAATAATGTACCAAGTAAACAAAATATATGAAATACACAATGCATATACTTTTTCTTATGTCCTAAACCATATAACAATGAACCAATACTATACATAACTCCACCTATAATAAGAAGTATTAACCCATTTATTCCAAGTGAATTTTTCAGTTGTGATATAAAGAATAATGCACCCCAT
>CADBYH010000017.1 GCA_902798815.1 uncultured Erysipelotrichaceae bacterium | reverse complement strand
TTCACTTTGTGAAATCTTTTTGGCATGGGATAATTTCCAATTTCAAACAAACTATTAAAAATTTCAAAATTACTATTGACTTTTAATAGTTAGTCACCTTCTATTAATATCTTAATTTTTTAAGTATGATTTGTCAATTATAGTTAATACTATATTTGGAGGGATTTTATGGATAATAATATTAATGTATTAGATGAATTAAATAAAGGTTGTAGTATGGGGATTGAAGCATTAAACCTGATAATAAAGAAAGTTGATAATAATGAGTTTCATGATTTATTAGTTGAGTTTTGTGATCAATATATTGAGTTTTCAGATAAGATTAAAGACTTATATGAAGAATATGATAATGGAAATGCTCATGAAATTGATGGAATGGTTAAATTAATGACTTGGTATGGTATTGAAAAAGATACTATTTTTGATGATAGTATTTCTAATCTAGCAGATATATTAATTAATGGTACTAATATGGGGATTATTGAAGGTAGAAAGATTCTTAATAATAAAAAAATGGATAAGAAGATTAAAAAGATTTGTTCTAAGTATATTGATATGCAAGAAGAGTATATTGAAAAATTAAAGAAATATTTATAAACATATTTAGCGATATGTTTTTTTATTGAAAAACAAAGCATTTTATGATATAATACATACTAATTTTGACCGGTAGTGTCAAATATATGGTGGTTAATATGGAGGAACTAATTCATTTATTAAAACTTAATCAAAAGGATTTAAAAAAAGAACTTTTTAAGTATTTAAAAGATATTGATATGAATCCTATTAGTCAGGATGGTTTTTTGTATGCTGAAGGAGATATTCCTGTAATGTTAGTTGCGCATATGGATACAGTTTTAGATAAACCACCAGAAAAAATATCATATAGTTCTTATAATGATATACTATTTAACCAAACTGGTGGTTTGGGTGGAGATGATAGATGTGGTATTTATGCAATTTTATACTTGCTTAGAAAATTTAAACCTTATGTTTTGTTTACTGAAGATGAAGAAATTGGATGTGTTGGAGCTAATAAAGCTGTTAAAGCACTTCTAAAACCTAATGTAAAATATATAATAGAATTAGATAGACGTGGTTTTAATGACTGTGTTTTTTATGATTGTGGAAATTATGATTTTATTGATTATATAGAATCATTTGGATTTAAAATGGATTATGGTTCATATAGTGATATTGCTATTCTTGGACCAAGTTGGGATATCGCTACTGTTAATTTAAGTTGTGGATATTATAATGAACATACAAGTGATGAATATATAATCGTTAATGATTTAATGTGTACTATAAAACGTGTTAAAAAAATGTTAAAATCAGTAAAGAGAAATGATATTCCTTATTATGATTATCAAAAAGATAATCATAAATATAATTCTTATGATTTCTTTGATCTTTCACAATATGATTGGAAAAAAATACTAAAATATAAAAAAGATAATGATGGTGGTAAAAATGAAAACAAATAATAGCGATATAATGAAATTATTTGATTTTATTCTTGAAAATAAAGATATAATTATCTCTGAAAACGGTTTATTTAGTAGAGATACTCTACGTATGATAAGAGCTATTGTAAAAGGAAAAATGCCTAATGATTTCATATTATCTGAAGACCAAAGAAAAGTTATTATTGATTCTTTTTTAAGAAGTAACAGATTCTTTGATAGTGATACTCCAGAAGTTATACTAAGTGATAAAACTTGTGCCTTTGAAGCAGTAAAAAGAAATATATATAGTGCAAATTATTCTTTATATTATAGTTCTGATTATGAAAAAGTTGTTGTTGAAATTGCATTAAATAACAATTACATTTTATCTTCAGATAGCCCTGACTTTTTAAAAAAGAATTTCAAAGTTGCATTAAACTCAATAAGATTAAATCCTAAATCAGCAGACTTTGTTAATTGGGATGTACTTAATGAAAATCAAAAAACTATATTAATTGATGAAGTGATTATAAGTGGATATATAATAGATCAAAATAGTTGTGATGCTCTTAAGGGAGATACTACCGTTGTATTAGCATCTATTAAAGAGGATATGAATAATATTAAGTATGCCTCTAAAGAAGCAACAAATGATCCTTTAATATTTAAACATTTATTATTAAATGGTTATAGATATGAGAACTATGAGATTGTTAGTAAAAGTATCAAACAATTTTTAGATATAAAAGTATTTGAAAAAGTAAATGAAATTCTTGGATTACATGGTGATAATGATTCTGAAGAATATATTTCTAGATTTACTAAATTATATTATGAAGCATTAACAACTTTACCAAAAATAAGTACTTTTGAAATTATTTTTTTGAATGCCGCTGAAGAAAAATGGGAAAAAGAAAGAAGAAAAAGACCAGAAGAATATCAAAATATATTTGGAAAAATATGCTCTGAACTTAGAAATAATGATAATTTAGATAAAGCAATAAGTAAATTGTCATTTTTCAATAATATGACAAGAGTTCTTGATGTTAAATTTCTTGTGCTTTATGATTCAATTAAAGAGTTTCATGAAATATATCATAGTAATAGAAATGATAAATTAAATTTAATTCAAAATTCAAAAAATACTATTTCTAAGTTTTCTGCTCTTTATATTGCGAAATGTAAAGAAGAATATAAAAAGAATGCTATGGATGTTTTTTATAAATACATTAAAAACTTTTATAGATTAAAAACTGATAATCCTATAGTTCATAAAACAATTGTACAGAGATTAAAAAAAGAAAAATTAAGGAAAAAATTCTTGGCATATGATAAAGATGTTATAGATTATGTACAACGTTTAGTAAAAAGATATAATGACGTTTATGATACAGAATTTTTATATGATTTAGTAACTAATTTTATAGTTAATAATAAATCAAAATTGGAAGAATTTATTAAAGTTCCTAAGTATTATGATTGTTATAAAAGGTATGAAAGAGCTTCCAAACTTATAGTTAGATTAAATAAAGGAAATATTGATTATAATGGACCTGAAGTAGCTAATTATAGAGATATTATTAAATATAATGGAACAGAAAAAAAATATAAATATTGTGGTATACCTTTTAACAAAAAAGAGTTAGCAACTTTTTCTGATTTTAGAAAAAAAGAAATGCTTTTTGAAAATCTAAAAAAGAATATTACTCAAAAAGCAAATACGCTTAATATTGATGGAATGGATCCTGGTTCAATAATATTTGAAATTGAAGATAATTTTCCTTTTAATGATACATTCTTTGAATTTGATAAAAAAATACTAAATAAACTTACTTTGAAAAATATTATAAGTGAATGTATGGATGACTATGAAGGAATATATGATGAAAGTTTACTTGACGATACTTCATATGATTTAGTTAAAACTGTATATATAGATAATGGTATTTTTTGGTTATTAGCTTTAAAGAACTTATATTCATGCCCTTCTCTTTCTTCTGAAGGAATTATGAAAACTAATATTATTCCTATGATTGATAATATGTATGGTGTTGCTCATCTTATAGATGATTTTAAGATAACTGATTATAATTATGATGATATAAAATTATTAAGTGAAATTAATGATTGTGCTGATACAAATTCAATTGCTATACTTGGTATTGATATTGTTAAAAAATTATCTAAAAATAAGGCTTATACAAATGATGATGCTGAAGAAATTATAAAAATTGCAACTGAACTTGTTGCACAAATGGTTAAGAGAAATCGTTCCACAGTTCCATATATAAATGGATCATATGGTGAATATAAGTATTCAATGTATGATCATCAAGATACTTCTATTTTAACTTCTGGTATTGATACTGATGCATGTTTTAGAGTTGATGGTAATGATAATGATTTTCTTCACTACTGTGCTCTTAATAAAAATGGATTTGTTTTAAAAATAACTGATTCTTTTGATAATTTGATTGCAAGAGCATCTGGATTTAGAAATGGAAATTGTATATTTATTAATCAATTAAGAACAATATATGATAAAGGTGGTAACGGTGATAAACCTAGTCATATAAGTAACGAGAAAAAAGATATAATTAAGATTTTTGAAAAAGCATGTAATGATATAATAAATACCTCTCAAAATAATCCAAGAGAACGTGATAAAATAGACTTTGTTTTTGTTAATAAGAGTTATTCTTTAAATAGATATAAAGGTTTATTTATTACAAATGATGTAGTAACTGAAAGAATTGGTTATTCTCCTATGGAAAATGAAAGTAGAGATTGGGACAGATTCGTTGAAAATACTAAAAATTTAGAAGAAACCAAAAATTGTGACTTTTTTACAACTGATTATGGTAGTTATGAAATTATTTGTGTTGCTTCTTCTGGTAGAAAAAATGGAACTAAGAAAAAAGATCTTAAATTTTATGAAGTTGCTCCTGTATATGAGAGAAAAAGAACGCCTATTGTTGCTACTAAAGATATTACAAGAGATGTTCATAATAAGTTAAATAGCATTTGTGGAATTAATGCATATTTATCTAATGAAGAATATGAATCAGCTGTTATTCCTGAAAATTCATTAGTATTATATGGAGATAATTGGTTTATAGTTTATAATAATGGTGAATTAGTTGACTTCTGTCTATTAGAATTTGATAAAAAGGCTCAAAGAGAATTTAATATTGCAGAAGAAGTATTAAATAATATTTCTAAAGATAAAAAGAATATTTCAACAGATGAAATTATTAGTAAATTGATAGTTCCCATTGAAGAAGAAGATAAAATAAAACAATCAAGAAAATTTTTATTTAAAAAATTTAAAAAGAGTGAATAATTTCACTCTTTTTATTATATTGTTTTTGAAGTAATTTGTTCTTTTTTATAATTATCCATTTTTAATAATATCTCATCTCTTTGTTTAACAAGATAATTATAAGTTCTGGTTAATTCAGTATCTTTATTATTATTTAAATCATCATATAATGAATATATTTTCATACCAGAAAAGTAATTATTATATGTTTCAAACAAATCATTTAGAGCATAGAAGTTTTCTTTTCCAACTTCATTCCATATTGCTTCAATATTACCATTTCTTCTACTTTCAATTATTTTTTCTTTATACTTACTATAAAAGTCTCTAACTAGGAAGAATGAATGTTCATAACTAGTTGTATTTTTGATTTGGGAATTGTTTTTTTCATCAAAAACATATCCATTATTTTCATGTAATATTTCACATACTTCTTGGGCAATTAATTCATTTATTATTTCATTAAATAACTCACAATTTCTTACTTCTTTTTTATTATTTATTGTATCAATTTCCTTTGAATCATCATATAATTCCTCTGATACATCCCATCCACATATTACTGTGAATCCTTTTTCATCTGCTTTTTGTAAATATAATTCAATTAAATGATTTAGTTCATGTACAATATTATGATCAATACTACCATCAATATCATTACACTTTAAAACTAGTAAAGAAAATAAGTCATATCCATTATCTGTATCTCTTACGTTAGGTGCGATGAATGCTCCAAAATTTGAGTAATAAATTTCAGAATCAAAACTATCATCTTTTTGAAGAAGTCCTAATCTATCTATTTCTTGTCTTCTTTTTTGATGTTCTTCTAATGAAGAATGGTACTCTATATTATAATCATTAACTATTGTATTTTTAGAAAGTATATATTTATCTATTTTTTCTTTACTAGGCCAATTTTTTTGAACATTTGGATCATTTATATATGCAATATAATCATTACCTAAATCAATACCTAGTTTTTTAAAATAATTAATTCTTTCTCTTTTTATTGAATCTACCTGCCATTTTGGTTCATTTTCAATTAGTATATTATCAGCATCAGTTGAAAATGATTCTATTGGTGTATTTGAATTAATATTGTAACCAAGTATATATCTTACATATTCATCTAAAATATATGCTTTAGTTGGATCTTCATAAAATTCTTCTAGTCCTTTTCTCTTATCCGGTGGTATTAAATCAATATTTTCTTTTATTAATCTTACATAATACTTTACTAATAATTCTTGTTTTTTAGTTTCATTGTTTTCTATTTCAGTAGTATATTTAGCATACTGTCCCATAAATGAATTATATTCTTCTCTTGCACCTTCAAATCTTGAAGATAGGTTTATTAAATTAGTTATTTCTTTATTATTTAAATAGTTGCCAAAATTATCTGTTGTTATAGATGGATCAATTTTTTCTAGTAATGGTTTTATATTTTTAAAACACAAATTAATTTCTTTATCAGCATTGGATAAATCAGTAAGATATAAAATATTTTCTTTTAACCAACCTGCAATGCTAAGATATTTTTCTGGTATTTTTCTAGTTCTTACAATTTCAAAATAATCTGCTTCTGTAAATGATGAAATATATCGTTTAATATTTGAAAGAGATTTTTCAATAAACATTTTTTCTCTTTTTTCTTTACCAAGATTATATAATTCATAAAATCTAGCAAATCTACTTATAGGCATAAGATTTTCATTTTTAAAGTCATATCCATCAAGTAAATCTTTTTCAGTAAAATTTGTTTCTATTCCATCTATCATTTTATGATATAATTCTTTTGTTTTTTCTTTTGAAATTGTGTCAATGAATCTTACAGTTGCTACAGGTGAACGATAAGCAATTGGTAATACTTTTGATATTGCCTCTTCTATTTCTTTTCTACGATCTTCTCCATAGTATTTTACAAATGCTTCAATAAAAACACCAATATTGTTTCTTAAGTGATCTGTTGCCTCTAAATATTTATTTATTTGATTAATCATGTGCCCTATCTAATAACTCCTTTAGATTATTGTAATTGTTTGGAAATATACCTTTACCATGGAAGGATTTAGTTTTATCTGTTGCTGTTACAGTTACTTTAAATTCTTCCGCATCAATTACATTGTTATTTCCATATTCTTCTTTCCAAAGATATATTATTGAAATTAGTTCTTTTAAATAATTTTCATCTATATCATATTTTCTGTCATTTAAATATAATATATTTTTTTCATAAATAATTAGAGCATTATACTTTTCTAATGGACCACTTCTTATTAGTATTTCTATTGTCTTTATCATTTATTATCACCTATAGTAATTATAACATGATATAATCAGTATAAAAAGAGGCGATTTTATGTATTTTATACAAAAGAATCTAACTAGATTTAATAATTTATCTTATACATATTTTTTAGATCCTAATGAGATTAATAAAGTTAAAAGTAAACTAAAAAAAAATGAGTATTTAATTTATTATCCTTATAAAGATAGTGAAAAAAATATTATATATAAAAATAATAAACCAGAAGTATTATTATATGAAATTAAATGTAAAACTATTTTAAGACATCAAGATATTTTAGGTACTATATATTCTTTAAATATTGCTTCTGATTTATTTGGGGATATTCTAATTATTGATAATAGGTATTATATTTATATATTACCTATTATTAGAAATTATTTGGAAACAAACTTATTAATAATTAGAAATGCCCATGTAGAATTATGTGAAATAAATATAGATACTTTTAAAGATTATGAAAGGGAATATGAAAGAATAGAATTAATTGTTTCAAGTAATAGAATAGATGCTGTTATTTCTAATATTATACATAGTTCTCGTGGTAATGTAGGATCATTAATTAATAATAAAGAAATAATGTTAAATTATGATTTTTTAAAAAATAGTGATTATAAATTACATGAGAGAGATATATTTAGTATTAAAAGAATTGGTAAATATAAATATAATGGTATTATTAAAACAACTAAGAAAGATAATTATATAATTCAATTAAATAAATACATTTAAAAAAGAGAATTACTTCTCTTTTTATTTTACTTCTTCAAGAGCTTTGGCTAATTGATCTGGACAAGATGTTCCTCTTCCATTACAATCAATACCTTTTAATCTTTTCTTTACATCTTCAATATCTTGTCCTTCTACTAGTGCTGCGATACCTTTTAAGTTACCATTACAACCACCAACTACTTTTAAGTTTTTGATTTTTCCATCTTCAACATCAAAATCCATTTGAACGGAACAAACACCTTTTGGTTTATATGTTTTATGCATACTACTTTCTCCTTATTTTCTTTAATAATTTTATAAGACTATAATGCCATGTTATTGGCAATTCAAATTCTCCTATTAATTCTTCAACATATCCATTAAATCCTCTTTTAAATTCATAAATTCCATAATCTTTAGGATGAGTATTTATATCTGCAGGAATTCCATAAAAATTATGCTTTTTAAAACCATTTTCAATTCCATATTTTATTAATTCCCATTGAATTAAATATTGAGAATTGAATTTCATATATTCTTCGTAATTTCCACTTGATAAATATATTATTTCTGGTTTTATTAAAATAAACATTGATCCTGATAGAGTTATTACTTCTTTTCCTGTGTTTTCAATTATTTCTTGAGAGTCATTAATTCTCTTATCTATAGCATTCATTTCATTAGTTAAATTCTTTTTTGCCCCATCATTATATTTAGCATCACTTAAACTATCTAATTTATTTTGTTTTTCTTTCTTTTCTTCTTTTAATTTCTTTATATATTTTCCTAAATCTATTTCTGTAATAAAGTATTTTACTTCATTTTTCTTATGAAATAAATTATACATTTCTTGGAAATATGATAAATCTCTTACTTTAAATCCTTTTCTTGATCCTGTTTCTATCATAATATTTTGAAATCTATCTAATTCATCATAACCTATTTCGTTTACTGTTATACCAAATTTTTCAGTCTTTTTTATTTGATTTCTTGTATTTGGTTTCATTTCTTTTAATATTTGTTCTTCTGTTTTTCCTTCTAAGTCTAGAGAAAACATCCAAGTAACTTGTTCTGTATCATCTACTGATAATCTTTTAAAGCCTAATTCTTTAAGATGATCCACTATATTACTGTTATCTACTCCACCTTCTACAATATTTCCATCTATATCTCTTTCATGATATATTAAATAAGGATCTACTCTAAAAACATATCCATTTTTACTTTTAATGTATTTTTTTATTTCTTCAGTAAAATAGTCTAATAATTTAGTATTATTAAAATCTAATAAATATCCTCTTGGTGAATAAAATTCATATTTATTGAATAATTTCTTATGTCCTAAAAGCATTGTTGCGGCAATTAATTTATCTTTTTCTTTTACACCTACATAATATGTATCCCAATTACTTTTTTCTCTTAATTTAGATATTTCAACTGAGGATAAAAATGTTTTCATTGGGTGTTTTTCCCAAAACTTTTGATATTCTTTTACTGTTATTTCTTGAAATTTCATATTACCTAGCTCCTCTATCTATAATTGTTAAATACTTCTATTTAATTATATCATATAATTAATAATAAAAACTACTTGTGGACAAGTAGTTTACTCTTTCTTTGGTTGTTTTTTTCTTTTAAATAGTTTATTCACTTTGTTAATCTCTTTATCTATTCTTGAATCTATATTATCAACAATTTTATCTTTATCAAAAATAGTTATAATTAATAATCCTATTACTATAAATAATAGCAATAATGTTATAAATAAAAATATATCAAAATTATCTTGTCTTTGTTTTGTTGTATCTAGATAACTATTTGTAAGATATGCTTCATAATTATCTTCTGTTATGACTACTTCATTTGTTGCGGGAACAAAGTTTTTAATATTATTAATAGCTAGTTTTCTTAATTCATCATTTGTATTTACTGGATAACCATATACCTTTATAGGTTCTGGAGCTTCATTTGTTCTTTCATATGTATAATCAATTATTGCTTTATATTTTTCATATTTTGATTCATCTATTGCGATTAAATATGTATGCCATTGTCCTGTATCTTCTTTTTCTATAATAAAATGGATTCCTATATTAGCATCTTTATAATATGCAAATTTTTCTGACATTTTGTAGATTGTCATGTATGAATAATCATCAACACTTTCTACATCACTCCATGGTACAATATCATTCTTTTGTTGAAAAAGTTTATATGAACATACGAAAAGAACAGTAATAATTACGAAATATACTAAACATAATAATGTTTTTATTACTAATCTTTTTTCATTAATAATTTTCTTCTTTTTTACTCTTTTCATATTTCCCTCTATTATAATTAATAATAACACATTTAAAAAGAATAAAAAAGTTCTTTTTTATTCTTTATTTTTGTTTAAATAATTTTTTCATATTCTCTTTTGGGACTAACATTTTCATTTCTTGACTGACATTAAAGACATATTTTTTTGTTTTTTCTTTGTATTCTTCTCCATCAATACACCAAGATGTTTTTAGTTTGTCTTTAAACTCTATTTCAAAGTTATTTGTTCTATAGTATGTAATATCTGGAATATCTTTTACATCCATAGTATTTAATAATACTAACATTTTTATCATATCAGTTTTATTCTTTACATTAGCAAGAGCAACTTCAAACATATTATCATCTAATTTTACATCATAATAAACATCTGGTTGTCCAGCAACTCTTGAGGCATTTGTGATAAAGATAAATGAGAATGTCCCTTCATATTCTTCTCCATCTACTTTATATGATATGTCATATTGATTTATTTTATTAAATATTTGTTTTATACCATACATAATATATGCAATCTTACCATATCGTTTTTTTAAACTTCTCGGTGTTGCGTATGCCATATCAATATAATCACCTAGACAAGCAACATATACAAATGGTGTACCATTAATAAAACATATATCTACTTTCTTTTGTTTTCCATTTAATAAAATCTCTAAGTTTTCAAAAACACCTTTATTTAGTCCATACATATTACCAACATCATTGGTACTACCCATTGGTAATGGAGCAACAGTTAATTTTTTATTTCTTTTCATATTACCATTAACTATTTCATTTAATGTTCCATCTCCACCAGCACTTATTACTAAATCAATACTATCATCTAAGCCTTGGATAATCTTAGTTGCATCTCCTGCTCTTTTAGTAAATATCATATCTGTTTCATATCCATATTTACGTAAGATATCATAAAAATCATGATAATTATTAATCTTTTTCTTTTTTCCACTGTTTGGATTCATAATAATAACACACTTTTGCATATTATCACCACCATTGCTCCTTTATTATATAACAAGAAATATATTAATACAATTATAAATTGCTAACGCAAATAATATAACAAATAATAACAATTCATTTTTATTATTAATTTTTTTCTCTTCATACATTTTTTCTATAATGAATAATATTAATATTATTAACAACATGTAGAAAAAGTATGATGTTCTTGTAATTGATATAATTACTGTAGGTGACAAACAAGTTATAAAACTACTTAAGAATCCACCAATAAAGATGAATACTGGTAGTAATTTTTTAATAGTAAATAATTTATATAGTAAATAAATACTTGAGATAATTAAGTATGAACTTAGCATTACTACAATTAATGATAATCTATTTAGACTTGGTACTTTTGGTAGACTGAAGACTTCTATTAGTCCATTAAATCTAGGATATAATTGTAATAACACAGGTCTTAATACTGTTAATGATAATATTAGTATTATATTAAAATATAATATTACTTTTAATGATAGATTTTTTGTTTTAGTTATAACATTTATATTTAATAAAACATAGAAAATAGCAAATATGTTATCGCCTAATAATAAATTAATAATTGGTACTATTCCTAAATATATTTTATGAATAATACTATAATTACTATATTCTGGCAACCAATTATTAATTTCCGCAGCAAATCTAACACTGTTTCCAGGACATGTAAAAATAAATATTAGAGATAGTATAGAAATAATAATTGCTGTTATATTATATTTACTTATTTCTTTTTTCTTTATTATACAATCAACTAAATATAATATGTTAAAACCAAATATTAAAGCACATGCTTGTTCTTGATTGGTAGCATAGATAAGGGATAATATACATAGTATATATATTATTGTATTTGTCTTTTTATTATTCTCATTATTAATAAGTGGAACAAATGAGAATATTCCAAATGCAAATGGCCAGCTATAATTAAGTGTGGTAGCAATCCAACCTGCTGATGATAATTCACATAGTGGATATATTAAGAATAGTAATACTCCGATTATAGTTAGTTTATAATTATTATTTTTATTTACAAATTTTATTAAATATGCTATCCCTAATATAAATATTAGTACGTCAATAACTCTCCATAGATGCATATTGGCACTTGCAAATAACAATAAAAACGGTTCTATTATTATTCTACTTGTCCAATTGTTATATCTAAATATTAAATTATTAATTAGTGTGGTATTAGATAATACCTTACCAAAAATTAAATCATCACAAGATTTTTTCATAAGTAAATGATATGTAAATAAAATAATGAATAATAATAAATATGGTAATATGATTTTTAATGCTTTTTTCATATTTACTCCTTTGAACTATTGTTTTTTTCTGCTAATGAGTAAAATTTATTAATCAATTTAGCTATAGGTGTTGGCCAAAATTTTTTAAACATAATTAAATCTTCTTTAGTACGTATTCCATCATTAATTATAGCTGTTGTTGTTGTCTCTTCTGAAATACGATGACCCATCAATTTTTCTTTTATATAAATAAAATTACCTTTTAATTTAGATAATTTTTCCCAAGCATACCAATCTACATTGGATTTTAGTTCACATTTAAATTTATCTTCAGGTACATTTTTAGTGACAAAAGTAACTGCGGGACATCCAATTGCTGTTCCAAAACGAAGAGCACTTCTTTTTATAAATTTAAATTTTGATATTCTATTAAAACGCAAAGGAAATAATAGTATTCTTTTTATTTTTAAATTAGTATTTGTATATTCTTTTTTATTTTCTTTTATTTCATAATAATCTGTAAAAATAATTGTTGCTTTAGGAAACTTTTTATACATTTCTATTACTTTTTCTGCATATTCTTTTTCATAAATATCATCTTGGTGTGCAATAGTAATTAATTCAGAATCAACACAATTTGAAGCAAAATCAAAATCATATCCTATACCCTTTCCAGGATTTGGATTCTTTTTTATTTCTAATTTATATTTTTTTGCTAACTTATCAATATGTTTATTAGGTGTTGATGTTGCAATAACAACATTTGTCTTTTTACTTTGATTTAATACCGACTTAATACATTCTTCTAACTTGTCACTCTCTTTGTATGCTAAAACCACGAAGGTATGTAATTTAGACATTTTATCACCTCTTATGTTTTAAAACTTCATTTAAATGATCAATATATGGTATTATTATTTCTTTTCCTTTGTTTTATTTAGTTCTGCCTTTATAATACTTAATTCTTGTGCTAAATCAGTTGTTTTCTTATTTAATTCTTCTATTTTTTTACTATATGAAAAATCTATTATTAATAATAATACAACACATAATGTTAAAAACAATGCTGGTGGATAGCTTATTCCTATTAATTCTGATAACCAATCTAATGATTTTGGAAATGCAGATAATATAATCATAATTATACAAAATGATATCCAGCCAAAAGAATTACGAACAGATAAATTGTTTTTTCTTATAGAAATAAGAATATATAATATTACTATAATTGATAAAACTATAAAATAGATATTTTTCATTATTTTACTCTCCTTTTACCAATGTTTTTTATAACTATAACTACGCATTCATAGAATTGAGTTATCATATATCTTATAGGCTTAATTATTCCTGAATGCATTGAAACTCCAGTTTCACGTAAACGCATTTTTACAGGAACTTCTTTTATTTTATATCCAGATAATAACAGGTCTATAACTAGATTTGCATCTGGATATTCAGGATACCCACCCATTTTTGAATATTTTTCAATTATTCTTCTATTTAAACACTGAAATCCTGATAATGGATCAGCAATTCTTTGATGACAAAAAATCTTAATTAATAATTCAAAAAATTTAGTTCCAATTTTTCTAAATAAAGGGCATGGATAACCTAAATCTTCTAAATATCTTGATCCAATAACAACATCCACTTTGCTTTTTTCCATTTCTTTGTAAAGTTTCTCTGCTTCTTTGGCAATATGTTGTCCATCAGCATCCATTTGAATCACATAATCATAATTATTTTGAAATGCATACTTTATACCTGTTTGTACTGCCATTGCATAACGCATATTATAGATGTTTGTTATACAGTGAATACCATTTTCTTTTACTATTTGTTCTGTTTTGTCTTTGGAACAATCATTAATTACAAGGATATCCGCATATTTAATATCCTTTTTTATTTCTTTTATT
This sequence comes from uncultured Erysipelotrichaceae bacterium, assembly GCA_902798815.1. GTDB lineage: Bacteria > Bacillota_I > Bacilli_A > RF39 > UBA660 > UBA3789. The sequence goes on along the minus strand of CADBYH010000017.1, from coordinate 16,895 downwards.
ACTTTTCCAATATTTTCTTCCTCGTTATATGCCGGAATCACAACAAGTACTTTCTTATCGTTCATAAAACCACTCCAATACATCTCTTATGTTATTATAACATATAAATAAAAAAAAGAAGTAATTGTTTCTTCAGTTAGATAATATATATATATTAATAAACGAAAATGCTAGGATTGTCGTTATGATTATAATTAATAATGTGTTGCTGATTTTTAAACCATTCTTTCTGCATTTTCTTTTTCATAAATATCGTCTTGATGAATAGATACTAATTCAGAATCTACGCAGTTAGTTGATAAATCAAAGTCATATCCATTTCATTTGCTTTTTTATTTACTACTACTTCTAATTTGTCATTCTCTTTGTATGCTAAAACTACAAAGGTATGTAGTTTAGACATTTTTCTCATTTCCACTTTGTATTAAAATCCAATTGTCTTCATATATATCAAAACCACCATCTTCTTTATAAGAATAATTTTTCCATTTACTAGGAGCAATAACTACTTTATCTTTATTTCTTGATAGATACTGGGCCCACCAACTAAATGTACTGTTTGAAATAATGAAGTTTTTACAAGAATACATTAATCTAAGTTTTTCCCAGACTGGATCATTTCCTTCCTCATAAATTGTTCCCTTGGGGAAGTTTAAATTCTTTTTGCACCATTCAATATCATCTGAAAATACTACGTAACGGGGATTTTTGATTAATTTATTCATTTCTTTTATAGCTTTATAATAATAGTCCTCAGTACATACTAAGTGTTTTTTACTTATTTCACTATTTGAAATAAAATCTCCTCTTCTAATAGAAATACATACGGAATTACTATTTTCTATTTCTTTATACATATTGTTATTTTTCTTTAACTTTTTGTGTTTAGGAGTAAATGATTTATACAATTCTTCTTTTATATTTTGAAAATATTTTGGACTTTCAAAATCTCCATAAAAATATTTGTTTTTTTTATTTATTAATGGGAAATCATAATATCCATAACTGAAATAAAAAATGCCGTTTTTATTCATTTTACTTTGGTGTTTCTTTTGATATTTATATATATTTTTTTCATTTTTATTTAAAATATAATATATCATTAATTTATAATAAAATATTAATATGTTTGTTTTAATGCTCTTTTTAGGTTTTCCAGATTTATAATCATCTATACAAAAATCAACTAATTGATTACAAAAACCTTCTTCAGGTGTTCCTAACAATTTTAATTTCGAAAAATCTAAAAAAATTTCATCATCTAAATTGTATTTCTTCTTGTATGCTTTCAGTGTTGCATATTGAAACATCTGATTACCTAATCTTCCTGTTACTTCCTTATATATCATTTTTATCACCTACAATTGACATATATAGTTTATAAATATTTTTTGCATTAATTTCTTTAGTGTATTTATTTATTACTTCTTTTCTAGCATTAATACCTATTTTTTTTATTTCTTTTCTATTTTGTATTATATGAGTAATTTGTTTAACTATATCACTATCATCACCATATTTAAAAATAATTCCTGTTTTATTATTGTTAATTATTTCTGTATTTGCTCCAGTATTTGATGCTAACACACACAAACCAGATGCCATATATTCTACAGTTACTCTTCCAAATGCTTCTGATTTTGAGTTTATAATACCTATATCATAATCTTTTATAATATCTCTTATATTAGAAGTATATCCATCTAAATAAATTATTTTTTCTAGATTATTCTCATTTATTAATTTCTTTATTTGAAAAATATATGAGTCATCTCCTGTACCAAAGAAATGGATTTCAATATTTGATATAATTTTTTTATCAAGTTTCAATATTGTATTTAAGAATTTTAATTGTCCTTTAGTTTCACATAAAGATCCGATAAAGATAAATTTAATTTTTGATTCATTGTATTTTTTCTTTACTTTTATATCATCAATATCTATTCCATCATAAACTAATGTTATATTTTTTACTTTTTTATTTGTCCAATGATCATATATAATATTAGAAATTGCAATGTTATTAGAATCATTCATATATGTAATGTATTTCTTATCAAATGGATAATAATTGAAATCAAGATCAGCAAACTCTCTTAAATGCCATATGTGTTTTTTGTTATATTTTTTTGATAATTTATATCCAAAATCAATTACAGAGTTATTTGAATGGATTAAATCAATATTATTAAAATCAATTATTTTAGATATTTTTTTGATACTAAAAGTATTACCATATTTATAGACAATCCACCTCAAAATATTCTTAAAATATTCATTTTTCCTTTTCATTGCAGTACCATACATAATACTGTAATTTTCTATACCCAATTCATTACATATTTTATTTATATCATTATTAACTGGTGTTAAAATAATGGGACAAATATTATGATTTTTTTTAAGAGTTTTTACCATTTCAAGTAGTGCTCTAGGAGCGCCAAACTTATCATCTCTTGATAATACATACAATACTTTCATTATTCATCTTTCCCTTTACAATATATTTTAGAAAATAATTTTATTAGTTTTTATTTAATTAAACATTATTTTTTAACATGTTATATTCTTCAATAAATTCTTTGAAATTAGAATATCTTCCGGAAAACAATAAATACAATTTTATATACCTATTGACATAATAATTATGCTATCGTTAATAATATTTTGTTTATTGTTTTATTATCATTTTTCATTAATAAATATACTGCCATTCTAATTTTAATTGATTCTCCAGTTTTATTTATTACAGTAATATATTTATTTTTTTTATAATTTTTATAGTGATTTGATAACCACTTCTTATATTTTATTATTTCATTGTAAACTTTATTTTTATCATTATTCTTATTTATGTAATAAATATACCAAGATACTGTTTTTATAAAGAAATATTCATTTTCCTCAATATTTTCTTTAGAAATATTTTTTAGCATTTTATAACAATTATCAAGAAGGTATTCAAATTGTAGTTCTTTACTTATTTTTTTATGTATAGTATTAGAAATACTTTTTCTATTATAAAACCATTTATAACTTGTATTATTTATAAAAGCAATTTTATTAGTCATATTCATTACTTTTAGATTAAAATAAATATCTTCCCCAATATTTGTGGATAAAAATTCTATATTATTTTTTTTCAAAAATTCTAATTTATATATTTTAGCCCAAGGAGCTACAATAGTATATTTACCCATGGGAGTGTTTGACGGAATTGTTCTAACTAACACTTTACCATCATTGTCTACTCTTTCATATCCACCAATTACTACATCTAAATCATCTATTGATATTTTATTTACATAACTTTTAACATAATCATTATCAATATAATCATCATTATCGATAAACATTATATATTTTCCTTTAGCTTCTTTTATACCTCTATTTCTTACTTTCGCAACTCCTGTATTTTCTTGATCAATTATTTTTAAATTATCATGTTTTTTTGATATGTTTTTTAATATCTTTAAAGAGTCATCTTTTGATCCATCATTTATTGCAATTATTTCAATATTCTTATATGTTTGATTAAATATACTTTCAAGACATCTTTCTATATATTCTTTTGCATTATATATTGGAATAATTATGCTTACTTTGTTTTTCATATTTTACTCCTTTTACTTGAGATATAAAACACGTAATAAATTATATATAACATTAATAAAACAAACATTATTATTAAATATGCATAACTTGCTCCAATAATATTATAATTCTTAATTAAATAATTTGATAAGAATGGAGCAATTAAACTAGAAATTGCGAATATAACTATTTGAACAAATGTTTTTCTATAAGCTATTAATACTGTTGAAATTAAGAATGAAATAGAATAGAATATTGATCCTAATAGAATTAACAATAATCCTAATAAATATTTACTAATATCAACTCCATATATTAATTTAAGAACTGGTACCCCAGCAATCCATGCTAATATAATACTTATTATTCCAATTAATATAATTAATAATGATATTTTAATAAGATTAAGATTTAACTCCTTAGTATTATTATTATTTATTATAGTTTTTAACTTCATTAAGACTGGTTGAACAATCATCTGACTACATAGAATAATTATTGTCGCTGGCATTGCTATTATTCCATAAAAAGCTTGTAAATCATCTGTTAATAATCTATCTATTTCATATTTAGGTGCATTAAGAATATATTGTGTTAAGAATGCAACCCCAAATATAAACACTCCTGTTTTTATTAATTTGTAATTAATATTTCTATCAAATTTTTTTATTTTTATTAGTTTTTTTGTGTTTTTTAAATCATAAAAAATAAGTATTATTATATTTACAATTATTATTGATAAGATTGATAAAATTACATTTTTTGTTGTTAAGTCAACAATGAAAAAAGCAATTATACTAAACAAACCTTTTAAAAATAGTGATATTCCAACTTTATATAATTTATCATCTTGTTGTAATATACCATATAATGAATCTGCTATTGATTCAATAAATCTAAATAAAACAAATAATAAGATAATTGTGTTTTTATAAAGACTATATTTTTTAAATAGCAAAAAAATAATTGAACAAGCAACCATTATTATAGATGTATAAAATCTATTATATAAAAAGTCACAATTTGTTATTTTTTTATCAGTATTAGTTACTTGAAATGTTCTTCCGGAAAAATAGCCAATTACATAAAATAAACAAGCTAATGAGAAAGCAAATGTAAATATACCTGCTTCATCTATACCATTGATTCTTGTTACTATTATCATAAAAAATAATGATATAAATGCATTAACAAAAGAACCTACTGAATTCCAAATAAAATTTTTCTTTAAATTATCTGTTTTTGCCATTATTTTTTACCTCTTTTTTTAAAATGATATCTGTTGAATAACTATTAATAGCTCCAACTAGAAATGATGTTTCTTTATCTATAAAGATTATAATTCAAATTTGTATATATTGCAAATTAAAAGGTTTGTAAAACAAACCTTTATCTATTACCAATATACATTACAAATATATGATTCAAATATTATTACATAAAGAGCAATTGTACAAGCTAAAGAAATTACAAAAACTACATTATTATAATTAAAAGTACTTTTTATTTTATTAGTCATTAAACATACAAATAACGAATACAATAAAGGTAAGTAATAACGGAATTGTACTCCATCAATATAATTGCTTCCAACTGCAGTGAATTCCAAATATAATGCTAAATTTATACCAAATATTATTACTACTAAAACAAATAATATAAGTAACTTGTATCGACCATCTAAAGGTTTTTCTATTTCATCTTTTCCTTTTACAAATAGTGAAATTATTAATGATATTACAAATACATAACCTAAAGAGTATGAACTATTTCCTAAATATCCAAGTGTTGTGATATGATTTGAGAAAATGGCAAAAAATGACACTAAGAAATTCTTTATGAAAATATTTATAAACCCAATTGGATTGTGTAATACTACATTAATTTGTTCTGGAACACTAATATGTCCTACACCTCTTATATCTCCTATGTTTGAATTATTAAAAATAAGATCAACACCAAATGTAGATACAACTAATAAGGTAATAATTAATAATAAAAATCTAAATATATTCTTTTGTTTATTATTTTTAAATCTGTCTTTTGGTATAAATAAAGCTAGTAAAAATAATGGGAAATAATTTGGTTTTCCTAAACATGCCATCAATAAAGGTAAAACGAATAAAGCTACAGATTTGAAGTCAACTTTACTTTTTTTATCAACAATTATATTTACAAAAGCAACTGTTGATAAAGTTATTCCCGCTATTATCAATCCATCCCTTGAGTATGATATTGCTTGAAATATAGTTATTGGAATTAATCCTAATACAAATAGCGAAGTCTTTCCAACCTTTGCTATATAAATGCTATAAGATATTATCAGCACAAATATGATTAAACTAACAATTTTTCCAATATAAAATACTACTGATGGACTAAAACCAATTATCTCTGCTCCTCTTCTTGCCAATGACATCGGAATATAAATAATGTTATCAAATTTGATTACATTAGTTCCTATTAAAATATCATAAGAGTATGTATCAGATTCATTGATAACTTTTATAATATTTTTATTCTCTTCATATGTTTCCGGAATACTTATTCCAATTGAGGTTATTATATTGTCATATTCCATTTGTTCAGCAGATAGCCCTCTAAATAAATTGTTTGTATTTCTATAGTGAATGGCTTCATCCCACGAAACTTGAGCAACGCATGGTGATGCAATTATCATTGCACTACCTATAAGTGTTGCTATTATAAAATATAATACGGCGATATTATTGTAATTAAATTTTTTATAGCATATTACTACAAATAATGTTGATAGGAATAACATAATAACAATTAAACGAATAATATTAAAAATAGGAGTGTTATCTATTTTAATATCACTAATAACTACATTTTTATCATATGATATTACTTTTATTTCTTTTACTTTAAAACCTACTCTTTTTTCTATCAAACTTGTGTTTTTTAGTTGTTTTAGTTCTTTAACTTTTTTTATCTTTTTATTATTACTGTTATATCCTTTTATAATTATTTTAAACTTTACAGTATTTTTTGATTTATATTTAAACGAAAATTTATCTACGTATTTTTTATTTAATTTAATTATAAAATTACTTTTTTTTGTTTGAGATATTATATTATTATTATCTACTTTGAAATCATTTAGTTCCAAGTCATTTGTTTTATATATTATATCTTCTTTCTTTGTTTTGTTTATGTTTATTTTATAATCTTTTATAATTATTTCTGATATTAAAGAGACAATAACTATTAATATAATTCCCACAAAAATGAAAAGTTTATTTTTTCTTATTTCTTCCATCTTTAAATTTCCTTTCTTGTGTTATTTCATCTCTTAAAAATAATGCCAATATTGCTGAAGTACATAAAATAAGTGCAAAATGTACTATAAGACTTTTATCTTTTATCTCTCCTTCATAATACATTACTATTGTTTGTTTTTCTTTTTTGCCTTGATATATAATATATTGATTTGGATAATACTCATTGTTTTTATATACTGTTACAATCGAATCAGTGTTTATCGTTTCTATTTTCACATGAATACATTTTCCATTTACATTGTTTATGTTATCTATATCAAAAACGTTTATTGTTGAAGGTACTATTTCTTCTATTTTTATCTTTTTACTACTTAATTCTTTATCATGATCATCGTAAGCAGTTATTTTTATATAACCTGATTTATCAGTTACTTTCCCAATATAAATCTTTATTTGAATTATGTTTTCTGTTTTTGCTACAAAATATTGTTCTATGTTGTTATCTTTGCTTAATTCAATCTTTTCATTTGGAATTGTTGCTAGTCCTTCTTCCTTTATAATAGTTGGAGGTTTAAATACTACCACTATTGAAAGAACAATTGAAAATACCATTAAAGATATTAGAACATAATATATAATTCTCTTTAATTTCATTTAGTCACCTTCTTTTTATTTATCTAACATAAAACAATCTTTTTTACTAAGGTTTGGATTGTAGAATGGATCGTTTTCTAATTCTTCCTTCCAGTGATTTAACATATACTCTTTTTCTTTAAGATATTGTTTATATTTTTCTGTAGTTGTGTCTAATCCCCTAGATTTAGATTCATAATGATATAATTCAACTTGTGGTAAGAAGACATTGTAATATCCTTTTTTTCTTAATTTTAGGTTTAAATCAATATCATTATATGCAACCCTTAACTCTTCAGTAAAACCATTTACTTTATCGAATTTTTTTCTTTCTATCATAAGACATGCTGCAGTTACTGCTGAGTAATTGTATGGAACAACCATTCTTCCATAAAAACCAACTGTTTCTCTTTCATAATTTAGAAAAGCATGTCTTGCTATGCCATCAATTCCAAGAACAACACCACCGTGTTGAATATCATCGTTAGGATATAATAATTTAACACCAACACACGCTATGTGTTTTTGCATAGCATAACCTACCATTTTTTCTAACCAATCTGGTGTTATTACTTCTGTATCATTGTTTAAAAACAAGATATAATCGCCTGTTGATTTTTTTACTGCATAATTATTGATTGATGCATAATTAAACTCTTTTTTGTATTCAATTACTTTAAAGTTTTTGTGTGTACTATATTTTTTGAAGATCTCTTTTGTATGTTCTTCTTTGCTGTCATTATCTACAACTATTACTTCATAATTATCATATTTAGTTTTTTCATAAACAGAATTTAAACATCTATCTAAGATATCTGCTAAATCTCTTGTAGGAATAATAATTGATATTTTAGGTTCTTTTTTATATTTATAATTAACTATGTAATGAGTTGATTCTATAGGAACTGTTACTTCTGCAGCAATTTTTCTTCTTTTCATTGTTTCTTCAACAGCTTTTCTTCCTGCTTCAATGGCATATTCTTTGCTTTCTATTGTATCCGCAGTACTTCCTGGTATTTTTCTCCAATGATATAGAATTTTTGGAATGTGTTTAATCTTTTCAGGTGTAGTTTCATCTATTACTCTTAAAAATAAGTCAAAGTCTTGTGCTCCAACAAATTCCGTTCTAAAACCACCAATTTTTTTGATAATTGATGCTCTTATAATTTCAAAGTGACAAAAATAATTTCCACCTAAAATTGAATCTGGTGAATAATCAGGTTTAAAATGTGGTTCACACCTTCTTCCTTTCATATCTAATTTATCTTCATCACTATATATAAAATCTAATTCTTTATTTTCATTTAATGCTAAAACCATTTCATATAGGCAGTTATCAGTTAAAACATCATCATCATCCATTAATCCAATAAATTCTCCAGTTGCGATTTCTAGTGCACTATTTGTTGTTTTTGAAATATGTCCATTTTCTTTTCGATAAACTACTTTTATTCTTTTATCTTTTTTCTTATATTCTTCTAGTGTTTCAATTGTTTCTTTTTTTGTTGAACAATCATCCGCTAAACACACTTCAAAATTTTGATATGTTTGATTTAGTATAGAATCTAAACATTCACTTAAATAATATCTTTCAATATTATATACAGGAATTAATATTGAAATTAAGGGTTGGTATTCTAATTCTTTATATTCAGATTTTGTTTCATGCTTTTTTATCCATTTATTATATTGTTTTAAATTAAAAGGATAATATGTATCCTTAACAAATAGATGCTTTACTTTTACACAAAAAACCTTTAGGTATTTTCCCCATAATGCAGGTGGGATTAAAAAGTGATGTTCTCTCCATAAAAAGGCTATTCCATGGCCTATTTTTTTAATTGGTTTAAATAATTTTTTATTAATTAATCTTGCTCTACTAATAAGTCTTGTGAATAAAGTATTATTCATACTTACAATTAATTCTTTTTTATTATCAATTAATAAATATATTTTTATTTTTTTTATTGTATTATTTATTTTTGTTTTAATAATAATTTTTGAACCAGTTCCTATTCTTCTAATATTTGATTTCAATAATTTATTATCTCCATATACTTGAATATCATTTTCTTTTTCTGGAAATAAATAATATCCTTCTACTACTACTTCTGGATTTCTTAATCCATTTATATTTTTTCTTTTGATTTTAACGTATTTCATTCTACACCTCCTCAGCAAAACCTTTTTCTAGTTTTCTGAAGATTAGTAATCCTATAAAGAACACTGCAATTGTTATACATACAAGATATAGTGTTGGTAATAATGCTGGTAATTGATGATACATAAAAATATCTCTGTATGCAGTAATTAATTCTGTTAAAGGATTTGCATATAAAACCCATCTGATTTTTTGTGGAAATAATGTTACTGGATAAAGTATAGGTGTTGCATAAAACAACATATTAACTATGAAATTAATAAGATATTCTGTATCTTTTACATAAATATTTATTGCACTTAAAGCCATTACCACTCCTAATGTAAGGAAAAATTGAATCACAGCAAATACTGGTAGTAAAATAATATGCCAACTAATTCCAACTCCTCCTAATACACAGAATAAAACTATAATAATACAGCTAATAAAGAAATTAACTAAACCACTTAAAGCAACTGAAATAGGTAATATTTCTCTTGGAAAATACACTTTTTTTATAATTCCAGCATTCATTCTAACAGTAATCATTCCTTGATTTAATACTGTTGTGAAAAATGTCCATGGGATAATACCTACTATTAGATATTGAAGATAGTTTTCTGTCTTTACTCTCATTATATAAGGAAAAACAATTGCATATACTGCAACTTGTAATAAAGGATTAATAAAAGACCATAATATACCTAAAAATGAACCTTTATATTTACCTCTTATTTCTTTTTTTACATTACTTTTTAATAATTCTCTATAATTATATAAGTTCTTTATCATTATTACACCTCTATTTACATGCCTTTAAATATTCTTCAATTACTTCCTCTGTTTTTCCATCTTTTTTAACGTGTCCTTCACTTATCCAAATAGCTCTATTACATAATTTTTTAATACTGTCTAGACTATGACTTACTATAACAATAGTTTTATCACTTTCTTTTAATTCATGTAATTTTGCAAAACATTTATCTTGGAAATGCTGATCTCCTACTGCTAAGATTTCATCAATTAATAATATTTCTGCTTCTACATTTATTGCAACAGAAAAAGCAAGTCTCATATACATTCCTGATGAATATGTTCTTACAGGATTATCAATAAAGTCTTTTAATTCTGAAAACTCTATTATGTCATCTATTTTTGCTTCTATTTCTTTTCTTGTTAATCCAAATATTGATGCATTAAAATAAATATTCTCTCTACCTGTAAAGTCTTCATGGAAGCCTGCTCCTAATTCTAGTAATGATGTTAATTTTCCTCTTGTTATAATGCTACCTTTAGTTGGATAAATAATTTTTGTCATTAACTTTAATAAAGTTGATTTTCCACTACCATTTACTCCAATTAAGGCAACAGTATCTCCTTTTTTTATTTTTATATTTATATCTTCTAATACTGTCCTTGTTTCTGACTTGTTATTTTTCCAAAATACTAATTTTTCTTTTAATGTATTTGGTTTATCATAAAAAACTTTGAATTTTTTTGTTACATTTTTTACTTCTATTGAGTATTCTTCCCTTTTCATTTGGATTTCTCCTCCTTATTTCCTTATTTTATTATATCATATTATTCATTTTTCTCTAATATAAAAATAGAACTATGTTCTATTTTTATAATCATTTTTAATATATTCTTTTATTCTGTATGCAACCTTTCCATCATATTTATTAAATAGTTTGTTAATTAATCTTGTTCTTTTTGCTTTTAATGGATCATTACCTTTTTTCAATTCATTTAAAACCTTATTTAAATCTCTTTTATTTTTTACTTTATAAAAGCACTTTTCCATTTGTTTTATTAACTCAGTTTTATAATACGTATCTTTTTGAGTATAAATAATTGGTTTATTAAACAATAAGAATTCCATTATGATTGAAGAGTAATCAGTTACTAATACATCTGTATCTTTAAAAGTTTCTATATAGTTATTAGTTTGATCATAATATAGATTATCTTTAAAATTATTTAAATATTCTTTTACCTCTTTTTTTTGCATTAGGCCTTTATTGATAAAATTATTAAATGTAAATGGGTGTGGTCTAAATACTAGATTTGTATCTTTATTATTCTTACAATAATCTACAATACAATCTTTATAGTCGAAGAAACTAGTTTCACAGTCTTCCTTTTCAACTGTCCATCTTGGCGTCCACATTATATTTAATTTTTCTTCACCGATATTTTTATATACAGATTTTTCTTTTTTTGTTTCTTTTCTTATAACATCTAATGCTGGATATCCTACATTCACAGAATATCTTTTTTTATCATTACTTGCTTCTTTTATAATACTTTTATAATATTTATCAGTAGCATCTTGTTCAGCAAAAATAATATCATAAAATTTAATTTCATCTTTTGGCATCAGTGTATCGAATAATGAAGCCATTGAAAAAGCATATGGAATATAACATATCTTTGTATAATTTGTCATTGTAGTTTTTCTATATTCTTGTGGTAATAGTGTGTCATATGGTCTTTGTATAAAAACATAATCGGGAAGCTCATTTTCTAAATTAAACCATTTATTTTCATTAATTGCATCAATTGTTATATCACCAAATATTTCCTTCCAATAATTATAATCTTTGTTATTTGATAAATCTGTTATATCATTAGGTACTGCTAATACTTTTACTTCAATTTTTTCATCTTTTTCCATTTCTTTTACTACTGATTCAAATTTATCAGCACCAGCTTTATATTGTGCTATAAAAAATACTTTTATTTTGGAATTTCTGTTAAATAAGAAATTAATAACTGAATTTATTTTTCTATTATCTACTAACTTAAACAGTGTCTTATTTAAGAATAATGTTCCAATTATGCCAAGTATTATACAAGCAAAATAAATTATTATACATGTCGCAATAAAATGAAGTATAAAATAATTTGTTAAGCAATATTTCTTTATATTTAACACTTCATATAGTTTTAGAAATAAAGATGATGTTGATAATATAAATACTGTTATGTTGTGTTTTGAAATAAAATTAATTATTCTATTATTTTTTATTTTTATTTTATTAAACATTAAGAATAATGATATTGAACTTAATACTACAAATATATTGTTATAATAGAATGCATTATCTGCATAGTTTTTATATTTACTAATAGATAATAAGTACCATGATAAAAATATAAATATCGTACTTAGTATGTATATTAATACACTTTTTTTGATTTGGGGATTAAAGTTTGATTTTTTTAGATATGCTCCAATAAAATATAATACGGTAAAATTGATAAATGTATATCCTGGATCTATTCCTTTGTCTATTATTGCACTCCAACCTATCACTGGAACAAACATACTAATATATGATAAAAACGTCTGATACACGATAAAAATCATAATAAGTGCAATAAGCAATTTTTTGAAGTCTCTCATCGATATTGAGTTTATTAGTTTATTTATATATGGAGATAATATATATAATGCTAAATATATTATTATGAACCATTTACCAGAAATTGTACTCAATAAAAGTGAATGAAAATTAAATTTTATCTTATATATTGATATAAATATTAAATATTGAATCAAGTTGAAAAAAAGAACTGTTATGATTAATTTGATTATCTTTGATTTATCAATTTTCTTTTTCTCTACTTGAAAATATCCGGTAATAATGATGAATGTATCAACACATACAATACAAATTGATTCTAGAATATATGCTATCAATACATTTGTATTGGCTTTTGCTGTATATAGAAAGGCATTTCCCATTCCTATTAGATTGTAGTGAACACCAATTACCATCATCATTAATATTATTCTTAATATCTCAATATTTGTACTTCTAATCCTCTTATTTTCCATATGAACCCCCAATAATTAGATTTTTATATATTTTGATTATAAAGAATTAAAACAACTAAACCTTTTTTTATAATATTCCTCTCTAAGTATTGAGAAATATAACAAGTTTATATATTCATTGTTTTTTATGAAATGCTTTCTAAAGGTACCTTCATGAATAAAACCTACTTTTTTATAAAAAGATATAGCTCTTTTATTTGTTTCTAATACGTCTAGATATACTTTTTCTAAATTTAGTTCTTCAAATGCCTGTTTTAATATTTCTTTTGTTGCGAATAATGCTGCTCCTGTACCCTGTGCTTCTTTCATAAATGAAATAGCATATTCAGCATTTTTATTGTCATAGTCTATATTTTTCAGACTAACAGTTCCTAGATATTCGTCATCATCATTAACACAAGCATAATTAATATTATTTTTTGTGTTTTTTATTTTTACAAAATTAGTTACATCTTCTTTAGTATACTTATTAAAATCTTTAGCAAAGATATCTTTTGATTCTTTTGAATGCATCCATGTAAGCATTCTATCTACATCTTTTATTTTTAATTGTCTAAGTTTCATGTACTTCACTCCACTTTTAGTATTTATTAATAATATCTATTACATAATCTATTTCTTTATCTGTCATTCCGTAGTATAGAGGTAAACTTAATTCTTCATCTGCTATCTTTTTAGCAATTGGTAAATCATTTAAGTTATCATCTTTGTAGGCCTTTTGTTTTGCAATAGATATAGGATAGTGAATATTAGTCCCTATACCATGTTCTTTTAAATATTCTTGTAATTTATTTCTTGTTTTACACCTTATAGCAAATATGTGCCATACATGTGTTCTGTCATTTCCTATTGTAGGTAGGATAATTTTAGGATTATTTATTTTCTTTAAGTATTTTTCTGCTATTCTTTGTCTTTCTTTTGTATATTTATCTAGATTTTTTAATTTTATTCTTAAAAATCCTGCTTGAAGTTCATCAAGTCTTGAATTAATGCCTTTATATATATGTTTGTATTTTTCTAATGAACCATAGTTTGATATTGCTCTTATTTTATCTGCCAATTTTTTATTGTTTGTAACTACTGCTCCTCCATCGCCTAATGCTCCAAGATTTTTTCCTGGATAAAAACTAAAGCATCCAATATCTCCAAATGTTCCTGTTTTCTTTCCTTTATATAAAGAATTATGAGATTGAGCACAGTCCTCTATAACATATAATTTATGTTTTTTAGCGATTTTAATTATTTCATCCATATCAGCGCTTTGACCATATAAATTTACAATTATTATCGCCTTAGTATTTTTCGTTATCGCTTCTTCAATTCCAGTTTCTGATAGATTATATGTATTTATATCAGGATCAACTAATACTGGTTTTGCTCCTGTATATGAAACTGCTAATGCAGTTGCTATATAAGTGTTTGATGGTACAATAACTTCATCATTTTCTCTTATGTCTAAAGATAATAATGCAAGTCTTAATGCATCAAGACCATTACCTACTCCTATACAATATTTTGTTCCTATATATTTTGCATATTCTTCTTCAAACTTTGTACATTCTTCTCCACCAATATACCAACCTTTATCATATACTTTGGTGAATTTTTCTAGCATTTCTGTTCTTATTTCTTTATGCATAATTTCCATCGTTGAAAAAGGGACTTTCATTACTTACTCCCCCTTACTTTTTTTTCATAATATTTTAGATAATCATCATATTTTCTTATATAATCGCTTTCCTTATAATGAGCACTTGCCAAAACAAGTAAAACGGCATCTTCACTAAAATCATACATTTCTCTCCAAATATTAGGACCTATGTATAATCCTTCATTTGGTTTATTTAATGTTACTATTTCTTCTTCATCAGGTGTTTTTACTAGTATTTTTACTGATCCATGTACGCATATTAATACTTGCTCTAATTTTTTATGTGAATGGAAACCTCTTCTAACTCCTTTTTGAACTCCATATATGTAATAAACCCTTCTAATATGAAACGGAATTAAATCATTTCCTTCTAATGCTACTAAATTCCCCCATTTATCTGTATGAATATTGTATTTTGATATATTTTTTTTCATTTTTTTAACTTCCTTATTGCTCTTATCGGTTTTGTTATTCTCCAAGATTTTGAATTAAGAATATTCTTAATTTCATTAGTTAATTCTTCTATAACTTTATCTTTTTCCTTTAAATGTTCTTCAAATTCTTCATATATTATTTCTGTTGGATATATTTGATTATTATCTCCAGTTTCTTTATAAAAATCTCTCAATGTATAATTAAATTTTTTTTCTAAAGTTTCAAAGATTTGATTTTGATTTTCATTATTGAATATTATTGAAAATGCATAACTTTTATTATTACAAACATATGGCATGTTTATTAATAAGAAGTACTTTTCACATAATAACTCAATTGAAGATTTAGATCGTTTATTTTTAAATATTTCTGAAAATGATTCTATAAATGTTTTATTGTTCATGTTCATAATCATACGATAATTAATATAAAACAATTCATTATACACTCTTATTGTATTTGCATTGTTTGAGGCACTTATACTCTTATTATCTGTTCTATTTCTTCTATATGCCATTAATTTTTTATTAATTATATGAACATCATATTTTTGAAGTAATCTTGTCCAATAATCATAATCATGTAATTGTCTATATGCATTATTATATTCACCAATATCTTTAAATACCTTTTGTCTTATCATTGAACTCGGATGGCATAAATGATTACCTATATCATAAAACATTTTTATTCTTTTACTTGATGATACATTTTCATAATTAAATACTTTTTTATCAGTATATTTTTTTCCATTTTCGTCTATAAAATCTACTTCTGTAAACACAGCTCCTAATTTAGGATTTTTTTCGAAGACTTGAACTTGTTCTTCTATTTTTGTTGGATACCAAATATCATCTGATCCAATAACTGCGATATATTTACCATTACATTTATTGGATAGTTCATTTATAGTATTTACTACTCCTTTATTTTTTTTAGAATATATTTTTTTTAGTCGATCATCTTTAATTTTTGATATTACTTCTCTTGTTTTATCAGTTGAACAGTCATCTTCAACTAACACTTCTATGTTAGTATAAGTTTGATTTAAAACACTATTAATACAATCATAAATATATTTTTCATGATTGTATGCTGGAATAATTATACTTACAAGATCTTTCATCGAACCGCCCACCTTATGTCTTACGTTTTACCTTTTCTATTCTTAAATTAAGTTTAACATGTTTTTATTCCTTTTACAAATATTTTGGGCAATTTTAATGATGTTTGAGGCAAAAAAAAAGAGAATTGTAGAACTGACTTGATAAATTTATACACGAAATAAAAAGTTCTAAATATGACTACACCGATAATTTATTGGTGTAGTTTTTAGTTTATTTTTGATTTTTA
>CADBYH010000016.1 GCA_902798815.1 uncultured Erysipelotrichaceae bacterium | reverse complement strand
AACTGCAAAAAATATAGTTGAACAATATCAAAAAGTTCCTGGATTAATGAGTCCTTTATTAAAGAAAATGATGTTACCTTATAATTACAAAGGAATGTTGAATATGTTAAACCAATATATTGAAGAAGGAAAATTAGGGAAATCCTCTGGTGAAGGTTTTTATAAATATGACAAATCATAATTATTTGCAAATGTCAAAATGTTGTGTTATATTTTATTTAGCAATTGAGAAAATCTCAATTCATAGATTTGTGCCGATTTTTCGCAAACACGTTAAATTGAGGCCCCATTTAGGAATATGAAAGGACTTGTAAAAAAAGTCCTTTTTATGTTATTGTGTATCTAACAAGAAATATTTCATAAAATAAAAAGGGAACATTCAGTTTCGAAATTTGAATGTCTACCCAATTAATGTGCAGACATTTAATTCAAATCTGAATTAAGTGTCATTTTTTTATTACTACTATCATAATGATAAGGAGAAATAAAATGATAGTAATGTATCTAAGAACTTTGATAACAAAGTTTCTTTTTTTCATTATGTTGAGATTGACAATTTATTAAAAAACTTTATAATAAATATCAACTAAAAATTAAGGAGGACATTATGGATAGAGATTTTATATTAATATATTCAAAAACTTTATTAAATAAAATCAAAAATATTATTGATTGTCGATTAATAGAAAAAGATCAATCTAAAGAAAAAGAAACTGATGAGAAAATGCTTAAAGTAATAGAGAGTCTCATAGTAGAAATAAATGGTAAAAGAAGAGATGATTTAAATATTAGTTTTTTTGTAAATGAAATGAATGTTGGTCATTTCTTGGATGCATTGTGTATGCAGTATGTTGCCATATATAATGATAATGTTGAATTATTAAATGATATTTTAGATAATAATATTCATCTAAATGTATCTGATCTTGTTCTTTTATACAAAAAACTTACAGATAAAATTGATAGAAAAACATACTTATATTTACTAAAAAATGAAAAAGTTGCTGTTGAAAATTTTATATATTCAATTAAACTAGACAGTGATAATATTAACGGAAATGAAATTGCTATATCTAGATTTGCAGACATAGTAAATAATAACCCAGATGTATTCTATGAAAGTGACAAAAGTATTTACCAACCTTTTATTACAAAAGAATCACTTAAATGGTTTAATAATGAAACACTTATCAATACCACAGATGAACAAAAATCAATGATTAAATCTATTTATGATTCATACTGTTATCAAGATAATGTTAGAATTAAAGCAACATTTGCAAGTTTAGTTGTAAATAATAGTTTTTCTAAAATTCTTTATCATATTGAAGATTATATTGATACATTTACAATTGATGAAATATTAAAAATGACTGATGAACAGATTGAGATTATCAATCAAGCATTTTTATGGGAAGATGCTAGAGGTAAAAAAGAAACAAACAAAGTTATTAAAAAAATCAAAAAGGTTCTTAATAAATAAATTTTTAATGGTTACTAATTATAAAAAAGAGATTTCTTTAATCTCTTTTTTTATATTGCATAAAATAATATACTAAATGATTGGAGAATACATCCTGCAAGAACAAATAAATGAAATACAGAATGCATATATCTTACTTTATGCCCTATTCCATATAATGCTGCTCCTATGGTAAAAACAACTCCCCCTGTTAGTAAATAAAACAATCCTTTTGATGGTAAAACTGCATTTAATGAATTGAATGATATTACAATCATCCATCCCATTATTAAATATAAAACAAATGACATTATTTTAAACTTTTCTAAATCTATTGAGTTAAGTAATACTCCTAGTAGTGCACATCCCCAGATGATTCCAAATAATGTCCATCCTACTTTACCACCTATTAAACTGATACAAAATGGTGTATAACTTCCTGCAATAAATACATATATATCACAATGATCAAGAACTCTAAACACTTTTTTTGCTCCTATTCTTGGACTCATTGCGTGGTATAAGCAACTAATTAAAAACATAATTATCATAGAAGTACCATATATACATGATGCAACAACTCCTACTGTATTATGGTTATGAGCAGACATAACAATTGTTAAAATTAAAATTGTTATTCCAAAGAAAACTCCTAATCCATGTGTTATGGAATTAGTTATCTCTTCTCCTAATGTATATTTTGGTACTGTTAACTTTTTCATTTAATCATCTTCCTTTTGTTATTATTAAAACGTTACTAGTTAATTATATAATATTTTTAATAATAATAAAAGATGAAAAAAAACTATTCAAATGAATAGTTTTTATTCGCTTCTTAATGCTAGTACAGGATCTTGTTTTGCTGCTTTTCTTGATGGGATAATTCCACCTATTAATGTTAGAATTGTACTTAATACTATTAAAATTATTCCTGCCATAAATGGAAGTACTGCTGTTATATTTTGATTATTTGTAACAGCATGAATTATTTTATTAATTGGTATTAATAATAATAAAGATACTCCTACTCCAATTAATCCTGATAAAAATCCTATTATAAATGTTTCAGCATTAAAAATACTTGAAATATTTCTTTTTGATGCTCCTATTGCTCTTAAGATACCTATTTCTTTTGTTCTTTCAAGCACAGATATATAAGTTATTATTCCTATCATAATTGATGATACTATTAATGATATTGAGACAAATGCTATTAAAACATAACTCACACTATCAACAATTATTTTTACTGATGAAATCATTACTCCAGTAATATCAGTATATTCTATTACTTTTTCTTTATCTATTTTTTTCATCTTCTTATTATAGTTATCTAAGAATTTTATAAAATCTTCTTTTGCTGCAAAATCTTTGAAGTAAAATGAGATTGTACTTGGATTATTTCTTTCTTGATATCCCAATGTAATTAGATTAGTATTAGCATCTGCTTTTGTTGTAGTTGTCATAGCACTAAATACTCTTTTAATATCATCCTCTGTTAAGTTAAATTTAAAGGCACTGGCTATTTTTGATTGATCTACGTTAAATGCTTTAGCCATTGTTTCCATAAGTTTTGCAGTTAATTCTCCTACTTTTGGAAGGATTGTTGCTTTCATATTTGCATCTTGCATATTTTTCGCAAATTCATCAGCCATTTCTGGAACACCATTTGTAGTTACTATAGTATCTACTATTGTATCTACTGCTGTTTTTGTTATTACTGCACTATCTGAACCAGTTAAATTAATATATGCTTTTAAAAAGTTCTTTATTATTTCTTTATAAACTGTTTCATACGCTTCTTTTGGAATCATATATTCATTTTCAAGTGATTGTAATAGTTCTTTTGGGTGGTCTGTTGCAAAATAATTATCAACAATACTATCAACTTCATCTAGATTTATTGTAGCAGAATCTGGTAGTGTTATTATTTCATGATTATCTATATAATCATTCAATAAACCTTTAAAAATATCACTAAAAGTTGTTAAGAATCTTGCTTTAGCAACTGAAGTATCTGAACTAATAGCATTATTTATTTCTTCCATGTATCCTTCTGTTGTACTTTTAATATATTCTTCATCTATTTTTACATTAAATGCTTGTGATAGCATATCTGTATCTATACTAATTAATTCATCAAAATCCATTCCAGAAGAAGTTGATTTATCATCAAAACTTTTTCCACTAAAAACATTGATATTTTTATTATCTAATTGTTGTTTTACTATTGCTTTATCTTTGGTTTGTTCTATTACATAGTCGGTTAATTTAGGAGTATAACCTACTCCTGATAAAAATGCTGACATACCATTTGCATCTTTCATTTTTACAATACCAACTATTTTCAAATTAACGGCATCTTTATATAAGTTCTCCATATATGCAGAATCTTCTGTCATATCTTCATATAAATTATATTTAGAATTATATCTATACTTATCGGCAGATAGAATTAATCTCATATCTACATTTAATAATTCATCAAATGATATTTCTTTTTCTTTTCCAGTTGAATCAATTTTTTCACCAGCCATTATTTTAGAAATCATATTATCAACATTAGTAGAATCTTTTAATCCAATTGAATATAACAATATATCAGAAATATGATCTTCATCTGGTAAAACAATCATTAATTCATTATATTTTTTTGGATATTTTCCTTTTAATAATGTATATGATTCTTTCATTAATTTTTCATTACCAGGTATTTCTTGAAAAATACTCATACCTGTTGCGGATGTACTCATTAAACTTTCAAATAAACTACTTGGATTTATTTGAGTAAGTTTATTATTAACATCTTTTGTATAAATATTTGGAACAATGCTATATCCATAACTTACATTTGTTGTTAAAGATTTTACTTTTTTATCATTTTCTTCTATGTACTTTTTAAATGATTTCATATCATTTTTTCCAACTGATGATAACATGTTTTCTAGATTTTTTGACTCAAGTACGGTATCTTTTTCTTTTGCTTTTTTATCTGTTGTATTTGTCATTGTTGATAAAAGCATTTTGGTTGGATCTGCAGTTTCTTGTTCTACAGTTAATGGATAAGAAGTTAAGGCATCTTCTTGTACCTTATCTATGTATTTTTGAAATCCATTTGATAATGCTGATATTAAAGCAATTCCGATTATACCTATTGATCCTGCAAAAGCAGTTAAAATTGTTCTTCCTTTTTTAGTTAATAAATTATTTAAACTTAATCCAAATGCTGTAAAAATAGACATAGATGATTTTCCTAAATTCTTATACTTATGTGGTTTTGTTTTTTCCGTTATTTCAAATTTATTAGAATCATCTGTTATTCTTCCATCTTTTAATTTAACTATTCTTGTTGAATACTCTTCAGCTAATTCTGGATTATGAGTAACCATTACTACTAATCTATCTTTAGCGATTTTCTTTAATAAATCCATTACTTGGAGACTTGTTTCAGAATCTAGTGCTCCAGTAGGTTCATCTGCAAGTAAAATACTTGGATTATTAACAAGAGCTCGGGCAACTGCAACTCTTTGCATTTGTCCTCCACTCATTTGATTAGGTTTTTTATGAGCTTGTTCTTTTAAACCTACTTCTTCAAGTGCTTTTAGTGCTCTTTTTTTTCTTTCTCTTCTAGAAATACCACTTATAGTTAGTGCAAGTTCAACATTAGAAAGAATAGTTTGATGTGGTATTAAATTATAACTTTGAAATACAAAACCAACTGTATGATTTCTATATGAATCCCAGTCTTTATTTTTATATTTTTTAGTTGAAATATTATTAATTATTAAATCTCCAGTATCATATCTATCTAATCCACCTATTATATTTAATAATGTTGTTTTTCCACTACCTGATGGACCTAGGATAGATACAAACTCATTATCTCTAAAGCAAAGTGAGACATCATCTAATGCTACTTGCTTTAAATCACCAGTTTTATAAGTTTTTGATATGTTTTTTACTTCTAACATAACATTTCTCACTTTCTTTATTTCTCTATTATATTATAATATTTTTTAATAAAAAATACTACAAAAAAAAGAACTATAAGTTAGTTCTTTTTTTTAATAATCATGTTCCTTATTATCTGTTAAAATTGTTATTACCATTAAATCCCCAGAATAGGAAGAAAATAATTAAAATAACAATAAAGATTCCCCAGAAACCATTAAATCCATCATTATTTTGATTTACTGGATAAGGGTATGTATATCCACACATAAATATTCTCCTTTCATTTTATTATATTGAGAATATTTTTGTTTGACACTACTCTACGGTAACTGATTTAGCTAAGTTTCTAGGTTTATCTATATCAAGATTTCTTTCATTTGCTGTATAGTAACCTATTAATTGTAGTGGTGGTACTACTAGTATTGGTTGAAAATAATCACTTATTTTTTCAACTACATATTTATAATGATGATTTGTAATACTTCCATCATTTGTTATTGTATAAACTCTTGCTTGACGCGATTCTACTTCAATAACATTAGATTCTGTTTTATCTTTTATTTTTTCATTTGTTATTACTGCAAAAACTGGAATATTGTCTTCTATTAAAGAGATTGTTCCATGTTTTAATTCTCCTGCTTCATAGGCATCACTATGAACATATGAAACTTCTTTTAATTTAAGACTTCCTTCTTTACATATTGCAAAGTCAATTCCTCTTCCAATATAGAAAGCATCTTTTGCATCAAGTAATTCTTTACCAACTTCTTCGAATTTATCATGATCATTCAATACTTTTTTAACTAAATTAGGTAATCTTCTTGCTTCTTTGATTACTTCTTCATAATTGTTTTCTAATCCTTTAATATTTGCTGCTTTTAGAGCAAGTAATGAAAACATTGCAACTTGTAATAGATAAGCTTTAGTTGTTGCTACTGCAATTTCTGGTCCTGCTTCTATAAACATTGTATGTTTTGCTTCTCTAGCAATAGTTGAAGTTTTTACATTTACGATTGCTAAAGTATCAATACCTTCTTCATGTGCCTTTCTCATAGCAGCAATTGTGTCTGCTGTTTCTCCTGATTGAGATACAATAATCACTAATGTTTTTCTATCATAAATAACCTTGTTATAGCGATATTCACTTGCGCATTCAGTAATACATCTAATATTTGCTTTTTCTTCAAATAAATATTTACCTATCATACCAGCATATAATGCAGATCCACAAGCAACAATATGGATTTCTTCATATTTAGAAACATCAAATATTTTATCCATATTATTTATATACTTATTTAATGTTCTTTGAAGAACAAGTGGTTCTTCCATTATTTCTTTCAACATAAAATGTTTATAACTACCTTTATTGGCATCTTCAATTTTTGTTGTTGATTGTTCTATTTTCTTTTCTATCTCTTCTCCATTTTTATAAAACTTTGCATCTTTTGTTGATAACTCTGCTATTTCATTATCTTCTAACAATACATATTTATTTGTATATTTTACTATTGCTGTTATATCTGATGCAATATATTTTTCAGTATCTGATATACCAACAATTAGTGGAGAATCTTTTCTTACTGCATATAATTTATCACTATTTTCAAATATAATACCAAATGCATATGATCCTTTTAATAGTTTTATTGCTTCTGTAATAGTTTTTATTGGATTACCATCATAACATTTATTGATTACTGCTGCAGCTACTTCTGTATCTGTTTCGCTTCTAAATACAATTCCTTCATTTACTAGTGTATTTTTTAATTCTGTAGCATTTTCAATTATTCCATTATGAACAAGTGTTACTCTTCCAACTTTATGTGGATGAGCATTTATTTCGTTTGCTTCTCCATGAGTTGCCCAACGAGTATGAGCAATTCCTAGATTGGAATTAATAAGTTTTGTGTTATTTATTTTTTCTTCTAAATCACTAATTCTTCCTGTACTTTTTATAACTTGTACTGTTTCATTACTTCTAAGTGCTATACCACTTGAATCATAACCTCTATATTCAAGTTTCTTTAAACCATCTATAAGTACATCTTTAGGATTATGTTCTCCTACATATCCTACTATTCCACACATATGTAAATTCCTCCTATGTATATAATTAGTTATGATATATACTTTGTTATAATTTTGATTTTACTTTTTGAATATATATCTTACGAAACACTAATTCCGTAGTAGTACCCGCCGAATCTTTCGATAAACTACTAACCTCGTCAACTATTATTAGTCCAGGCGCTAGATAATTAATACATCCTTTCTACTTAACTATCTTTAAAATAATTATACATAAAAAATAATGAGAATACAAATCTCATTATTTCTTTTCTATTTTTATATCAAATATATAATTTAATTTTTCACTATTGTTCTTTTTTTTCTTAATTAGTTCATCTTCTTCTATTGATTTATCATGTAACTTTTTATATTCATTTTCTATTGACATTGATTTATCTAGTGATTTTCTTTCTTCATCAGTTAAACCACTATCCTTTTCTTTTTCTAGTAAAGCATTTATATATTTTTGTTGTCCATCTATTACTATTGAATCATTATTATCATTTAAATATAAATATTCATAATTATTATCAGTTTTTACTTTAAAATAAATATTATATTTTTTAGTATTATTATTTATCTTTATACTACATAATGCTTCCTCTGCTCCAGTTATTACTTTATTTGATATAAGTAAATCATAATAACTATTAACATTTTGTCTACAATTAGCTTTGTTCTCTGAGTTTTCATCCCAATATTTTTTTGAATCAAAATTAAATGAAAAACTATAATATGATAATATCATTAATGAAAAAAACATAAACATTATCAATAAAGCTATTGGAGTACTGACTCCACCCTTCTTTTTACATAATTGTTCTAAAGTGAAATTATCCATACCTAAATCTTTATTTCTATAACTATTTATCTTAAATATTATAAATTTCTTATATACAATATTAAATAAAAAACCTGATAATATCATTACTAATGGAACATAAACTGCTAAAGCTATCGGAAAGAATCTTACTACTATTCCAGTTATTAAAAGACCTATAATACCTGTTATATACATTTTTCTGTAAATAAAGTAAATCCATGAAAAAATTAATGCATAAATATTAAATTGTTTATTAATTATTTTATAGTCTTCTCCAATAAATGCTTCTATTAACCTATCATCTTCAAAGTCAGTAATAATTGGTTTTTCTTCTGGCGGTATCATTTCATCTTCATCTATGTATTTATCTTCAACGACTTCTTCATTTTTCTCTGGGACTATTTTTTCATCAACATCTACAATTTCTTCTATTTCTTCTGTTTTTTCTTCTTTTACTTTTGGTTCATCATCATCATCATTGTAATATCCACAATAAGTACATATTTTTTCATTTGCTTTTAGTCTTTGTCCACAACTTTTACATTCCATATTTATCACCTTTTTTATTTAATTTAGAAAAGAAACAGATTAAACTGCTTCTTCTGATAATTTTTCATAGTTACCTTGAGTTTCTTTTCTATACTCTTCTAATTGATCTTCAAATATTCTTTCAAATTCTGGCATAGATTTTTTAATTACATCAGGATAAATATTTTTACTATTCATAATTGCTAATTTTATATCAACGATATTAACTTCAAATCTGTTATCAAATAATGCATTTGAAAATGCTTGTTGAACTATAGTTAAGGATACATCTGGATATCTTGAACCAATTTCATAAACTCTTTTAAATTCACTTGTAATGTCTGTAATAAACTCCATTATTTTTCTTTGAACAAATGGAGTGTACATTAATTTTGCACCTGTTCTTACTTCTATTTTTGGAAGTGTTCCAATTAATATTTGAATATTTTCTTCTCTAGTTGGTTCAAACAATTCAACTTTTTGAAAACGTCTTACAAAAGCCTTATCTCTTAAAATATATCTTTCATATTCTTCTGTAGTTGTTGCACCTATTACTTTAATATCTCCTCTATCTAGTGCTGGTTTAAACATATTTGCAAAGTCTAGTGCTTCACCTTTTGTTCCCATCAAAGTATGAATTTCATCAATAAATAATATTAATTTTGTTTTATCTTTTAACTCATCTATTAATGTTTGGACTTTTGATTCTCCTGTTACTGGATCAACTCCTAAAAGAGCTGCAGTATTTAATTTAATTACTTGATATCCTTTTAAAACATCTGGAACTTGATTTCTTTGAATTCTATAAGCCAAACCTTCTACTGTTGCAGTTTTACCAACACCAGGTTTACCGATTAATACTGCCGATTTATCAGGTGTTAATAATATAAGAATAAGTTGTTTTATTTGGGAATCTCTTCCTATAGCAGGGTTTGTAATATAGTCATTTAATTGAAAGTTTTCTCCATAGTTGTCAAGCATACTAATTCTTTTTGATTTTATATCAAAATTT
The DNA here is from genome assembly GCA_902798815.1 of uncultured Erysipelotrichaceae bacterium. Taxonomy (GTDB): domain Bacteria; phylum Bacillota_I; class Bacilli_A; order RF39; family UBA660; genus UBA3789. The sequence goes on along the minus strand of CADBYH010000016.1, from coordinate 24,385 downwards.
TCTTCTACTTTTTTTTCGAATACTTCCTCTTTATCCATTTTCACACATCCTAACTTAATTAATTATATCATATTTTAAAAAAAAATAAATAACTGTTACGTTATTTATTGTATTGTTTTGGCATATCTTTACTTTCTACTGGATATACTCCATTTTTTTGAAGATACTCTCTTATAACTGCTCTTGTATAATAGACAGCTCCATAAAGATCTATTTCTTTATCTAAAAAGTCATATTTTTTACATACAGCATCCCAAATTTCTGAATGATTATCAACAAACTTTTTATCTAAATAATCTGTTCTTGCATCTTCTATTCTTATTTTTGCACGTAGTGCTAACATTAATTTAAAATACTCTGTTAATTTTTCAACATCATATTTTCCACCATGTAATTCATAAATATCATAGAAATCTTTTAATCTAGTATTTAATACATCAGTCTTATTGCTTTCTAAAATAATACATAATTTTTCTGCTAAATACTCTTCAAATGATGGTGTTGTAATTACAAAATCTTCATCACCTGTAAATATCTTGGGCATTTCAAATTTTTGTTGTTCTATAAGTCTATTATAATTATCTTGAAAATCAACATTTAAAACATTCTTTACTTTTCCCATATCGGCATCAAATGTAAATTTATAAATTCCTGTGTTTGTTACACTAATTCTTTTATTTAAATTAAAATCTATATCATTTATTGTTTCTTTATTAATTATTTTTCTTAAAACAGGAACATTTAAATCTATACCTTTTATACTTGCTAAATCTACATCAGTAATTCCTCTTACTAATCCTCCTAAGTAAGCTGTTTCCGCAGAACTACCTTTTACGAGAATAATATTATGCTTATCTTTTTTTGATAATTTTTCTAGAAATGATCTAGAAATAAATGTTGAATAAGCATTTGGAACACTAATATTTAATCTTTTTGCTTCTTTTCTTATGAATGCTTTGAATTGATCACTATTTCTAAATCTATCCATACATCATTTCCCCTTTAACTGCGGCATATTATACTATTTTTCACAAAAAAAGTCAACTTATGTTGACCTTTAATACAATTAATTTAGTATATTATCATACTCTTTTTCTTTAAATCCAATGACGATTTTATCATCTGTAATTAGTAATGGTCTTTTTACAAGCATACCATCACTTGCTAATAAATCTATCTTTTCAATATCAGTCATATTTGGTAACTTTTCTTTTAACGATAATTCTCTATATTTCATTCCACTAGTATTAAATAATTTTTTTATTTCAATATTATATTTTTTAATCCATTCTGTTAGTTCTTTTTTAGTAGGATTATTCTCAACTATATGTCTATCTTCATATTTTGCATTATTATTATCTAAATATTTCTTTGCTTTTTGACATGTTGTACATTTTGGGTATTCTATAAATAACATATTTTTTCTCCTTACTTATTTCTATTTCTTAAATATTCTACAAATCCTTTTAAAATATCTTTTTTATCTTCTTTAATCCAAGTAATATTATTTAATATTTCAATTGATTCATCATACATTGTATTCATTTTATTTAAAGCATAATCATATGATTTACTTTTCTTAAACAAATCTTGTACTTTCTTAATTGTATTTTCACTTAAATCATTATTTCCATAGTACTTCATAATCTCATCTTTATATTCTGTATTAATTATATGAGAATATAAAATTGTTTGTTTAAACTCTTTAATATCTGTTCCTTTTACTTTTCCTGTCTCATTAGAATATATACCTATAATATCATCTTGGATTTGAAATGCTATTCCAACTTTTTCTCCAAATTTCTCAATATCTTTTAATTTCTTTTCATCTCCTCCAGCAAGTAATATACCCACTGATAATGGTCCTATAATAGTATAATGAGATGTTTTTAAGCGATATATTTCCATAATATTATCTTCAATATCTTTATTATTAATTAAATTGTTTTTTCCTTGAAAAGGAAGAATTACATCTATTAATTCACCTCTTATTGTTGTTAAGACAGTGTTGTTAAAATTAGTAACTACTTTTGCTAAGTTATTATCATTTTTATAGGCATCAATTATAATTTGATTTGCTTTATATAAACCATAATCTCCTATACATATAGCAATTGAATTACCTAGATGTTTTCTTTCTTGATCTTCACCATATTCCAAATACTTATTATAATTTGCATAATGAACAGTTTCTTTTCCTCTTCTTTTATTATCATTATCAATGATGTCATCATGAACTAAAATTGCTGTTTGAAACACTTCATATGCAAGTGATAAATCTATTGAATAATCACTATCATCTTTTAGTAAATAATAACCCAAATTTACTAAAGTACCTCTTACTATTTTTCCATCAGAATTAAGATTACTAAATAGTTTAAGATTATCTTTAATTAAAGCATTATTATCCTTTACTAGATTCTTATTAAATTCTTCTATCTTTTTATCTATCTTATCTTTAGTTCTTTTATAGTAATCTTTAAATACATTTATATTATTCATAATTCCTCCTATTTTTTTCTTCCGGTATTATTTATTTTTCTATTTGTTTCTTCTAGTAATAAATTATTAATCTGTTCGCTTCTATCATCTATATTTATCAGCATATATTCATCTATTTCATATGGAAATAATTCTATTGAGATATCTTTATTATGATAAGTAATTCTTCTAATTGTTCTAATTAATTTATCAGTAAGATTTTCTTGAATCAAGTCATTTCTTTTATCTAATAATTCATCATTATTTGCTGCAATATCTCTTGATAAATATCTTATAGGTAAGTACGGAACTATTTTTACTTTTTCTACACCTTTTGTTTGCATTAAAGACATAAAAATATTAATTGCAAAAACAAATGACATTGTAACATCTTTAAGATCTTCATCTGTAACACCATCATTAATCTTATATAATAATCTATTTATTTTATTATGAAATTTCTTTTCTTGTTCATTCATATTTTTTTGGTCTTTTTTATTCATAATACTATATACATAACAAGTATCATTATCTATACCATAATAAATACTAGGCAAATTATATTCACTATTATTACCATCTTTTAATTTCATTGTAATTTTATATGGAGTTTCCATAGAAACTGGACATTTTTCTCTTTCAATAATTAATGATGAATTATTAAAAGTAGATGATAATTTTATTTCTAATGGATTATTAAAACTATTATCTTTTAAAAATGAAATTCTTCTTTTAATAAATTTTTCTGGATTTAGAAAATCTTCAGTTGTTGCATTTACAAATAAATATGAAACAATCCATTTTATTTTTGATTTTTGATCAGAAAAATTTGGAACTTTTCTATTTAGAGATAATTCTTCTTTAACATATTCTTCTATTAATTCAACAAACTTATTAAAATCTTTTATTATAAGTTTTGAATTATTACTTGGATTATCATAATTAATGATTTCTTTATTATTATCAAGAACCATACTATTAAATCCAATATTCCATTCATCACCTGAAATAATGATTTTTCCTGTACTTGCTTCTTTTAAAATTGTTAGTAGTAACTCTTTCATTTTAACTCTTCTTTCTTAAAAATAATGAATCAACAATTAATATGAATGCTCCTATTGTAATACAAATATCTGCTAAATTAAATACTGGAAAATTATAATTAATTATTTTAAATGATAAATAATCTATTACTCCTTTATAAATAATTCTATCAATTAAATTACCAAATACTCCTCCTAAAATCATACCTAAAGATATTAATTCTATTTTATTAATATTATCTGATTCTTTTTTTATAAATTTTCCAATTATAAGAATAAAACAAACACTAAATAATATTAATAATATAGTTTTATTTTCTAATATAGAAAAAGCTGCACCTGTATTTTTTAAATACATAATACTAAAGAAATTTTTTATTATTTTTATTTCTTGATATAATTCCATATTAGATTTTATAATTATTTTTATTAATTGATCTATGATTATTAACACTAGTGTAATTATATATATTTTATTTTTGTTCTTCATTATTATCTCCTTGTAAGAATTTAATTTTATTAACAATTATTTGATATTCATTAAGTCTTTTTTCTACTATTCCTCTAACCTTAATTAAATTACCAATAGAAATATTTTCATAGTTTTTAAGTGTTTTAGGGAAAATAACAAATTCACAACTTCCAGTTTCATCACTTCCAGTTATAAATGCCATTTTATCTCCCTTTTTTGTATTAATTGTTTTAATTTTTTCTACTAAGATAAGTAAATCTACTTCCTTATTATAGTTTAATTCAATTTCATTTACAGGTATACAATATGGATTATCTTTTTTAAACATATTAGTTGGATGAGAAGATAAGTAAAAACCAAATACTTCTTTTTCCTTTTCTAATAAGAAAGATAATTCATACTCTTTATGTGTTTCTATATCCGGTTTCATAACTAAACTTGGATCAATATCTTTAGTTAACTCTGCATAATTATATAAACTATCTAAGTTTTCAATTAAAGTTTTGCGATTTAATTTAAACTCTTTGAAAACATCTGCATATATTAATGTTTCAAAAGTCTTTTTAGTAACACCTGAAATATATAACCTACTAAAGCAATCAAAAATATCTATAAATTCTCCATCACTTCTTGCTTTTTTAATTTGTTCCCCTACTACAATACCTATTCCTTTAATATTAGTAATTGGATAAATTATTTTATCATCTATAACTTTATATTTTGAATCACTATTATTGATAGTTGGTTTTTCTATTTCTATTTTATTTTTCTTTGCTTCTAATATATATTCATTTGTTTTTGTTTCTGAACCTATTACATTACTAAGTAAATTTGAAAAGAATATAGTTTTATAATAATTTTTTAAATAAGCCATTTTATAAGCAATAACAGAATATACAACTGAGTGTGATTTGTTAAATCCAAAACCAGCAAAATTTAAAACTAATTTAAATAATTCTGATGCTTGTTCTTTAGTATGATTATTCTCAATACTTTTTTTAATAAATTTTTCTTCTTCTTTCTTTAATAAATCTAGTTTCTTTTTTGACATAGCTCTTCTTAAAATATCTGCCTCTTTTAAAGAGTATCCTGCATAGACATTAGCAAGTTGCATTATTTGTTCTTGATAAACTAATAAACCATATGTATTCTTAGTTATTGGTTCTAGTGATTTATCAAAATATGTTACTTCTTCTTCACCATGTTTTCTTTTAATATAAGAATCTATATTTATGGCTGCTCCGGGTCTAAATAAAGCAATAGATACAAAGATATCATCAAGAGTATTTGGTTTTAATCTCTTTAAAAAGTTTCTCATACCAGATGATTCAAATTGGAATATTCCGCAAGTATTTGCTGTTTCAAATATCTTTAATGTTTCTTTATCATCTAATGGGATTTTTGAAAATTCTATTTCTTCATTTTTTATTTCTTTTATATCATTGATAATATTATCTATTAATGTTAAATTTTTTAAGGCAAGAAAATCCATTTTTAATAGACCTAATTCTTCTAAATATTCCATTGAATAACTAGTTAAATATAAATCATCTACTTTAATTAACGGAACTACTTCATCAAGATCGATTTGAGACATAATTATACCTGCTGCATGTTGAGAAGTATGTCTTGGAAATCCTTCTATTTTAGTTGCAATTTTATACATATTAGATAATGTTACATCACTTTCAATTCTAGTTTGAAATGCTAAATTATTTTTATAAACATCTTCTAATTTATCTTTAGGAGATGTTATAAATTTGCATAATGAGTCAACTTTATATAATGGAATATTTAATACTCTTGAAACATCTCTTATTACTTGTTTAGCTGCCATTGTTCCAAAAGTTATTATTCCACTAACTCTTTTTTCTCCATATTTATTTTTTACATAATCAATTACTAAATCTCTTTTATTATCTGGAAAATCTGTATCAATATCAGGCATAGTTTTACGATCAGGATTTAAGAATCTTTCAAATAACAAATCATATTTTAATGGATCAATATCCGTAATACCTAGAGAGTATGCTACTAAACTTCCTGCTGCACTACCTCTTCCTGGCCCAACTAATATTTTGTTTTTTTTGGCATATTTAATAAAGTCATAAACAACTAAAAAGTAATTACAAAATCCCATATCATTTATAACTTTTAATTCATAACTTAATCGTTCTTTATAATTATCTGGAATAGTTTTATTTAATCTTTTATTAAGCCCTGCTTTACATAATTCAAATAAATATTTACTTGGATTATCACATTCATAAATTGGTAGTAAATTTTTTGCTCTAGGAAATTCTATAAAACATTCATCTGCTATTTTTAAAGTATTTAATAATCCTTTATTATCTGTTAAATCAAGTAAATTATTAATTATTAATTCATGACTTTCTACATCATATTCAATTTCATCAGAAATAGTTTTACCATCTCTTATTTTATATAAGTATGGTAAAATATCACTATCTTTTTTAGATACATATAAGTTTTCTCTAAAGAAAATAATATTCTTAGTTATAATTAATGCTTCTTTTTCTTCTTTTTTATTTTTATACCCTAAATATAAATCCTGATATATTTTAGATAATTCTTCATATTTATTTTTATATTCAAATGGAATAATTGATATTACATCTTTATTATATTTTTTTAAATCATCTTTATTAATTATTCTTTCATTTTGAACTGTGGATAATTTCATTAAACATTTATATCCACTATAATTTTTAGCATATAAAACAATATTAAAATCTTCTAATATTATTTCTAATCCAATAATTGGTTTTATATTATTTTTTTCACATTTCTTAATAAATTCCATTGTTGCGAACATATTAGTATCTGCAATGGCAATTGATGAGATATTACTTTTTAATGCATAATCGATTAAATCATCAATTTTTATTAGTGATGAAAGTAATGTATAATTAGTTTTATTAAATAATGGAATATACATAGTAATACCTCCTTAATGACTATTTTAACATATTATATTGATATCTTGTAGACGTTTTAGTGTTATTTTAATTGACTTTAAAGGCATTTTATGTTAAAGTTATAAAGCAGTGAAGGAAATAGCGAAGGAGGAATTAACATGGCAGTAAATATAACAAAAAGAAAAGATAATATAAAAAATAAAAGATCTCATGCTTTAAACGCTACTAAAAAGAGACAAAACTTAAATTTACAAGTATATAGACTAGAAGACGGAACAAAAGTTAGACTTTCAGCAAAAGAAATTAGAACTTTAGCAAAGAATGAAAAAACTGCATAATCAATGCAGTTTTTATTTTGTCTTTTTTTATCCAATTCGGAATGCTGGAGAAATTCCATATTCAGAACGAGATATAAAACTGGATCCTGCTGTACCTCCAGATCCAATTGAGACTATTCTATCATAAGTTTGGAAAGAACGAGTCCACCAACTGTAATTCTCATTATTGTATTGCTTTTTTACTTTGTCATATTGTGGAGGGCAATTACCATTACAATTTCCAATAATAGATATATCTTTATAGTAATCCAATTGTTCCGTAATTCTATCAGTATATTCTGAATCTGGTCCAAATACTTCTATAGGAGATAATAAATATAGTTTAGCATCTAGTATATAATTATTTTCATCAACATTTGGATTATTACATGTGAATTTTCCTGTTGTCCAACCATATTGACAGTTATATTCTGAAATAATCTTTGTTGATAAGATAACATTTTTTAAGTCTTCTGGTAATTGATTATATAAGGTGTTTTGTAAATAATCATCACCCAATGAATTAGCATAATAACCTGATCCTGACATTTTCATTACTTCTATAATATCTACAAATTCTACTACAAATCCACATGCTGTTTGGGAATAGTTTTCATTGCTGCATTTTTCACTTATTGTTTTATTTGCAACTCTTACTGTATAATCATTTCCATTTATTGTTACTGTTTTTGTATCTCCTATGTTATATCTTTTTAATTTATTATTTTTTACATTAGTTTGTATTTTTTCCCAACTATCTGTTGCAAAATAATTTGGTGATGGTTTAGTTATTTCATCTCCTTCTGTTGAATTTGCATTTTTATTTCTTATTGCTTTTGCTTCTATTGTACCTGTTATATCTGTTGTAACACTTGAATCTACTGGTACTTCAAGTAATTCAACTGTAACTCTTGCTTTTGTGGATTCCCCTGCTTTTAATTCAATATCATCTATTGTTTCAGTTACTTTAAAATACTCAGTATTAGTATTTACTAAATCAAGGGATAATTGTGCGCCAATTCCGTTGGATTCATTTATAATTGTGTACTCTGCCGTGGCAGAATCTCCTATTTTTGTTAATCCTGTTACTTCTATACTGGCAACTTTGTCATCATTTGTATCAATATATGCACTTCCCATATTAACAGTCATTGTTGGTTCTACATTTCTATCAAAGTGTACTTTGAAGTTTGCATCATCAACGTCTGCAGTTGCATGTCCTGTAATTGTTAAGATAATACTTGATATTGCGGTATAACCTATTCCTAAAGTTATTATAGCGATTAATACAAATACTACAATTTGTAGTTGTTTTTCCCTCTTTTTCTTATTCATATGAATTCTCCTATTCTTGTTTTAACTATACTATTAAATAAAAAAAAAGCAATGCTTCTTTTTTAACTACATGTATATTTTTGATTTGTCATATCTTCTATTATTGATTTACTTGGTGCATCTTTTATATAAGTTATATTAAATCTATAATTAGATTGATTGCTTTCTGGTAATGAATTAATATTTGCTGTTTTATAATCTATCTGAGTAGTAACTTCTACACCTGCATCAGATTCTTTTACAGATACACTATAACCTGTTTGATTTACTAAATGTGGTTGTAGGTCTGTTTTAAATTTTGTTATTGCTGCTGGTCCATTTGCAGCTCCTGCTGATGCTTTAATATTATAAACTTTTGTTGCAGATACTAATTTATCATCTTCAAAAGAATAATTAACTTTTATTGTTTCTTCTGTTCCATCTGGATTTACTTGTAATGGTTTATTACATTCTAATTCTGTTTTTGTTGGTTCTATTTCTTTTCTTGCTTGAACGGTAGATTTAGGTTTTTCAGTTCTGTTTTTTATAAATGTATTAACCATTGGATATGATAATCCAGAAATAATAGCAAAAATTCCAAATAATGCAATTATTAATGCTGGTTTTTTACTTGAAATTCTTTCAAATCTTGCGATTTGCTTAAAAGAATCGAAGTTTAAAACTTGTGTTCTTTGTAGTTCTTCCTCTGTCATTTGCTCTTTTGGTTTATTTTGCATCATTCAATCACCTCTACCCTAATAACATTATATTAAATAGGAGGTAATTATTCAAGAAAAAAATAACTATTTCTAGTTATTTTTATTTTTTGCATCCCATTTTTTTCTTTCTTCTGTATTTAATATTCTTTTTCTTAATCTTATGAAGTTTGGAGTTACTTCTACTAATTCATCTGAATTAATATAATCAAGAGCATATTCTAATGTAATTGGTCTTGGTCTTTTTAATACTACTGTATGATCTGATCCTGCGGCTCTTGTGTTAGTTAATTGTTTTCCTTTAACAACATTTACTGCTAGATCATTATCTCTATTACATTCTCCAACTATCATACCTTCATATACTTCTGTTCCTGGTTCTATGAACATTGTTCCTCTATCTTCAAGATTTCCTATAGAATATGCAGTTGCATTTCCATTTTCCATAGAAACTAATGCTCCTAATTTTCTTTCACCAATATCTACATTTTCATATGGAAGATATTCTTTAAAAGTATGATTCATTATTCCATAACCTTTAGTAAGTGTCATGAAATCAGTTGAAAATCCTATAAGACCACGTGATGGAATGGTATATAATAATCTTACTTGTCCTTCAAAATTATTCATACTTTCCATTTTTCCTCCACGGATACCAATTTGTTCTATTACTGTACCCATAGATTCTTCTGGAACTTCTATTTGTAACTCTTCATATGGTTCATATTTTTGACCATCTATTTCTTTTATAATTACAGTTGGTTTTGATACTTCTAATTCAAAACCTTCTCTTCTCATATTTTCAATTAAGATTCCTAAATGTAATTCTCCACGTCCTGATACTAAGAATGATTCGTTAGTTGCTGGTTCAACTTTTAGAGATACATCTTTTTGAGTTTCTCTATTTAATCTTTCTTCTATTTTTCTTGCTGTTACGATTTTACCATCTTTTCCAACCATTGGAGATGAATTAGTTCCAAATGTCATTTGTAATGTTGGTTCATCTATATGAAGTTTTGGTAATGGTAAAATATTATCATTATTACAAACAGTTTCACCTACTGAGATATCAGCAAGACCTGATATAGCAATTATGTCTCCTGCTTCTGCTTCAGTTATTTCAATTCTATTATATCCGTAGTAACCAAATAATTTTTGAATTCTAAATTGTTTTGTAGTTCCATCTAATCTACAACAAGTTACCATTTCTCCAGTTTTTATTTTTCCATTATGTACTCTACCAATTCCAATTCTTCCAACAAATTCATTATAATCTAATAATGCTGGTTGAAATTGTAATGGTTTTTCTGAATCACCTGTAGGTGCTGGAATTACATCAATAATTTTATCTAATATTTCTTCAAAACCAGGAGTTTGAGTTGATAGATCATCACTTAATGAACAAGTATTGTTTATTGCAGAGGCATAAATTACATCAAAATCTAATTGATCTTCATCTGCTCCTAATTCTATAAATAAATCTAATACTTCATCCACTACTGCAGCACATCTAGCACTTGGTTTATCAACCTTATTAATTACTACTATTGGTTTAACACCTGCTTCAAATGCTTTTTTAAGTACAAATCTTGTTTGAGGCATTGCTCCTTCATAAGCATCAACTACTAATAATACACCATCAACCATATTCATGATTCTTTCTACTTCTCCACCAAAATCGGCATGTCCTGGTGTATCTAAGATATTTATTCTTATACCTTTATAATCAAGTGCAGTAGTTTTAGCAAGAATTGTTATTCCTCTTTCTTTTTCTAAATCATTTGAGTCCATTGATACATTTGATACATCTTCATTATCTCTAAACATACCTGAACTTTTTAATATTCCATCTACTAAAGTTGTTTTTCCATGGTCAACATGAGCAATAATTGCTACATTTCTTTTTTCCATAACTTCCACCTCTTTACACGTCGCTACTCATTATAACATATTAATAAAAAAAATACTAGAATTTTCTAGCATTTTTGTTTACTTGATTTTATGTTGTTTTTATTCCTTCTTGATAATAATATGTATATTATTCTCATAATAATTATTATTATGATTATTCTTATAGGTGTTTTTAGATGCGATAGATAGGAATTTATAATTATCCAGTTATCTCCTAAGGTATAACCAAAATATGTAAATGCCAGGGTCCATGGAATGGATCCTATTGTTGTATAAATAAGAAATTTTATAAATGATTGTTTTGTTATTCCTATAGGAAGTGATATTAATGTTCTTACTATAGGGATATTTCTACATACAAGTGCTGATATCATTCCATATTTATTGAACCAAGAATCACTTTTTTCTAAGTCTTCTTCCTTCATAAAAAAATACTTTCCATATTTTTTAACAAATGCTTTTCCTCCAAAGTATCCCATAAAATATATTACTATTGCACAAAATATGCTTCCTAATAATCCTATTATAAACGACCCTGTAAAACTAAATATTCCTTTACTTGCGAGTATTCCTCCTGTTGCGAGTATTGCTTCACTTGGAATAATAATTATTACAGCTTCTAATACCATTCCTATAAACATTCCAATATATCCATAATTAACTATTAAATCTATGATAAAGTTACTCATTTAATCACCTATTTAATAGTATGAAAAAAAGAATTAATTTTTCATTAATTCTTCAATATAATCACTTAATGTTTTATATTCTTTTTTATTTAATTCATCTAATACTTTATGATGTTCTTTGATTACTGCTCCTTTAAAGAATTTAATCATTTCATAATCGTTATCATTATCACCTATTACATGAATATTATTAAAATTTAGATTTTCTAAAGTAATAAGTTTTTCTAAGGCATGTTTTTTATTTACATCTTTATTTATAATATTTACATGAGTTCTACTAGCATATATATGAACATCTATTTTTTCTTTTATTATTTTTACCAATTTTTCTTTTTCTTCTTCATCTTTACAATTAATTACAATTTTTACTACATCTCCAAGATACTCTGTTTTATTATATCCATCATCTAGATAATAATCACATTTTAATTCATCTAATATTTTTTTTATTTTTTCTATATCTTTTTTATCAAGATATGTAGTATCTATACAGTAATCTACATTATTAAATATTTTTGCTCCATCTTCACATACTAAATATGAATATGGAATATTATATTCATTTAATAATATTTTTAAATCACTATAATTTCTTCCTGTTATAATACAGAATATATTACCATGAGATATAAATTTTTTAATAGAAGCAATATTTTTATTGCTTTTTTCTTTATCTTCTGAAAAGTAAATTGTATTATCAAAATCACTGGCTAGTATCTTCATATTATCACCTAATTATATTATATATTAATAAATTTTTTTTTAAAAGAAAAAACCTTATTTCTAAGGTTTATTTGTCATTTTCTTTAATGTTTTCTATTAATTGATCAGCATTTGTCTCATCTTCTACTTGTTCTAATAATTGATCTTCATTTTCCCAATTAACATTGTCTTTTTTCATTTTTTCTTCATGTAATAAGACATTATATGCTATTTTTCCCACAGGAGTTTTTGGTAATTCTTCTCTAAATTCATATTCTACAGGCCAAGAGAATCTTGAGAGATTTTTTTCTACTAATTTTTTTATTTCTTCAAGTATTTGATCTGATTTTTTTGATGAGTCATTTAGTACAATAAAGGCCTTTGCTGCGGTTACTTTATATGGATGTGGTATACCAATAACACAAGACATTCTAACGTCTTTATGTGATTCTATTACATTTTCTATTTGATTTGGATATACGCAATAACCTGATGTAATTATCATTCTTTTTATTCTTCCTTTAAAGAATACAAATCCATCTTCATCCATTGTTGCTTCATCACCTGTATGCAACCAAGTTCTTCCATCTCTATGTTTACGAAGTGTTTGTTTTGTTTCTTTTTTGTTTCTTACATATCCGGCCATTAATGTTGGCCCAGTTATTACTAGTTCTCCTGGTGTATTATATGGAAGTTCTTTTTCTGTTCCTGGTTCAACAATTTTGAAGAACATATCAGGATATGGAACACCTATACTTCCAGGTCTATAATAATCTCTAGGTGTTAAACAACAAGCTGCACAACATTCTGTTAAACCGTATCCTTCTCTAAGAGTTGCTTTAGAATGATGTTTTTCCAACCATTCATCAAATTTCTTCTTTAATTCTATAGATAAAGAATCTCCTCCTGAAATAATACATCTTAGATAATCTAATTTCATATGATTGAAATTTTTATTATCAAGCATTGCTTCAAATAAAGTTGGTACTCCAATAACAACTGTTGGCTCATATTGTTTAAATATTTTGTCAAATGATTTTGCGTTAAATTGAGGAAGTAAAATACTTGTTGCTCCACAATATTGAACACAATGAATACATACAGTTAATCCAAAACCATGAAATATTGGCATAATTGCTAATACTTTATCAGTTGTCTCTAAACAAGCAAAGTGTTCAAAATTTTGCATTGCTGAAGCATTAAAATTTAAGTTAGTTAATTTAACTCCTTTAGGAGTTCCAGTTGTTCCTCCAGAGTAAAGAATTGCAGCAATATCTTTTCCTTTAAAATCATCATCTATTTCTTTTGTATATTCTTTCCCTAACTTAATAAAATCCTTCCAACTGATTTTTTCTATGCTACTTATACTTTTATCATTATAAATATAATTCATTGGATTTAAACTTTTTAGTTTTATATTTTTTGATACATTACTTGCTGTATATATAGATTTAATTGCTAATGGCATTGATTCTGCTGCACTTGTTGTAATTATTTTTTTTACTTTTGTATCATTTACGATATTAATTATTTTATCAAGTGCAAAATCTATTGTTATTAACCATTCTGTTTTTGAAAGATTTAAATAATATTTTATTTCATTCTCTGCTGATAGAGGATGAATCATACTAGCAATTGCTCCTATTTTGTTTACAGCATAGAAAGAAATTATTCCTTCTGGTGTATTTGGCATACATATTGATACTACATCTTTTGCTTTTACACCTATTGCTTTTAGTGATCTAGCTACATCATCAATTTGCTTTAAAAATTCATAGTATGTTTTTTTATTTCCATAATAGTTATAACTTACATTATTTAAGTGTTTACTTGCAGTATATTCAATCATTTTATATGCTGAAAAATCAGGATATTCTAAATGAAATCTCTCTTTTTCTGTATAAAAGTTTAACCATGGTGCTTTTAATCTTTTACTCATTTTATTTTCACCCGTAGTAATTATACAATATTTAATTATTATTAGCAAATATACATTAAAAAACTTAATCATTTGATTAAGTTTAATTTAAGTAATAATTTAGTGAATTTATATCTGTTTCTGTATTTGCAAAAGTTGTATAATCGCTATTTCTCCACGTACTATAATCTGTTGAAATCCAATTATTAAAATTGTGCCAACTTCCACTATAAAATACTCTTACAAAATAATAGTAATGATAATCCCATGAATATGATAGTGTTAAATCTTGGACATTAGGAACATCAAAATTTTGAGTTTGATCTGTACCACTTCCTCTATTCATTATAATTTTATCATATTGTGATTTGTTAATTATTGCATAGAAGAATGGAGTTGAATTATTAATTGTTTCTGAAAAAGGTGTTCCTGGCCAATCTCCTCCAGTTGGTTTTGCTCCTGTTGAATCATTCCATATATAGTAATGGAAATTGAATCCTGATCTAGCAAAGATTCTTTTTTCATCTCCATTAGTACTATATAATTCTGGAACAAATATTTTTCCATAATTTGAATTACTTAATGAAAGATCGATTGTTTGCTTATATTTTTTTTCTGATTCAACTGTATTATAGATTCCACCTGCAGTTTGTCCATTAGAAAAAATTACGCGATTATACTGGTTTAATACATCTTCTCTTGCATTATATTTATATATATAATCTTGTCCTGCTGTTGTATAATGAGTAATTTGTACTCCTGGCCATTCAGCATTTTTTATATTGGAATCAGATGTATTAAATAAATACATATATACATCATAATCATTTTGTTGTTCTGGTTTATACCAATCTGGTGGCATTTGGAAATATATATCATAGTATGTTAAGAACTTAGCATATACTGTTATATTTGATGTCTGTCCTGTTATTGAATTTATTCCATTTGTATAAGAACTATCTGAATACCAACCAATAAAATCAGAATTATTTTTTGATGGTTGTAGTAAAGAAACTGTCTCACCTGTTTCAAAATATGTTTGTTGTCCTACATTTATTGTTCCACCATCTAATTCAAAATTAATATTATATAATCTTGAGAAATTTAATTTTATTGTTCCTGTTAAATGTCCATCTGTAAATTGTGCTCCGGTATATTTATATTTTACATATACTATTATTGTTGCATTTTCATCTACTATTGTATCAGTTGTGATACCATTTGTTCCTGTTGTTACTTCTGGTGTTATATCGGCATTTGAATATGCTCCTAATGCATTATTTTGAGTAGTATCATATAAAATACCTTTAAATTTATATTTGACATTGTCAGTGTTTTTTAAAGTGACTTTTAGTGTTACATATGATTCCGAATTATTTAAAATTACATCATTTGTTAATATTGATTTTACATAGTGACTTATACTTGCTGATGAATTTGATGTATGATTTTCCATTGTAACATCTGTTATTACTACTCCATCATGAATACCTAAGTTCATTGTACCTGAAGCAGTTAAATTATATGTTGTCTGGGCGAATGCTACTGTTGAAAAGATTATACCAATAACAATAACAACTATAGCTGTAATGGGAACTTTTAATGTTTTCTTCTTCTTTTGTTTCTTTTTGTTGTTTTGGTTCATCTCTATCACTCTCCTGGATCCTCTTCTGATGTTGCTATTATATTTACAGATACATTAGTTGTTTGTGCAGAATCCGTTGCAACTTTAAGAACTCGCCCTGTTATTCTTAACGTTGCTGTTTCTTGTGGAGGAATAACACTAATTGGATTATTGTGACTATCAACTAGTGAATAACTTACATCAAAGTATGTTGGATTTGAGTTTGTTAATGATGTTGTTATTGCTGCAAAGCAATGCTCACTTCTATTTTCTATTTCAAAATTAATTGTTGCTGTTTCATTGTAACCATACATACCTGTAACTGTAAACTCTGCGTTGTGATTATCGACAATATTATGTTGAACTGATATTGTATTAGTTGATACACTTTGAGTTACATTATTTGTAAATCCTATTTCAAAATCTTCTGCTGATGAAATTCCAGATGATGTAGCATTTCCGGTTATAAATAACCCTAAATCAGATATATCAGCATATCCAATTGCTATTGTAACTAAAAAAAGGCCGACTAAAATACTATAGAATACTTTATTATTAATTTTCTTCTTCATATTTTCACCTTCCTTTTATAATACAAATAGGCACTATATTATAATGCCTATTTTACAATCTAAATTTACTTTCTAAATCTATATTCAGAAGTTTTACCTAACTGTTCATATAGGTCTTCATCAGAATTTTTTGTTCCTAAAATTGCATTGCAATCATCTAGTATTTCTATTTCTGTTGTATTTTTTATATCTTCTTTTATTTTATCAATTGTATATGTTTTTTTCTCAGGTTTGTTTTCTTTAATATCTTCTACATCATATTCAGGAGCTTTTGTTCCTTTGATTTCTGATTCAATATCTACAACTCTTATTGCATATGTATAGATTACTCCTTCTCCTACTGGAATAAGGAAGAAAGTACCTGTTTTTTCTTTATTTTCTAACATTAATAATGGTTTTTCAGAAGATTCTTTTATTTCAAGCATATCTTGGAAACTTGATACTTTACATATTTGAGATGCACCTATTGGATAATCTCCTGTTATTTTTTGAATATATGCATCATATGCAAGTGTTATTTTCTTTATTCTATTATCATATATTTCTTGAACTGTTCTATTTTTCTTTATTAAATCTAATATTAATATTAATAAACCTAAAGCTATAACAACAAATACTACTCCAAGTATTAATAATGGAGTATAACTCTTAGTTGGTTGAACATGAATTCTATTATCATTTGAATTCATTGTTGTTCCATTTATATCAATATTTACTGTCTTTGTAGTTAACGGAATTGTTAGACTTGTTGCTTTTGAAGTATTAATATCTCCAAATTTTTCATCACCTTGTCCATTAATAAAAACATCCATTGATACCTTTAATTCATTTGTTGTCTGACTTAAATCATAAATATTAATAAAATTATTTAATAAATCATTATATTTGTTATAGTCAATACTTAAATTATAATCTATAGCAACACCATTTGTTGCTTTCTTCTCTGGTGATGTATATAAAATATCATCTTTAGTAAATAATATTTTTTCACTACTACTATCTTTTACATTAAATGTTGCTACCATTCTATAACTATATGTATATTCTAAATCAGAATTTAAGAAATTTAATTTATAATTGAAATTAGCAGGAATATAGTCAATTAATGATGCAACATATTGATTGTTTTTTTCAAGACATTTATTTTCATAAAACTCATTTTGTTTTAAACAAACATTATAGTTTACATTACTTTCTTCATTATAATAGATATAACGTCCTTTACTTAATGTATAGTAATTATATAAGAATAACAAACCTATTATAAATATAACTACAGGAAATACATACATAATAAATGATTTATCTTTATCTACTCTTACTATATCCTTCATATTATTTACCTCTCTTTATTCCTTTGAAAAATTCATTTAACCATATAGTTGGCATACCTATTTTAGATATTTTTAATTTTACTATTCCAACTAAGCTATCTTCTTTGACATAATCTGGATCTTGTTGAACATTATTATCTCCTTTTGTATATAATCTTAATTCTCCATTTATATCATCTATTTTAACTACTCTATGGACAATTCTTTTTTCATTTGATTTAAATACTATAATATCTCCTTTGGAAACATTATCTATTTTCTTTTCTCTTCTATATATTATGGCATCGCCTTTATCAATTGTTCCGGTCATTGATCCAGAACCTATAACTAGCATTCCGTATGTAAATTTACATGATATCAAACCAGCTATAATTGCCATAAATATTACTGTTCCTGTTGTTGTCAAAGACTTTACTGTCTTTGATTGTTTCTTTACAATTAGTTTATCTTTTTCATAAACACTCTTTAATGATATATAAACTAACATTGGATAAATCATTCTACATACAGACTTAAAGTATATATATACATCTGGCGTTACTGGAATAATATATAAATACAATGTTGTTATTAATCTATATGAGATATTTGGGACAATTCCAAATTCTTCAGCAACGTAGTTGAATAATATATTTGATACTATAGATGCGAAAAATATATATCCTAATGCTTGTAAGAATTCATTTAAATTAAATAAATTATATATATTTACATATACAACTAAATCAACAAGTACAATAAATAAAATAGTATTAAATCTTGCTAGCTTAGTTTTTTCTGTTAAAAATTCCCCTCTAATTATTTCTGATGAAATAATTATTACTATTAATGGAATTATGTAATTTATTAATGTCTTAAATCCAAATTTATATGTTGAAGTATAATATCCAACATATATTCCCAACACGTAATACATGACTATGTATATAATTGCAAACATAGTCATATATTTAAATACTTCTTTTTTATATATAGATATTGGTTTTGATCTATTTATAAGCATTTTCGCTATAAATGCATAAACCATTAAAAAAAATGCTACAAGTATTTTATTTGTTAATACTTTAGAAGCTAGGAGAATACATAGAAAAAATATGATTATAAAAAATTGTAATATATATAATGTTCTTTTTCCCTTTTTCATATTCTCCTACTCCTTGAATATTTATTCTTTTTTTATATTTGGAGCTTTATTTAATCGTTATTAGGTGTTGCAGTAATTGTTGATAGAACTGTTGTAGTTTCACTATTATCTCCAATTGGAGTTTTTAATACTGTTACAGTTAATGTTACTGTAGTATAGTCACCTGCTTCTAGCACATTATCTGCTAATACACTAGATACTGAAAAATATTCACTATTTGTAGAACTAGTATTGATTGATAAATTGGCTTTTAAGTCTGGTGAGTTATTTTCAATTTTAACTTGTACTGTTGCTGTATCCCCTGCTTTTGTTAAACCACTTGTTGTAAATGTAACATTTACATCTGGCTCTCCATCTTCATGCAGTATATCTGCATCAGCATTTGTTTCTTGTAATATTTCCGTAAATTCAACAGAATAGTTACTTGTATCAGGTGTTGCTGTTGCAGTACCATTAATTGTTAAGATAATTGCAGATATTGCTGCATAACCTAACCCTAATGTTATTACTGCTAATAATGTAAATACAACAACTCCTAGTGTTTTTTTATTTTGTTTCATACTATCTTTTCCTCCATTTACTAAATTACATTTAAATATAATTGTTATTGCTCCTCTTAACATTTTATATTTAATTGTAGAAAAAGAGATTTATTACTATAAACATTCTTCCCTATTTTCTATTTAATCATACCAATTTTAGCGTTTTTTGTAAATAAATTTTTAAAAAATAATGGTCCTTTTGACATTGAATTTTGATGTTTTTTTATTTTTATGCTATAATGTGAATGTAGTAAATTAATTCGTCCATTCGCGTTTTACTACCAGATAAACATATGTTTAGAGGAATAATGATGAGCCTTAAGAATCTCTTCATGAATGGCAAACACTAAAGTTATGTGTTTTTGCTGTTTATGAAAGGAGGTTCTTTTTTTGTTAGTAACTTTAGTGAAATATATTATTTAGGAGGAATATTATGAAATTATTTAAAGATGTTATAAAAAACAATTCTAAAATGATTGTATTCTATGTTTTCATTGGAATAATAATAAATTTTTTAGATTTATATGGTGTTACCTATTATCAAAAGATACTTGATGATTTTCAGTTTAAAACTCTTACTATTACACCATTAATAATATATGGGGTTTTATTAATAGTATCAACAATACTTGGTTACATTGAAAACTATCCAGAACAGCAAGTAAAAAACAAACTTTATTTAGATTTCAAATTACAAGTATTAAAGAAAATGATGACAATAGATTATTTAGAATATCAGAAAATTGGAACAGGACGTCTTTCTCAAAAAACTGAGGATGGTGCAACAGCTTGTCGAGACATCTTAGTTGATTTTTGGTTAAAATTATTTAGATGGTTATTACCGGTTGCCTTATTCAGTTTATATTTTATTTATAAGGTTAAAAAAGAATTTGTACTTTTTGTTTTTGGAGGTTATGTTTTTGTAGTTGTTATTTCTAACATAATCCTAAAAAAATTATACAAATTAAAAGAAACGATTCTTGTTAATCAAGAACTTCTTAATAAACATTTAGTTCGTGGATTCATGGAACTTGTAGTTTTTAGAACCAATAAAAAATATGGTACTGAAATAAAGATTGTTAAAGACGGAATAAAAAACATTGTTGATAGCAAAACAAAAATAAAACTTGTTCATGAACTATTCTTTTCATTATTTGATGTTATTGTTAGTGTTTTAAAAGTAATTGTTTTAGGATATGCAGTATTATATTCAAATTTATCTGTCGGTGCTGTTGTTACTGTAATTGCATTACTTGGTAAAGCTTATGAACCAATTGCTATTTTTAATGTTGAATATGTGGATTACAAATTAAACAAAGTAGCTGTTAAAAAATTCATAGGATTATTAGATACTAAAGATGATGAAAATTTATATGTTGGAAAGACTATCAAAAATGTATCTGGTTCTATAGAAATAAAGAACTTATCTTTTGCTTATAATGATTCTAAAAAAATATTAGATGATTTATCTTTAAAAATAGATGCTAAACAATCTGTAGCATTTGTTGGAGAAAGTGGAAGTGGAAAAAGTACAATAATAAAGTTAATAATGGGACTTGTAAAATACAATGAGGGATCAATAAGTTTAGATGGAAAAGAACTTTCAACAATAAATTTAGACAGTTTTTATGATAATGTTACATATGTATCTCAAGAAGCACCTATTTTTGACGGATCATTAAGAGAAAATTTAGTTTTTGATAAAGAAATAAGTGATGATGAAATATTAAAAGTATTAAAACTTGTTTGTTTAGACAAACTTTACGCTAGACTTGACAATGGTCTTGACACTGAAATAGGAGAAAAAGGAATAAAAATGTCTGGTGGTGAAAGACAAAGAGTTGCCTTAGCAAGACTATTTTTTGATAAATCTAAGATAATAATTTTAGATGAAGCAACAAGTGCAATGGACAACATAACTGAAAAAAATGTAATGAACAATGTATTAGAAAATCTTGAAAACAAAACAATAATAATAATTGCTCATCGTCTAGAAACTATAAAAAATGTTGACAACATTTATGTATTATATGATGGTGAAATAAAAGAATCTGGTAATTATGAAGAATTAATAAAAAACAAATCTTATTTTGCTAGGCTTTATAAATCTATGAAATAATTATATGAAAGCAATAATATACAATAATTAATATTGTCTTAGACTATTGTAATATAGTCTAAGGCTTTTTATATTATTTAAAATCAATTAAAAAAAAGGGATTAAATTCCCTTTACCATTCAAGTTCTATTGTACAAGCAGGTGTTTCACTAGTTAAACTGAAATAGAAGTTAAAATATACAAGATTCTCTTTATTATTTAAGGCATATGCAGCATTTGCTACTGAAGTGTTTCCTGATGTTATTTTATTTCCTGCTTTAATATCTTTTACAGCTGGATATTTTTCAAGTTCATTACCATCTTTATCATATGCTTTAAAGTACCAATCACTTATATATAGTTCACGTTCTAATGAAATATTTTCATATTCCCATTCTATTATAACTACCCTATCTGCTTTTACACTTGTACTTGGGCTTCTTTCAGTTGTTTCTTTTATATTTTTTATTTTTAGACGATATTTTCCATCTTTAGTATTAACAGTGATATCTTCGTTTAGTTTATATTTTCTTGGTTCTTTTTTTGTAGTTGTCGGAGATGTTTTCTTTTCTTCTACAGTTTCCTTTTTTGGTCTTAATATTAACAAAGTACCTACAACTATTAAGATTACTAAAATTATTATTCCACATATTATAAAAATATTTTTCTTGTTTTTTTCCATTTCAATTACTCCTTATCATAAAAAAATTATATCACATATAATTAGTTGAAGAATAATTATTATAGTTATATGTGTAAAGTATATTATTTATTTTATAAATATGATATCATAGTAATTGATTATGGAGGTACTATATGAAACTTACTAATGAACAAATGGATGATGTGAAAAATACTTGTAAAAAGGTTTTTGAAGGTAGTCTAACAATTGAAGAAGCTAATGATTATTTAAAAGTATATGGTGTTGAAAAGGCTGCATTTGCTGAAGATGGAAAAGCATCTTTGTATTTTTTCAATAAAGAAATAATTAGATTTAATAATTTAAAAAATAATGTTTCTAATAGAAAAGATAAAGAGTTTAATAAATCTATTATTAGATGATTTGAGGTGTTAAATATGACTAATGATACTAATCAAGATACTTATGTAAAATTAGAACAGTTAGAATCAATATTTTCTGAACCAGGTTATACATATCTTGGTCATGGTACTGGTAGATCAGGTAATAATAATCAAGTTATTGATAGTATTTTTGAAAATGGATTGAGAACAAAAGATAATTCTCTTTATTATACTTCTATCGGATTAAGTGTTCCTTCTCCAGAAATTAAAGAAAGTTATAGAAAAGCAGGAATTCCTGAACCAACTATTGATGCCTTAAAAGAATCATTTAATAACTGGCAACATCAAGATTCAAAAAAAGTAATAATTATGAGACTACCTACTGAATATATAAATATGCTTGGTAATCGTTCAGATTTAGATGGAGAGATGTTTGGAGCATTTTATAATGAATTAAAACAGAATGATGGTAAATCAATTAATTATTTGGATCCAAAGTTTATTGTAGGATGTTTTGATGTTGATAAACAGGCAGTTAGATTAAACCATGGTTTTGAAAAAAATTTAAGTCCTGAATCAATAGAGAAATTAAAAGAAGGATATAATAAAGCTGTTTCTAAAACAGAAGCAAGACTAAAAAGAGAAGAACAAGATGATTTATTAAGAAAAAATCAATTAGGAGAAATGATGCAAGAGTTTGATAATCAACAAACTAATGAAATAAGTGATAGTTATGGTCTTTCTGATTTTGATTGGGATGATAATATCGAATGGAATGATACAAATGAAATCGGAATTCAAAGATAATATTTTGGAGGGTTTAGATGAGTATAAATGATAAAATAAAAATTATTGAAGAAAATAAGGATAAAAATTATACTTTAGTTTCACCTACTATAATTAAAAAAGGAGTTAAATTAATAGATAGTTATAAAACTTTAGACTTATATGAAAAAATGGATACTAATACAGAAAAGATAACCGAAGAAAAAATTGTTAATTTAATTTCAAATGCTAAAAATAATGATGTTGAAGTAGATGACTACTTAAGTTTAAGTTTAGTTTTTTGTGGAGATTATGATGATTTAATAAAACATAAAGGAACTTTTGGTGATTTTTTAAAAGATTATAAAGAACAAATTGTAGCATTATATAAATATGTAGTTGGTTCTGAACAAAGACATTTCTTTGTAGGTATTGCTCAATCTGAAACAGTTTATAATTATGATTATTTATATTTAAATTTTTCTAAATTATTAGAATCATTTGATAATAATAATATTAGTTATGAAATAGATACTACAGAAGATAGATTATCTTCTATGTATAGAGATGATAAAATTACTAGGTTTAGGATTAGTTATACTCCTAAAAAAGAATTAGAAAGTGAAAAAGGACATCAATTAAGAAAAGTAAAAAAAGATAATTAATAATTATCTTTTTTTGTTTTTAGATTCATTTATTACTTTCAATGATTTATCTATATCAAATATCATTATGTCTGCTTTAACTATAATATTACCATTATTAAGAGGATAATCCATTT
>CADBYH010000015.1:30897-66450 GCA_902798815.1 uncultured Erysipelotrichaceae bacterium | reverse complement strand
AAACTTTACAACAACAGATAAATTATATTTACTATCATCAGAAGAAGTATATGGAACTGATGATGGACAATATCATTTCTTTGACACAGCATATGGAACGTCACATCAATTAGAGTATTATAGTAATAATGGAGTAACTTATTCAACAAGTAGTAGGAATGGAACAAATCTAGATAAAGCAATCAAACAATATAATTCCTCAAACACATGGTGGTGGTTGCGCCCGGCCTATTCTAATATTAGTTATGGTTTTGCCGCTGTCACTAGTGGTGGTCGTTGTGGTTGGGGTGACGCTAGTGCCGGTGATACTTACGGTGTCGCCCCAGCTTTCCGAATCGGGTAATTAGAACAAGTTATCTAATAAAAGCAAATCTCATACTAAGGATGAGGACTAGCCCAATACCGATAAAGAAAGGTTTCTAAAGCGCGCTCCGAACGGAAGTGAGGACAAGCAGAAACCACCCTTTCCCACAAAGGACTTAGAATAAGGCCTTTGTGAAAATAAAATAATAAGAATAATACTCCATGAACTTTTATGTAAAAGTTCATGGAGTTAATTATCAAATATGATAGATAAATAGTAAAAATGATTTCAAAATATTTTCAAAAGATATTTGGATAATATATTTGAAATAAGGAAAACTGATGAAAATTATGTGTTACCCGTTGGTTAGGCTTCGGTTTGGGTTCAGTGGTTGCGCCCGGCCAATTCTAATAATAGTAATAATTTTGCCAATGTCAATAATAATGGTAATTGGAATAACAATAATGCCAATAATTCTAGCTACGGTTTGGCTCCAGCTTTCCGAATCGGATAATAAAATATAGAATGAATATTCTATATTTTTTTTCATATATATTAGTGAATGGAGGCTAATAATATGTTAAATAAACAAAACCTATGGTTTATAACTTTATTTAGTCTAATACTAATCTTAGGAATATACTATGTTACAATACCTAATGATGTATTAGAAAAAGTACAAAAGAAAGTAATTAAAGAAGAACAAGTAGTCGCAAAAGTTGAAGAATCATCTCCCTTAACAGCACTAAGAGTAAGTAAAGAAAACTCAAGAAAAGAAAAAATAGAATCATTAGAAAATGCTCTAACTAATGAAAAACTGTCAACAGAAGAAAAAAACAATACCTATGAATTATTAAAATATTATAATTCTCTTCAAGGAAAAGAAGAAAACTATGAAAAAAAATTAAAAAAAGAATTTAATTTAGATTGTTTTACAAAAATTGATAATAGTAGTATTGATGTAGTATGTATATCAAATGAACATGATAAAACTCTTGCTAATAAAATAATGCGAAGTATTCAAGAAGAATATAAAGATAAAATGAATATAATAGTAAAATTCCAAAAAAAATAAATAGGTATTTAACTTAAACATATATGTAATTTATATATATAATATTATAGGTGATATTATATGAATTATATTTTAACTCCAAGAGAAAAAGAAATATTCACTCTATTAATTGAAAATAATAATACCAAAGATATATCTAAAAAATTAGATATAAGTGAAAAGACTGTTAGAAATCATATATCTAATGTAATGCAAAAACTCGGAACAAAAGGAAGAGCGGCTACAGTAATTGAATTAATAAAACTAAAAGAATTATCTCTATAAAACGTACTAAAAACGTACGTTTTTTCATATTATTATTTAGGTGATAATATGAGAATAATAAGAAAACTATTTTATACAACATTAACTACATTTATAATTTTAACAATTTATACTATATCTAACATAAATAGTAATGTTTTAAGAACAAACTATGAAATTGAAGATATAACTAACATAAAAACTAATACAGTTTATTTATTAAATAAAGATAATTATTTAGTAAAAGTAAATATTTTTTTAGATAAAGATAAACCTTTAAAGCAAGTTGAAAATATAATTAATTATTTAAAAGAATCAAATAAAAAAATAATAAGTAATTATAAAGGATATATTCCAAATGATACTAAAATATTAGATATAGAATTAAAAGATAAAGTATTGTATTTAAATCTATCAGAAGCATTTAAAAAAAATAATTATGAAATAACAATACCTGGTCTTATAAAATCTTTATTAGAATTAAAAGAAATAGATTATATATCTATAAAAGTAAATAATGAAGAAATAGATGGTTATAATAAATTATTAGATAAAAATATTTCCATTAATAAAGAATATAATATTGAAGATAGAAGTAATATAAATAAAGTAGTAATTTATTATTTTTCAAATGATAAGAATTATATTCCTGTAACAAAATATACATCAGATAAAAGAGAAAAAATAGAAATAATTATTGATGAATTAAAAAATACAAATACAGAAAATTTAATAAGTTTTTTAAATAGCAATACAGAATTAACAGAATATAAAGAAGATAACAATGTTATGATATTAAATTTTAATAAATACTTGATTGATGATAAAAATATAGTTAATTATAATCTTGAAGAGATAGCAAATTCGGTTTTTGCTAATTATGATGTATTATCCGTAATGTTCAAAGTAAATGGTAAAAACCTTGATATTATTAATAAAAAGTAAAAAAGCACTTGAAATATAAGTGCTTTTATATTATAATTCTATTTGTCAGCAAGTTATGTCTGCGTAGCTCAGCTGGATAGAGCAATCGCCTTCTAAGCGATCGGTCAGGCGTTCGAGTCGCCTCGCGGACACCATTTATGTAAAGAAAATCGTTGAAAACAACGATTTTTTGTTTTATATAAATAAGTTATGTTATACTTATAATAGGATACGAGGTGATAAAATGTCTAATATGTCGATTTTATTATTTATGGCAATAATACCAGTAATGTTAATATTGTTATTCGTATATTATAAAGATAGAAATAAAGAACCAATGATTCTATTACTAGAATTATTTGTATTAGGAATAATATCTTGTGGATTAACACTATTATCATTTGATTTACTTGGTAGAATATTCCCATTTATGAAATTGAAAAGTGAATCATTTATTGATGTTTTATTATATACGTTTTTAGGAGTAGCCTTAATAGAAGAAACTTCTAAATGGATTATGTTATACATATTTGGTTATAGAAGCAAACATTTTGATGAAAAATATGATGGTTTAATTTATGCAGTATTTGTATCATTAGGTTTTGCTTTTATTGAAAATATAATGTACATTTTAACAAAAGTAGATATAACAACAGCAGTAGTAAGAGCATTTAGTGCTGTTCCATCACATGCATGTGATGCTATATTTATGGGATATTACATGAGTATTGCAAAAGCATATTCAATTAAAGAAAATAAAAAAGAAGTAAGAAAAAACTTGTTCTTAAGTTTAATAGTTCCAATCTTATTACATGGTATATATGATTTCTGTTTAATGATGAATAATAGCATATTTTTAGCAGTATTCTTCATATTTGTTGTATTCATGTATTTTATATCTATTAAAAGATTAAACGAATTATCATTATCAAAAGAAAAAATACTAGAAGTAAGACATAGATTTTGTAAATATTGTGGACAATCAATTAATCACGCAAAAATATGTCCAAATTGTGGAAAACCGCAAATATAAAGATTCTTAGAATCTTTTTTTGTTGAATAAATCTTAAAATTGTTATAAAATAAAAGGCACTAATGAGGTGCCTATGGGAGTAAAAAGAGATTTATATTATGCAAAATGGTTATGTAGAAAAAGATCAATAGAAGGTTATTCAAAAATATATTTTGAGACTAATGAAGAATTAGACAAATTATTTGAAAAAGTAGATTTTACAGATAAAAGTGTTTTATCTGTTCTTTCTAGTTCTGATCAATTATTTAAATTAAAATCTCATAATATAAAAAATATAGATACTTTTGATAAAAATAAATTTACCTATTATTATTTTTATATTAGAATGTGGACAATCAAATATATGAAAGAATTATATCCAACAGCATTAATTTATAATGATTATGATTGGATTCAATTACTATTATTAAGTGTTAAACCTGAAACAATAGAAGAAAAAGATGCTTTGTTTTTTTGGCAATCATTATTAAATAAAAAAGCAAATTTCTCTAGAATGTTTATTGTAGATCCTGAAAAAGGTTTAGATTTTAGTAGAGATATTGAAATGAATAATCTTCCGTCTACAATTAATTATTCAAAACTTAATCTATTTAAAAAACAAAAATTTGAAAAATTATATGATATTGCTGTAATATCAAATATTTTAGAATGGAGCATTGGAGATTCTAGATTCCTTAAAATAATTTCCTCTAATTTAACTGATTTACTAAAAGAAAATGGAATAGTCCTATGTAGTAAAGTTACATATAATAATAATATTAACGGTGTTAATATAAAAAGTGCATTAAGCGATAATTTTGAATTATGTGATAATGATAATTTAGGTTATGTTTACATAAAAAGATAGTTTATTTATATTTAAGTACTATATTTTTTGATATAATATAAATGAATTTGGGGTGAATAATTATGTTTAATATTAAAGGAACTAATAAACTTGAAGATTATATAATTATTTCTATTATTGCATTATTATCTATTTTTTCAATTATAATTGAAATCGTAGGATACAACAGATTTACCGTTACGTATACAAAGGAGTATAATGATTCTGCATATAAAGTAGGATTAACAGCAGCAGCAATAATTAATAAGGATAATATTCCTTCTTATTTACAGGGAAACTCAGATTCAGAAGAATATAAAACTACTTACAAAAGACTAAATATATTAACAAATAAAATGGGAACATCAGTTATATATGCTATTAAACCAACAGATGATTATAAGCATTATTATAGTATTTTTAATTCGGTTAATAAAAATAGTGGATATACACCTTGGGAAGTTGGTTCTATTCATGATACTTCCAATAAGAAATATGAAGAATATTATAAACAACTAATGAATGGAGAAATTGATAGAGCAGTTGTTGTAGTTAGAGAAAAAAGAAAAGGATATAATGACCACGTTACATCATTATTACCATTAAAAGATAGTAATGGAAAAGTTGCAGGAATTCTTTGTGTTCAAAGATTTATGAAAAATCTAAGTAGAGCAAGACAAAAATACATTTTAGAAGTTTCTTCATTAACATTAATTATAATGATTATTTCCATAATTTTAGTAAAAATATTTATACGTAAACAAATAGTACAACCAATTATTAAAATTAATGATGAGGCAAAGAGATTTGCTAATGATGATAATAAAATGAAAAAAGAAATAAAGGAAATAAGTAAGATAAGTGAAGTAGCTTCTTTAGCAATTTCTATTAATAAAATGGAAAATGATACAGTTAAATACATAGATAATATAACAAGTATTACTAAAGAAAAAGAAAGAATAGGAACAGAATTAAAACTTGCTAAATCAATTCAAGAAAATTCACTACCAACAACATTTCCTGCATTTCCAGAAAAACACGAATTTGATTTATATGCAACAATGACACCAGCTAAAGAAGTAGGTGGAGATTTCTATGATTTCTTTTTAATAGATGATAATCATTTAGGTGTTGTAATTGCCGATGTTTCTGGTAAAGGCGTTCCAGCAGCACTATTTATGATGGTAACAAAGATTTTGATTAATGAGTATTCATTATCAATAAATAATCCAGGAGAAGTTTTAACAACTGTTAATGATAGAATCTGTAGTAATAATAAAGATAATATGTTTATAACTGTATTATTAGGAATACTTGATACATCAACTGGAAAGATGACTATTTCAATAGCGGGACATGAAGATGCATGTATATATAGAAACGGAGAAGAATTTACAATAGATAAAAGAAAACATGATATTCCTTTAGGAGTAATGGAAGGTTATAAGTATAATAATTATGATATAAAACTTAATAGCGGAGATAAAATATTTATATATACAGATGGAGTAAATGAATCAGAAAACAAGGAAAGAGAAATGTTTGGATTAGATAGAATGATAAAATCACTTAATAGTGTCTCTTCTAAAGATCCAAAAACAATACTTGAAAAAGTAAAAGAAGATG
Source organism: uncultured Erysipelotrichaceae bacterium (assembly GCA_902798815.1). Classification (GTDB taxonomy): domain Bacteria; phylum Bacillota_I; class Bacilli_A; order RF39; family UBA660; genus UBA3789. Next base: position 60,419 of record CADBYH010000015.1, on the reverse strand, counting down.
TTGATTTGTTTGCAGATGGAGCAGATCAATTTGATGATATAACAATGCTATGTCTTGAATATAAACAAAAGGTTAATAATATGAAAAATAGATTTAAAACCGATACTTCAGAATTAGAAGAAGTAACAGCATTTGTCCATAAATCCTTAGGCGATAAAGTAAATAAAAAAATAATAATGAAACTAGACGTATGTATAGAAGAAATATTTGTTAATATTTGTAATTATGCATACAAAAAAACAGGTTATGTAGATATAGAAATATCCTTAGATGATAGTAAATTTGCTATTACTTTTATTGATGAAGGTATTCCTTTTAATCCATTAGAAAAAGATGAACCTAATATAAATTTATCAAGTGAAGATAGAGAAATAGGTGGACTTGGAATATTTATGGTTAAGAAGATGATGGATAAAGTTAGTTATAAACATGATAATAATAAAAATATTTTAACAATAGAAAAAAATCTAGGAGGTAAATAATATGTTGTCTTTTGTTGAAAAATTTCAAGAAAATGTAAATAAGAGTCCAAATATGACTTTCATTTACGACGAGTATAATACTAAGGGGATTAGTTATTCAAAAATTGATGAGGTATCTGCTAAAATTTATGCTTATTTATCTAGTGAAGGCGTGGGACGAGAAGACTTTGTTTTAATTAATCTACCTAGAGGTGTGCAACCTGTAATGGCTATGGTTGGTGTTTGGAAAGCAGGAGCAGCATTTACTATAGTTGAAGATAATTATGCACCTGATAGAATCAAATTTATTAGAAAAGATTGTAATTGTAAAGCAGAAATAAATAAAGATACTTGGGATGAAATTATGAAACTTGATCCTAAAGAAGGATTTGTTGTTGCCGATTTACATGATGCTGCTTTTGCTATTTATACATCAGGAACTACTGGAAATCCTAAAGGTGTTTTACATGAATATGGAAATATTTTAAGAGCAGTTGATTCTGTTAAAATAAGTGAAGATGAAGTTTTAGTTAAAGGAAATGAACATGGGGCTTTAGTTGCACCTTTAAACTTTATAGCTTCAACAATCTTCTTGATGTATGTATTATATTCAGGAAGTGATTTAGGAAATATAAAACTTTATATAGTTTCTTATGCTACTTTGAAGAATCCTGTTGCATTAAAAAAATTTATGTTAGAAAAAACTATTTCATTAACATTCTTAACTCCATCTTATGTAAGAATGTTAAAAGGATCAACTGGACCTTTCTTAAAGACACTTATTGTTGGAAGTGAACCAGCTAATAATATTTATATTAAAGGTGTTAAATTGTGTAATACTTATATGATGAGTGAGAGTGCTTTTATTGTTAGTATGTTTAAAATAGATAAATCATATGAGACTTGTCCTATAGGTAAGAATACGTTAAAAGATTTAAAGATTAAATTACTTGATGAAGATGGCAAAGAAGTAAAAGATGGAGAAACAGGAGAACTTTGTTATGATAATCCATACTTTAGAGGTTATATGAATCTTCCTGAAGAGACTGAAAAAACATTAAAGGATGGAATATATCATTCTGGGGACCTTGCATTGAAAGATCCAAAAGGCAATTTAGTATTACTTGGTCGTAATAATGATATGATCAAGATTAATGGTAATAGAATTGAACCGGCTGAAATTGAAGCAGCAGTTAAACAAGTACTTGGAGTTAGTTGGGTAGCTGCAAAAGGATTTAATGAAGCAAATCAATCTTATATCTGTGCTTATTATAAAGATGAAGTTGATTTTAATATTGAAGAAGTTAGAGAAGAATTATTAAAGAGACTTCCTTACTATATGTTACCAGCATATTTTGTTAAAATTGATGAAATACCTTTAAAAGCTACTGGAAAATTAGATAGAAAAGCATTACCTGCTCCTGATACAAAAGATTTTCAAGGTACTTATGTAGAACCTACAAATGCTACAGAAAAAGCAATTTGTAAGGCATTTGCTAAAGTACTTGGACTTGATAGAGTCGGTATTAAAGATGATTTTTATGAAATGGGAGGAGACTCATTAAAAGCAATAGAAGCAGTAGTGGAGACTAAACTTCCAGGAATAAATGTTTCTCATATATTTAGAGGAAGATGTGCAGAAGAAATTGCTAAGATATATCAAGAATCCGTTACAAGTGATGATGGTATATCAGCAGATGAGAAAAACGATGAAGCAATGAAGATTGAACATCCTCTTACTACTGAACAATTATATATGGTTGATTATCAATTATATACACCTAAGTCTACAATGTACAACTTATTTACAATGTTGAAAGTTGATACTAGTCTTTATGATATGGAAGATCTTGCTAAGGCAATGTATAATGTTTTAAAAAATCATCCAGCTTTACTTACAACATTCCATTTTAATGAAGATGGAGATTTAGTTCAAAAATATAATCCTGATTTACTTGAAGAAATAAAAGTTGAACATATCTCAGAATTTGACTTCAATCAAATAAAAGATAATTTAGTAATGCCATTTAAACTTATAAATTCTAAACTATATAGATGTAGAGTGTTCCAAACTGAAAAATGTGGTTATGCCTTTATTGATATTCATCATTCATTATTTGATGGTACTTCATTTAAAGTATTAATGGCTAATATGGTTAAGGAATATATGGGAATGGAAATTGATAAAGATTATTATTACTATATACTTGATAAAAGAGAAAAAGAACAACAATCTGATTTTTACGAAGAAGCAAAAAAATATTATGAAAAAATGTATGATGATGTTGATTGGTCAGTTAAACCTAATGTTGATCATGATTCAAGAGAAAATGAAATGGGAGAGTTATTCTCTAAATTAGATATTAAAGATGAAGAAATGTCTATAATTGAAAAGAGTTTCAAAATTAGTAGAAATGAATTCTTTATTACAGTGGCACTTCTTACTTTATCTATATATAACAAAAAAGATAATGTTAAAATAACATGGATTTATAATGGTAGAGATGATGCTTACTCAATGGGAAGTGTAGGTCTATTATTTAGAGATTTACCTGTTGCATTAAAACTTAATGGTAAGAGAACAATAAGAGATTTATATCAAGATGTTCACAAACAAGTTCAAAATGCAATTAAGTATAGTTGCTATCCATATGAAGATTTAGATGCGGAAGTTGTATCAGAAGATGGAGCATGTCTTTTATATCAACAAGATATTAGAGATGGTGGAGATCTTGAAGATATGAATATTGAAATGATTAGTGTTAGACAAAATCAAGCAGCATCTCAAGCATTAATGGATATTCAAATTCTTGATGGAGAAGATGGTTTAGAAACAATGATTGATTATACAGCTAGTAGATATGATGAAGAAAGTGTTGTTAAATTTAAAGATATATTTATGAAAATCACACAACTTTTATTACATCATACTACTCAAGATGATATTACTGTTCAAGACATTAAGAAGCAAGTTAATAGTAACAATAGTATATTTAAACTTGTAACAGGAATATTTAGTAGAAAGGGTTAGATTATGACTAAGGAAAAAATAAAAGATGAAGATAGTGAATTAGCTCAAGATTTTAACTTTTTCTCTTTAATGAAATTTGTCTTTCCTAGTATATTTGCATTTGTATTTATTGCCTTATATCAAATGGTAGATGGATTCTTTATTCAAGAATTTGTTGGTGATTTAGCAATTGCTACAGTAAATTTATATTTACCAATCCTTTATTTATTTATTGCATTAGGTGTAATGCTTGGGACAGGTGCTAATGCAGTTATTGTTAAATTTGTGGGAGAAGGTAAATTAAAAGAAGCAGGTAAAGCATTTTCAAATACCTTACTATTTACCTTAATAATAGCTATTGTACTCACAATTATATGTTTGCTTTTTGCAGAACCTATTATGAAACTCTGTGGAGCTACAAGTGGAAATATTGGTTATCTTAGACCTTACTATATGATAATGACAACATTTTCTATAGCAATAATGTTACAGTCATTACTTGGAATATTAATAATAGGTGAAGGTAAATCTGTTACTGCTGCAGTTGTTATTATAGTAGGTGGAGTTACTAACTGTGTGCTTGACTATATCTTTATGAAACATCTTCATATGGGTATTAAAGGAGCAGCAATAGCTACTGCAACAGGATATATGAGTACAATTATATATGCATTTTATTATTATATGATTGCAAAGAAGAGTAAATATAAGATTAAATTCTCAGGACTTAACTTGAAACAAATTGGAATAATATCATTTAATGGTTCATCTGATATGATTTCAAACCTTGCAGGAGCAGTTACATCTATAATAATGAATCATTTAGCATTTAAATATTATGGCGAGATAGGAGTTAGTTCTTTATCTGTAGTATTCTATTTTCAATTTATAATGGAATCTATATTTATGGGATTTACATCAGCTGTTGAACCTGTATTTAGTTATCATTATGGTAGTGGAGATGAATCTACTCGTAAAAAAGTATTTAAATTATCTAATATTTGGATATTTGTGATATCTATTGTGATAATGGTAGTCTCATATTTACTACGTAATAATATTGTGGATATTTTCTTTGATAGAGGAACAGAAATATATAAGATAACTCAATTAGGATTTACAATTTCAATACTTGCAACAATATTTTGTGGATATAATACATTCTTCTCAGGATTATTTACTGCATTTTCAAATGGCTTGATATCTGGAATATTATCAGTTGCAAGAACATTTGTTATACTTGTAATTAGTTTATATTTAATGTCTTATTTATTTAAAGGAATTGGTTTATGGTCAGCATGGCCTGTTGCCGAAGTTGTTGCACTTATATTTAGTTTAATATTTGTTATTAAATATAAAAATAGATATAATTATATTTAGAAGGGATGATTTTTATGAAGATTGATTTAAAAAAAGAAGAAAAAAAATTAACTATTAAATTAGATGGAAAATTAGATACTAATACTTCCCCAGAATTAGACTCTAAGATGAGTGAATTAGAAGGAGTAGAAGAAGTTATAATTGATATGAAAGATTTAGATTACATTTCTTCAGCAGGACTTAGAGTATTGTTATCTATGCAAAAAGTTATGAACAAACAAGGAAAAATGACTATTATAAATGTATGTGATAATGTTATGGATATTTTTGAGGTAACTGGTTTTTCAGATATTTTAGATATTGAGGAATAAGTATTTATATAGATAAAATTTGTTATTATAACTTGGGAGTGTAATTAATGAGTAAGATGTTAAAGGACTATGTTGGCAATTATATAGATGAGATTGATCGAAATGTTTATGAAATAAATTGTAATGATTTTTTCACATTGTCTAAGATTAATAATTCGTTGAGAAAAATGATTGTTAAAGAAAAACAGGATTTTATAGATTCTGGCTATAAATTAAGTGAAGATGATTTGTTTTTAGTTAGAACAATGGATGAATTACCTGATGATTTAGTTTATAGATCTTTTGCAAATAGTGGTAAGTTTACTATGATGAAGAATCCTTTTGAAAGGATAATGGAAGATTATAATTTATCAGAACAAGAAATTGAAGATAACAAGTTGGTTTGTCCAATATTTAGGGATACAGTTCATTTTTCTATTAATGGAATTGTTAGTAATTTATGGTATACAGATAATTTTACTGACAGGGGTGTTGTTGTTATAGAACCTTTAAAAAATCATTCTGATAAGTTAATTAATGTGAATCCTGTAGATTCTTTTATTGATGTCGGTGAAAGTGATGAACCTATAAAAGATAATGCGGTATTTATTATGGATAAAAATGTATATAATAATTTATCGCAGGAAGTTAAGAAAAAAATTAGAGAAAATAAGCTTTATCTGTTTGATTCAAAAAAATATAGTATTAATGATAATAGTGATGAATATATGTTTAATTCACCATTAGAGATGATTACTGATATGGTTATTTGTCATAATGGTAACTTACCTCAACATTCTATTTCTCAGTCGTATTTACGAAGCGAGTCTTGTAGTTATGAGGGTGAACATTATTCTGATAAAGAGTATTTAAAAATGTTTACAGATTTAATTGATAAAGTTAGTATGAATATGTTTGGTATTAGTTATTATAAGTTGAATGAAGAAATAAAAAGTAAAAGAGAAACTGATAAAGATAATTATGGGGTTTTTCATAGTGATACTGATTATTTTGATAAAGAAATTAGTATTAATTATAATAATAGACTAAGTACTATAAAAAAATATTTGCAAGTATTACACGATAAATTGGGTTTATCAGATGAAATGTTTGAATATATTTATAAACGTTATTGTAGATATGTTGAATTGAATTTTTCAAAAGGTGCTTATGGTGGAAGAGGAACGCACAGATTATCATTAATTAATCGTGATGATGCATGTGATTTTATTGATAAAGTATCACTTGATATATTTCTTATGGTTACAAAAGAGTTTAATTCTTATGAAAAAGATTTACTAGATAAGCAAGCAAGAAAACATCAAGTTTCTAGTATTTTTAATGATGATGATAGTAAGGAAGATGAGCATTTAAAGAAAAGTGTATTGTGATTTTTATGGGTAATAGTATTTATTTAAGTATTAAGAAAAAAAGTGAAGTTAAAATTAATGATTTGAAGTTTCCTGATTTTATAAAAAGAGATGAAAGTAAAAAAGCTTTTTCATTGCTTTTTGAGATGTTTAATTATTTAGGATTAGATATTAATATAAATGATATTTATTATAGCAATAATGGAAAACCATATATTAAGAATTCTAATATTAAATTTAATTATTCTCATTCTAAAAATTATATAGCTTGTTGTGTTTCATATGTTGATATGGGAATTGATGTAGAAGATGAATTTAATATGAGTGATGAAGCTAGAATAATGTATCTTTCTGGAATTAATGATGATATAAGAAGAAATTTTGTAACAAAAGAAGCATATTGCAAATTACTTGGAAAATTTGATGATGAGTTCTTTAAAAAACTAGATATAAATAGTATTTCCAAGAATAAATATGAAATAAATAATAGTGATTATGATTTAGTTTTATTTTATTCAGGAAAAACAAAAATAATTAATATAATACTATAGTGGTACCGTATTTTTTTGATATAATATAAATATATTTTTATGGAGGTGACCAAATGTTAGAATTAAAAAATATCAAGAAGAGTTATAAAATAGGTGAAATCAGACAAGAAGTTTTAAAGGGAATAGATATTAAATTTAGAGATAATGAGTTTACATCTATTCTGGGATCTAGTGGATCTGGTAAAACAACTTTACTTAATATTATAGGTGGTCTTGATAAGTATGATAGTGGAGAATTAATAATTGATGGAGTTTCCACTAAGAATTATAACGATAGAGATTGGGATTCTTATAGAAATTATCGTGTAGGGTTTATATTTTAAAGTTATAATTTAATAATGCATCAAACTATTTTATCTAATGTTGAAATTGCACTTACTTTAACTGGTGTATCTAAACAAGAAAGAAAAAGAAGAGCAGTAGATGCATTAACTAAAGTTGGATTAAAAGAGCATATTAATAAAAAACCAAATCAATTATCTGGTGGACAGATGCAAAGAGTTGCAATCGCAAGAGCTCTTGTTAATGATCCAGAGATTATTTTGGCAGATGAACCAACTGGAGCACTTGACTCAAAAACTAGTGTTCAAATAATGGATTTATTAAAGGAAATTGCAAGTGATAAATTAGTTATTATGGTTACTCACAACCCTGAACTTGCAAAGGATTATTCTACTAGAATAATAGAATTAAAAGATGGAAAAATAATTGATGATTCTAATCCATGTAAGAAAAAAGATGAAAAAGTTAGCGAGAAAGTAATAAAGAAAACATCTATGTCACTATTTTCTGCCTTATCACTTTCTTTTAATAATTTATTAACTAAAAAAGGAAGAACTTTTTTAACTGCTTTTGCAGGGTCTGTTGGAATAATAGGTATTGCCCTTGTACTTGCACTATCCAATGGAGTTAGAGGTTATATTGATGATATGCAAAATAGTTCATCTGGTAATCAAGCTATAAGTATTAAAAATACTAGAACTGAGACGATGGATTCTAAAGATGTAAAAATAAATACAGAAAAGAAAGAAAAACATGATAATCAAATACTTGCAAATGATGATATATCTAGTAATCTTACATTAACAACACAACAACTTACTAAAGAACAAAATTTAAAAAAGTTAAAAGAATATATTGATAGTAATAAAAAAGAATTAGAAAAATATTCTTCAAATATTAAATATACATATAATGTTGACATTCAATTATATGATAAAAATGAAAATGGTGAATTAGTTAAAATAAATCCAAATGAAAATGCTGATGATGTTGATGCATCTGGTATACTATCAATGCTTTCAACATCAATTATAAAGAATGCTTTTGTTGAATTAAAAAATAGTGAACAATATGAAATGGTTAGTGGACATATGCCAGAGAATAAAAATGAATTAGTATTAGTAGTTGATAAAAATGGAGAAATTAATCTATCTACTATGTATTCTCTAAATTTTGAAAACAAAAATGATATAGCTAAATTTATGAATGATGGAGAAAAACCAGAATTAAGTAGTGTTAAATATGATTATAATAAAATTATAGGTAAGAAATATAAATTAATTAATGCTACTGATTACTATGAAAAATATGGTAGTGTATGGATTAGTAAAGAAAACGATAAGAATTATTTAAATGAATTATATGACAAAGCAGATAATGTTGAAATTGTTGGTATTGCAAAAGTAAAGGATAATAGTTCTACAAACGGTTTCTTAGGTTATAATCATGATTTATTTGTTGATTATGTTAATAAAGCAAATGAAAGTGAAATAGTTCAAGAACAAACAACCAACAAGGATGTTAATGTATTTACAGGACTACCATTTGATAATATTTCTAGTAAATACGAAGATAATATGAAAGCATTAGGAGCAGCTTCTTTAGATGATCCTTATGAAATAAGTATTTATACAAAAAATTCTGATTCAAAAGATGGAATCAAGAAATTCCTAGATGATTATAATAATAAGGCTAGTGATGAAGATAAAGTAGAATATGTTGATGACATTGAAGTATTAACAAGTACTCTTTCTGATATAGTTAAAATGATATCTTATGTTATGATTGCATTTGTTTCAATTTCATTAATTGTTGCTGCATTAATGATTGGAATAATTACTTATATTTCTGTACTTGAAAGAACAAAAGAAATTGGTATTTTAAGAGCAATAGGTGCAAGTAAAAAAGATGTTAAGAGAGTATTTAGAGCTGAAACAATTATTGAAGGTTTACTAGCAGGAGTAATTGGTATAGTAGTAAGTTACATTTTAAGTGCAGGAATTAATATTATTGTTAGTTTACTTGCTAAGATTGATAATATTATGAGTTTATCAATTGTACATGCAATTTCATTAATATTATTAAGTGTAGGTTTAACTGTAATTGCTGGACTTGGACCTGCAGGATTAGCTGCTAAAAAAGATCCAGTTGAATCATTAAGAACTGAATAATATAAAACACAAATCGTTAGATTTGTGTTTTTTTATTAAAAATAAAGTTTATCAACTTTAGGAACATTCTCAATTAAATAGTTTCTACAAAAATCAATTGAGTGCTTATATTTTTTATTATCTAATCCAAAATGTTTAATTTGTCTTCTTAATAATCTTGTATAACATATTACTTTAATCATATTTTTTATGTCTATTATTTTATTATTATTTTCATTTTCAAAATAATATTTTAATGTTAAATCAAAAAAATCTCTACATTGTTTTCTAGGAATACCAAGAAATTCTTCTGGGTTTTTAGGATCTAAACATTCAAATCCTTCATATATTGCATATGAACATGCAAATTCTAAAATAGGATGACCAGTAGATATAGTTTCCATATCAATTAAAAGCGTTTCATTTTTTAAATGCATTAAATTTTTAATATGAAAATCACCATGAATAATTGTATTTCTATCAGGTATTTCCTTAATCATTTTAATTAACTTCATACTAATATCTTTTGGTAAATAATTTTTACAAAATTCTGCCCAGTTAATAACTTCTTTCTTTTTGCTAGGTAATTCATAATTATCATTCTCAGTATTATGTATTTGTTTTAAAATATCAACACTTTCTTTAACAAGTTTATTAATATCATTACCCTCACGTAACAATTCTGCATAACTCTTCGCATCTAACATTTCAAAAACTGCGCCATATAAATTTCCTACTTTAACAATATCATATGAAATAGCAGTAGGAATTCCTAATATAAATGCTTTTTTTGCATTATCCTTTTCTTTAATAATATCGTCTAAAGAATTAGGATTTTTATATACTTTAACAATGGTTTCAGAATCAACACGATATATTATTCCATAAGCACCTTCCGCAATAATTTGACATCCATCAATAGATAAATTTTTATATCCTTTTTTTATATTCATCATTTGAGTAAACCCAGTCATCTCAAATATATTAAACACATCACTATTACAATTGACAATACTAGTATTTGGATATTGCTTTTTAATTTTTAATATAAGTCTTAATCCAGCACTAGATATATAATCTAGATCTTTAGTATCTATTATTATATTTCCATTATAATTATCTAAATCTCTAGATATATTTTCTTCTATTTTACTAACATTATTTGAATCAATTTTCCCCGTTAAAGTAATAACTTTATCCATAATTAATTCTCCTCACAAAGTATTCCTCTAAATGAATTATATCATAATGTAATTTATTATGTAATTATAAATAATTGTTATATTTTGGCACTCGTTCTTGACAACTGCTAAAAGAAGTGATATAAGTTAATTGTACGAAAAAAATAGGAGATGATAAAATGGCAAAAAAAGCATTTAAATCAGAATCTAAAAGATTATTAGATTTAATGATTAATTCAATTTATACAAACAAAGATATTTTCTTAAGAGAGTTAATTAGTAATTCTAGTGATGCCTTAGATAAATTATATTATAGAAGTTTAACTGATAAGAAAATAAAGGTAAAAAAAGATAAGTTAGAAATAAATTTATCATTTGATAAAGATAACCGTACTTTAACAATTACTGATAATGGTTGCGGTATGACAAAAGAAGAATTAGAATCTAACCTAGGAACTATCGCAAAAAGTGGATCATTAAACTTTAAAGAAAATATGACTAAAGATGAAAAAATAGATATCATCGGTCAATTTGGTGTTGGTTTCTATTCAGCATTCATGGTAAGTGATAAAATTACAGTTATTTCAAAAAGTGTAGATAGTGATGAGGCATTTATTTGGGAATCTGAAGGAGTAGATGGATACACTATCAAAGAAGGAAAGAAAAAAGATGTTGGTACAGAAATAACTCTTAAAATTAAAGAAGATACTGAAGAATATGAGTATAGTAAATATCTTGAAGAATATGAATTAAAAAAATTAGTAAAGAAATATTCTGATTACATTGCATTCCCAATAAAGATGGAATGTACTCATCATGAAATGGTAGATGAAGAGAAGAAAGAATATAAAGATACTAAAGAAATAGAAACATTAAATAGTATGGTTCCAATATGGAAAAAACCAAAGAAAGATGTAACAGAAGAAGATTATAATAATTTTTATATGGATAAATTCAGTGATTATGATAATCCACTAAAAGTAATATCATCATCAGTAGAAGGAATAACTTCATATAAAGCATTATTATTTATTCCATCACATGCACCATATGATTATTACACTCAAGAATATGAAAAAGGTTTAGCACTTTATTCAAATGGTGTAATGATAATGGAAAAATGTGCAGATTTATTACCTGATTATTTTAGTTTTGTAAAAGGTATTGTTGATTCAGAAGATTTATCATTAAATATCTCTCGTGAATTACTACAAGAATCTCAAAGTTTAAAATTAATTGCTAAAAATATAGAAAGCAAAATCCGTAAAGAATTAGAATCAATGTTAAAAGAAGATAGAGAACAATATATTTCATTCTTTAAAACATTTGGTGTTCAATTAAAATATGGTGTATATAACAATTATGCTGCTGATAAAGATAAGTTAAGAGACTTAATAATGTTCTATTCAGCTAAACATAAAAAATTAATTACTATTTCTGAATATGTTCAAGAGATGAAAGAAGATCAAGAATCAATTTATTATGCATCAGGAGCATCAATTGAAAAGATTAATTCTTTACCACAAGTAGAACAAGTAAGAGAAAAAGACTATGATATTTTATACTTAACAGAATATGTTGATGAATTCTGTGTAACAGCAATTCAAGAATATGATTCAAAGAAATTTAAAAATGTAAGTGATGAGAATCTTGATTTAGAAACAGAAGAAGAAAAAGAAGCAACAAAGAAAGCAAATGAAGATAATAGTGATTTATTAAAAGATATGTGTGAAAAACTTGATGAAGTAAGTGAAGTAAGATTTAGTAATAAATTAAAAACTCATCCTGTATGTCTAACAACAAAAGGTGATGTTTCAATTGAAATGCAAAAAGTATTTGATGCCATGCCAAATGATATGGGCATTAAAGCAGAAACAATTCTTGAAATTAATGAAAAACATCCTATTAGTAAAAAATTAAAAAATCTTTATAAAAAAGATAAAGATGAGTTTGATAAATACACTAAGATTTTGTATAGTGAAGCACGTATGATCGCAGGACTTCCTATAGATAATCCAACAGAAATATCTAAACTTATTTGTGAAGTTATTTCTAAATAATAAAATGCAAAGCAAGTGTAAAAACTTGCTTTTTTAATACAAATTATGGAGTTATTATTAATAACTTTAAGTTTCTCATATGGTGCTATTGCTACATATGCGAACGAATATGTATTGACAAAGTAAAAAAAACATGGTAATATTAATTCATTGAAAGGGAGTAGTTCCATCATAAAAAAAGTATTCTGATTTAGGATGCAGTAACTCAACAATGTCGATAAATATTTATCTGGGTTATTTATAAAGAACAAGACTTTTAATAAAAAAATAGTCTTGTTCTTTTTTTTGAAACAAGACTATAAAAAGAGTCTTGTTTTTTTCATACAACAAGACTCTTAAAGAAGGAGGAATTTGTATGAAAGATTTTATTAATGTTAATGTTGAAAGTGCAAAGGAATTAAGTGTAAGAGATGCTCATTTAGCAGTACTTGATAACTTACCTACAGGTTTTGAAAGAGTAGATTTTGATGATCCACAAAGTATTTTATATTATGGTCATGATGATAAACAAGCTATTTCAGATATATTAGTTAATACAGCAGGTCTATCTATTAAACAAGGAAAACAATCATTATCAGATAGTATGATTGAAAGATTATATTCATTTGAAGATGAACTTGAAGAAAGCGATAGAAAATCTAGTAAAAAGGAATTAGCAATCGTAGCTAGAGGTAAAAGTTTATTAACTAAACTTGGAGTTAAGAAATTTGAAAGAGAAAAAGAACAAAATAGTTATGGAGCAAGATATCAAGCATATTGTGACAACATAGAAAATGTATGTAGTTATATTGAAGAACAAATGCAAGAATCTTTAAATGATATTAATTTAAGACAACAAATTGCTTATTCAATGAAACCATACTTAGAGCATTTGCAAATGACTATTCAAGCAGGAGAAGCAGATTATTTTCTATATTTAGAAGAAATAGAACAAATGAAAAAATCACCTGATGCTGAAGAACTAGCAGATGAAATTAGAAAGAAAGAATTAATTGCTCATGTATTTAATGATAAGTTAGATAAATTAAGAAAGGTATTTACAGCTTATAAACAACAATTACTAGTTTATGCTGAACAACAACATAATGAAATGATTTTAGTTGGACAACAACAATCATATATTGAGGATCAAAAACCAGTTTTAATGAATCAAGGTAGTTGTATGATTTTTAATAGACAACAAACTAAAAGAGCAAGTGATTTAGAAAAATTAAATGATGCTACTAACAGAGCATATCAAGAAAATGCAACTGCTATTATTCAAAATACAGAGGCTATTTCAGAATTAGCAGTAAATGGAGGATTAACAACAGAATCAATTCAAACATTACAAAGTGCTATTGAACATGGTATTCAAGTAATTAAAGACACTCAACAAAGATTAACAGAAAGAATTGCAAGCGATGAAGCTGTATTATTAGAAGTTAATAATGCATCTGATGAGTATGAAGAAGAATTATCTGGTATTAATGAAGTATTAGATGGATTAAAAGGAACTCATGGTTATCGCAGAGGAAAAGTTTATGCTAAACGTTTCAAAAGTTAATGAAGTAAGAAACTTAAATTTAATATATGTTTTTTCCACAAATAGTATTTTTGATAAAGAAAATAACAAATACGTTGGAATAAAACTAGTATATAACAATGCTTCAATAATAGAAGTAGATTATAAAGATCCATTATTTGGATCATTAATAAAAAGAGTACTTGAGAGATATAATAAAGAAAAAGATAAGAGAAATATTATATTACTAGGAAAATTTACAGAAAAATTAATTAAGAACGCTTCTTTTTATGTATTAGATCAAAAAGAGGAGAAAAATACTCAGATAGATTACTATAGTTATGAAAATAAGTTATTAAATAAATATCAACCTTATTTAATTGAGACTTTAAAATTAATATCTAATGAGATATTAAAAAATACATCTTTTGAAATAAATAACATAGAAGGATATAATAGAAAATTCAAATTAGATTATAGTATTTCTGGTATCTCTCATAGTACAAATATGTTGATATACAACAAAGATGATTGCTTATATTTTAGAATTGGAAATATTGGTAGTTCTGATAACTATATATCAGGAACAATCAAACAAACTAATAACAAAGTTATATCAGAATTTAATTATGGAAATTATGAAGGAAAATTGGAATATGATCCATTAAATAATGAATCATTAAAAAAAATATATGCAGATAATTATTTGTATTATGTTAATGATACTAATGAAACTATTTTAGATGAGGATTATAAAAAAATAAAATATTACTTAGAAAAGATGGGTATTATAGACATAGTTAATATATTAAAGGTAAATGATAATACCTATCTATGCTTTTATAGTCAAAATCTAAAAAAAGATGGAGAACTTCTATATAGAGATAATTTAATATTATTAAATTTCTCAGAAGATAGAGTAGATATTATAAAAACAATGAAAGAGGGATTTTCAAAGTATGATGGTATAGTTTCAGTCTTATTAGATGAGAAAGAAGAAACAACTACTTTAAGAAAACTTTATGATTTAAATAATGAATTCTTAATTAAAGAGATAAGTAAAAATAATGATTATATATATGAAGTTACTTGTCTTAATGAAGATAGGGATTTATCTTCAAATTATAGTTTAGACGGTTTTGAACATATAGATGTCGATACAATAGATTCCATTAAGCAATATAAGAAAGGAGCAAAGAAATAATGGGATTATTTGATAGGGTTGATGGAAGTTTTAATAACCTTGTCGCAAGAGCAAAAATAAATAATAGTTATTTTGCTGATGCACTAAGTAGATTAAATCTTGAATCATATAGACAAAAATTTAATGATGATAAATTCTTAGGAAATATTTTATATGATATTTCTGATTATGGATGGGATGTTGAAAAGTCATTAAATAATATTTTAACTGTATATAAAGATGTAGTAAAAAAAGGAACAACTGAGGAGAAAAATTTATTTAAAAATATCTATGATTTTTTAAATGAAAATGTAGTAGATAATAGTAGTGATTGGAATATTTCATATTACATGCAACTATCTTCTGCCTTTAGTGATAAAGAGTTGGTTTTAGAATCTTTAAATCTAATTAAACAACAATTAAATTTAGATAATTTTTCTGTAGATAATAAAGAAAATTTATATAAACTTATTTCTTATCCTTTTAAAGCAAGAATGTATTATTTAGATGACAGAAGTCTATTATCATCTCTTGGAGAATTATTAAGAACTGATAATTTAGTTGATTATCTATATTCAGATATTGATATTAATAGAGTAATTAATAAAAAAATAAGAGAAGATAAAAAACAAAATGGTATCTATGATATTGATAGAGGTACTCTTGCTGAAATAAATCGTAAATTAGATATGATTAATGATGAATCTTCTAAATTAAAATTATTAATTAATACTGCTACATCAATAATTGCAGAAATAAAGGTTCAAGTAAAATTGAGTAGAGATGAATTAACTGATATTAAGATTAGTTCTTTAGAAGAATTACAAGTAAAAGCAAATAAAATATTAGAAGACTTTAATGCTAAATATTTAGAATTATTATCTCAAGAAAAAGATTCAATAAATAATCAAAAAGTAGAGTTGTTTGCAGAATTACAAAGAGAATTATCAAAGAAAAAAGAAGAATTAAAATTAATTGTTAAACAAATTAGTGCTGCTGTTGAAGTACAACTTGGAAGAATAAATGCAGCAAGCGATGTATCTGTTGAGAAATTAGAAGAGTTTATTAATAGTAATGAGAAAATTAAAGAATTAGTAGAAAGCACAAAAGAAAGTGATGCATACCTAAGTGGGTTAAAAGTAATAAGCGAACACATATCAACTATACCAAAAGATGGAGATACTCCAACTTCTAGAATAATAACTTCCCCAGCTATAATTATTCCAAGAGAAAGAATAGTTGATGAAAAGATTAATTATTACTTTGATGAAAGAATTCCATTTGGTGAAAGATTTGAAACATTATTAAGAGCAAAAGAAAAAGATATTGAAAATGGTGGAATATATCATGAAAAGTTTGATGATATTACTAAATTAATTATGCAAGGACAAGTTCCTTATATGTATGGACCTAGTGGATGTGGAAAAACTTTTATGATAGAAAAACAATTATCTAAATTACTTAGTACAAACATAGTTACTAATGGATATGTTTTGTATGAACAAGATATAATTGGTTATACAAATTCAGCAACAGGACAATTTGTTCCGGGAAACTTTTATAGGTGTTATAAATATGGAGATACTATATTTTTAGATGAATTAGATAATGGTATTGCTAATGCAACTGTAGTATTAAATAGATTCTTAGGAAAGAATAATACATCATATACATTCCCTGATGGACTTATTACAAAAAGACATCCTAATTTTAGAATAATAGCAGCAGGTAATACTAATGGTTCCGGTAGAACATCTGCACACAATACAAGACAAAAAATGGATGAGTCTGTAATGCAGAGATTAACTCCGGTACATGTAAATTATGATAATAGAGTAGAAGAAAGAATTTTAAAGGATCATAAAGATTGGTTCTATTTTGCTATTAATTTTAGAAAGGCAATAGAAAAAATGTCTACCATTACAGGAGAGATAAATACAACAGGTACTTTCACAACAAGAGATGCTGAAACATTAAGAGAGTATCTAGAAAATGATGCATTTGATATAGATAAGTTATTAGAATTTGAATTCATTCAAACAAAAGATAAAGATACATTAAATAGTATATATAAAACTATGAATAATATGGGTTCTGATTCATATAAGGAAGGTTCACAAAAAATATTAAAAAAATTTAATAATATGGTAGAACCTATAATAAAAGGAAGATAAAAAAGAAAGGATTTGATATTATGAAATTGAATATAGAAAAAAGAGATTATATTACATTATATAATGTATTGTTTGATGATTTAACTGATTTATATTATTATTTGAAATCAAATCCTCGTGTAAATGATAGAATCTTTGAAGAACAAGCATCTCTAAAAAAAAATAGTAATTTTGCTGGAGATTCATTAGAAAAGGCAATTGAATATATTATTGATGGATATGAATATGGATTTGATAATTTTTTAATTGCTAGTGAAAGAATGCAACATGCAACTATTGATACATCTGATAATAGGGATTTAAGAAGAGGATTATACGGAGGAATACCTCTTGCTCCTTTAGTAGCAGCAGAAGTACCAGACTGTATGCTAAGATATGACAGGAGTAGAACAGGAGTTGTTAGGAATATGTATTTTTCTCTATCTTATCCCCATTATACAGAAAGAGAAGAAATATTTAATAGAGGACTAGCAACTCTTTATATAATGGATGCTCTTGAAAAGAAGGGAGATATTATAAATTTTGTTGCTAAAGAGGTTGCAGAATGCGGATATGAAATAGTAAATATAGAAGTTGTTTTAAAAAAACCATCAGATATGATGCTTGATATTAAGAAATGTTATTTTCCATTAGTTGGAAGAGAATTTTTAAGAAGATTACTATTTAGAGTAAAAGAAAGTCTACCTTTTGAAGAAGAATGGTCTGATGGGTATGGAAGAACATTAGAAGAAAAAAAAGTAAGAAGATTCTTTAATCTGAAAGATACTGATTTAGTTGTATCTACTCCTGATGAAATAGGTATCTCTGGAGAAAATATTTATAAAGATACTATTAAATTAATTAAAAATCTTAATCTTGAAGAAGAATTTGATATTCCAAAGATAAAGAAATTAATAAGATAAAAAATTACTAGTTAACTAGTGGTTTTTTATTGATATAAAAATGATTATATATTATTATAGAAAGTAAAATGTTTTGGAGGTGTTTTATGCCTTTCTATAAATTTAATTTTGGTAGTAATAATGGTAATGAATATGTTAATAATACTGATTCTACTATGATTAATACAGAACCAGTTAAATCTTTTATTAAACCTGATATTGAAGAGGATAAGGGAGATAATAAGGATGTAGATGAAGAATTACTTATTCTTGCGATTAAACATTTTATTGATACATCTTTTAAAAAAGATAGTGATATTAATAAGATGGGTTTTGAAAGAGCTGGATCTATAGGAGGAGATGAAGGGTATAATTTTCCAGGAATTATTACTAGAATGGAAACTAATAATTATATGGATATACCTAATCAGAGATATATAGAAGAACCTTCTTTAGGAAGCGAAAAATCAATTCCTCTAAGTTTCTATTTTGATGTTTCTGGTTCTATGTATCATTACACTGATCTTTTAGCTAAGATATCATTTATTTTACTTAAGAATGGTGTATCTATCATTTATGGATTTGATGACTTTGTAAATGGAATAATCCATGCTGATGATGGGATTAAATCTATTGAAGAATTAAAAAAAGTTTTATGTTCTGATAATTATGGTAATTTTATAACAAAAAGAGAATCTCACAGACTTAATGATTTATTAGAAAAAAGGAATGCCCAAAAATGTGTTGTTTTTGCAGATTTTGATCCTTACGATGCTGTTTGTAAGTTATCTGAATTTTGTAAAGTATATTGGTTTTGTTTTGAGAGTAGATATAATTACACAAAATATGATTTTAAGAATTTTAAAGGTAATGCATATTACACACAAAATTTTAATGATTTAAGAAGTCATTTCTTACATATGGATAGTTATGATTATGTAGATGGACAGAAAAAGTTAATTTTAAAGAAGACGGATGGGAGAAGAAGATAATGGAAAATATTACTTATGACAGAATAAAAGAATTATTTATAAAACATGGGTATTTACCAAATGATGATTTAATATGGAGAACATATATTGGTATTATGCAGACAATGGGAAAAAGAAATGAAGGACAAGATGTTTATGCTTTCTGTTTAGATGGGCCAGCAGGAACTGGTAAAAGTTCTTTTGCAATTGTTTATACTAAAGTATTAGAAGAGTTAACTGGAGAAAAAATAGATTTTATTAAGTACACTTGTAACGATAAGACTGGTAAGGAAGAAACATTTGAAGATGTTAATTTAGTAGCGGCAATTACTCATGATCCTGAAAAGTTAATAATACCTGGATTTGTTGCTAAGGCTATTACTGAATGTAATAAAGGAAAAAGAGTAATACTTAGAGTTGATGAGTATGATAAGGCTAAACCAGTTGAAGATAGTTTTTTATTAGAGTTTTTACAAGAAGGGAGTATTTATACCTCTCAATTTGGTGAGTTGAAATTAGATGATCCAAGTAAGTTACAGGTTATTTTATGTAAGAATGATAATAGGGCACAACTTTCTTATCCGCTAACCAGAAGACTAAACTTTATTGAACTTGAATATACTACTCCTTCAGATATGGCTGAAATTATTGGAATGAAGATGAAGGAACAAGACCCTGCTATTAAAGTATTAATCGTTATGATGTATTCTAATCTATATAAGAATAAAGATGATTATACTAGAATTCCTTCAGCATCAGAAGTTATGATTGCAATAGATGAGGCTGACATTCTTACTAAAGGTGGAGCCCCTAAACAATATATTTATAAGAGTATAATTAAAAATTTATTAAAAACTAAAGTAGACATTCAGACATTTTTAACTGGTAATCAAAAGAATGGAAGACTTGATTCAGAGTTAGAAGACTTAAAGACTGTATTTGATAATGAGTCAAATTCTTCTTTTGATAAAAAGTCATTATTATTAGATTTATATGATATGTATTTTAAACCTATCGCAGAAGAATATGAAGCTGAATTAAGAAAATCATTAGATGATATTTGTGATGAATCAGATGAGTTTAAATCAAAAACTGATTTTAGATTAAAACCAATAGAAGTTGGTTCAGGACAAGAAAGTAAATTTGACGTGAGTGATAATTGGTTTTTACTTGGAGAAGTAAGTACTTGTGATAATGATTCAGAGATTTTAGTTAGAAAAGCAGATGATGTTAAATATGATGGACCAGTATTCATTATAGATGATGATTATTACATTACTGTTGTTAGAGAAGTTGTTGATAAAGATAAAGTAAAATTAAAATTATTGTGTAATAAACCTGCTGTTCCAACTGGAGTTATTTCTAAACTAAAAGAGTTAATTCAATATATGTCAATTTCAGAATTTGAATTTTCATTTCCTTTAGTATCTAGTTATAGTGTTAGAGACTATCAAAAAAAGCAAAATGGATTCTATGAGTATTCTACTGATTATAGATCTACATCAATTGATAAGGTGTTTGAGGATATTAAAGAAATAAAACTTGAATCTGTAAGACTTGGTAATGGTAAAATAATTGAAGGTAAAGATGTTCCTATTCAAAACTTTGGTAAAGGTGAGAAGGCAATTATTAAAGGGAATGGTAATAATATTCAACTTGATTTAATAAAAGATAATACTCCAATTAATGAGGTCAATTCTTTCTTTTCTATTAATTTAAAAAGTCCTATTATTGTTTCTATGGGAAAAAAAGAAAGACTTGGTTATGATCCTGACACAATGATTTCTACAATTAAAGTAAAGTCTAAAAAGAAGGGTGGAGCAGTTGTTTCTTGTTTTGAACCTGACTTTATTGCGAGTGAATTACATAAAACCAATCGTATTGCCGCTGATGAATTAAATGAATCACTTCTTAAAAGATATAAAGGAAATAAGAAACATAATATTTATGCGAGTCTTGATGATTCTCAAAAGAAATTTTTGAGTAATTTTGTTGATGGTGAAGTTGATGCATTTAATGTGAATGAAGCAATAGGAAATTGTGTTGATTATGCACTAGAAAATGATATTCTAAATCCAAATACAAATTATGTAAGACCAAGAAATATATATGACTGCCTAGATCCAGATCCAAAAGTTTATTCATTAAGACTTAGACAATTAGAAAAAAACCAAAAAATATAGATTAAAACTTTACTAAAAAATAGTAAAGTTTTTCTTATGTTTGTTATGGAATTTTTAAAATACGTATGATATACTTTATCTAAGATAGGAGATTGTTGTATGGTTGCATTAAGCAAAAAAGAAATAAAAATAATGGATGATTATTTTAGAGTGTTGAATTATTTGAGTGTAGCCCAATTATATTTACTAGATAATCCATTACTTAGAAGACCTTTAGAAATGAAGGATATTAAACCTAATGTGGTAGGGCACTGGGGAACAGCTCCAGGACAAAACTTTATTTATATGCATTTAAATAGAGTAATAAAGAAGAATAATTTAAAGATGATATATATTTCTGGACCAGGTCATGGTGGTCAAGCAATGATTGCGAATAATTATTTAGAAGGTGTATATTCAAAATTTTATCCAGAAATAACAGAAGATGAAGCGGGGTTAAAAAAACTATGCAAAAGATTTAGTTTCCCTGGAGGAGTTTCATCACATGTTGCACCTGAAACACCAGGTTCAATCCATGAAGGTGGAGAACTTGGATACAGTCTTGCACATGCTGCCGGAGCAGTACTAGATAATAGTGATTTAATTGCTGCCTGTGTAGTAGGTGATGGAGAAGCAGAAACAGGTCCACTCGCAACAAGTTGGCATATTAATAAATTTTTAAATAGAAAATATGATGGAGTAGTATTACCAATACTTCATCGTAATGGATTTAAGATCTCGAATCCAACTATATTTGGAAGAATGAGTCAAGATGAATTAGAAGACTTCTTCTATGGTTATGGATGGAAACCATATTTTGTCAGTGGTAAGAATCCAACAAAAATGCATGAAGATATGGCAAAAGTTATGGATAAAGTTATAAAAGATATAAAAAATATTAAAGCATCAGGAAAAGGTAACTATCCAATGATTGTTCTAACAACTCCAAAAGGATGGACAGGACCAAAAGAATACATGTCTAGTAAAATAGAAGGAAGTTTTAGAGCACATCAGGTTCCAATCCCAATAACAAAAAATAAACCTGAAAATTTAAAATTATTAGAAAAATGGTTAAAAAGTTATAACATTGATAATTTGTTTGATAAAAATGGAAAACTAATTAAAGAATTAAAAAGTTGGTTACCAGATGTATCAAAATGTATGGGATCATCAAGTTATGCTAATGGTGGATTAATATTAAGAGAAATAGAAACTCCTAATTGGGAAGATTATTGTATAGATATTAAAAGACCAGGAGCAATAATTGATCAAGATACATTAGAACTTGGAAGATACATAAGAGATGTGTTCAAACTAAATAAGCATAATTCTAATTTTAGAATGTTTGGACCAGATGAAGCATTATCTAATAGATTCCATCATGTTTTTGAAACAGAAAACAGAACATGGAATTATAAAATATTAGAAAAAGATGAGTTCTTATCTAATACCGGTAGAATTATGGATTCATATTTATCTGAACACTTATGTGAAGGTATGTTAGAAGGATATCTATTAACAGGAAGACATGGATTTATTCATAGTTATGAAGCATTTATAAGAATAATTGATTCAATGGCAAGTCAACATGCAAAATGGTTAAAAGTAAGTAAAGAACTTTCATGGAGAGCACCTATTGCATCTTTAAATATATTACTTGTATCACATGTTTTCCAACAAGATCATAATGGATATACTCATCAAGATCCAGGATTCTTAAACCATTTAGTAACTAAAAAAGCAGATGTTGTAAGAATGTACTTACCACCTGATACAAATTGTTTATTATCATGTTTTGATCACTGTATTAAAAGTAAAAACTATATCAATGTTATAGTTGCATCAAAACATCCAAGACCACAATGGTTAACTAAAACACAAGCAAGAGTTCATTGCAGAAAAGGATTAGGAGTTTGGAATTTCGCATCAAATGATGAAGGAAAACCAGATGTTATTCTAGCATGTTCTGGAGAAACTCCAACCTTAGAAGTACTTGCAGCAGTTGATATATTAAGAAAAAGTGTAAAAGGTATAAAAATAAGAGTTGTAAATGTTGTTGACTTAATGAAATTACAGTCAGCAGATACTCATCCACATGGAATGGCTGATGATGAATACGATGAAATATTTACAAAAAATACACCTATAATCTTTAACTTCCATGGTTATCCATCATTAATCCATCAATTAACATATAAAAGACATAATAGAAATCTTCATGTTCATGGATACAAAGAAGAAGGAACAATTACTACAACATTTGATATAAGAGTCCAGAATGAAATAGATAGATTCCATCTTGTAATTGCAACATTAAGAGAAATACCAAGATATAGTAAAACAAGTGAAGTATTAATAAAATGGTGTGAAGATATGCTAAAAAAACATAAACAATATATTTCTGAATATGGTGAAGATATGCCATATGTAAAAGATTGGAAATGGGAAGGTTTTAAATAAAACCTTCTTTTTTTAATTTGTTAATAAACGTATTTTATGATATTATAAATGTAGAGGTGATTATATGAATACTAGAAAAAGTATGACATTACCAATTATTATTACAATAATATTTATTGGAATAATAGTATATTTATTTATGAATATAAAGCAATCTAAAATAGTCTGTGAAAAGAAAACAAACTATGATGGAGGATTTTCAATAAAAGAAGTAGTAGAATCAACGACAGATGGTAAAAAAATAAATAGTATTAAGGTAACTAAAACAATTTATGTTGCCGATAGATATGTAAATAATGCAGATTCTATAGAAGAAATAAAAAATATTATTCAAAATACACTAGATTATCTAGGTAATAATGTTAAATACAGTGTGTTAGATGATAGAATCATCATTGAAATAGAAATATCAAAAAATGAATTAGTATTGTTAGATAATATCAACTTTGTCGATAATGGAGGAAAAGTAGATGTAGTAATCAATACAAATACTAAAAGTAGTGGAGTTGTTACTTTAGCAGTAGGAGATAGTTATACAGATGGTGAGTTAATGAAAAGCCTTAAAAACAAAGGATATTCATGTAAATAATTATGGAATATAATATTGATGAAATAGTAGATCAAATGGACTTTGAATCTAATAAATTAAATAAAGTAAATAATAATATAATGCTTACCAACCATGAAATAGAACTTCTTAATAGATATAAAATTGATTATCAAAAATGTACTAATCTAAAACAAATTATTTTTGAAATAGAAGAAATATTAAATGATATGGATATAGTAGATGAAGAATTAGAATTAATATCTGAAAGTATTTCAGAAAGAGATTATTATCAAAACACTAATAAATAATTAGTGTTTTTTAGGAGGAAAAATATGAATGAATATTTGGAATTTGCTATTAAAATTGCAAAGTATGCAGGAAAAGAAATATTAGATAATTTCAATAAACAATATAAGAATAATTTTAAAAGTGATAGGACTATAGTCACTGAAATAGATAAAAAAATAAATCATTATTTAATTGAAGAAGTATCTAAAATGTATCCAACTCACTCAGTTATAGGAGAAGAGGAAGTAAATGACAATAAATCAAACTATATATGGGTTTGTGATCCTATAGATGGAACAGGTATGTTTACTGATAAAATACCTGTATCTGTTTTTTCTCTAGCTTTAGTAGTAGATGGAATAGTTGAAGTAGGAGTAGTATATGATCCATATCTTGATAATATGTATACAGCAATTAAAGGACAAGGTGCATATTGCAATGGAGAAGAAATACATGTTAATGATAAACATTTAGGAGATTTAGGTTACAGATTAAATTATGAAATGTGGAATAATGCTAAATATCCAACAATTGATATAGTAAAAGAATTATTACCAAAAGTAAGAATTTCAAATATTGGAAGTGTTGCAAGAAGTTGTATGTCAATCGCAACAGGAAACTTTAGTTGTGACTTATTTCCAGGAACAAGTCATGGTAATTGTGATATAGCAGCATCCAGTTTAATTGTTGAAGAAGCAGGAGGAAGAGTAACAAATTTTCATGGAGAAAAACAACTATATGATAAAGATATAGATGGAGCAATTATAACAAATGGAATTTCTCATAATGAAATAACAGAAGTTGTTAAAAAATATATAAAAAAATAACTAAACCAGAAGTTGAGTAATTCAACTTCTATTTTATTTGAATTTATATACATAATTATATATAATTGATTTGGTGATAAAATGATTTATTTAGATTATAGCGCAACAACTCCAGTAGATTATGAAGTGATAGATACTTATAGCAAAGTATGTAAAGATTTTATTGGTAATCCTAATTCTCTACATAAATTAGGATGTGATGCAAAAAAACTAATTGATGCATCAACAAATCAAATAGCAAGTATTTTAAAGGTTAAACCACAAGAAATAATCTATACTAGTGGAGCAAGCGAAGCAAACAATTTAGCAATCAAAGGAGTAGTATCAAAATATAGTAATAGAGGAAAACACATAATCACAACAGAACTTGAACACTCATCAATTGTTGCTCCTCTTAATTATTTATCTACAAAAGGATATGAAATAGACTTTGTAAAACTAGATGAATTTGGTCAAGTTGATTTAGAAGATTTGAAAAGACTAATCAGAAAAGATACTATTTTAGTTACAATTGCATCAGTAAATAGTGAAGTAGGAATAAAACAAGATATCAAAAAGATAAGTGAAATCGTAAAAACTAATCCAAAGACAATATTCCATAGTGATGTTACACAAAGTATTGGAAAAGAAAAAATAGATTTAACATGTCTAGATCTTGCTTCAATGTCATGTCAAAAATTCTTTGGGATGAAGGGAGTAGGAGCATTATATAAGAAAGAGAATCTTGTTATAGATCCACTTATTCATGGAGGAAAATCAACAACAATATATAGAAGTGGAACACCTGCAACTCCATTGATAGCATCTTTTGCCAAAGCATTAAGATTAGTATATGAAGATTTTTCAAAAAAAGATAAATATGTTCATGAGTTAAATAAGTATCTAAAGGATAAACTAAGTAACTTAGAAGTTTCAATTAACAGTAATGAATACTGTGTACCACAAATAGTTAATTTAAGTATTAATAATATTAAACCAGAAACTATGCAACATGCTTTAGAAGAATATGAAATATATATTTCAACTCAAACAGCATGTTCAACAAATAATTATTCAAAGGCAGTTTATGCAGTAACTAATAGTAAAGATAAAGCATCTCATAGTATTAGAATTAGTATATCTTATAAAACTACATATGAAGAAATAGATAAGTTTATTGAAGTGTTTAAAAAATTATTAACAAAACTAAATATAAGAGGTGACAAGTAGTGAAAGTTATAAAAATAGGAGCAATCTGGTGCGGAGGATGCCTAGTAATGAATAAAGTTTGGAATAAACTAAAAAAAGAATATAAATTTGAATATGAAGAATTAGATTTGGATATGGATGAAGAACAAGTAAAAGAATATAATCCAGGTAATAAACTACCAGTATTTATCATCGAGAAGGAAAACAAAGAAATAGATAGATTTGTTGGAGAATACAAATATGAAGAAATAGAAAAGAAGTTAAAGGATGTTGGTGTATTAAATGAAAAGAATAATTAAATATTTACTTTTATTGGCAATTGCTATAATAATTCCATATCATGTATCTGCTTATGAGTCAGATGAAATAACATTATATTTATTCCATGGTGATGGATGCCCCCACTGTGCCGAAGAATTGAAGTATTTAGAAACGATTGAAGGAAAATATGAAAACTTTAAGATAGTAAAATATGAAGTGTGGTATGACAAAAATAATGCTAATTTATTAAAACAAGTAGAATCAGCATTTAAAATCACAAGAAGTGGAGTTCCAACTAATGTAATTGGTAATACTGTAATATCAGGATATGGAACATCAACAGGAAGTAAAATAGAAAGAGCAATAGAATATTATAGAAAAAATGAATATACAGATGTTGTAGCCCAAATAAAAGATGGTACATACAAAGAAGAAACAAAACCTGTAGATGATGGTTTTGAAGAAGAAGAAAAAATAGTTGAAAAAGCAGTCACAATAGATGTTCCTTTATTTGGAAAAGTTAATTTGAAAAAAGTATCACTTATGACCGCGGCTGTAATCATTGGATTAGTAGATGGATTTAATCCTTGTGCTATGTGGATATTATTGTTTTTAATAAGTATCTTGATTGGTATGAAAAATAGAAAAAGAATGTGGGTATTAGGACTAACATTTTTAATAACCTCTGCATTGGTATATATGTTTATAATGCTATCATGGATAACAGTTGCAGTAAAAATGACAACAATAGTTTGGATAAGAGATATAATTGCCATAATTGCTTTAATTGGTGGACTTATAAATCTAAATAGTTATATAAAAACAAGAAAAGAAACCGGATGTGACGTTGTTGATGACAAAAAAAGAAAGAAAATAATAACAAAAATAAAGAAATTCACAAGTGAAAAATCATTTATACTTGCACTTTTGGGAGTAATTGGTTTAGCTATATCTGTTAATTTAGTAGAATTAGCATGTTCTGCAGGACTTCCAATTGTCTTTACAGAATTAATTATATTAAATGGTGTTGGTAAGGGAATGAGATTTGTTTATACATTGGTATATATATTCTTTTTCTTAATAGATGATTTAATAGTATTTTTCATCGCTATGTTCACCATGAAAGTTGCTGGAATATCAACAAAATACAATAAATATTCTCATTTGATAGGTGGAATAATAATGCTTCTTGTTGGATTATTATTAATATTTAAACCAGAATGGCTAATGTTTAATTTCAAGTAAAAAGTAAATAAAAGATTATTTACTTTTTTTATGTATATTTTTGTAATAATACCCATATATATGTTTACTTATTATGAAATATCTTATATAATATATTTTAGGATAGAAGGAGTTTTACTATGGACAAAAAAATGGTTAGGATAAAAAATAGTGATGGAAGTACAGTAGAAGTTGAACTTGTTACATATTTAATGAGTGAAGATCAACAAACAAATTATATTGTATATTCAAAAGGTGAAAAAAGCGGTGGCGAAGGCGATGAAGTAATCTATATCTCCAGAATAGTCAATAATAGTGGAACCCTTGAAATAGAAGAAATAACTAATGATGAAGAATGGGCAAATGTCCAAACTCTATTAAAAAAGATTGCTAATGCTTAAGGCAGGTGACAAAAATGACATTATATACAGAATATATATATAGTAATAAAAAATATGAACATACAGAGAAGAATGTAAAAGCTCTTTTGTTTGATGTTGTTTTAGAAGAAGAAAAAAAGGTAAGACAGATTCGTGAAGCGATACCTGAAATAAAAGATGCAACAAAAAGAAAGAGTCTTTTATCATATTGTGATAAGCAAGAAGAAAATATTAGAAATATAATGCATATCACAAATGATATGTCTGAACTAGTAAAAAACATTGATATTACTTCAAATGAATTAGTAACCGATAAACAAGAAGAATTAACTGATAGCATGGAAATAACAGAGAAAGTTAAATACGAAGAAACAAAAGAACCAGTTAAAGAGGATATTTCTAAAGAAGAACAAATAAAAGCTAATGAAGAAGTTGCTGAAGAAGTAAAACCTAAAGAAAAAATCAGTAAGGATCCAAAAACTGAAGACAATGATGATGCCATTGTTCCTATAAACATTGCTGAAGAAAAAGAACAACCTGTTGAAAAAGCAGAAGAAAAAGTAGTAGAACAAACAAATGTTGAGGTACCTGCACCAGCAGAAACTAAAGCAGAAACTGTACCACAAGAAGCAGCAATTCCTGCAGTAGAGGTACCAGCACAACCAGAAAAAACTGAAGTACCAGTACCAACAGAAACTAAAGCAGAAACTGCACCACAGGAAGCAGCTATTCCT
>CADBYH010000015.1:0-30880 GCA_902798815.1 uncultured Erysipelotrichaceae bacterium | reverse complement strand
ACAACCAGAAAAAACTGAAGTACCAGTACCAACAGAAACTAAAGCAGAAACTGCACCACAGGAAGCAGCTATTCCTGCAGTAGAGGTACCAGCACAACCTGAAAAAACTGAAGTACCAGTACCAACAGAAACTAAAGCAGAAACTGCACCACAAGAAGCAGCAATTCCTGTAGTAGGAGAAATAGCACCAGTTGCAGAAGCACCTGCTCCAACTGAGAAAAAAGAAGAAACTCCTGCACCTGCTGTAAGTGATGCATCATCTAATAATGAAGTTGCTGAACAACCTATTGAAGAAATTATTCCAATAGTACCAGAACCAGAACAAGTTACTGCACCAGAAGCAGTAACTGCACCAACAGAAAGCAAAGAAGAAAGTGCAGAGGTAGTTGAAAATAATGTTCAGATTCAAGCGATTCCAGAAATAGTTAGTCCAGAAGAACAAGTAGCATCAGAGTTCTCACCATTAGCACCAACAGTTGGAGATGTGACAGTTCCTAGTGATCAAGTATCAGTTGATGCATCAAATATGACTGGACCAATATTTAATGAAGAAATAAATAATAATCAACAACCTGCTGAGCAACAAACTATTCCAGCAGTGGAAGATAATAACCAAGTAGCTGCAACAAACAATCAGGAAACTATAAGTGAAACTCCAAATGCTATAGAGCCAATAGAAACTCAAGAACAGGATTTATCAACAGTGGGATTAGAATTAACAACATTTACAAAAACAACAGCAGATATTCCAAAAGCAATACTTACAACTGCTAAACAAAATTCTAATTTAAGAGCATCAAGAGATACACAAGAAGCATTGTTGTCAGCAAAAAGATTCTTCTCAACGACAGGACCAAAAGATGTAACTGAAGACCAATTAATTGCTAATGGTCTACTTCCACCTGATGAAGAAGTAACAGAACAAAAAGTTGAAGAATTGATGCAAAAAGCAAATGAATTATATAATAGTGGACAAGTAGCAGAAGCACAAGCAGTTTATGAAGTAATTAGTAGTATGAGTAAAAAACTCCAAGAACAAACAACAGCTATGAAAAAATAATAATCCACAATATAAATGATAGTTGATAGCTATCATTTATATTTATTAGTAGATGAAAGGAGATAATTGTTGTTATGCAAAAAAATAGTATTAACAAGAAACAAAAAAAATCAAAAAAAGATTTTTCGTATTATGCAACAATACTTTTTGCATTTTCATTCACTCTCCTAATATATGGATTAGTCTTAAATTATACAAGTAGTAACAAAATATTTGATCCTGAAAAAGATGTAGTAGTTGTTAAAGGAGAAGATGAAGGTTACATTAGTATAGATTCTAAGAATCCAGAAGAATCTTCAAGTTCTCAAGAAACAACAAATCAATCAGGTAATAAAAATAATAAAACTCAAAAAAAATCAAAAAAAGAAAATCAACAACAAGAATCGAATACACAAACGATTCAAGATGATAATAATACATTAAGAAATGTTATTCAAAACACTTATGGAATAACAGTTAAATATGGTTCAGAAACAGAAGGATACTCAGTTGGAGGATTAACAACAACACCTATATATGATTCCGCAACTATATCATCTGCTTTAAATATGTTAAAAAGTGCACTTAGTTTATATCCAAAAGGATTATTTCCAGAGATAAGAGATGGTGGGATTCCATTAACAGTATATTTAATAGAAAATTATTCTCAACAAAGTGTAACAGGAGCGACAGACTCTAATTATAGTTTTGCACATATTTCAATTGCGGTAGCACATCCATTTGATGAATCATTTTTTCATGAATCATATCACTATATTGAAAGATATATTTTTAAAAGAGGATTAACATATAATACTCTAACATGGAACGGATATAATCCACCAGATTTTACTTATGGAACAATTATAAATAATTATTCATATAAGAATACTTTTTCCGAAAATTCTTATTTTGTAAATAATTATGCACAAGTATCTGCAGAAGAAGATAGAGCATCAACATTTGAATATATGATGGCACCTTCTAAAGCAAGTTGTTTAAATTATGGAAAACCAGTATGGCAAAAAGCTATACTTATGAGTAACACAATTGATGCTGCCTTAGTATCAGTAAGTCCTAGTGTTACAGAATATTGGGAGAGACATTTATGAAAGAAATAATCTTTAATGATAATAATTTAAAAGAATCAGACTTTACTGAAAAAGTTATCAGAGTAAAGGGATTAATTATAAATTCAGATAATAAAATATTAATTGCTCATAACAACAATACATATCAATTTCCAGGAGGACATTTAGAAGAAAATGAAAACATGGATGAATGTATAAAAAGAGAAATAAAAGAAGAAACTGGAATTGATGTTAATATAAATGAAGAACCATTTTTATGTATAAGAAATTATGATAATAACTATTTTGGCACAGGAAGAAAAGTATTAAATAGTATCTATTATTATAGATTTTTTACAGATGACGCGCCAAATTTTGATGAAACAAACTATGACGAATTAGAATTAGAAACT
Organism: uncultured Erysipelotrichaceae bacterium; assembly: GCA_902798815.1. Taxonomy (GTDB): domain Bacteria; phylum Bacillota_I; class Bacilli_A; order RF39; family UBA660; genus UBA3789. Next base: position 28,358 of record CADBYH010000015.1, on the reverse strand, counting down.
GAATTTAATTTATTCTATGTATATTTTCCAAATCTAAAAGAATTTATAAATAAGAGTATAGAAGAAAATACTATAGAAGAAGGTATTGGAAGAGAAATGATTAAAGTTGTAAATGAATATAACGAAATATTTAAAAATAACTAAAGAGAAATAAATTTCTCTTTTTTTAAACGATAAAAATTGTTGTTTATAATTAAAAAATAATGTATAATATATGTCGTTGGAGGTATATTATGGCAAAAAAAACTGAAAAAGAAACAAAAAACAAAAATATTCATGATGTTGAAGTAAAAATAGAAGGAAAATCATGGGATACTGCACTTGATAAAGTTTTTGAAAAAAAACAAAAAACAGTTAAAGTTGACGGATTTAGAAAAGGTAAAGTACCAAGAAGTATATATGAAAAGAAATTTGGTAAAGAATCATTATTTATAGATGCTGCAGATATGGTAGTACAAGAAGCATATGCTAAAGCTCTAGATGATTCAAAATTAATTCCAGTAGTACAACCTGAAGTAAATATAAAATCATTAGACGAAAAAGGTGTTGAATTTGTTTTTAAAATCGTTACAAAACCAGAAGTAGTAGTAAAAAAATATAAGGGATTAAATATTAAACCAGAAAAGGTAAAAGTAACAAAAGAAGAAATAGATCATGAACTAGGTCATTTATTAGAAAGATATACTGAACTAGTTACAAAAGATGGAAAAGTTGCAAATGGAGATGTTGCAATTATAGATTTTGAAGGATTCAAAGACGGTGAACCATTCGATGGAGGAAAAGGAGAAAATTATTCTCTAGAAATTGGATCAAATACATTTATTCCAGGATTTGAAGAAAAAATTATTGGAATGAAAACAGGTGAAGAAAAAGATTTAGACTTAAAATTCCCAGAAGATTATGGAGCAAAAGATCTAGCAGGAAAAGATGTAGTATTTAAAGTTAAAGTAAATGAAATCAAAGAAAAGAAAAATCGTGATTTAGATGAAGATTTCTTTGATGATCTTGGAATGGAAGGAATTGACTCAGAAGAAAAGTTAAGAGATCAAATCAAATCATCAATAAGTGCTCAAAAAGAAATGGACAATGAAAACAAATATGTTGATGAATTATTAGAAGCAGTAGGAAAGAACGTTGAAGTTGATATTCCTGAACAAATGGTAAATGAAGAAATCAATCGCCTAATGGGCAGATTTGAAGAACAAATGAAGATGCAAGGAGTATCATTAGATTTATACTATAAATTCACAAATTCTGATGAACAAGCATTAAGAGATCAAATGGAAAAAGAAGCATTTAATAATGTTCTATATAGATTAATGCTTGAAGAAATTATGAAACAAGAAAAAATTGAAGTAACTGATGAAGAAGCAGAAAAAGAAGCAGAAGAATTAGCTAAGAAATATCAAATGAAAAAAGATGAATTCTTAAAAGAATTTGGTGGAATTGATCTTGTAAAATATGATCTTGAAATAAGAAAAACAGTAGATATTTTAAAAGAATTAAATAAATAAATTATAAAAAAGTAACATTTGTTACTTTTTTTATTATAAATATTTTTTATATAAAAAATCCTTGCTAAAAAAATTGAAAAAAAGTCCTCATTTCCTTGAAAAAAAATCAAATATATATATAATAATAGGCAGTGTTAAAAACTTGGAGGTGAACTATCATGAATAAATTGTTGGTATTAATTATAAATGATATGGTCATCTTTCCAAATAACGAAGTACGAATAGAATATGATAATAATTATGATAAACAAATGGTAGAAATTGTTGACATGATTAATGATAATTTAATGTTAATAGTTAATCCAATTGATGAAGATGATATATCTCTTACTACATTTCCAAAATATGGTGTATTAGGCCGTTTAAAATTAAAAATGAATGTACCAAATGGAAAAACAAGAATTGTTATTGAAGGAATTGAAAGAGTAAAACTATCATCAATAGTAGAAGATGGATACCATTATAAAGCAGATTATGAACAGGTAACAATTGAATCTCATGAAGAGGAAAAAACATATTTTAATATTGTTGTTAAATCTTTAGAAACATATATAACAAAAGTTCCATATATGAGTAATGCCATAATGAGTCAACTAAATAATGTAGAAACATTAGATGAATTATGTGATTTAGTAGTAAGTTTTTTGCCGATAAAATACGAAGAAAAGAAAAAATATATAGTAACACCAGATCCAATTGAAAGAGCAAAATATCTTATTGAAGATATGAATAAAGATCTAAAATTAGTTGAATTGGAACAAAGAATTGAAAATGAAGTTGAAAGAGAACTTGATAAGACTCAAAAAGAATATTTTTTGCGTGAAAAAATAAAATTAATGCAAAAAGAACTTGGTGAGGGAAATAACAAAGAAACAGAAATTGAAAGATTAACAAAAAAAGTTTCTAAAATGAAATGTAATTCAAAAGTAAAAGAAAAAATAAAAAGAGAATTAGCAAGATATGAAACTATAAATAGTTATTCACCAGAATTAGGTATGGTTAGAGAGTATCTAGATTGGATGACAAATCTACCTTGGAATAATTATACAAAAGATACAAATAATCTTGCAAAAGTAAAAGAAATCCTAGATTCAAGTCATTATGCTTTAGATGATGTAAAAGATAGAGTATTAGAATATCTTGCAGTAAAACAAAATACAAACAATTTAAGAAGTCCTATCTTATGTCTTGTTGGACCTCCTGGAGTAGGTAAAACATCTCTTGCATTAAGTATTGCCAAAAGTCTAAATAGAGCATCAGCAAAAATAAGTGTTGGTGGAATAAATGATGAAGCAGAAATTGTTGGACATAGAAGAACATATATAGGTGCCAATCCTGGTAGAATAATTCAAGGAATAAGAAAAGCAGGAACAACAAACCCAGTATTTATAATAGACGAAATAGATAAAATGACAAAAGATATAAAAGGTGATCCAGCAAGTAGTTTATTAGAAGTATTAGATCCAGAACAAAATAGCAAGTTTTCTGATCATTATATTGAAGAAGAATTTGATTTAAGCAAAGTAATGTTTATCGCAACAGCTAATTATGTTGAACAAATTCCATATGAATTAAGAGATAGACTAGAAATAATAACAATTTCAAGTTATACAGAATATGAAAAATTAGATATTGCAAAAAAACATTTGATTCCAAAACAATTAGAAGAACATGGATTAACACCACTTCAAGTACAAATAAGTGATGAATCAATAATGATATTAATAAGAAACTATACAAAAGAAGCAGGAGTTCGTGAATTAGAAAGAACAATTGCTACTTTATTTAGAAAAATAGTAAAAAACATTTTATTAAGTAAAGATGTATTCTTCTATGATATAGATGAAAAACTAATAGAAGAGCATTTAGGAAAGAAAAAATATATTTATACTGAAAATGATAAATCAAAAGAAATAGGTGTTGTAAATGGAATGGCTTATACAGTGTTTGGAGGAGATATACTTCCAATAGAAGCAACATTATTTAAAGGAAAAGGAGATTTGATTTTAACAGGATCTTTAGGAGAAGTTATGCAAGAATCCTGTCATATTGCTCTAGATTATGTTAAGTCAAATGCAAAAGCATTTAAAATAGATAATAAATTAATAGAAGAAAATGATATCCATATTCACGTACCAGAAGGAGCCGTAAATAAAGATGGTCCATCCGCAGGAATTACGATAACTACTACATTAATAAGTTTATTTAAAGGAAAATGTGTAGAAAAAGATATCGCAATGACAGGAGAAATAACTCTAAGAGGTAGAGTGTTAGGTATAGGAGGATTAAAAGAAAAAATAATAGGTGCCCATAGAGCAAATATTAAAAAAGTATTCATACCAAAAGAAAATAGTAAAGATTTAGATGAAATTCCAGAAGAAATAAGAAATGATTTAAAATTCATTATGGTTAACAATTATAAAGATATATATAAAGCATTATTTAAGTAGGTGAAAAAATGAGTGAAGAATTAAAAGACTTTTATGAATTATTAATAATAAAAAATCACCTAATAAAAGTACCAATTGAAGATTTAAAAAAAGCATATAAATCCAATGAAGATTTTTTATGGTTTCTAGATGCAGTAGCACTTTTAACTCAAAAAGAAAAAGGATTTTTACTACTTTCAGATGAAATAAAAAAAAGAATTATAACAGTTATAGAGGATCACAAATTCGATTGTGATTCAGAAACATTAGAAGTAATAAATGATACAGTAGTATATTTTAATCAATTAGAGAATGTGAATAAGTTATTAAAAGAAATAATAAGAAAAAGTTATATAGCATATCAAGAAAAAATTAGAGGAGTTAATTTTTTATCAGAAGAATCTCTATTTGAATCTCTTTCATATGATGGAATAGTATTTAATGCATTAAAAGATAATGATTTATCAGCTATAGATGATAGTGATTACTTTTTATTATCAATTAGTTACTTGATATCTAGTATTCCTGAATTTTTTCAAAATGATGAAGTTCATAGTAACACAAAACAACTGATAGAAGAAGAACGAAAAAAATCAAAAGTACTAAGTTCAAGAAAGAGAATAACAAAAAGAATGCTAAAAGACCTAGTAGAAATTAATAAAAAAGAAGAATAATTCTTCTTTTTTTTCATATTTTTATTTAGGAGGATTTATATGAATAAAAAAATTAATATTGAGAAGAAAATAGAGTTTACTAAAATGATAAGTGAAATAACAGCAATATCCCTAGAACATGATTTAGAATTTGTTGATGAAGAAAACATAGAAGGAAATTTAATTATATCTGGAAAATACAAAAGTACAATTGCCACATTAGAAGAAGAATTTAACTATAAAATACCAATAGAAATAGCCTTAACAAATAAATTGGATATAGATAAGTCCCAAGTAGAAATAACAGACTTTACTTATGATATAACAGAAAATGAGTCTTTATTATGTAATATAGAATTATTAGTAAGTGGAGAAGAATTGGCTAATAGAGAATGCGATGGAGATCCTAAAGAAACAAAAGAAATAGAGATACCAAAACTAGAACAACCAAAAGAAAGAACAAATAATGAAGAAAAAGAAGAATTAGAAATTATAGAAGAACAAAAAGAAGAAAATGACATTAATTTTATAAATATAGATAATAGTAAAGAAACTTATGGAACATTTATTGTTTATATAGTTCGTCAAAATGAAAATATAAACACTATATTAGAAAAGTATAATACAACTTTAGAAGAAGTAGAAAAATATAACGATATTAAAGATTTGTCTATAGGAACAAAATTAATAATTCCGCTTCTAAAAGATGAAGATTGACATATTAGATAAAGAAAATATAAAAGAATCATTAGTTGAAATAATAAACACTCATATAGAAGAAGTATTATATGATGATAGTAAAATAGATCAAATATATGAATCATATTCAAAAAAATTAGATTCAATCTTTTACCATTATTATAATCTTCAAGATAAGATAGAAGAAATGTTATATCCAAATGAATCATATTATTTATTAATAATTAATATTAGTAAAATATATCATTTACTAGATTTAGGCAGATATTATCTTGATAAATGGTATCATACAAAAGGAAAAGTAATAAGAAAAATACCAAAAATAGATTCTGAAAAAATTAATTTAAATAAAAAAGAATATGTAATAAAAGAATTCATCAAATTATTTAAAAAAAATAAAATTCCATATGAACTAATATATAATATTGATTTATATGATTATGAAAAATATAGTTTATATTTCTTATTATGTGATATAGATAAAATAAAAGGAAATAAAATTGAAGAGGTAAAATATATTGTGAATTACACTAATTTTTTTTACAAAATATTACTACAAGAATATGAACAAGAAAGCACCAATAATTAATAGGAACTCAAATAGAAGAATAATAACATTTAGTTTTGTTGTTACAAAAAGAAGAATAATCATTTGATAAAAAATAATTATAAGATTTATAAAAATAAGAGAAGAATAAAATATACTATTTTTTCTTTTTTTCTTACATGTTTCACATCGACAAAATAGTTTATGTTTAAGATTCATTATAATCACCTATACTAATATATTCTAGTTATTTATAACTTGTGATTTTAATAATAATAAAGTATAATATAATTAATAATTTTTATATAGAAAAGAGGTAATTATATGAAACTTAAAGGAAGTAAAACAGAACAAAATCTTATGACTGCATTTGCAGGAGAATCACAAGCAAGAAATAAATATACATACTTTGCATCAAAAGCAAAAAAAGATGGGTATGAACAAATAGCAGCAATTTTTGAAGAAACTGCAAACAATGAAAAAGAACATGCAAAAATGTGGTTTAAAGAATTAAATGGTGGAGCAGTACCATCAACAGAAGAAAATCTAAAAGCTGCAGCAGATGGTGAAAATTATGAATGGACAGATATGTATGATGAATTTGCAAAAACTGCTGAAGAAGAAGGATTTACTGAAATAGCAGAAAAATTCAGAGCAGTTGCAGAAATAGAAAAACATCATGAAGAAAGATATAGAAAACTATTAAAGAATATTGAAGATAAAGTTGTATTCTCAAAAGATGGAGAATCAATTTGGATTTGTAGAAATTGTGGACATATAGTTGTAGGAAAATCAGCACCAAAAGTATGCCCAGTATGTGCACATCCACAAAGTTATTTTGAATTAAGAAGTGAGAATTATTAAAAATAGATAGAAATATCTATTTTTTTTAACTAAATGCAATTTCTTCTTCAAGATCAACATCAACACAAGCAATATACAAAAAAATTAAACCGGATATTAAAACTAAACTAGTCGCAATAAATACCAATTTATCATATTTTGATTTATCTGAAGAAGTATTACAATCAAAAAAGGAACTAATCGAATCAATCTCAAAATAAGAATAAATAATAACTAATACAGAAAAAATAAAAATATTAATTTTTCTGTATTTTTCTTTACTAATAATGTTTTTGTTTTTAAAATAATCAATCTCATAATAATTAGAATAATATGATAATAAAATTATTATAAAGTAAAAAAACCAAATTATATTTTCGATTTTAATTTTTTTAATTCTTTCAATATCACTTTTACTCATAGTAAAATATATTCAACTAGTTATATAAAATGAAATAAAAAGTGATATAATATGGTTGTTAAATTTATATACGAACTTTTTAATGAAAGGAGAAACTATGAAAAAACACGAATTACTTGTACCAGCAGGAGATATAGAATGTCTACATCAAGCAGTATATAATGGGTGTGATGCCGTGTATATTGCAGGGACAAAATTTGGCGCAAGAAAATATGCTACAAACTTTACAAATGAACAATTAATCGAAGCTATTAAATTTTGTCATCTTTATGGCGTAAAAGTGTATATTACAATGAATACTTTAGTAAAAAATAGAGAAGTAGATGATTTTTTAGAACAGGTCAGATTTTTATATAAAAATGGAGTAGATGCAATATTAGTTCAAGACTTTGGAATGATTTGTCTATTAAGAGAAAAGTTTCCAAAATTAGAGATTCATGCCTCAACACAAGCAAATAATTCATCAAAGGAATCCTGTGAACTATTATATAAATTAGGAGTAAAAAGAATAGTATTATCAAGAGAATTATCTTTAAAAGAAATAGAAGAAATAGATGTTCCGATTGAAAAAGAAGTCTTTATCCATGGAGCATTATGTATTTCATACTCTGGATGCTGCCTAATGAGCAGTATGTTAGGAGGAAGAAGTGGTAATAGAGGAGAATGCGCAGGATCATGTAGACTTCCATACACTTTGACAAAAGATGGAAAAAAAATAAGTGATGAAAAGTATTTATTAAGTACAAAAGAACTAAATACAACAGATCATATAAAAGAATTATTAAATAGTAATATTTATAGTTTTAAAATAGAAGGAAGAATGAAATCACCATTATATGTAGGTTTTATTACAAGATTATATAGAAGACTTATTGATGGTATAGAATTAGACTTAGAAGAAGAAAACAATAAATTAAAAACAATTTTTAATAGAGAATTCACATCAGGACATTTATTCAATAACACTGGTAAAACTATTATAAATGATAAATCACCAAATCATATCGGATTAGAAATAGGAACAGCAGCAGTTTATAAAGATAAAATAAAAATAATACTTAATAAGAATTCTATAATAAATCAATTCGATGCTATTAGATTCAAAAATAGTAATAAAGGACTCATTATAAATTATTTATATGATGAGAATATGAAACTATGTAGTTCTGCTAAAAATATCTGTTATGTTGATAATAAAATAAAACTTCAAGATACTGATATAGTATCAAAAACACAAGATAAAGAATTGGAAGAAATATATAATAATATTAGACATAAAAAAATACCAGTATCATTTAAGGTAGAAGCAAAACTAGGAAAAGAATTAAAAATAACAATAAGTGATGGTCTAAACATAATAACTGAAACCTCACAATTAGTCGAAAAATCAATAAATTCTCCAACAACAAAAGAGTCAATAAAAACACACCTATCAAAATTAGGAAATACACCATTTGAAATATCAGAAATAAAAGTAAATAGTGATGATGATATTTTTATTCAAATTAAATTATTAAACAACATAAGAAGAAATCTTATTGAAAAATTAATCAACCAAAGAGAAACTAAAAAAATAGATTTCATAGAAAAAGAAATAACTTTTGAGAAAACTCAAAACAGTATAAAAAAAGAAAAGAAGATATCGTGTTATGTTAAAAACGAAGAGCAATTAAAAACATCTTTAGAATTAAAGATAAATAGAATTTATGTAAATGATTTGTCTTTATATAAAAAGTATAATTATGATAATGTATATTATGCATATGACAGATGTAAATATAATTATAATGATTTAGTAGAAAGAAGTTATATGTCAGATATAATAGACTATAAAAATCATTCAGTAATAGGAAATTACTCTTTAAACATTACAAATATTTATACAGCATACTATCTAAAAAAAATAGGTTTAGAAAACATACCATTATCAGTTGAATTAGAAGATAACGAAATAAAAGAATTTATAACTGCTTATAGTGAAAAATTTGGTTATACTGAATTTGAGGTACTATCATATGGAAGAGTAGAAAATATGATTATAAAAGGAAATGTTTTAAATATAGAAAAAAATATTTATAATTATGAATTAGTAGATAATAAAAACAGAGTCTTTCCAGTTTATTTTGATGGAATTAATACCCATATATATAATTATGAAAAAATAAATAATAAAATAAATGGTAATACTTACACTTATTACATAGACTTATATAAAGAAACAAAAGAAGAGATAGTAAATATTGTCAATAAAATCAGACATGAATAATTCTCTATGTTAAAAACAAAAAAAGTATGATAAAATTATATTATAGGATGTGATTAATAATGCTAAATAAAAAAAATAACGAGAAAAAAAGAAAAATAAAAAACTATATAATACTATTAATTGTCTTTGTATCATGTGTATGTATAACACTATACTTATGCAAATGGTACGAAGTATATAGTGAATATAAATTAGAAGAACCTGTTATTCGAGGAGCATTATCTGAAATTACATATGATGATCTTGATCATTACGTTGTTGATAATTCAAACGTTATATTGTATTTATGTACATCCAATAACAACGAATGTAGAACTTTTGAGAAAAAATTCAAAAAATATGTTAATAAACAAGAATTAGGAGATGCTATAGTATATTTGAATTTAACAGGAATAAATCAAGATGAATTTATAAATAATTTTAATAATACATATCCATTCAAAACAAAAATAACATCAAATTATCCAGCTTTCATAATATTTAGAGATGGAAAAATTGATGCAGTATTACAAGGAAGAAAAAACAAGAAAATAACAATTACAAAATTAGACAACTTTTTAGAGTTAAATGATTATGAAGAAGAGGAATAGAATCCTCTTTTTATTGGAGGTAGATTAAATGAATAATATTGTACTATATGAACCAGAAATTCCTCAAAACACAGGAAATATTATGAGAACGTGTGTCGCAACAAATACAAAACTTCACTTAATAAAACCATTAGGATTTATACTAGATGATGTTCATTTAAAAAGAAGTGGTGTAAATTATATAGATAAATTGGATTATGAAGTTTATGAAAATTTTGATGAATTTAAACAAAAAAACAAGGGTATTTATTATTACTTTACTAGATATGGAAGAAAACCACATACCAGTTTTGATTTTAGTAATAAAGAAAATCAAGAATTATATTTCATTTTTGGTAAAGAATCAACAGGAATTCCTAAATCAATATTAAAAGATGACTTAGAACATTGCATGAGAATTCCAATGACTGATAAAGTACGAGCTCTAAATGTCTCAAATAGTGTCGCAATCGCAATATATGAAGCACTAAGACAACAAGATTATAATGATTTACTCAGAGAAGAACCACACAAAGGAGCAGATTGGTTAGAAAAATAAAAAAACACTTCAATGAAGTGTTTTTATTATGTATAAAAATGAATAAAAACCAATATTATCTTTCATAATTAGTATGAGGAGAATGATATGGGAAAATATATAGTTGAAATAAGTGGAATAAATACAAGTAACTTGCCAACTATCACATCGCAAGAAATGAAAGAATTGTTTAAAAAACTAAATGAAGGAGATTTATTCGCTAGAGATTTATTGATAGAAGGAAATCTAAGATTAGTATTATCGATATTAAAAAAGTTTTACAATAAAACAGAAAATCTAGATGATTTATTTCAAATAGGGTGTGTAGGATTAATAAAAGCAATAGATAATTTTGATTTAAAATACCAAGTTCAATTTTCAACATATGCAGTACCAATGATTATTGGAGAAATAAAAAGATATATGCGTGACAATAGTTCAATTAGAATAAGCAGATCATTAAAAGATCTTGCCTATAAAACAATGAATTATATAGATGAATATTACCAAAAAAAAGGAAAAGAACCAAATTATAAAACAATTGCAGAACATTTAAAAGTATCAGAATATGAAATTGGAAATGCAATAAATGCAATGAAAGACCCTATAAGTATGTACGAGCCTGTCTATAATGATGGAGGAGACACTATATTCTTATATGATCAAATCGTAGATGAATCACTCAACAATAATTTTTCAAATAAACTAGTTATAGAAAACGCTATTAATAATCTAAATAGTAGAGAACAATATATCTTGGATCAAAGATTTGTAATTGGTAAAACTCAAATGGAAGTTGCTGAAGAACTTGATATAAGTCAAGCACAAATATCGAGATTAGAGAAAAAAGCCATAAAAGAATTAAAAAAAGTATTAAAATAACCTGTAAACATATAATTAAATAGGTGATTATATGAGATTGTCAGACTTACAATCAAAAAAAATTGTAAATATCACGACAGGATCTAATGTTGGGAATATAATAGATATTATAATAAATAATGATGGTAAAATTAATTCGATAATAGTAGATCAAGGGAAAAACTTTTTTTCTCTAAACAGAGAAAGTGATGAAAAAATAGATTGGAATAATATTATTAAAATAGGAGAAGATGTAATATTAATAAAAAAAGAATAACAGCATCGAAATTAATTTTAATAAATATTATATTAGTAATAACAATATCTATTTTTTTATTAATAGATATAGATAAAATGGTAAATAAAATACTAAGTAATTATATTAATATTGAGTCTAAAAGAATTGTCACTCATATTGTAAATAAATCAATAAATGATTTGAATAAAATACAAATAAATGATTTTTTAATTAAATCTAAAGACAAAATGTCATACAACATGAATGAAATAAACAAATATAAAAGAATGTTAACTAATAGACTTCAAACTAACTTTTCAGAAATTGAACAAGGAAATTATTCAAATTATCCATTATATAGTAATTATAATAAAAAAAAATATAAAAATATAAAAACAGGTTATCTATGTGAAGTAAACTTTAATTTAACGAGAAAATCAACTTTGTTTGCAAATGTTGGGCCTAGTATTCCGATTAAACTATCATATATAGGAGATACAATTGTAAATATAGATATAGAAGAAAAAGAATATGGAATAAATAATGTAATAGTAAAAATATTCGCAGTAGTCGAAGTAACCAATCAAGTGTCAATGCCTATAAGTTCAAAAAAAACAATATTGAAAGTAAAAGTACCAATCTCTATAAATATCATAAATGGACAGATACCAAATTATTATTCATATAGATGAATAATAATTTCTGTAAAAAGGTAATATATGATATAATGAAAAAGAGGTTATGAATATGAAAAAACATGAAATAAAAATAGATAGTAATAAATATACACTTGTTAGAAATGATAATGATTGCTTTAACGAAGAAGAGTTTTTAGAAAAAGTAACAGACTACTTCTATGATTATGATTATATTTTTGGTGATTACTCATATGAAAAAATGAGATTAAAAGGATATTATGATTCATCAAATAAAAAGGCAAAAAAAATAAATGATATTAAATATCTTGAAGAATATATAAGTAATTACTGTAGTTATGGTTCAAAAACATTTTTATTAAAAAAAAATAAATAAAATTGTTGTATTTATTTGAAAATATGTTAAAATTAAATTATATGAATAATAGAGGGAGGTCTAATACGTGGAAAATAAAGAACTAGAGAAAAAAATGATGTCAATAGTTTCAGAAGACGGATTAGTAGAAGAAGTAGAAGTAATTTTAGCATTTGAATTTAAAGACACAAATAAGGAATATGTAATATATACAAAAAATGAAAAAGATGAAAATGACAACATAACAGTTTACGTATCAAATGTTGATAGATCATCAGGAGAACCTAAATTATTAGGAGTTGATGATGAAGAAGAGTGGAATAGGGTAAAAGACGTATTACGTGAGTTATCAAAATCAGAATAACATGAAGGAGGTTATTTTGTATGTCAAGTACAAGTTATGTTTTAGTAGATAATGACTTTTCTCAATCTAAGCAAATATATATGCCAAGACAAATAAAAGCAAGAGAGATGTCATTCGATTCAATTAGAGGAAATTTTAATAGTTTTATATCTAAAATTGATAGAAAAATTGAAGGAATAAAACAAAAAGGACAAGAAATTAAATCAGATAGTAAATCTGCATTGACAGTTGCAAAAGCTAAACTTGCAAGATTAGAAGAAAAAATAAAAGTATTATCTGCAAAATTTGATCCAGTAGAATTGGTGCATAATAGACCAATAAAATTAAGAAAACATATGATGGAAAATACTTATTTATCATCTGGACAAATATATTCTATTGGAAAATCAGAACAAGTACCGGATACTATGGATAAAGTAAACTCTAGTGATGCAATGATAGACAATCCTTCTAGAATAAGCGTACCAAGAAGTGGAATGTTTGATGATCCTAAATCACAAAAAGTATTAAAGAAAATAGTAAGAAGTGGAATGTTTGACGATCCTGATGAAGGAAAACAATTACATAGAATGGTAAGAAGTGGAATGTTCGATAATCCTGAAAAATCAAAGGTGTTAAAGAAACTGGTAAGAAGTGGAATGTTCGATGATCCAAAGGAAGATGGAATTAAAAAAGCCGTTAGAAGTGGAATGTTTGACGATCCTGTGGAGGCAAAAGCATTAAAGAAAATAATAAGAAGCGGAATGTTTGATGAACCAGTAGAACAAAAAGTTCTTAAAAAAATAGTAAGAAGTGGAATGTTTGATGATCCTGAGGAATCAAAAGTATTAAAGAAAATCGTAAGAAGTGGAATGTTCGACGATCCAGATAGTTATGAAGATGGAAAAGGATCAGTTGTAAACGTAAATGATTTAAATAGAGAAATTGATAGTGAACTTGAAAGAATAAAAGTATCAAAGAATGGTAGTGCGGCAAAGATTAATAAGTATGATAGCAAAGAATCAGAAAAATCAACTCCAAAACCTAAACTTAGACTAGATGATTCTGGACGTGTTGTTATAGTACCATATGATAAATCAGTAGGAAATGTTTCAAATGGATTCAAATCTCTTAATATATCAACATATTTATTAGGTGATATATTTACACCAACACCAAAAAGAGAGCATAATATAGAAACAAATCCAGAGTTAACTATATTAAATAGAGATATGCCAATAATTGCAGATGAAAAAGAAGAATCTGAAAGCAATAAGTATGTATTACAAGAAGAATTGGAAGATCCTATTGAAGAATTTATGTTTGATATAGTAAGTGATGAATATGAAAACGATTCATGGAACGCAAATAGTATAAATAGCGAAAGAGTTGATGTTTTCTCTGATAAAAAGAGAGAATATGAATTACTAAAAGGAAAAGTACAAGTATTAACTAAAGAAAAAGAAAAAATTGCTGAAAGAAAAACAAAGGCAGAAATGTCTGCTGAAGAAACATCTGAAGCAGCAAGATTATCTAAGCAAGAAAGAATTAATAGTATTAAGGAATTGGATGAAAGAATACAAGTGCTAAGACAATATACAGAATTGTTAGAAATAGATTGTAATGATGATATGAGAAAAACAATGGTTGCAGAAAAAGATGAAGAAATGAATAGAAACTTCATAAATATTAATAATAAGAAAACTGCAGAAAATAAAGAAATAATAAATGAAATTGATTCAATAATTGGTCAAGAAGAAAAAGGATTCTCAAAATAAAAAACCATTAACAATGGTTTTTTTTATTGATTATCAACATTAACGACAGCTTTAACTTCTGGAATTTCAGAAATAATCATTTCTTCGATTCCGTCTTTAAGTGTATAATCTATTAAAGCACAATCTTTACAAGCTCCAGATAAACTTACATATACTACATTATCCTTATATTCTATAAAAGAAATATCTCCACCATCATTAATTAAAAAAGGTCTCATTTTATCGATTAAATCTTTAATTCTTTCAACTGTGTCTTTTTTCATTTAAATCACCGTGTCAATTATAACATATCTTTAATAATAAATAAATATATGATAAAATAATAACAGGTGATATTATGAATTACAAAAAAGGAGATATTATACTTGGCAAAGTAACTGGAATAGAAAGTTATGGTGTATTCTTATCTTTTGAAAATGGTTATAGTGGATTAATCCATATATCAGAAATATCGGACTCTTATATTAACGATATAAATGATATATATAAAATAGGCGATGAAATTACAGCAAAAATACTAAGTGTAGAGGAAAATAATCACTATAAATTGAGTATAAAAGAAATGAAAAAAAAATCTAAGAAGGAAAAAAAGATAAAAGAAACAAAAACAGGATTTTCAACATTATCAAATAAGTTGAATGAATGGATTGAAGAATATGAATATAATAACAATAAAGACATATAATAAATAAAAAACACATAAATAATAAACTGTATAGTAAAAAAAGCAAAAAAATGGCAAATATTATTGACAAAATATGCATAAATTGGTATATTTAATACTGTCAACTGGTTATTTATATATAAATGGGCGATTAGCTCAGTTGGTTAGAGCACCTGCCTTACAAGCAGGGGGTCACAGGTTCGAGTCCTGTATCGCCCACCATTTTTTTGCCGAAATAGCTCAATTGGTAGAGCAACTGACTTGTAATCAGTAGGTTACGGGTTCAAGTCCTGTTTTCGGCACCATTTTTGGAGAGGTAGCGAAGTGGCTAAACGCGACAGACTGTAAATCTGTTCTCTTTGAGTTCGATGGTTCGAATCCATCTCTCTCCACCACTTTATTGACTTTGCCTCGTAGCCAAGTGGTAAGGCATCAGACTTTGACTCTGACATGCGTTAGTTCGAATCTAACCGAGGCAGCCATTAATTATTTTTATGATCTGTTAGCTCAGTTGGTAGAGCATTTGACTTTTAATCAAAGGGTCATGAGTTCGAATCTCATACAGGTCACCAGATGCCTGAGTGGCGGAATTGGTAGACGCACAGGACTTAAAATCCTGCGAGAATCAACCCTCGTGCCGGTTCAAGTCCGGCCTTAGGCACCATACGGAGGAATACCCAAGTCTGGTTGAAGGGACCGGTCTTGAAAACCGGGAGGTCGTGCAAGCGGCGCAGGGGTTCGAATCCCTTTTCCTCCGCCATTATAATATCGCGGGATGGAGCAGTTTGGTAGCTCGTCGGGCTCATAACCCGAAGGTCAAAGGTTCAAATCCTTTTCCCGCAACCAATTTAGTATTTATATGGTTCCTTGGTGCCGTAGGAACCGCCATATGGCTTCATAGCTCAGTCGGTAGAGCAAGGGACTGAAAATCCCTGTGTCGCTGGTTCGATTCCCGCTGGAGCCACCATTTTTATTTATAGACAATTAATTCAGTAGCTGAACAAGATGTCTTGCGCTCGTAGCTCAGTTGGATAGAGTGTTTGGCTACGAACCAAAAGGTCAGGGGTTCGAATCCCTTCGAGCGCACCATATTATCGGGAAGTGGCTCAACTTGGTAGAGCACGTGGTTTGGGACCATGAGGTTGCAGGTTCAAATCCTGTCTTCTCGACCATTTATTAATTAACTATACATATAAAATGTATAGTTTTATATAATACGGATAACAAATATTGTTAACTGTATTTTTTTTTGAAAAATTACATTTTTTATTTATTTTTATATCAAAAAGTGTTACAATATTATTGTTGATGATAGAGAATGATTTCACGTCTATCATAAAATTAATATAGATCATTTTTTTCATCAATAAGTATATTTTTTATAATTTTAATTATTATCGCAAAAAAATATTTAAGAAAGATTAGTCATATATTACGCAAAAAACCTTTTGATAATGATAATTTTATAAAAGATAAAAAAAAGACTAACAGCGTGAATTAGTCTTTTTTATTTCAATAATATCATATAATTTTCCTATATTATATAAAGAAATATAAAAACAAATACCATGATTATATATATTTCCATTTTTTTGTACACTTATATTAAATGATACATGTATTAATCCTTCATCAACTAATTTAAGAAATTGGTCAAAACTCTTGAATTTATAGAATTTTATATAATAATATCTAAAATAATAAGCAAATTGTTTCATTTTAGATTCAGCATAGACAATTGCTAATTTGTCAATTTTTAAATTAATTCTTTCTTTAATAATATCAAAACTCCATGCTATATTGTTACTAATAAGATTATTATCATAGTCATAGATTAATAATCTTATTTGTTGATTTGTTTTATCGGTTTTAACTGAAAATAAAAAATTTCCGAGATTAATCTTTGATAATGAATTTATATTTAAATAAATGGTTTTAAAATTCTTCTTATCAACGATACCATATTTATCATAGAAATCTTTTATTAAAAAATTTATATCCGGATTGATACTAAACAAGCAAACAGTATATGTGTTTTTTTTCTTTACTTTAATTTCAATATCCAAGAAATCAGCAATAGGTAAGTTATCATTTTTCTTTCCTATCAATTTTTCAAAAGTCTGTCCTATACTTGTAGGACTCTTACTCAGAGATTTTACCCATCCAAGCTTTCTAATTTCTGCGAATTTCCTATACAGAATAACATAATTTTTATTATTAATATTTAATCACCTCATAAGTATTATTATTTTTTTCTTTAACTTTTACAAAAAAAAATATATAATATAGAGTGTTTAACAAAAAAAAGAGTGATATTATGTATTTAGAAAAAATAAATAAAGTTAATGATATAAAAAAACTTAATATAAAGCAAAAAGAACTACTATCAAAAGAAATTAGAAATTATCTTCTTGAAATAGTTTCACAAAATGGTGGTCATTTAGCATCAAATTTAGGAATAGTTGAATTGACAATAGCTCTAGAAAGTGTTTTTGATGTAACAAAAGATAATATAATATGGGACGTAGGACATCAGTGTTACGTTCATAAAATATTAACTGGTAGAAAAGAAGGACTGAAAAATTTCAGACAATATAATGGACTATCCGGTTTTCCAAAGACTACAGAATCTTATACTGATTCATTTAATACAGGTCATAGTAGCACATCAATATCAGCTGCGATGGGAATTGCAACAGCAAGAGATTTGAAAAAAGGGAATAATAATGTAATTGCCATAATTGGAGATGGCGCCCTAACAGGAGGAATGGCATTAGAAGCATTAAATCATGTTGGAAGCACTAAAACAAAATTAATAGTTATTCTAAATGATAATGAAATGAGTATATCAAAAAACACCGGTGGAATGAACAGTCTTCTAACAAAATTAAGAGTAAAAAAGAATTATACAAATTCTAATAAATTTGGAAAGAGAATAATATCTAGTATTCCGTTTTTGGGAAAAAGCTTAACAAGAACTATTGGAAAAATAAAAAATAGTATTAAACAACTGATTATTCCCGGAATGTTCTTTGAAGATATTGGTTTTAGATATTTAGGTCCTGTAGATGGGCATAATATAGCAGATTTAGAAGACTTGCTGGAAAAAGCAAAAAAATTAGAAGGCCCAACTTTAATACATGTCTTAACAAAAAAAGGAAAAGGTTATAAGTATGCAGAAGAAAAACCTGAAATATTTCATGGTGTAGGAAAATTTGATATAGATACGGGTGAATTAATAGCTAAGAAAGATAAAGATTATTCAAGTGTATTTGGAGATAAACTTGTAAAAATTGCTAAAAAAGATAAAAAAGTTGTTGCAATAACAGCAGCAATGAGAGATGGGACAGGATTAAAAAAATTTTCAGAAAAATATCCAGATAGATTCTTTGATGTTGGAATAGCTGAACAACATGCTTTGACATTTGCTGCTGGATTATCAAAAGCAGGTATGAAACCATTTATTTCACTATATTCATCATTCTATCAGAGAGGATATGATCAGATAATTCATGATATATGTTTACAAGATTTACATGTAGTAATGTGTGTTGATAGAGCGGGTGTAGTAGGTAATGATGGACCAACACATCAAGGTATGTTAGATTTAGCATTTTTCAAAATAGTCCCAAATATAGTAATTATGGCACCTCGTAATTATGCGGAATTGGAATTAATGATGGATTTTGCTTGTGAAACTAAGAAACCTATTGTAATTAGATATCCACGAGGATCAGAATATGAAATTAATAATTCTTTAAAACCAATAAAATTAGGTAAAGCAGAAAAAATCTCATCAGGTAACAATATAACAATAATTACTATAGGAAAAACTGTATATAAAGGATTAAAAATATCTGAAAAATTACAAGAAGAAAACATTACATGTGATTTATTTAATTGTAGATTTTTAAAACCATTTGATAAAAAAACTATAATAAAAAGTATAAAGAAAACAAAAAAAGCAGTTGTAATTGAAGATGGAACCATAATAGGTGGACTTTGTTCAACTGTAAAAGATCTATTAATTGAAGAAAACATTACAGATATAGATATAAAATTCTTCGCTTATCCTGATATTTTTATTCCCCATGGATCAATTGATAAACTTGAAAAGGTATATCATCAAGATATTGATTCAATCTACAAAGAAACTAAAAAAATGATATAAAAAAACTACTATCTAAATAGTAGTTTTTATTTTAATATGATTTTCCCCAATAAACAACATGTTTAGCATCCTTACCACAGTTAACACATTTTCCAGATGCTTTATCTCCTTCATCAATACATCTTGATCCAAATCCATGAGTCTTGTCTTTAATTTCATCCTCACAATCAGGACTACCACACCAACTAGCTTTTATAAATCCAATTTTTTCATTAGAAATATTAATCATTTCATCAATTGTTTTTGCACAGTATATATGGTTATTAAGGAATTCTTTTGCCTTATTATACATATCATGTTGAATAGAGTTTAGTATTTCTTCAAGTTTACTATCTACTTCGTCAAAACCAACAGTTATTTTTTCACCATTGTCCCTTCTAACAACAACAACTTGATTATTTTCAATATCTCTAGGACCAATCTCTATTCTTGTTGGTATACCAAGCACTTCTTGTTCAGCAAATTTAAATCCTGGACTCTTCTCGGAATCATCAATTTCAACTTTAATACCAAAATCATTTAATTTTTGTACTAATTCATTAGCTTTTTCTAAAACTCCCTCTTTATGTTGAGCAATAGGAATAACCTTAGTTTGAATTGGAGCAATTCTTGGAGGAAGAATTAATCCAGAATCATCACCATGAACCATTATTATTGCTCCAATAATTCTAGTAGACATTCCCCAAGATGTTTCATAAACACTATGTAAATTATTATTACTATCAAGATATTTTATATTAAAGGCATCAGGAAAAGAATGACCAAAATAATGTGAAGTTCCAGATTGTAATGCTTTTCCATCAAACATCATAGCTTCAATTGTATATGTATCTTCAGCGCCAGCAAATTTTTCTGAATCTGTTTTTCTTCCGCAAATAAGTGGTATTGCTAAATCCTCTTCAACAAAATCTCTATAAACATCAAACATCATTTTAGTTCTCTCTCTTGCTTCATCAGCAGTTGCATGTATTGTGTGACCTTCTTGCCATAAAAATTCTCTTGATCTTAAAAAAGGTCTTGTAGTTTTTTCCCATCTTAATACATTGTTCCATTGATTCCAAACAATAGGTAAATCACGATATGATTTAACTATCTTTTGCCAATAATCACAGAATAGTGTCTCAGATGTAGGTCTAATACAAAATCTTTCTTCTAATTTTTCTAATCCTCCATGAGTAACCCATGCAACTTCAGGAGCAAATCCTTCTATATGATCCTTTTCTTTTTGTAATAAACTTTCAGGAATTAATACAGGTAAATAAACATTTTTAACTCCAGTTTTCTTGAATCTTTTATCCAAATCATTTTGAATATTTTCCCATATAGCATAACCATTAGGCAAATAATTCAAGCAACCCTTAATATCAGAGTAATCACATAATTTTGCTTCCCTAACAACATCAGTATACCATTGAGCAAAATCATCAGTTCTACTTGTAATTGATTCCACTAATTTCTTTTCTTTTGACATATAAACTTCTCCTTACTTCGCATATAATTTTACCATAATAAATAAATCAAATCAATTTTATTATATTTAAAAATAATAATATGATAAAATGATGATATAATAAATATAGAAATATAATAAAAAAGGTGATGTATATGAATAATAAAATAGTACTAATTGGATGTGGAAATGTTGGGATGGCTTATGCATATGCTCTTGTTAATCAAAAAGTGTATGTAGATGAATTAGTGTTAATAGATATAAATAAAGAAAAAGTCCAGGGAGAAGCAATGGATTTGAATCATTGTCAGGCGTATAGTCCATCAAGAATAAAAATAAGAGTTGGTGATTATACAGATTGTAAAAATGCAAAAATAGTTGTAATTGCAGCAGGAACTGGATTAAATCCAGGTGAAACAAGGTTGGATTTGATAACAAAAAATTCAAGTATATTTGAAGGAATAATAAAAAATGTAATGACAAATGGCTTTGATGGAATCTTTATTGTTGCAACAAACCCATTGGATATTATGACATATATAACATTAAAATATAGTGGGTTACCAAAAAACAGAGTAATAGGATCAGGAACAACTCTTGATACAGCAAGATTAAGATATATATTAAGTGAAAAGACTGGTGTTTGCCCAAAAAATATAGAAGCATATGTAATAGGTGAACATGGTGATAGTGAATTTATCCCATGGAGTAATGTAAATATTGCATATAAAAAATTAAATGAAATAATAACAGAAGAAGATATGAATCAAATAGAAAATGATGTTAGAAATTCAGCATATGAAATAATTAATAGAAAAGGTTCAACATCATATGGAATAGGTATGTGTTTAGTTGAAATAACTAGCGCAATTATTGAAAATAAAAATGTTATTTTACCGGTTTCCAGTTGGGATAAAGAAAATGAAATATGTATATCAACACCTGCAATAGTAAATAAACACGGGGTAAAAGAAAAAATATATATTCCACTAAATGAAGAAGAAACAAAAAAAATAATCAATTCAATAAACGTCATAAAAAATGCTATTTTAGTTACAATTAAATAGCATTTTTTTTAATAATAAGAATATATATTCTTAGGTGATTATTCTGAAAAAAATCTTAATCTTTATATTATTGATAATTCCATTTAATGTATTTGCAACAAATTCTAAATCAACAATAGTAATGGACTATGATAGCGGAAGAATATTATATTCAAAAAACTCTAATAAAAAATCCTTAATAGCTTCAACTACAAAAATAATGACATGTATTATAACTATTGAAAATTCAAATATAGAAAAAGAAATAGAAGTGGGAGAAGAAGTACTTGAAATGTATGGTACAAATATATACATTGAACCAGGAGAGAAAATCAAAATAATAGATTTGTTGTATGGATTAATGCTTAGAAGTGGAAATGATGCCGCTGAAACTCTTGCTAAAAACATTTTTTCTAGTGAAGAAGAATTTATATCAAAAATGAATGAAAAGGCAAAAGAAATAGGTATGAATAATACAATTTTCAATAATCCACATGGATTAGATGAAAATACAAAAAATTATTCAACTGCTCATGATATGGCATTATTATCAAGATATGCATATAATAATAAAACATACAAAAAGATAATAAAAACTAAAAAATACATTGCAAAAACAAATAATAAAACATACGAATGGTATAACAGAATGAGTTTATTAAATAATTATAAATACTGTAGAGGAGGAAAAAATGGTTATACTCCCAAAGCAGGAAAATCATTGGTTTCATATGCATCAAAAGATAATATGAATTTAATTATAGTTACTTTAGAGGATAATGATATATATGATACCCATAAGAATTTATATGATAAATACTTTTCTACATATAAAAAATATACTATTGTTGATAAAAAGAATTTTAAAGTTGATAAATCTCTAATTAACAAAGATGTATACATAAAGAATTCATTTAAATACCCATTACAAAAATCTGAACTTAATAAGATATACATTATAGTTCAAATATCAAATAAATCTTTAAAAAATGAAATTGGAAAAGTAATAATAAAACTAAATAATAAAGAAATAGGTTTTTTAAAGATTTATTCCAAAGAAAAAGAAGAAGAAAACTTCTTCCAAAAAATCAAAAAGTTATTTATTAGATAATCTATAAAAATTAATTGATGGTCTACAGAAAAGTCTTATACCACCTAAATTATTAGTACCTAAACCACTGGATACGTATAATTTAGTATTGTTGATTTTATAATAATTTTGGTCATATTTCTTTGCACCATTTACTTTGAAAATTGAATAGTTTATAAATGGAAGTCTAATATTACCATTATGTGAATGACCTGATAAGATGATATCTGGGGAATAATCATTCATAATATCAATTGTTGAGTCAGGTTCATGGACAAGAACAACAGTATAGATATCTGGATTATATGCCTCTTGATCAAAATATCTAAATCCAGTTTCTATATCTTGATTATTATTTATAAGACTTGAAAGTCCAATTAATAAGATAGGATTGTTGTCATCATTATATATTAAATCATATTCATTTTTTAATAAAATAAAATTTGCTTGATTAAAAATTGTTGTAATTTCATCATCATCTTCATTACCTAGTATGGCATACTTTCCTAATGAAGCATCTAGTGACATTAACTTTTTGGTAAGAATCTCTGTGTCTTTTGAACTCATTTTATAATTCTTATCAATCAAATCTCCTGTAAAAAATAACAAATCTGGTTTTCTTTCATTTATAATTTTTTTAATATCATCAAGATTACTATCGAACATAGTAGAACCATAGTGGAGATCACTAAATTGTATGATTTTTACACCGTTAAAGGTTTCGGGAATTTTTTTGTTTATAATTCGATATTCTCTAACTGATATCTTAAGTGTCGATACATAAGTAACATATGCAAAGAAAGAGGTACCAAGTATTATAATTATAAAAATCCATTTAATAACCTTTTTGGAGACATTTTTAATTGTTTCTTTATTTTGTTCTTTAAAAATTTCTCGTTGACGTTTTTCATTTATTTCCTCTCTAGTCATACCATCACCAATTATATTTTATCATATTTTTTATAAAAAATTATTTATTTATAGAAATGACTTTTTTATTGACATTTTTTTGTGTTATTATATATATGGTGATTGTGTTATGAAATATGATGTTGTAATAGTGGGAGCAGGACCAGCAGGGTTATTTAGTGCCTACGAATTAATAACAAAGAATAAAAAGTTAAAAATTGCTTTACTAGATAAGGGATCTTCAGTTGGAAACAGGGTATGTCCTATGAATAAAAAGAACGTGCCATGTCAGAATTGTAATCCTTGTGCTATTTTAGCTGGCTATGGTGGTGCAGGAACTTTCAGTGACGGGAAACTTAATTACATACCTAGACTTGGGAAAAGTGATTTAACAAAATACATGAGTGAAAGTGATGCATACAAACTTATTGATGAAACAGAAGAAATATTCAACAAATTTAATATGGATGCCGAAGTATATCCAAGCAATATGGATGAAGCTCTTGAAATTAGAAAAAAAGTTGCTATTGCAGGAGCAAAATTATTAGTAATTAAACAAAAACACCTTGGAAGTGATCATCTTCCAGAATATATAGATGGAATATGTAAATACCTAGAGAACAAAAATGTAACTTTAATTGAAAAGGCAAATGTTACAGATATAAAAACAGAAAGTGAAAAAAAGCATTTTATCACATATACAAAAGGAAAAAAAGAAACAACAATTGAAGCAAAAAATGTTATTATTGCACCTGGAAGAACAGGAGCAAAATGGATTCAAGAACTTGCTGATAAATATGAAATACCATATCTATCCCAAAGTATTGAAATTGGTGTAAGAGTTGAAGTAAGAAAAGAGATTATGGAGGAAATAACAAACGTTATTTATGATCCAACAATATTTATAAAAACAGATACATATGGTGATGAAATAAGAACATTCTGTACTAATCCAGGTGGTTTCGTCGCAAAAGAAAACTACTATGGTTATATTTGTGTAAATGGACATGCTTTAAAAGATATTAAGAGTAATAATACAAATTTTGCATTTATATCAAAAGTAAACTTAACTCAACCAGTAACAAATACACGTTTATATGGAGAGAGTATAGCAAAAATTGCGAATGTCTTAGGAGATGGAAAACCAATAATTCAGTCTCTAAAAGATTTAAGAAATGCTAGAAGAAGTGAATGGCATCGTATAAAAAAAGGGTTTATAGAACCTACATTAAAAGATTGTGTTGCAGGAGATCTAGCGTTAGTAATGCCTCATAGAATAATTGTAAATATTATAGAAGGATTAGAAAAACTAGACAAAATAATTCCTGGAGTAAACAATGATGATACATTACTATATGGACCAGAAATAAAATTCTTCTCAAATGAGATAGAAACAGATGACAAATTCAGATTGAAAAATGCAAATGTATATTTCATAGGAGATGGTTCAGGAAAAGCAGGAAATATTGTTACTGCTGCAGCAACAGGATTAGTAGCAGCAAGAGATATTCTAGAAAGGAATAAAAATGAAAAATAAATATTTAATAGTAGGAATAGTAGTATTAGTTGTATTATTAATAGTTTCTGTTGCCATTCCTCAAAAAGAAAAGAAAAAGGAGAAAGAAAAAATGCTTGGAATTAGTTATGATATAGAAGGAAATGAAACATCATTAGATAAATATGATACAGAAAACCCCGTTGTTGCAATGTATATAGAAAACTATGGTAGTGTTGTCATTGAATTATACCCAGAAATAGCTCCAAATACGGTCAATAATTTTATTTCACTAACAAAAAGTGGTTTTTATGATAATAATACATTTCATAGATTAGTACCTGGATTTGTATTACAAGGTGGAGATCCTGATGGAATAGGTAGTGGAGGACCTGATTATACAATAAAAGGAGAATTTTCTGAAAATGGTTTTGAAAATAATTTAAAACATGAAAAAGGAATAGTTTCAATGGCCAGAGGAACAGAAAATGATAGCGCAGGAAGTCAATTCTTTATAGTTCTTGAAAAAACTGAATATCTAGATGGAAAATATGCTGCTTTTGGAAAAGTGATTGATGGATTTGAAAATGTCGAAAGAATTGCTAAGAATGAATCAATAGCAGATACTTCTACAGGTAAACTTAGAAGTAATCTAAAACTAAAAAAGACAATAATAGACTTAAAAGGAAAAACATATCCGGAAGTAGAAAAAATATCATAATATAATTAGAAAAAGATAAAATCTTTTTCTTTTTTATTGTAATTCCTACCATTTTAGTAGTAAAATATAAAACGTGGAGGTAAATATGAAAATATCTACTAAAGGGCGTTATGCGTTATCAATGATGTTATATCTCGCAAGAGAATATGATACAAATAGATTTATATCTTTAAATGAAATTTCAAAACAAGAAAACATTTCTTTAAAATATTTAGAAAAAATCATGTTGAATTTAAAAAAAGCAGAATTTTTTATTACTTTAAAAGGAAAAGATGGTGGGTATAAATTAAAGAGAAAACCAAGTGAATATTCAATAGGTGAAATAATTCGCGCAGCAGAAGGTAATCTTGAAGTAATATCATGTGTTGGAGATAATAAATGCCCAAGAAAAACAAAATGTAAAACATATCCTTTATGGAAAGGATTAAATGATGAAATAAATGACTACTTAGATAGCAAATTATTAAGTGATTATATATAGGAGGAAATATGAATATATTAAAAATAAATAATTTACATACAATTGCAGAAGATGATCATAATCAGAAAATATTAAAGGGTTTAAATATAGAAATTAATGAAGGAGAGGTTCATGTAATAATGGGACCAAACGGAAGTGGTAAAAGCACTTTAGCAAACACAATATTAAACTCACCAAGATATATTGTTACTGATGGGACAATAGAATTATCTGGAGAAGATATTACTAATCTTTCAACAGATAAAATAGCAAAGAAAGGAGTGTTTATGTCATTCCAAACTCCAGAAGAAATACCTGGCGTAAGTCTTGCTCAATTTTTAAAATCGACAAAAACAAGTATTACCGGTCAAAAACCAAATTTATATCAATTTACAAAAGAAGTTGATAAATATATGAAAGAATTAAACATGAAATATGAAACTGTTAATAGAGATTTCAATGTAGGTTTTTCTGGCGGTGAAAAAAAGAAAAATGAAATTCTTCAAATGCTTCTTTTAAATCCAAAACTAGCTATTTTAGATGAAACTGATTCAGGACTAGATGTAGATGCAATTAACACAGTATCAAAAGGAATAAATCTATATAAAAATGAACATAATGCAGTTCTTATAATAACTCATTCAACAAAAATATTAAAAAACTTAAAAGTAGATAAAGTACACATACTAGTAGATGGAAAAATAGTAGAAACAAAAGGAAGTTCTCTAGCAAAAGAAATAGAAGAAAATGGTTATAGTAAATATATTAAGTAGGTGATAAAATGACAAAAACAAATATTGACAACTATATCGATAATGATACAAGAAATATTTATGATGAAAAAGCAACAAATGTCATTTTAAAAAAAGAATATGGTTTAACAAAAGATATAATAAAAAACATATCAAAAGAGAAAAATGAACCAGACTGGGTATTAGATATAAGACTAAAAGCTTTAGAACAATTCTTTAAAATGGATAATCCTGATTGGGGACCAGATATTAGTTATCTAGATATTAGTAATATCGCGACCTATGTAAAACCAGTAGATAAAGAGGTAAGAAAATGGGAAGATGTTCCAGAAAACATAAAGGAAGTTTTTGATAAATTGGGAATTCCCGAATCAGAAAAACAAGCACTTGCAGGAAGTGGAGCTCAATTTGATTCAGAAATTGTTTATCATAATTTAACAGAGGATTTAAAAAAACAAGGAGTAATATATACAAGTTTTGATGAAGGAATAAAAAATTATCCAGACCTTGTGAAAAAGTATTTTACAAAAGCAGTACCTATATATGATCATAAATATATTGCTCTACATTATGCATTGTTTTCAGGTGGAAGTTTTGTCTATATTCCAAAAAATGCCAAATTAGATAGACCGCTTCAAAGTTATTTCAGACTTAATGCTCCAGGAGCAGGACAATTTGAACATACATTAATAATTGTTGATGAAGGAGCTGAACTTCAATTTATAGAAGGTTGTTCTGCACCAGGTTATAATGAACTTAATTTACATGCGGGATGTGTGGAGTTGTTTGTAGAAAAGAATGCTTATTTAAGATTTTCTACAATAGAAAATTGGTCTAAGAATATGTTAAATCTTAATACTAAGAAATGTTATGTATCTGAAGGTGGAAAG
>CADBYH010000014.1 GCA_902798815.1 uncultured Erysipelotrichaceae bacterium | reverse complement strand
GGAGATAATGCTGGTGTATTATTACGTGGTATTGCTCGTGAAGAAGTTGAAAGAGGACAAGTTCTTGCTAAACCAGGAAGTGTTACTCCACATCATAAATTTAAATGTACAGTATACGTTCTAAGTAAAGAAGAAGGTGGACGTCATACTCCATTCTTCAACAACTATCGTCCACAATTCTATTTCAGAACTACTGATGTTACTGGTGTAATTACTTTACCAGAAGGTACTGAAATGGTAATGCCTGGAGATAATGTTGATATGGATGTTGAATTAATCCATTCAATCGCTCTTGAACAAGGTACTCAATTCTCTATCCGTGAAGGTGGAAGAACTGTTGGTGCTGGTTCAGTTACTGAAATCGTTGAATAATTATAAAAACCAATCAGTTGATTGGTTTTTTTGTGTAATAAAAAAAGAATAAAAATTATTTTTTATTCATTTTTTTATATAAGTTATATGTGAAATTGTTTAATATTATATCAAATTCACCAATATATTCAGTTATTGTTGAATCAAATCCTAATTTAGATTCATTTAATCCACTGTATTTATTTCTTTTATCAAATTGTCCAGTTATTCCATTAAGATTAATATATTTATATCCTCTTTGGAAATAATCATTTATTAGTTGCCATTTCAATAAATATAACGCATTAAGGTTGCTATAGTTCTCATCCATTCCCTCAGTAAATATAAATGCTGCATCATCATATTTTATTATCATAGCACCGGCAATAATTAATCCATCAGGATTTTGTTTTAGTATTTCAGTTGCTTTTAATAAATTTGCTTTATATGTTGTTATTAGTTGATCTGACTGCATTTTTTTATTAAGATATGTGCTTCTTTCCTTAGGATCTAAAGACATATCTTGTATTCTTTCAGCAAGTTTATCGTTATATTCTTGCTCTTTTTCATAATTTCTTCTAGAATTAATTAAGAATGTCTCGGTTTTTATTCTTGCATAATATACATCTATATCACTGTCAAATTGATTTTTTATTTCTTTATAATATGCTAGTGGTTTTTTTTCTTTTTTTCCTACAAATTGATATAGTTTATTAATACTTCTATCTGGGTCTCTTCTTACTATTATTCCACTATTAACAGCTTTTCTTATTTTATTTCTAACTCTTTTATCTAATCGTGCAAATATTTCATTTAAATCTCTTCTGAGAGTTATTAGTGCTTCCCATCTTGGTTTTTCTGTTTCAAAATATAATGTTTTACCTTTGTATGAAAAACCTGCTTGTTTTAAACTTGAGATTATATTATTACCTTTGTTGTTAACGTTCATTATATTTCCTTCAGAATTTCTTATTGTTAGTGGAATATATGGATCTATTCTTAGTAGCATAAAACTTTGTTTTGCTAGAACTCTTTTTAATACATCTATTGCTTCTTCTAATCTTTCTGTATCTTCATAATTAAATAGTATTCCTCTAGGTGCGTAAGCCATTTTGTTTTTCATAAATATTTCTTTATATATTAGTAGCGTTGCTCCTATTAGTTTGTTGTTTTCGTTAACAATTCCTAGATACTGTATGCTGTAGCCAAATTTTGCCATTACATTTCCGTACATTGATGTTTGAAAATAGTTTCTATATCTATGATTGGAAGCAAATTTATCAAATTGTGCAGCACTTAATTTGACTACTTTCATTTTTTGACCCTCTTTCTATTATACTTTAGATTATATCATACAATTATTAATAGTTTCAATATTACAATTAAGTATTTTTTCTTTTTGTAATCAATTTGTAGTATAATAAAGATGGTGATTATATGTTTAAGAATAAAAAAATATTGATTTTAGGTTTTGCTAGAAGTGGATATGAGGCTGCAAAAGTACTTATAAAACGTGGGAATTATGTTGTTTTAAATGATTCAAAGGAAGAAAAGGTGCTTGATAAAGATAAGATTAAAGAATTACGAGATATGGGTGTAAAATTTGTATTTGGTTCGCATCCAGATGATTTATTAAATAAAGATTTTGATTTTTTAATAAAGAATCCTGGAGTACCTATTGATCATAAATATGTTTTAAAGGCAAAAGAATTAGGAATTGATGTAATTAATGAAGTTGAAATGGCATATCAACTTTTGCCAAAAGATATTAAAATAGTAGCAATAACTGGAACAAATGGTAAAACAACAACTACAACATTGACTTATAATATATTAAAAAATGCTTTTGGAAATAAAGTTATATTAGCGGGTAATATAGGTTATCCTCTTTGTAGTGTGTTAGATAAGTTAGATTCAGATAGTATTTTAGTTATGGAGGTATCTTGTCAGCAATTAGAAAATATGAGCAAATTTAGACCAAATATTGCTGTATTTACCAATCTAAGTCCCGCTCATATTGATTTCTTGAAGAGTTATGATAATTATAAAAGAGTAAAAACAAAATTGTTTAATACTCAGACAAAAGAAGATGTTTCTATTCTTAATTATGATAATGATGATGTTATTAATATGACTAAAAATATTAAATCTAATAAAAAGTTTTTTTCAAGTACAAAAGAAATTGATGGTTGCTTTATAAGTAATAATGTAATCAAATATTATGATAAAGAAATTATTGATTGTGATGATATTCCTATAGTTGGAAGACACAATATTGAAAATTGTATGGCTGCTATTATGGTTGCAGAGGAGTTTAATGTTCCAATTAATGTTATTATAAATACAATTAAAGAATTTAAAGGTGTTGAACATAGATTAGAATATGTTGAAACAGTAAAAGAAAGAAAATTTTATAATGATACAGAGGCTACTAATATTAAATGCACTCAAATAGCTTTATCTTCGTTTAAAAAACCTACAATAATTATATTAGGCGGTATGGAGAGAGGACAAGATTTTGATGAGTTAAAAGATTACATAGGTAATGTCAAGACTATTATTGCAATTGGTCAGTGTAGAAATCGTGTTCAAGAATTTGGAGATAGAAATTCTATTCCTACTTTTAGTTATGAGTTTTTAAAGGATGGATTTAAAAAGGCTTGGGATGTATCTGAGTCTGGAGATATTGTGTTGTTGAGTCCTGCTTCAGCATCATGGGATCAATATAAAGAATGTGAGATTAGAGGACAGGAATTTAAAGATTTAGTTCATCAATTAGATAAAAAATAAAAATTCTTATTTAAGATATTTTGTTTCTTGTATAATTATGTTATAATCAATTTATAGTAGGTAAGTGTAGCAAAAAATAAAGATGGGTGTGGTATTATGCGTTTATATGTTCAAGATGATAACAGTTTATTAAAGTTTAATTTACCATCAAAAGTTGATGGTTCAATGTTATTTTCATTTATCTCTAAGTCAAATGGATTAGAGAATTCAATCAATGTTGATGCAGTTGATGGTAAATGGGTATTAAAGAGTAATGGTAATGTAAATATAATCGGTGGAGGTAATTCTTTTCTTGAGGAAATTGAATTAAAAGATTATATGTGTGTACCTGTTTCAATTTCAGGTGGTGCAAAATACATCTTTATTTTTTGTTTGCCTTCAACTGAAAACTTTGAAAGAATATATGATATAGGAGATTTAACATCACTTTCAATTGGTAAAAGTGATAACAATCATATTATTTATAAACAGAACTTAATGGCTGATCAACATGCTGTTATAAAATTGGTTAATAATCATTGGTATATTTATCCTACAACAAATGGTGCTAATTTGTTTGTTTATGTAAACAATCAAAGAGTAGTTACTCCATCTCCTATTTTTGCTGGAGATATAATTTTCATGAACGGACTTAGAATTGTTTGGATGAAAAAACAATTCATTATACCTATGAATAGTCAAATTTATAATGTAACTGGAGTTAGATCATATACAATAGATAATTCAACAAAGAATACGGATTTTACACCTGTTTCTGAAGTTGATGGTAATGTTCCTTTATACAATGAAAATGAGTATTTTTCTCATATTCCAAGAATAAGAAGCGTTGTTGAAGAAGAGGAAATAAGAATAGATGCTCCTCCAGGAAAACAAGATTCTGATAATGATATGCCATTTTTGTTAAGTATTGGTTCAAGTTTTTCTATGCTTGGTATGACTTTTGTCCAAGCGTTTAGTATTTATA
This sequence comes from uncultured Erysipelotrichaceae bacterium, assembly GCA_902798815.1. Classification (GTDB taxonomy): domain Bacteria; phylum Bacillota_I; class Bacilli_A; order RF39; family UBA660; genus UBA3789. The sequence goes on along the minus strand of CADBYH010000014.1, from coordinate 33,505 downwards.
ATAGTCTATCTGTTCAAAAGAAGGGGATTGTAGCAGTTTTACCACAATTAGTAATGGTTACTACTATGTTGATTGGAGCTTTACTTATACCTCAATTGACAAAAAAATGGCAAAAGAAATTGAGTAAGGCAAGGGAAAAAAATAGACAACTTAAATATGGGGAATATTTGAAGAAAAAAGAGGATGAAATAATTGCAAAAATAAAAAAACAAGAGCAAATTGTTTGTGAAAACAGTTTAGATATTGCTAATTGTATTCAAATAATCCAAAAAAGAACTAGATTATTATGGAGTCATACAATAAAAGATGATGACTTTGTTGAAGTAAGAGTTGGTATAGGTAGTAAACCATCTAAAGTAGTTGTTAGAGCTCCTGAGGAGCAATTTACATTAGATGATGACAATTTAAGAGAAGCTGTTATTATTCTTGGCTCAAAATATGATAAATTAAATAATGTACCAATATCTGTAAGTTTGAAAGACCAAATTGTTACAGCTATGATATTACAAAGTAAGAAGAAAAATGAATTTATTAATGGTGTAATGTTACAATTATTATCTTTACATAGTCCACTTGATTTAAAAATAGTTGTTTTTACAGATTTTGCTAATAGTTATAAATGGAATTATTTAAAATATACAAAACATAACTGGAGTGATGATTCACAAACAAGATTTTTTGCTGTTACTACTGAAGATACAAAGTTATTAAGTCAATATTTAGATACAGAATATACTGAGCGTAAAGAAACGAGAAATGAAAGACTTAAGGAATTGGCAGATACAAATAAGGAAAAACTAGATGAGTATAAACTGTTTGAATCATATTATTTGATTGTAACTGATAATTTTAAATCTATAAGAAATTATAAATTTATTCAGGATTTATTGGAAAATCAATTTAATTTAGGGTTTTCGTTACTTGTATTCGATAATGATATGCGTAATATTCCAAATGAATGTAAAAAATTCTTAGTTATTGATGATGCTGAAAGTGGAATGTTTAATGATCGTGTAAAAGAAGAAGATACTGTTAAATTTAGTGCTGAATATGCTGATGGTCTTGATATGAGACAAGTTGGAAGAATTGTTGGTAATATTCCTGTACAAGGAAGAGATGCAGAGAGTCAATTACCATCCGGATTATCATTCCTACAAATGTATAATGTTGGTAAGATTGAACAATTAAATATTAGAAATCGTTGGGAAACAAGTGATCCTATGAACACACTTGCTGCTCCTATAGGAGTACATACTAGTGGAGAAATATTTAGTTTGGATTTACATGAAAAATTTGAAGGTCCTCATGGATTGATAGCAGGTTCTACTGGATCTGGTAAATCTGAGTTTATTATTACATATATTTTATCTATGGCACTTAATTATGATCCTAAAGAAGTTCAATTTGTGCTTATCGATTATAAAGGTGGAGGATTGACTGGTGCATTTGAAAATAGAGAAATGGGAATTTCAATTCCTCACTTAGCTGGTACAATAACAAACCTTGATGTTGCTGAAATGAATCGTACTTTAGTGTCAATAAATAGTGAGTTAAAAAGAAGACAAGCTCAATTTAATAAGGTTAAGGAACAAACCGGTGAAAGTACAATGGATATTTACAAATATCAAAGATTGTATAGGGAAGGTTTAATTGATGAACCTGTTTCACATTTATTCATTATTTCCGATGAGTTTGCTGAGTTAAAAGCACAACAACCTGAGTTTATGGCAGAGTTGGTTTCTACGGCTCGTATTGGACGTTCTCTTGGAGTTCACTTAATTCTAGCAACTCAAAAACCTGCTGGTGTTGTTAATGATCAAATTTGGTCAAACTCTAAATTTAAGGTATGTTTAAAGGTTGCTACAAAAGCAGATAGTATGGAAATGTTAAAGCGACCTGAGGCTGCAAGTATTAAGGAAGCTGGAAGATTCTATTTACAAGTTGGTTATGATGAATATTTTGATATTGGTCAATCTGCTTGGTCAGGAGATAAATATATTCCAACTGATAGAATTGTTAAAAAGTTGGATGATTCTATATCCTTTATTGATAATTTTGGTAATGTTACTAAAAAATCAATTGAAACTCCAAAACAAGAGGTTGTAAAAGAAGACTTAGGTGATCAATTAACAAATATTGTTAAGTATTTGAGCAAAATAGCAGAAGATGATGGTTTTGTTGTTCAAAAATTATGGTTACCTTCTCTTGCTAAAGTAATGCTTCTAACTGACGTTATTGAAAAATATAAGGATAGTATAAAAAAGGAAGAAGATATAGAGATAAAGGCAATTATAGGAGAGTATGATGCTCCTGCAAGACAGGAACAAGGACTTTTAACACTTGATTTAAAAAATGATGGAAATGTTTTAATATATGGTGCTCCTGGTTGCGGAAAAGAAAATATAGCATCAACAATTATATATTATCTTTCTTCTATACTTAGTCCTGACGATATCAATTTCTATATTGGTGATTTTGGTGCAGAGACATTAAAAATTATGAGTAAAATACCTCATGTTGGAGACGCTTTTGTTACTGAAGAGGCACAAAAACTTGAAAATATGTATAAGATGCTTAATAAAGAATTGGAAACAAGAAAGAAAAACTATGTAGAATATGGTGGAAATTATTCTGAGTACTGTAAATTATCAGGTAATAAAGATCCTTTTATAGTTGTAGTTCTTAATAATTATGAAAATTTCCAAGAAAATTATGCAAAAATGGGTGATATATTTACATCATTATTTAGAGATGGTGCAAAATATGGTATTGTTTTCATAGTAACAACGACTCAACAAAATGCTATTAGAGCTAGAGTTGCTCAAAACTTCTTAAATAAAATATGTTTGAAGATGCCTAATGCAAACGATTATAGAGATTTATTAGGTGCTCCAAAAGGACTTGTTCCTGTTGATAATTTTGGTAGAGGTATTGTGTCTGTTGATGGTGGTACAGCTTATGAGTTCCAAACAGCAGATATTTGTAATAGAGAAGAAAAGACTCAATTTATTCGTGAATTCTCACAAAAAATGCAAGAAAAATATCCAAATAAAAAAGCTAAAAAGATACCTATTTTACCAGAAATTGTTTACGTTGAAGATGTTGAACATGAGTTAAAAGGTCTTGAATGTATACCTATTGGAATTGAAAAAAACAGTTTGGAAGTTTATGTATATGACTTCTTAGAACAAAAGATAAATCTTGTTGCTGCTAAGTCTATAAAGAATCATATTTATTTTGTATATGCACTTATTACTCAAATGTTAAAACTAGAAAATGTAAAAATACATGTTATCGATGCTTTAAGTATTTATAAAAATGTTCAAGAGGGAGTAGATGTATATACTTCTGAAGAATTAGAAAAAGCATTTATTATGGCAAATAACAATTCAAGTAATGATGCAAGTTTGAAAGAAAAACATGTTTACTTTATTCTTGGTATTTCTGATTTCAAGAAGAGTATTTCTAAGTATGAAAAGAACTTTAAAGTTCTATTCTCACAAGTTTCTAAGTGTAAAAATAATACTTTCTTGTATTTTGATGATTCTGATAAATATAAACTAATTCAAGTTGAGGATTGGTATAGAGATAATATTAATAATACTTTCGGAATTTGGTTAGGTGAAGGTATTGATACTCAAGTATCATTAGGAGTTATGTCTTTAACTATGGAAGATAAGAAGACTGTATTCCCATGTATTGGTTATCCAATTTATCAAGGAAATCATATGGTTATTAAATATGTTGTAGATGGAGTTGATAAGAAAGATGAAGAATAAAGTTTTGGTACAATTAGTTGTTCCAATTTTAGAGGAAAGTTATGATGTGTTTTTACCTGTTAATAGAAAGATAGGAAACATAATTGGTCTTGTCTCTAAGATTGTGTCTGAAATATCTGGAGGATATTTTGTTGCAAATGAAACTAATTCATTGTATAGTGGAGATACAGGAGATAAGTATTCTATGGATGTTTTACTTATTAATACTGATATAAGAAATGGAAGTAAAATAATATTAATGTGAGGTGATTTATTTGGCAAGATCTGATGATTTAAAAGATGACAGAAGACAATATGAATATTGTTTGGGAAGAGCAAGAAATACTGCTAGAACATTAAGAGAAACAATTTCAACTATGAAATCTGCTAGAAGTATTCAAAATTCTAACTATTCTGTAAATGATGTTCGTGGTGGTACAAACTTTTTGCAATTTCTTATTGAAAATGAGGAGTCAATATTAAGTGATGTAGAATCAATAATAAATTCTACTGTTGATAAAATTAATGACTTAAATTGGTCAATTACTGATGCTGAAAATGCTGAGGAAATAGAAAGGCGGGAGAAAGAAAAAAATGGCTAAATTTACTATGGATACTACAGCTATAACAAAGGCTGCAGAGGAGTTATCAAGCATTTCAAAGGATTATTACTCTTTGGCAGATGAGATGTATAAGAAGCTTGTAAACGTTCAAAAAGCTGGAACTTGGGATAGTGATAAGGTTACAGGTTCTGTAAATACATTTATTGAATCAGTTTCACGTGATAGGGTTTCAGCAATGGCTCTAGCTACAAGTATTAGTAATTTGAGCAGTTATGTTTCTCGTTATGCAAGTACTATAAATAATTGTTCAGATGATGTAATTTAGGAGGTTTTATGGCAAAAGTAAGTATAGATACTGAGGTTTTAAGTAGAGATTTAGTACCTTTGGCAAAAAAGGGTTTAAATCAAATATGTGATGTTAGAAATAATGCCGCATATACAGATTTTCCATATGATGATTATAACTGGGGAAATATCTATGAGAGAATAGATAGTTGTGTTGATGATACAGTTAAATATGTAAATTGGATTAATGGAATTTGTTATAAATTTAATAATTCGGTAGCAAATTGTGTTGCAGATATTAATAAAATAGTTGTTGATGATGTTGTAAAAAGTAATTTATCAGTTAAGTAATGGTTGTGATTTTGTAAAATTATGTAAATCAATAATGCAACTATTGCGTTAAATAAAAATATATGATAATCTTAGTTTAAGATATTTAGATAAGGTGTGAAGTTAATGGCAGTTGGAATTAATGAAGATAATATTAATGCTTTGAAAGTTTATTTACTTGATTGTCAAGAGAATATTAATGCGTTGAGTAATAGACTATCTAATTGTAGAGATACAATTAACTCAGGATTAGAGGGTGATGGAAAGGCATCTATTTTAAAAAAATTGAATGCTTCTATTTCTCAGTTATCTAGAGTTCGCACTAATATTAGTAACTATATCGTTGCTTTAGATGGTGTTGTTAAATCATATAAGAACCAAGATGATGAATTAGCTTCTAAGGTTATTGGGGATATCGATAAAATTGGCAATTAAGGAGGGATTTTATGCCAGCAATTGGAGATTTCGAGTATGGTTTTGAGGCTTCAGGAGTTGAACAATATCTTTCTGATATTAAATCAGAATATTTAGACAAGGCAAAAGAAAGAGTTGAAGATATTTCTGGAATTCAAACATGTTGTGAGAACGAGTGGGAAGGTAAAGCAAGAGATAATTTTATTTCAAATTTACAAAAAGATTCACAACACGTAGGAGAGCAATTTGATGCTCTATATAGTATTTTATGTAGTGAAATAAATTCTTTACAAGCTGCAATGGCTAATAAGGATGAAGCACTAATAGAAGCGGATTAGGAGGTAAGAAAGTATGTCAATATCAATGAGTGGAGCTACTATTGAAACAGGAGAAAGAGATACATTAAATGCATCTTCAGTTGATGCAAGCGGTTTTGGTGGAGAAACAGCAAACCAACAATGGGCACCAGGATTAGCGCCATGGCAATGGTTTAATACTGAAGCATCAGGAGCTACTTTAGCCGGAGTTACTGCATCTTTTGCAACAAATGTATCAAATGAAATTGATACTTATGTATCTGAAATTGATGGTTATTTAGATCAATTAGAAAATGCAAATAGTGAAGTTGCTTTTAAAGGTGAAGCTGTAAAAGCAGCACTTACAAAATTTATTGATTCTGTTAAAGCTGTTGCAAAAAGTTATACTGCAAGATTAAAAGCTGCAGAATCTGAAATTGTTAACAGTGTTGCTACTGCATACAACACTCAAGATTCAGACCTTTCTGGAGATTTAAATTCAGATTCTGGATCTTTAGACGGACAAGCAGCATAATTTAGTTTATAGATTGTCTTTTAAAACCAACTTTATGTAGTTGGTTTTTTTTGTTGCAATACTTTACTAAATATGTTAATATATTGTTGTTGTTGGAGGAACGATATGAAAATAGCTTTAATAATTATTTCAATTTTACTTATTATTATTGTATTGTTACAAAGTAGTAAGGCTGATGGTGGTCCTCAAATAATTTCTGGGGGTCAAAGTGAGTTGTTTGCTAATAGAAAAGAAAGAGGTTCAGAACTTGTAATTACGAGAATTACAATGGTACTTGGATTATCATTCTTTATAATTTGTTTAGTAGCAATGTTTATATAGTTATTAAAAGGGTTAATCCCTTTTTTATTTTGAAAAAGTATATATTATATATTATAATATATAATAGAAGGTGGTACTATGAAGGATGATTTAATAAATATCTTGAAGAATTCAGATAAGGCTCTTGATATATATGAAATACAAAAAATAATGAATATTACTTCTGTTGATGAAATTAAAGAATTAGAAGATGTTTTAAAGGAACTAGAAGAAGATGTTGTTATATACTGTTCAAATAAAAATAGATATATGATGCTTGAAGATAGTCATTTAAAAAAAGGTATAATGAGAGTTAATAAAAAAGGGTTTGGATTTGTAGAAGTAGAAGGATTAACTGAAGATATATATATTTCTCATGATAATATGAATGGTGCAATACATGATGATTTTGTTCTTGTTGAAATTACGAGTAAGATGACTTTAGATAGATTAGAAGGACGAGTTTTAAGAATTATAAAAAGAAAAACAGATAGATTTGTTGGTGTCATTAATTATGATGAAAAAGGAATAGGACATATTACTTTGGATGATAGTAAAGTAAAACTCAATATTGAAATTCCTAAAGGAAATGGATTGAATTCAGTTGATGGTCATAAGGTTCTTGTAGAACTTGGAAAAAAACTTAATAATAGTGGAAGATATGAAGGAAAAGTTGTTGAAGTAATAGGACATGTAAATGATCCTGGTGTTGATATACTTTCAATTATTTATAAATATAGTATTAATGTTGATTTTCCAGAGGATGTAAAAAGAGAAGTACAAGATATTCCTATGGAGGTTACTGATAATGATTTGCATGGAAGAAGAGATTTACGTGATGAAGAAATATTTACTATTGATGGTGATGATACTAAAGATATTGACGATGCAATTAGTATTAAACTTCTTCCAAATGGACATTTTCAATTAGGAGTACATATAGCTGATGTAAGTTATTATGTAAAAGAAGGAAGTCCACTTGATAATGAAGCGATGGATAGAGGTACAAGTGTTTATTTAGTGGATAGAGTTATTCCTATGTTACCGCATGAATTATCCAATGGTATATGTTCTTTAAATCCAAATGTTGATAGGTTAGCTGTTTCTTGTGTAATGGAATTTGACTCACTAGGAAAACAATTAAACTATGAAATATTCCCAAGTGTTATTAAATCAAGAATTCAAATGACTTATAAGAAAGTTAATAGTATTTTAGAGAATAATGTTATACCTGAAGGATATGAAGAATATGAGGAGTCATTGAGAATTATGGCTGAACTTGCCAAAATACTTAGAAAAGCAAAAATAAAAAGAGGGTATATTGATTTTGGAGTAGAAGAAGCTAAGATATTGGTTGATGAGAATTGCGTTCCAACTGATATTGTTTTAAGAGAAAGAGGCGTAGGAGAAAATCTTATCGAGGATTTTATGATTGCTGCTAATGAATGTGTTGCTACTCATATTTATTTTATGAACTTACCTTTTGTTTATAGAGTTCATGAGTATCCAGAGGAGGAAAAAATAAGAAGTTTTCTTGGATATGTTAGTGGATTAGGATATTCTGTTAAAGGTGATGTAAAGGATTTAAGACCAACTTCAATTCAGAATATTTTAGAACAATTAAAGGATAAGAAGGAATATAGTATTTTGTCATCTCTTTTATTGAGATGTATGAAAAAAGCTGTTTATAAACCAGAAAATTTAGGTCATTATGGTTTAGCAAGTGATTGTTACACACATTTTACTTCTCCTATAAGACGTTATCCTGATACAACTGTTCATAGATTATTAAGAACTTATTTGTTTGATGGCAAAATAGATATGGCTACTATAAAAAAATGGGAAGAAAAATTAGTATATGTTACAGAACATTCTTCAGAGCGAGAAAGGGCTAGTGTAGATTGTGAACGTGAAGTTGAAGATATGAAAATGGCTGAATATATGGAAAATCATATTGGAGAAGAATATGAAGGTATGATTTCTTCTGTAACAAGTTTTGGAATGTTTGTGGAATTAGATAATCTTGTTGAGGGTCTTGTACCAATAAGAGATATGAAAGATTTCTTTCATTTTGATGAAGATCATTTATGTTTAGTTGGAGAAAAGAGCAAAATAAGGTATACTATTGGTGAAAGAGTTCTCGTTAAGGTTGTAAGAGCTAGTAAAGCAGATAAAACAATTGATTTTGAGATTGTAAGAAAGGTTGACTAATCTATGAGCAGAAAAAAAGTTAAACGAAAGATGAAAAAATGGCCTAAAATTATTTTGATTGTATTTCTTGTAATAATTGTTGTTGGTGGAACTGTTTTTGGTTTATATAAATCAAAAATCTTTGAGAAGAAAAATAAAGATAAGAAGGTTGTTGAAAAGAAAAAGAAAGAAAAAAAAGCAATTGATTATGAAGCAAAAATATTTATGGTTGGAGATGCATTAATTCATTGGGGAGTTTATAATGATGCTAAACAATCTGATGGATCTTATGATTTTAAACCACAATTAGAATATATGAAGCCAATTGTTTCAAAATATGATTTAGCATATTATAATCAAGAAACTGTTCTTGGTGGTAAAGAATTGGGGGTATCAAGTTATCCTAGATTTAATTCTCCTCAAGAAGTTGGGGATGCATTTATTGATGCTGGATTTAATATGGTTTCTTTAGCGACTAATCATACTATGGATAAAGGTGAAGCAGGAGTGTTGAAATCAGTTGAATATTGGAAATCTCATTCTGATATTGCTGCTTCAGGACAATGGTCAAGTCAAGAAGAAAGAACAGCAAGTGTTTCAAAAATATATGAAGTTAATAATATTAAGTATGCATTTATTTCATATACTATATGGACAAACGGTTTAGAGACTCCAATAGGAAAAGATTATTTAAATAATGTTTATTCTCCTGAAAAGGCAAAAGCAGATATTGAATTGGTTAGAGATAAAGTTGATTTTGTGATTGTTGCTATGCATTGGGGAACAGAATATTCTTTTAAGAAAGATTATAAACAAGATGAAATAGCTGCTTATTTATCTGATCTTGGAGTTGATTTAATAATAGGTGCACATCCTCATGTTATTCAAACTGTTGAATATATAAATGATAACAAGACTTTTGTAATATATTCTTTAGGTAATTTTATTAGTGATCAGTTGGATGTAGATAATTATACCGGGCTTGCTATGGAGGTTACTTTAAAGAAACATATCGATGTTGATGATAGTATTACAAATACAGTTGTTGATCCAAAAGCAGAACTATTATATACAGTAACTAATCAAAGTAGAGGATATAGTACAAATTTTAGAGTTATTCCTTATCCGAAATTAGAGGATAATCAATTGAGAAATCATGCGGCACTGTATGAAAAATATAAAGCTATTGTTAATGAAAATTATCCAAATTTAACATGGGGACTTACTTGGGAGTGATTTAAATGGAGATATTTAATAGAAGAGCTAAATTTGATTATTTTATAGAAGAAGAATACGAAGCAGGAATTGTATTGACCGGAACTGAAATTAAGTCAATCCGTGAAGGGCATTGTAATATTAAAGATTCATATGGAATAGTTAAAAATGGAGAAGTTTTTCTTCTTAATATGTTTGTTAATCAATATAAGGAAGGAAATATCTTCAATCATAATGAAACTAGAACAAGAAAATTGTTGTTACATAAAAAAGAAATAAAAAAAATATCTGAAAAGATTACTTTAGAAGGACTTACTTTGATTCCGTTAAAATTGTATTTCAAAGATAATAAATTAAAAGTTTTATTAGGAGTATGCAAAGGAAAGAAAACTTACGATAAGAGAGAAACAATAAAAGAAAGAGATTTAAATAGAGAAATAAAAAAGAACATAAAAAATTACAAATAAATTATGTTTTGTGTATTAATATAACATTTTTTATAACAAAAAAAGAACATTTATTGTTCTTTTTTGTATCTTTCAATAAAATAATCATATAATTTATTGCATTTTTCTTCATCCATTGCTTGTTTATTTTTATATGGATTATTAAGTTTTAATTTTTCATATTTGCTAAATCCTAAAGTATGGAATGGAAGAAATTCAATCTTTTTAATATTATTAAAATTCTCATTTAAATATTTTACTAACGAATTTATATAATTTTTATTATCATTTACTTCAGGTATTATTACTTGTCTAATCCATATATCTTTATTACTCTTATTTAGTTCTTTAATAAATACTTCAAACTTATTAAAATTGTCTGTTTGAGTAATGTCAATATATCCTTCTCTAGTTATATGTTTTATGTCTAATAGTATTAAATCAACATATTTAAGTATTTCTTTATAATCACCTTTTCCAATACCAGCTGTGTCTAATGCTATATGTATTTTTTCTTTTTTAAGTTTTTTGCAAAGATCAATTAGATATTCACTGTGTAGAAGAGGCTCTCCTCCTGAGAATGTTACACCACCATTATTCTTAAAGTAAGGTTTATTTCTTATTATTTTATTATATAAATCATCTACAGTGTATTCATTTTCTGATTGATACCATGTTTCTGGATTATGACAGTATTTGCATCTTAAATTACATTTACTAAAAAATATTGTTGTTCTTATGCCTGGACCATCAATCGTACTAAATGATTCAATTTTACTAATTTTTGCTTTAGATTGACTCATGGAATGTTCTCATAATAACTTCTTCTTGTTGTTCTCTTGTAAGTTTATTAAATCTTACAGCATATCCAGATACTCTTATTGTTAATAGAGGGTATTTTTCTGGGTTTTCCATAGCATCTTGTAATGTTTTTCTATCTAAAACATTTACATTTAAATGATGGGCACCTTGTGAAAAATATCCATCTAATAATTGTACTAAGTTATCAATTCTTTCTTTACTATATTTTCCAAGTGTATTTGGAATTATTGAGAATGTATTTGATATTCCATCTCTACAAATGTTTTCCCAGTCTAGTTTTGCTACTGAGTTTAATGATGCAATTGCTCCTGATGTATCTCTTCCATGCATTGGATTTGCTCCTGGGGCAAAAGGTACTCCTGACTTTCTTCCGTCTGGAGTTGCTCCTGTATTATGTCCATATACAACATTTGATGTTATTGTTAGTACTGATAATGTTGGTTTTGCATTTCTATAACATTTATGTGAAGATAGTTCTTTGTAAAATTTTTCTAATAACTCTTTTCCAATTTCATCAACTCTATCATCATCGTTTCCATATCGTGGAAAGTCTCCTTCTATTTCAAAATCAACTGTTATACCATCTTCATCACGAATTGGTTTTACTTTGGCGTATTTTATTGCTGATAGAGAATCTACTGCTACTGAAAAACCTGCTACACCGTATGCCATAAGTCTATTAACATTTGTATCATGTAATGCCATTTGACCTGCTTCATATGCATATTTATCATGCATATAATGGATAATATTCATTGCGTCGCTATAAATTCTGGCAACTTCTTTTAACATTTTCCAATAATTCTTTTTAACAGATTCATAATCTAAGTATTCATCTGTATTTTTATCAAAACCTTTAATAACTATATTTCTTTTTATTTCATCTATTCCACCATTAATTGAATATAATAATGCTTTTGCTAAGTTACATCTTGCTCCAAAGAATTGCATATCTTTTCCAACTCTCATTGATGAGACACAGCAAGCAATAGCATAATCATCTCCCATGGTTCTTTTCATTAAGTCATCATTTTCATATTGAACTGAATCTGTTTTTATTGATATTTTTGCACAATATTTTTTCCATTCTTCTGGTAGATTTTGAGCCCATAGAACTGTCATGTTTGGTTCTGGTGCACTTTCAAGATTTTCTAGTGTATGTAAAATTCTGAATGATGTTTTTGTAACCATTATTTTTCCTTCTGTTGTCATTCCTCCTAGGGAACATGTTACCCAGGTTGGATCTCCGGAAAATAACTCATCATATTCAGGTGTTCTTAAGTGTCTTGCAGCACGTAATTTAATAACAAAATTATCAATTATTTCTTGTGCTTCTTTTTCTGTTAATTCTCCACGTTTAAAATCTCTTTGGAAATATATATCAAAGAAGGCATCAACTCTTCCTAGAGACATAGCTGCACCATTATTTTCTTTGATTGCTGCAAGATAACCAAAGTATGTCCATTGAACTGCTTCTTTTGCGTTTTTTGCAGGGTTAGATATATCAAATCCATAACCTTCTGCCATTTGTCTAATTTCGTCTAATGCTTTATATTGCATGGCAATTTCTTCACGAAGTCTAATTGTTTCTTCGTCCATTGATTTGATTTTCATTTTATCCCATTCTTCATATTTTTCTGCCATTAGTTTTTCAGTTCCATAAAGGGCAATTCTTCTATAGTCACCAATAATACGACCTCTACCATACGCATCTGGTAGTCCAGTTAATAATTTGTTGTGTCTTGCATTTCTTATTTCTTTTGTATAGGCGTCAAATACTCCGTCGTTATGAGTTTTTACTAAATTACTATTTAAAAACTTATCAAGATTTTTGTTCATTTTGTAACCATATGCATCTAATTCTTGATAAAGCATTTTTAATCCACCTTTTGGTACAATACTTCTTTTACATAATGCATCAGTTTGTAGACCAACGATAACATCATCTTCTTTAGAAATGTATCCAGGTTTAAAAGCATTTATGCCAGCTGGTGTATCTACATCAATATCAATTACATGCTTTTTTACTTCTTCTTTACATATATCTTCATATACTTTTAGTATTCTTTTAGTTTTTGGAGTAGCATCTTCTAAGAATTCTTCTCCACCTGTATATAATTTATAATTCTTTTTGATGAAGTTACTAACATTTATTTCATAGCACCATTCACCTTCGTTGAAACCATTCCATTCGTTTTTTGCTATCATTTTATCTACCTCCTGCATTATTGTATCATATTAAAAATAAAACTCTTGTTGCATTTGCAACATTTTACGTTTTTGTTTTAATCTGTTTTTTGTTTTGTTGGTATTGCTTGATTTGATATTTATTTTTTTTACATTTTATGGTATAATTCTTCTACGGGGCTGATATGGTTTCGACGGGATTGGTTGAGCATAGATTGCAAGTCGTGTTGTTCACGTAAAACGCTAAAAAAAATAAATGCAACAAAATTAAAAAATGCTATAGCAAATATGTTTGGTGGACGCCAAGCAGTTGCTTTTGCCTAATATAATTAATAAGGCTAGCGCTTCTTTTTAATCTTAACCTAGAGATTATTCAGAGGTTCATTTTTATAGGTTATATCTATTCTTTGTCTAGGGAATAGAAAGAATTTTTAGACTAATATAGTTTCTTGGTCGTTAACTACTTGGAAATTATATGATTAACAATTAGTTAACTAAGCTTGTAGATGTTTATGTATCGCTTTTTTCGGACAGGAGTTCGATTCTCCTCAGCTCCACCATATTTATATATAATAGTATTAGTTTTTCTAATATTTTTTTGATATAGGGAGTTTATTTATGAAAAGATTAATGGAAACAAATATATATGATGTAGATGAGGTTTTAATTGTTGCAGGAAGTTGTTTAAAATTTATGCAACCTAAAGCTTTTTCTGAAATAGAAAAGATATCTTCAAATATTTATAGTGTTTGTCTTGAAGAGACTCATGTTAATATGGTAATTACAAAAGTTGGTGGAATATTAAGAACTGGGAAAGTTAAAAAAATTGTTTTTGTGTCAGTTGATAAATCTCCACATTGTATTCAGATGCATTATATTCAGGATGAATTGAAAAAAATGATGAATAATTTGGAAAACATAATTGTTGAAAATTATGTTGCGGTAGATAATAGAATAGAATTGATCTCACCGGAGGTTATTTCATTATCAAAAAATTTATCAAAATTAAGTACTTTGTAAAATGTTGATTTTTATCAATGTTTTTTTATTTTGGTATTGACAAATTTTAATGTTATTAATATAATGTTAATAACAGATGCGCACTGTATTATTTTTAAAATATGATATTAACAAATAGTTAATAAGAAAGGAGTTGTTATGAAGAAATATAAGATAGGTATGTATGGTGGTAAATTCATGCCTATGCATAAAGGACATAAATATTGTATAGATGTTGCTTGTAGTGAGTGTGATTGTGTTTACGTTATTCTTTTTTGTAATGGATCTGATGAAGAACATATTTTATTGAATGATAATAGTTTATATTTATTGCTTGATACAAGAAAAAAACAAGTTATAAATATATGTAATTATTATAAAAATGCTATACCTGTTTTTATAGATGTTTCTAAGTGTAGGTTATCTAATGGTGAAGAAGACTGGGATGCTGAAACTCCTTTAGTAAGAAAATATGTAGGTGATAGGTTAGATGCTGTATATAGTTCTGAACCTTCATATGAACCATATTTTAAACGTGCTTATCCTGAAGCAATTCATAGAATGGTTGATTATAAGAGAGTTAAGTATCCAGTTAGTGGAACTATGTTGAGAAAAATAAAAAATGAAAAGGAGAGAGAAAAATGGATAGTATAAGATTATCTAATGAAAAGAAATTTAAAAATATTATAAAAAGTTTTAAGGAATTGAAGTGGTATGAAATTATAATGATTATAATTATGATTGCTATTGCTGGTTATGCGGTTTATGATTCACTTGTTAATCCAGGTAAAACTCCGTTATGGTTAACATTAATTAATTTTGTTAGTGCTGTTTGTGGTGTTATTTGTATTTTCTTTTGTGCTAAAGCAAATATTTCTAATTTTATTTTTGCAACGGTAAATACTATTGTGTATGCAATTTTCTTGTTATATAACAGAATTTTTGGCACATTTTTCTTGGAGGTTTTATTTTATTTACCAATTAATTTTATTTCATGGTACTTATGGTCAAAACATAGAGATATAAAATTAATTGAAAAAACAAAAACGAAAAGACTTTCTTTTGTACAAAATATTATAACAACTGTATTAATTGTTGTAGGAGGAATCATTTATCATTATATATTAGTTAAAGTTAATGGCGAAGTGGCATGGCTTGATGCTTTTACATTAAGTATTGGTATAATAGCTGTAATACTTGAAATGTTTAGATTTAAAGAACAATATTTTTGGTGGATTATTACTGATATAATAGCTGTTGTAATGTACATTGTACATTTTGATTTAGTGTATTTAACGAAGAAAAGCATATATTTAATAATGGCGATTATTGGATTTATAAATTGGCATAAACTTAATAAAGAAAGAAATAAAAATAATGAATAAAAAAATGAGAGTTATCTCATTTTTTTATATATTCAACAAGTTTTTTGCTTGCAAATGGTAGAGTTATATTTTTGTTTTTTGCAATATATATTTTTGTTTTTGATAATTCTTTGTTTATTTTTAATTCTTTTAGATTTGGATAATTCTTTTTTGCTAATTCTATTATTCCAAAACCAATACCAAAACCTATATTTGTAAATTCAAGAACAAGATCTTGACTTACTACTTCTGTTTTTGGTGTTAATAAAACATTCTTTTTGATTAAAAAATTATCTATGAATTTTCTACTATTTGATTCTTTTTTTTGAAAAATTAAAGGATATTTATTTAGGTCATTGAATGATTTTATATTATCTTTAAAGTATTCTTCATTATATATAAATCCTTGATTTATTTCACAGAGTATATTTGTTTTGATATTTTTTTCTTCTATATCACCTTCATTATATATTATGAAATCTAATTTTCCTTTTTGTAGATCAATAATTAGATTGCTTGTAAGATCATTAGTAATATTTATATTTATATTGGGATAATCTATATGAAATTTTTTTATTGCATCTAGTAATACAATTTTTGTTAATGTTGTAGATGCTCCTATTTTTATCTCTCCTTTAGAAAGATCTTTAAATGTTGTGAATTCATTTTCGGCATTATTAATTAATTCTATTGCTCCTTTTACATAGTCGTAAAACATTTTTCCTTCGTTTGTTAATTCCATTCCCTTATTGCTTCTAATAAATAGTACTCCTCCAAGTTGTGATTCAAGTTTTTTTATTGATTGACTGATTGCTGGTTGTGAGATATGAAGTTCTTCACTTGCTCTAGTCATATGTTTGTTTTTTGCTACTATATAAAAAATTCTATATAATTCTAAATCTATATTCATTATAAGCACTCCTTATTAATATAATAACATATATATATTTTACTTATCAATAATGGTTTAATAAAATGTATGTATAAGGAAGTGATTTTATGTTTAATAATTTAAATATTGTTTTGGGAGTTACTGGAGGTATTGCAGTATATAAAGTGTGTGGAATAGTAAGTTATTTAACTCAAAATGGTGCAAATGTTGATGTTATAATGACTGAAAATGCAACTAAATTTGTTAATCCTTTAACATTAGAAATATTATCTCAAAATAAAGTAACTGTAGATATGTTTGATAGAGACTTTTTTTATGATATTCATCATATTTCTTTGGCACAGAAAGCAGATTTATTTTTAGTAGTACCTGCAACTGCAAATATTATTGGTAAGATTGCTAATGGAATTGCAGATGATATGTTATCTACAACTATTATGGCTACAAAAGCAAATGTTGTTTTTGCGCCTGCGATGAATAATAATATGTATGATAATCCAATTGTTCAGGATAATATTAGTAAATTAAAAAAACACGGTTATAAATTTATTGATCCTGTAATTGGACATCTTGCATGTGGAGAAAAAGCAAGAGGCAAACTTGCAAGTAATGAAGAAATTATAGAATATGTAAAAGTTTTAATAAAGAAGGTGAAATAAAATGCGAAAAATTATTATTACTGCTGGTGGAACAAGTGAAAAAATTGATAATGTACGAAAAATAACAAATTCCTCAACAGGAAAATTAGGAAAATTAATTGCAGAACATCTTATTAATACTATTAGGGATTTAAAACTATATTATATATGTTCTAAGGATGCGTTGAGACCTAATAGTAAAGCGAATATTATAGAGGTTGAAAGTGTAGATGATTTAAAAAATAAGGTACAATTCTTATTAAGAAATGAAGATATTGATGTTTTTATTCATTCTATGGCAGTTTCAGATTATACTGTAGATTTTACTACAACTTTTAATAATATTGGAAAATGTGATTGTTTGGATTATGATGATTTTTCGACTAATGTTGAAAAAAATAATGATAATAAAATATCTTCTAATGAAGAGCATTTAGTAATTTTTTTAAAGAAGACAATTAAAGTAATTTCAATTGTTAAGAACATTAGTCCAAGAACGTTTTTAGTTGGTTTTAAATTACTTGATGGTGTTTCTAAAGATAAATTAATATCTGTTGCGGGTGATTTAATGAAGAAGAATAACTGTGATATTGTTGTTGCTAATGATTTAAGTAATATTAGGAATGGATGTCATATAGCTTATATTTTAGATGAATCAGGTGAAATTGAAACTGCTAAAGGAAAGGATGATATTGCTAAGAGATTAGTAAAAAAAATAATTAATAATTGATTTAGAATTGTTTTTTGCAATTTAAATATGATATAATACGTCCTTATCAGGGAGAGGTATTATGAAAAAAAGAATAGATTTTTTTAAAAGTAATTTGAAAAGTGTATATGAAGCGTATAAAAGTAATTTAAGTAATAAAGATGATAAATCTTTAACAATATGTGATGTGGCTAGTTGTTTTAATATTGAATTAGATAATTCTAGATTATCAGATTATTTAATTGAAAGAATAGATTTAGATAATTTATCTATAGATATTAAGGATAATAAGACAGGTACTAGATATAGTGCATCTTGTTTGAGTCAAAGTAAAGTGTTTGGTGTTCATTCTTATGATGATTATCCAGAATATTTAAGAGTTATTGTTAATAATGGTGATTCTGAAATTATAAAAATTTATACAGTTGGTTCTGATATT
Source organism: uncultured Erysipelotrichaceae bacterium (assembly GCA_902798815.1). GTDB lineage: Bacteria > Bacillota_I > Bacilli_A > RF39 > UBA660 > UBA3789. The sequence continues at coordinate 15,123 of CADBYH010000014.1, read as the reverse complement.
CCTCAAATTGAGAAACTGTCTGTTAAGTATGGAGATTATAAAATAGTTCTAAATAAAGTTGTTTCAGATAGTTATAATGGATTATTTAATCAAGATGGTTCAAGATATCAAATTAGTTATTTAAGAAAAGATGAAGATAATAGAGATTGTGAATTATATTGTAGTGTATATAAAAATGTTTACAAAAAGAAAAAATATATTGATTATTTTAAGAGAGACTATATTGGGAAAAATCATCTTACATATGATACTGGAGTAGTGGATAATTATATGTTTAGTATAGATGGCAAAATGATATATGGTTCAAGAGTAAGTAATAAAGGACAATATATTGATGGAGCTTGTTTTGAAGAAGTAAATAGAAGAAATATTGTAGAAGCGCTTACTAGAGTTGGAAATGAACAAATAACTAGACCTTCAACTTATAATATAAATGGGGCTTTTTCTGCAGTATTATATTCAGGATATAGTTTTAATAATGGTGTAAATTTATTTCATGATTTTCAGTTATTTAAAAGATTTAATTCTTTTGATATAAAATATACAATTAGTGATTTAACTCCTAATTGTAAGAATCCAATGGTAAAATTTTATACTATTAATATTCCATGTTTAAATGATGGATATATTTCTTCAACTGAAATAGATAATGTTATTATTGAATTACAAAGTACATTTGCTGATGATCAATTTATTAGTTTTGTTATAGAACAAATTAATGAGTTTAAAAATAAACTTTTAGGGAATGAAAAAGATAATGGTGGATTATTTGTATTATCTCCTGAGACAATGATAAGAAATAATTTTGATAATGTGTCTGAAATGGTTATAAATAACAAAGAATTGTATTTTTCAGAAATGAATAATAGATTTGAAAATATTGTAAATAAAGGAAAAGGTAAACATTTTCAAAAAACTATAAAGAAAACTGATGAATAATCAGTTTTTTTTGTATATTTTTTTAGGTTATTTCTCATAATAGTTATGGAGGGATAAATATGAGTAAATTAGAAAATGTACCTGATAATATTATTACAGGTAAAGATTTAGATTATTTATGTGATATGTTTCAATGGAATTATTGTGCTTTTAAGAAGACGTGTAATGATATTGAGTATATTGATAATCAGGAAATAACGGAATTATTTGGTGAGATTTCTGATTTGTTTGATACTAATCTAAATACAATTTTGGAAATTATTAATAATCCTGGAGGTGAAATTGATGAGTAAAATCGGAAATGATGTTGTTGAAGTTGCAAAAGGGATTGAGTTAAATGATAAGGATTATTGTACGTGCTTATTGTCAACGATAAAGGATATGGAAAAGAACTATGTTATTGCTATGACTGAGGCAAGTAATGATTGGTTGTATGGAATATATAAAAATATATTAATTGATTTATCTACAGTTCAAAGAAAACTATATATATTAATGTTTAGAAATGGATGGTATCAGTTAGAAACAGTAACTGATACAAAATTAGAAGAAAAATATAATTTATTAAATTCAGATTATACTGGATTAAGCGAATAGTTTTTGACTTTGAAGTTATGATGTGCTAGAATAGAAACTTGTCTGGAGGAATTTATTATGAAATTAATTGATGGACCGTCGAAGATTATAAGAAAAAAAATAATCAGGATGATGGTTTTATCATTTATTATGATGATAAGTTGTTATGCATTTCATAGTTATAGTACTTATAAAAGTATAAAGGTTGTTGTTAATAAATCAGCAACTGTAGAATATGGTACAGCTAATTATGATTTGAAAAAGATAATTAAAGAGGTTGATGGCGAAGTAATATCTATTAAACAAGATATTGATACTAATATTTTGGGTACTCAAGAAATGATACTTGAAGTTAAGAAAGATAATATAATTAGAGAGGTTCCAATAAAAGTATCAATTGTAGATTCAGTTGCACCTACTATTACATTGAAAAATGAAACAATGACAGTTACTGAAGGTGATGAATTTAGTTTAACAGATAATATTGAGTCAGTTAATGATTTAATAGATGGTAATTTAGAGTATTTACAGGAAGTTGGGGAGAAGAGTCTTAAATATTATAGTATTAGTTATGCTGATGATATTAATGCTGTTGGAACCCATGAAATAACAATAAATGCTGTTGATAATTCTGGAAATGTTTCTACACAAAAATTTGTTCTTGAAGTAAAAGAGGCACCAGTTTATACACAACCAGTTTTTTATAATGTTGATCCAAATTCGTTTGGTGGAGATCTTGTATCAATTGCTTACTCATTAGTTGGTAGACCATATGTTGGTGGAGGTAATTCACCTGCTGGATTTGATTGTAGTGGTTTTGTACAATATGTTTATTCTATGGTAGGAAAGAGTATAAGTAGAAGTACAGGAACTCAATTATATGATGGTGTTGGAATAAGTTATGAAGAAGCTCAACCAGGAGATATAATTATATGGGGATATGGACCAGGTGCAGCTACTCATTCATCAATGTATGTTGGTAATGGAACAATGATTCATGCAGCAAATCCATCTACAGGAGTTATTGTTAGTAATATTGCGGGTTGGTTAAGAGGTTCAGGAACACAAATCATATCAGTAAGAAGAGTACACTAGAGCAAGAAATTGCTCTTTTTATGTATATTTGAATAAATCTTGGACATTCTATATATAGGAGGTTATAAGATGGAAACAGTACAAAAAATATTATTAGTTGTTACAATTATTGGGGCAATTAATTGGGGATTGGTTGGTTTACTAGATTTAAATGTAGTTGCTGCAATTTTTGGAAATCAAACAATTATGTCTAGAATAGTATATACATTGGTAGCAATATCGGGTTTAGTAAATGTAGGTATTCTATTGAGTCATATTGAGTTTGAAAAAGACTAAAAGGTCTTTTTTTTTATTTATATTTATGTTAATGTAAAATGTAGGGGGATATCTATGAGAGATTATATAGAAAAAGTATTATTAAAAGCAAAAAAACCAATTTCTTATGAAAAAATATTAAAGAAAATAGAATCTATTAAAACAAATGAGATAGGAAAAGATTATATTTTATCAGAGGAAGAGAAAAATGATATTTTTGATATTATTAAAGAATGTGTGGGAGAGTATGATATTATTAAGACTCCAAATGATAATTATATACATTATTTAAAGTCCTCATTTAGAAAAGGTAGATTCTATGCAGATAGATCTGGTGCTGGTAAAGTATCAGTTTTTACTTCGTATACAAATAGAGATGGAAAATTAGTAACAACAGAAGAAAAATATGAAATCAGACGTGATAAGGTAAATGGAGCTATTGATGGAGATTTTGTTCTTATTGATTTAGGAAACAAGAAAAATTCTCCTAGGGTTGAGAAAGTATTAGACAGAAGTTTAGATTATATCTTAGGGGAAGTGTATGCTGTTGGGTCTAGTTACTTTGTTAAACCTATTGATAAAAAGAAACAGGCTATAACTATTGCATTAAGTGATCAAGCTATTGAAGGAGAAAGGGTTGCTGTTAGACTATTAAATTGTGTTAATGATGGTTTTTATAATGCAGAGGTCGTTAAGACATTTAATCATAGAGATGATCCGGGTGAAGATATTTCGTGGGAAGCATTTAAGTATGGAATTGATAACGAATTTAGTGGTGAATCTATTAAACAATTAGAGTCTATTCCGTCAGAATTGTCTGATAATGATATGATCGGCAGAGAAGATTTGTCTGATTGGATGATTTTTACAATTGATGGTGAAGATACAAAGGATATGGATGATGCTATTAGTTGTACTCTTAATAAAAATGGTAATTATGTTTTAGGAGTTCATATTACTGATGTTGCGAGTATAATTCCTGAAGGTTCACCTCTTGATATTGATGCTTTTAGAAAAGGAAATAGTTATTATCTTGGTAATTCTGTTTTCCCTATGACCCCGCATAAGATATCTAATGGTATAGGATCATTGAATCCATATGTTAAAAGAAAAGCGATTTCTTGTATTATGGAGATCACAAAGGAAGGAGATATTGTTAATTATAGAATAACTCCTACAGTTATTGAATCAAAGTTAAAGATGACATATACAAAGGTTAATAAGTTATTAAAGGATAATGAATATGATTCTGAATATGAACAATTTGCTGATACATTGAAAATGATGAGTAAATTATCATTGATACTTAGAAAAAAAAGAATAAAAGCAGGAGCAATTGAATTTAAGGGTTCTGAATTAAAAGCAGTTTATTCTGATGATGGAAAAATTACTGGTTTTAGTTTAAGAAATCAGGATGTTGCAGAAAATCTAATTCAAGAATTTATGCTAATTGCAAATGAAACAGTTGATAAAGAACTTTGTAGATCTTCACTTCCTTGTGTTCATAGAGTGCATGGAAGTCCTGATTCAGAAAAATTGGAAAAATTCTTAAGATTTTTAGATGCTATTAATGTTCCTTTTGAAAAGTATAATTCTTATGAATTATCTACAAGTAACAGATGTTATCAAAAATTAGTAAATCATATTGCTTCTTGTGATAAATTAACTGATTTATTATTTAGAGATGCTATTCAATGTATGGCTAGAGCTAGATATAGTCAAGAAAATACAGGACATTTTGGATTAGCAAAAGATCATTATTGTCATTTTACTTCTCCTGTTAGAAGATATGCTGATTTAACTGTTCATAGAATATTATGGGATTGTGTTTTTAATAAAGATAAAAGTTCAAAGAATAGAGCAAAGTGGATAAAAAAATTACCTGAAATAGCTGAACGAACTTCTCATATGGAAAGAGTATCTGATGGGGCTGAAAGGGATGTTCTTCATATGTTATGTGCTAAATATATGGAAGATCATATTGGAGAAGAATTCGAGGCAGTTATTACATGTGTCTCACAGGATTGTTTAACTGTTCAATTAGATAATAATATTGAAGGGACTGTTAGAGTAAGAGATTTACCGGGTGATTATGTTTATAGTCCAGATAGTTACTCATTGGTATCGCTTGATGGTAATGATAATTATTATATTGGAGATAGACTATTATTAAAACTTAAATCTTCATCAAAAGAGACAAAGAAAATAGATTTTACTATTATAAATAAAATTAGTCAAACAAAAATTAATGATTCGGAGAGAATTAATAAAAAGGTTATGATTAAGGCGAAAACGGATAGGCTTAAAAGAAGACGTGATTAAAGTAGTCTTCTTTTTGGTTGATAAATTGTTTATAAAATGATATGATAGATGTATAAAAAGGGTTGTATAATTTAATTAATTGTTTGACCTGGCATAAGGAGATGACGAGATGTTTATTACATTGACTGATGTATTAACTATACTTAGAAAAATTGTAGATATATCTTTAGTATGGTTAATATTTTATTTTATACTTAAAAACATTAAAAATAATGTTAAATTATCATTAATATTTAAAGGGTTGTTATTTATTATTATTTTAAAAATAGCTAGTGAATGGTTTGGATTCATTACTGTCGGATATTTGCTTGATTATATTATTCAATGGGGACCTGTTGCTATTATAATTATTTTTCAACCAGAAATTAGAACTATTCTTGAGCAGTTAGGAAGGAATCAATTACTTGGAAGACATAAAACACTTACTGTTGATGAGAGAGAACGTTTAGTTTATGAGATGATTAATGCTATTGATTATCTAAGAAAAGAGAGAATAGGAGCATTAATAGTAATAGAAAGAGATGTTAGTTTAGGAAATTATATTGATAAAGCTAAAAAAATATATGCTGATTTAACTAGTGATTTATTAATTGCAATTTTTTATGAAGGAAATCCATTGCATGATGGAGGAGTTATTATTCAAGGTAATAGAATTACTTGTGCGGGAGCAGTTTTTCCAACAAGTAGTAGTCCAAAATTAAATAGAAGACTTGGTACAAGACATAGAGCTGCACTAGGACTTGCTGAAGAAACAGATGCTATTTGTATAGTTGTTTCTGAAGAAACAGGAAGAGTTTCAATAGCTCTTAAAGGAGAGATGATGTATAATTTAACTCTTGATGATGTTAGAATGATGTTAATAGATGAATTAAAACCTAAACAAGAAATAGAATACGATGAAGATGAAGATTTAAACGAGGAAGAGATATATGAAAGCGATAAGTAAGTTTTTTGGAAGATTATTTCGCCGAATAGGGTTATTTTTTGATAAGATTTTAATTACACCAATTACAAGAATTATCTTAAAAATAATGGAAGTCTCTAAAAATTGGGCGAAGAATTTAGATAGACTTTCTGGTAAGAAGTCAACTTTGTTAGTTGTAAGTTTATTACTTGCATTCATCGTATTTGTATATATAGATAATGAATCAAATGTTATGATTGATCAGTATGCAGAAATTTTATATGATCAACCTGTAACAGCTGTTTATAATGAAGAATTGTATGTTATTGATGGATTACCTAAGACTGTTGATATAACATTAATTGGTCAAAGAAGACATATATTCTTGGCTAAACAGTCTCCATCTAAGGGAGTTTCAGTAGATTTAACTGGACTTAAACCAGGTAATCATAAAGTCACATTGAAATATAATCAAAGATTAAAATCTCTAGATTATAAATTAGATCCTTCTCAGGTTAATGTAACAATTTATGAGAAAGTAAGTGAAAATAGACCATTAACTTATGATATTTTACATCAAGATAAATTGGATAGTAAGTTATACATTAGTGATGTGTCTATTGATAGAAGTGAAGTTATTATTAAGGGTGCTCAGTATAAACTTGATAAAGTTGCTACTGTAAAAGCATTATTAGATGTTAATGATATTCCAAATACAAAAGTTGGAGATATTACTGTTAAAGATATTCCACTTGTTGCATATGATAATGATGGTAAGATTGTTGATGTTGAAATAGTACCAAAAACAGTTGCTGCAAATGTTACTATTACATCACCTAGTAAAGAGATACCTATTAGAATAGTTCCAAAAGGTAATTTAGCATTTGGAAAATCAATAAAGACAATTACTCCAAGTATTTCAACAATTACTGTGTATGGTGAACAATCTGTTGTTGATGAAATACAACAATTAGATGTTGAAATAGATGTTAAGGGTCTTGATAAGGATAAAGAATTTAATGTTACGTTAAATAAACCAAAAGGAATAACTGAACTAAGTTCTAAGAGTATGACGGTAAAGGTAACGATAGATAATTCTTCTAGTAAAGAGTTTGAAAATATATCTATTACTACCAAGAACTTGGATCCAGGTTATAAGGTTCAAGCGGCAAGTGAAACAGATAGACAGGTTACTGTTGTTGTTAAAGGTAGCGAGGAGTCTTTGAATAATATCAAAGAAAGTGATATTACTGCTTATGTTGATCTTAAAAATTATGGAGAAGGAACACATGAAGTAGAGGTCAAAGTAACTGGAACTGATTTGAAATTGTCTTATGCATCTAAAACTAAAAAAGTAAAAGTTGTAATAACAAAAAAATAAGAATAAAAGAGTGAATTTGATTCACTCTTTTTTTGTAATATTATTTGGAAATAATCATAATCTTTAGTAGATTGGAGAAGAAATATGAAAAAAATAATAATATTATTAATTATGTGTTTATTAGTAGTGGGTTGTGGAAAAAACACAGAAACTTATGTAACGAAGAGAATAAATAAAAAATATGATAAAAGCACAGGATATAAACTTAATGGAGAATTAGAAATTAATAATAATGATGAAGTTTATAATTATGATGTGACTGTATCATATGATAAGAAAAATGATTATTATAAAATCTCAATTATAAATAAATCAAATGATTTTAAACAAATGATTATTAAAAATGAAGATGGAGTATTTCTTTTTACGCCATCACTTAATAAGAGTTTTAAATTTAATAGTAAATGGCCTTATAATAATTCTCAGATATATCTGTATGATACAATTATTAATGACATAAAAAATGATAATAATAAAAAATATGATTATAAAAATAATAAACATATTTATTATACAAAAGTTAATTATCCTAATAATAGTAAATTATCTAAACAGAAAATAGTTTTTGATAAAAACGACAATTTAAAACTTATAAGTGTTTATGATAATGATGATAGAGTGTGTATGCAGTTAAGTGTAGAAAAAGTTGAGTTTTCCCCAAGATTTGGTAAAAATCATTTTAAATTGGATAATAATGTAGATATTAAAAAAAGTGAAAAGACTATGAGTATTGATGATGTTGTTTATCCTGTTTTTCTTCCTAGTGGAACTAAATTAGTTGAAGAAAAACGAGTTAATAAAGATAATGGGGAAAGAGTAATTATGACTTATGATGGTGAAAAGAATTTTTTACTTGTGGAAGAGACCGTTGATGTTTTTGGTGATTTTACTGTTATTCCTTGTTCTGGAGAACCTTTTCAACTTATGGATACTATAGGTGTAATGACTGATAATTCATTATCATGGACTAGTGGTAATAGGGATTTTTATATTGTAAGTGATGTGATGGATAAAGATGAACTTGTTGAGATTGCACAATCGATTGTAGGAGTTAGTTCTCTTAAATAATAGACTTTATATATTTTGATATGTTATAATAATTTCTAGGTGATTATTATGGCAAAAAGTAAAAAAAAGAATGTAAAAAAGATAAAGAAGAAAGAAGAAATAATTAATAATAATAATAGTGAATTTTATGATAAGATTTTGAATATTGCGATGGTTGTTTTAATAATAATTTTGACATTTAGTTTATTCTATTTATTAACTGTATACATAACAAATAAAAATAGTGATGATTCTGATAATAGCAAAGATAAAGATAATACTGAGGAAACAGTTTCCTATACTGATATAATTGTAGGAAGAAGTTTTAATATTGATAATGGAGAATATCTTGTAATTTATTATGATAAAAGCGATGAAGAAAATGCTTCTAATTATACAAATTTAATTAGTGAATATAAAGGACAAGAAAATCATTTAAATGTATATGTTGTTGATATGAGTAATGGTATTAACAAGAAATATGCTAAGGATACAAGTAATCCTAATCCAAGTAATGCTAGTGAGATAGCTATTAATGGGCCTACTTTAATTAAGTTTAATGATGGAGTAGTAGAAGATTATATAGAAGGTTATGAAGCAATAGAAGATTATTTAAAATAAAAAGACGTTTTGTCTTTTTTATGAGGGTAGTATGAAAAAGAAAAAACATAATAAAAAAAGAAAAAAGTATTTATTTAAGAATATAAGAGAAGATTTAAATACAGATTCAAGATTTTCTATTATTGAAGTAATTATTATAATATTAATATCAGTTTCATTTGGTATTATAATTGGTTATATTATTACATATACTAGTTCTGGATTTAACACTTTAAAAGGAGATTCAAGTGTTAATGAGATAATAGATGTTTATAATAGTATTACTAATAATTATTATAAAGAAATTGATGAAGATGAATTGGTTAATGCTGCAGTAAAGGGAATGATTAATTATCTTGATGATCCAAATACTAATTTTTTAGATGAGTCGTCTACTTCTAAATTTAATGAATCAATTAGTGGTAATTTTGTAGGAATTGGTGTAACTGTACAGTATGATGGTGAATATAATAAAATCATAAAAGTAAATAAGGGAGGGCCTGCTGATAAGGTAGGACTAAAAAAAGATGATGTTATTATAAAGGTAAATTCAAAAACATGTAAGGGAGTTTCAGGTGATGAATTATCTAAGTTAATTAGAGGTAAATCTGGAACAAAAGTTAAAATAACTGTAAGAAGAAATGAAAAAGAAAAGACTTTTACTGTTGTTAGAAAGAAAGTTGATATTGAAAGTGTAAGTTCAAAGATAATAGAAAATGATGGTGGCAAGGTTGGATATATAGAAATTAGTGTTTTTTCTGCAAATACATATGATCAATTTAAAAGAAATTTAGAAAAATTAGAAGATAAAAAAATTGATTCTTTAATAATAGATGTTAGAAATAATCCAGGTGGACATTTATATCAAGCAAAAAAGATATTGAGTATGTTTTTTGATAAAAAAACAGTATTATATCAATTAAAGAATAAGAAAAACAAGGCAAAAAAAGTTTATTCACTTTCTAAGGAATCTAGAAAATATCCAATAGTTATACTTGCTAATGGAGGAAGTGCTTCTGCATCAGAAGTATTAATAACATGTTTTAAGGATAATTATAAAAATGCAACGTTTATTGGAGAGAAAACTTATGGTAAGGGAACTATTCAAAGAAGTAAAAGTTTGAATTCTGGTACTAGTGTTAAATATACTATAGAGAGATGGGTTTCTTCGAAAGGTAAGGATATTAATGGAAAGGGAATAGAACCTGATTACAAGATTGAATTAGATGATGAATATATTTCTAATCCTTCTTTTGATACAGATACTCAAATACAATATGGATTAAGTATATTAAAAAAGAGTCATTAATTTGACTCTTTTTCAATGCAATTAACTATGAGTTGATAATTATTATGAATAGGACTACATGTTGTTAAAATTAATTGATTATCTGGTTCTTTATTGACATTTATGAAACCATTCTTTTTTTCTTCCCACATTTCTTTAACTAGATATGTATATTTTTTGTTGTTTATTTTTATTATTACTTCATCATCTATTTTTAATTTATTTAATTCATTAAAATATGCGATTTTTCCTTCTCCTGAATGTGCAGCGATAAAAATAATACTATTATCTTTATCTGGGAAGATTGATTCTTTTAATATTGTAATGTGTTTATCAACATTGTTTTCTTCACTATCAATTTTATATAGTGGTTCATTTATGTTTAATGATTTAATCTTTATGTATCCTATTTTATCGTTATTATGATTGTTTATTATTTTGAATCTATTTATAGAATTATTTATATTAGTATTATTTATTTTTAAGATTGTTAGTGGAAATAATATTAATATATTTAGTGCTAGTATAATTAGAATGTTTTTAATCATAGTATTAATAATAATATATGAAGTATCAGTATTAAATAATTTGTATGTGTGTTTGGAACTGGAATTTTATAATCTTTTAATTCTATTACTTCATCTTCTGTATTACTAATATCAATAATAAATGATTCAACTTTTTTGTAACCTGGTGTCGAGTTTACTTGTACAAATTTATATTTTCCATATGGTAATATAATAGATGCTTCTCCATTTTCATTTGTTGAAATGGTACTGATAAGATTATCATTAATATCATATATTTCAAAATCAATATTTTTTTCTGCATTTAAGTTTATATTATCTCCATATTTTTTGATAATTGTTATATTTTTTTCGATTATCTTATTGTATATATCAATAGATTGTTTAGGATTTGTTTCTGTAATATTTATTTCATATATTGTTTCATCTAATGTATATCCTTTTCCTGGTTCTTTTTCTTTTAAATAGTATTTTCCAAAGTCTATGTTTTCTATTTTTATTTTATTGCTTTTTACTACAAAATCATCTATTAATTCCATATTGTTGTCGTATAAAGATATTGTTGCTCCATCAAGTTCTCCTTCTCCTTTTGGTAAAACGTCTTCAGTATCTTTATCTTTTTTTATTATTTCTATTTCAGTTTTTAGAACTTTAACATTGAATTTACTTATTGTTGTACCTAGATCACCCGTTTTTAGCATATCTTGACTATTTGATGATTGGTAGAAAATTAATGGTTTATTATAATTATAATCGTTTCTTGATAATTCAAATTCATATTCTCCTTCTTCTAAGTTACTTATTGTTAATTCACTACCATTTATTGTTATGTGTGGATCATTTGATGAAAAATTGCTTAATACTTCTCCTCCATCAATTGTGAGAGTTTGATTTTCTCTAATTATATAAGTGTTGTTATTTGTATTTGGTAATGTACCATAATTATTTACAAGAGATAATATTTCATTTTTTTCTTGATTGTATGGATTAATAATACTTCCATTAAGTGTATCTGTAAAATAATACTTACCTCTTGATGGTTCTGCATATTGCCAGATCATAAGTTGAGTTATTGCATACCATTTTACATCTGTATGATTTTTATATCCATATCCAAAATATGCTATTCTTTTTATCATTTCTTTTTGATATTCACTTAGGTAGCTTGGTGATATAGTTGATTCATAAGTAGAGTTTTCATTAAAAAAATTAAGTGGTTCTATACAATATGCAAATTCATTTGTACCTGTTTTTCTAAAAAACCTTGCTTTTTGATAATATGTTGTTTGATTTGAGTATTGATACTTACTCATGTATATATTATCTATATATTCTGCCTCATAGAAAGTTGCGCTTTCAGCATTCACATTTAGTAATTTAAATAGTGATATACAGAAAACTGATATTAAGAAAAATGTTTTTTTAATTATACCGATCCCTCCTTCTTTTTTCTTAACGATTTAGAGTTTAACATCATTGTTTTTATAATACAAATGAGGGATTTTTCTTATTACTTTATATATATAATTTAATTTGTTATTTTTATATAGAAATTTGTTAAATCTGGATATCTTTTTGGTATGAAATAATTATTTTATATGTGATATAATATTTTTGAGGTGATATTATGACGGATATAGAAATATCAAGGAATAGTAAGAAAAAAAGTATTATTGATGTTGCAAAAAAAATAGGAATTAATTCTGAGGATTTAGTTTTATATGGTGATTATAAAGCAAAAATAAAATTAAAAAGAGGTAAGAAACGCGGTAAGTTAATACTTGTTACGGCTATTAGTCCTACTCCTATGGGTGAAGGAAAAACAACTGTTAGTATAGGTCTTGGAGATGCATTAAATAAAATAGGTAAGAATGTTGTTATCGCTTTAAGAGAACCATCAATGGGACCTGTATTTGGTATGAAAGGAGGAGCAACTGGTGGTGGTTATTCTCAAGTTGTACCAATGGAAGATATTAATCTTCATTTTACTGGTGATTTTCATGCAATTACTTCTGCAAACAATTTAATTTCTGCTGCAATTGATAATCATATATATTTTGGAAATAAGTTAGATATTCAAGATGTTTTATTTAAAAGATGTTTAGATGTAAATGATCGTGCTTTAAGAGATGTTGATTTAGGTACTAGACATGATTCTTTTACAATTACTTCTGCTAGTGAGATAATGGCATTATTTTGTTTAGCAACTTCTTTAGAAGACTTGAGAAAAAAATTAGGAAATATAATTGTTGGAACTAATAGTAAAGATGAATATATTTATGTTAGAGATTTAAATATAGAGGGAAGTTTGGTGGCATTACTTAAAGATGCATTTTTACCTAATATAGTTCAAACATTAGAAAATACTCCAACTTTAATTCATGGAGGTCCTTTTGCAAATATTGCACATGGATGTAGTAGTTTGATTTCTACTAAATTGGCATTAAGTTATGCTGATTATGTTGTTACTGAAGCTGGATTTGGTGCTGATTTAGGTGCGGAAAAATTCTTGGATATAAAATGTAGATTAGGAGATTTAAAACCACATGCTGTTGTTTTGGTTGCGACAATAAAAGCTCTTAAATATCATGGTGGTGTTTCAAAAGAATTTATATATGAAGAAAATGATGATGCTTTAGTAAAAGGCTTTGAGAATCTTGATAAGCATTATTCTAATCTAAAAAAATATGGTGTAAATGTTGTTGTGTGTTTAAATAAGTTTTCAACAGATAGAGATTATGAAATAGATTTACTTAAAAAGCATTGTGTAGAAAAAGGATACTTATTTACTATTTCATCAGCATATGTTGATGGAGGAGATGGAGCAGTAGATTTGGCAAATAAAGTTATTAAACTAAAAGGATCTAAATTTGAACCAATATATAAATTAGATTCTAGTATAGAAGATAAAGTATATAAAGTTTGTAATGAAATTTATGGAGCTAAAAAAGTTAATTATTCAGATTTAGCAAAAAAGAAAATCAAATATATCGTTAATAATAAATTAGATAAATTACCTATTTGTATTGCTAAAACTCAATATTCTTTATCTGATGATAAGGATAAGGTTGGGGTTCCAAAGGATTTTGAAGTAACTGTTAGGGATGTAAATCTTTATAATGGGGCTGGATTTATTACTATTCTTTTAGGAAATATAATGACTATGCCTGGATTATCTAGAAAACCAAATTGTGAAGAAATAGATGTTATCGATGGAAATATAGTTAATTTGAGTTAAAAAAAGAAATGCAATTAGCATTTCTTTTTATTTACAAGTATTTGATGATTCATCATAAGTTTTGGATGTATCGTTACATACGCAGGTGTTGTTTTCTTTAGTTGCATCACTAGGACATGTTGATTCGTTATTTCCTGTAGTTACTGGTTCTAAAATATAGAAGTCTCCATAATATGTTGTATCTTTATATATTATTTTATAACTGTATTTTCCAGGAATGTTTTGATGTTGTCTTACTTCTGTTAAATCTAAAATAATATTATTTGCTATTTCATCACTTATATTTTCATTGATATATTCTCTAACATTTGTTGATATTGTTCCTGTTGTTGGTAGGCGTTTTTCTTTTAATGTAAATGTTACGTTTGGTAATTCTTTTTCTTTTACTTTAACTGTTCCTTGATATTTTTTCTTTTTATAAGTAATTGTATATTTGTAAGTTCCAGCTTGAGTTATATTTACTTGAGATGTATCAAGTCCTTTGCTTAATTCTTTAAGCATTGAACTACTAATTTTATCTGCATCTACTAGATAATCTTCTACATTAACACTAATTGGATTATTGATTTCTATTTCAATGTCTTTTAATATTATTTCATTTGTTTTTGCTTGTACTTCTGGAATCTTTTGAGTAGATACGCTTAATTTATAATTAATTTTTGTAATTGTCTTTTTACTTTGACTCATTGTTATACCGCTTCCAATTAAGAAAATACCCATTGTAGCGATAAATATTGAAAGAATTTTTAACTCTTTATCACTTAACTTCATAGCACAGACTCCTATTCTCTTATTCTTATTATATAATTTTATCTATGTTTTAACAAGTTTTTTTTATATGTGTATAAATTTTATAAATGGAAATATTAAGTGTCCACACATTTCATTATCTAAAATGTAAGTTTTTATATATTTAATAATAACTCATTTGAACTCTTATAGTCAAACATT
>CADBYH010000013.1 GCA_902798815.1 uncultured Erysipelotrichaceae bacterium | reverse complement strand
AAAAATCAAAAATAAACTAAAAACTACACCAATAAATTATCGGTGTAGTCATATTTAGAACTTTTTATTTCGTGTATAAATTTATCAAGTCAGTTCTAATATCCTTTTTTATTTTAATAAGTTCTACTGAAAGTAGAGAAAAGAAATATATCTTAATAGATAATATATTGTATAATATAGGTGTGGGGAGGATATATGAAGAATATTGAGTTTGGAAATTACTTATACCAATTAAGAAAGGAAAATAATTTAACACAAAGATATGTTGCTTACCAACTAGAAATAAGTGATAAAGCAATTTCAAAATGGGAAACAGGTAAATCAAAACCAGATTTAGAACAATTAAAATCATTAGCAGTTCTATATAATACATCAATAGATGATTTGTTAAATTTTAAGTCAACAGGAAAGCAAATAAAAATAAGTAAAATCGTTTTAACAGGAGGTCCGTGTGCCGGAAAAACAACTGCATTAAGTTGGATTAGTAACTATTTTACTAAAATAGGTTATGGAGTACTATTTGTTCCAGAAACTGCAACAGAATTAATTACAAACGGTGTTGCTCCATGGACATGTGGAACAGTTTGTGATTTTCAAATGTTAAATTTAAAATTACAAAAATATAAAGAAAAAACTTTTGAAAAAGCAGCTAAAACAATGGACAATGAAAAAATACTAATAGTATGTGATCGAGGAATGCTTGATAGTAAAGCCTATATGAAAGAAATTGATTTTAAAAAAATACTTAAAGATTTGAAAACAACAGAAATAAAAGAAAGAGACTCATATGATGCAATATTCCATCTAGTAAGTGCTGCAAAAGGTAAAGAAGAAGCATATACACTATCAAATAATACAGCAAGAACTGAATCATTAGAAGAAGCAAAAAAACTAGATGATAAAATTATCTCTGCTTGGACAGGACACCCACATTTTAGAATAATTGATAACAGTACTGATTTTGAAGAAAAATTAGAAAAACTACTAAAAGAGATATCTGCATTCCTAGGAGAACCTGAACCATTAGAAATAGAAAGAAAGTATTTAATATATTTTCCAAATCTAAAAGAACTAGAAGAAATGCCTAATTGCACAAAAGTAGATATAGTACAAACATATTTAAAAAGTATAGACAATTCTGAAAGAAGAGTAAGAGCAAGAGGTATTGATGGAGAATATATGTACTACTTAACTGAAAAAAGAAAGATATCAGAATTAAAAAGAGTAGAAGTAGAAAAAAGATTAACACAAGATGAATATTTGAAATATTTAATGGAGGCAGATAATACACTTCATCCAATCCATAAAACAAGATACTGCTTGTCAGAAAATAATCAATATTTTGAAATAGATATCTATCCAGAATGGGATAAGCAAGCAATTATGGAAATAGAAATAAGTAATGAAAATGAAAAAATCCAAATCCCATCATTTATTAAAGTAATAAAAGAAGTAACAGAAGATGAAAAATATAAAAACTATAATCTAGCAAAAGAAATGCCAAAACAACTAGTAAAAAGAAAATAATAAAAGATTGAGTAACACTCAATCTTTTATATGTAATTAGAAGTATTAACTTTCTTTACAAAGAAAACTAATTATGATACGATAAACATATAAAAGATAGGTATATATTTATAGGAGGACATTATGGACAACACTAACCAAACATTTGAAGAAAAAAAATTAGAATACCTAGAAGATTTAGGTTCCAAATTATTATTAATAAGTAAAATTGGTCAACAAGAAGGCATGTCCGATATTGTAAAAATAATGACAAATCCAAAAGATGAATTAGAATTGCAATACTCAATTGCCTATATTAGGTTTTACGAGGACATGTTTGATAATCTTCAAATGATTTCAGAATCAGAAAACAAAGATCTTGAAGGCAATATGTTTATTGATTTTACATGCCAATATTTAAAAGCTATACAAAACAATGCAAGCAAAGAAGAACTACAAAAGATTTTAGATTCATATAATTTTGATGATAATGAATCACTTGCAAAAATGTATCATGATACTATGGTTGCTTTAACTATACCAGAAACATATGAAATAATTATAAAAGACTGTAATATTGATATAAATGATCCTGAATCAGTAATGAAATTAACTCAAACACTAGAAACAGCAAAAAATGACTTGAACTATAATATAATTGTAATGGATTCATCACGAGAAGGAATGGTAAAATTTATAGAATTTGCTGATGTATATCATAGCTTTATTCAAGACCAAAAAAACAAAAATAGTCAACTTCAATAAAAACTAGATATTTCTAGTTTTTTATTATAGAATTTATATAAGTTTAAAATAATAAATATGATATAATTATTATGGTGATAATATGAAATTATTTAAAAAATATAGTTTATATCTTCTAAGATGGCAATTAAGTACACCAATACTTGCTATTGTATTGAAATTATTATCAAATATGAATACTTTATCTGCAACTATAATTGCCAATTTAATTGGAGGACTTATATTTTTTTGGGTAGATAAAATCATATTTAAAAAGAAATCAGACATACCATTATGGGAAATAAAAAATAATGTAAAATGTTATGACTGTCATAAAAAAACAAAAGGATATAGAATAGTTGAATGGGGTAATTACGATAAAAGCATGATAAAAATCCTCAGTTTAGATGTAAAGAATGTAGTATAGAAAAAATGCAAATAATAAAAAGAAAGAAAAACAAACTAAGGAGCAGTTAATATGAAATTATTTACTAAAGCAGCAGATAGTTGGATAGTAAATCCAAGTGTTGTTCAAGAATATTTAAGAGAAAACAATATTCCTGATAATTTAAAACTAGAAAAAATAAAAGAATTTATCCTAGAAAAATTAGTATATAATAGATTAATAATGAAAAATCTTGCCAAAATTAGTGAAGTTCAAATACCACCTGATTATAATTTTCTAACAGAACTAAGAAAAGATGGAACACTAATTGATATCAATATAACTATAGAGGATATATTAGATTATTTAGAAAGAAACAAAAATAATCTAAAAAAATGGCAGTCAAAAATCTATGAAAGACTAAAGAATAACACTTTAAAAGAAAATCAGTATGAAATATATGCAAATAGAAAAATAGTTGGGAATCTTACTTATTTAGATCTACTAAATATTTTAAGACTACCAGAAGACAAGTTAACAAAAATGATTAAATCGAATAATTTTAAAGGCGTAACGGGAGAAGAAATATATAAAGCAATTCATAAATATATATATCAAGGATATATATTAGATAAAAAATTATTAAAATTATTTAATATAACAAATGAAGAGACAGATATTATTATAAGGAACGCAAAAAAAATTGATTATCATTTTAAAATAAATAAAAATGCAACTATAAGATTTGTTGAATCAAAAAACATAGCAAATCAATTTGAATTAAATGATAAAATTAAAAAAGCAGTTTTAAAAGGAATGCCACTTGGTTTTAATAATCTCCAAAGAGCATATTATATATATAGAAGACTATGTCAATTATTTTCATATGATGAGGATTATTACTGTTATGGTTTCTTGAAAAAAGAAAATAAAAATGCCAAAACAACAGTTATAGATCATGGTGATATAAAGAGATTAAATAATTTAGATATAAATTCAGAAGTAATATGTACAGAAATAACAATGTTATTTGCAAAATTTTTAGAAATATTAGGCATCCCATATCAAATAGTAGATTATAATGATAGGACAAATATAGATTATAAAACATCACATATGAGAATTAACTTTAAAGTAGATGATGTAATAATTCAAGCGGATGCAGGGCATGGATTACTTGGATCAGATATGGCTATAGAAAAAACATATGGATTTGTAAATCATTTTCATCCATTAACTGATACACCATTAAGAATAGTTGATAAAGTTAATAAACAATTAAAAGAAGTTGACAAACACATTGAAAAAACAAAAGAACAACAAAAATTTAGTGATGCTGTAGAAATATATGAACAATTATATAAAAAGGATAATAACATATCTATAGAAGAAAGAGTATCAATAATTTTAGATATTATTAACAATTGTAATTTAAGATATATGGATATGATTAATTTTATTACAAATTTGAAGAAGAGAATGTTTTCATCTAATAAAGATGCATGCTATATCGAATATGTAATAAATAAAAAACCAATTAAAAATGATAAAACTTATGAAGTAATTATATTAATTATATATAATGAAAATAATGATGTTAATTTATTACCTGAAAAAAATAAATATATTATTGTTAATTCTGATAAAAATAAAGAGCATCTTACTTTTGAACAATTAAAAGAAAGATTTAATAATGGGACATATGCCTTAGCAGGAGAATCCAGAAGAGAAAAATATAGGAAATGGGTTGATGGAAGTGAAAACAAAGTTGGAAACGGATTTAGAGTATAGATTAAATGATATTAAAGATAACTTAAAAAGAAAAATAATATCTGATATTATAAAAAAAGAGGATTGGTATAAAAAAATAGATTTTGATACAGCAATAAGTATATTACAAGATTTAGGTTATAATTTGGAGGAGTCTAAAGAAATATATATATTATTAAATTCTAACGAAAAATAACAAAAAAGTAAGAAATTCTTACTTTTTTTGTTGCATTCTTTTTCTTTCAGCATCTTTACTTTTTTGGTCTTCAAGTATTAACCATTTCTCAAATTCTTCCTCAGATTTATTTCTTATTAAATGTGCCTTTATATTAAATTCATCAACTTCTTCAGGATTATCAGGAATCTTTAATGAAAAATTATTAATTAGTAAATCTGAAGTTTTTTTCACAATATCATTAAACTCCTGCACGTTATTAGTTTTATATTTCCAGAATCTTCTGTCAATATCTTCAAGTGAAGATAAATTATATCCTAAACTGCTAAGATAATCATTAAAGAAATTATACTTTTCACTATCTTCTTTGGCCTTACATTCAACTGAAAACATATAATTTTTATCATGACCTTGTTTAATCCTAAAAGAAACTCCAATGTATTTATTAATAAAAAAATTACATAAATCATGAATAGGTGACAAATCTAACTCTGAAGGAATTTTATCTTCACCATTAATAACTTTAGTTATCTTATCAAGCGTATCATCAGTCTCGTCCTTGTAAAGATAATCGAATCCAACACCTATGTCAGGTTTATACCAATCACGACCACTAAAAGGATTTCCTCCATCTGGTCTAATTAAAATCTGTGAACCAGGAAAAGATAGAACTGTGTTCATAATAAGAGAAAACTCTTCTTTTTTATCAACATCATAATCCATACTAACATATGATCCAGCACCAGCATGGCATCCACTCGTAATAATACCTTTATTATAAAATGCCCATAGAAGTTCTTCCATTGAGTCATCACCCTCTGCCCATTCCTTCATCGCAATTTTTAATTCCTCATCAGAAAGACTATCAATAGGAATTGATTTAATATTATTATACTTACTCATAATATATCTCCTTTAAATTAATAAATAAATTATATCATAAACAAGGAATTTAAACAGAAAATTATGATATAATTAAGAAAATGGAGTGATAATAATGGAAAGATTTTATTTAGTACCAATTTCAATTAATATGAAAGATGAAATCTTAGATTATCTTCAAGAATTTAGAGACAATAAATCAGATATTCATGGTATAGGATCGATAGATAAAATAAATGATAAATATTTATTTGAAGATGCTTTTGAAGACTGCTTAAAATTAGAAGATGATGATTATGCAGAAAGTATAAATATGTGCCCAGGTAAATTATACTTTTTAATAAGAGAATCAGATAAAAGAATAGTAGGTAATATAAATATAAGATGGAATTTGAATGAAAAAATGTTACAATATGCAGGTCATATTGGATACTCTATAAGGCCTACAGAAAGAAGAAAAGGATACAATAAAATTAATCTGTACTTGATACTGAAAAAAGCCCAAGAATTTAATTTAGATAAAGTAATGTTAGGTTGTAATGTTACAAATATAGGTTCTGATAAAACAATTATAGGTTTAGGAGGTATATTAGAAAGAACAGGTACTGATCCCTATGACAATGAGAAAACAAATGTTTATTGGATAGATGTAAATGACTCAATAGAAAAATATAAAGATATATATGAACAGTATATATCAAAAGAAAGGTTTAGATAATATGATCAATGGAAACGGACCTATTTGTGGTGGACGACATGAATCACAAATGGAAGGCTACACTGAAGAAATAAAATCAAAGAATATCAAAAGTTTCACTTACATTGGACCAGATTTTAGTTTAAATGCTAAAAAAGAAAATGAAAAATTACTCATATTTTGTTCAGGTGGAGGAAAGTATAACAAACGAGATGGAAGTCTCTTTTCAATAAAATATGAAACAAATGATTTTAATATTTTAAATTTACTACAAGAAGTAATTGATAAAAATAATGAAACAAGAGGAAATGGTCATTGTGTTCAAGTAGATGGTTTACCAGCAGGAATAGGTGATTTATTAAATATAGAGTATGAATCAGGAGAAAAAATATACAAAACATCTAATCAAAGTTTAACAGTAAATCCAGATTCTGCAACAAAGTTCTACAATATATTCCATGAATTTGTATTAAAAGATGGATATGATTTTAATACAGCAGGATCTAATGTCAAATTATTTGATGATGCAGATGAAGAATATCTTCAAGGTACATGGAAAGGTACACATTTTGGAGATGAAATTGAAGTAACATTTAATAAAAATAAAGTAACTATTTCAATTGCTGGAAATATAACTGATGAAAATGTAGAATATACTGTTTTTGAAGGATCAGTGGTAAGAAACAAATTAAAAGATGAAACAAAACCACCAAGCAGTTGTCATGATTATGAATTTTTTGAAGGAATATCAACATTCTCAAAAATGAACTGGTTTACTATAACAGCATATTTCATAAAAGAAAGTTCATCAAGTTGTAGCCTACATAATTTTGATAAAGAAAAACCAGAGGATGAAGAATAAAAAAATAAATAGAAGGAGAAATTAATATGTTAGAAAGATTATTAAACAAAAAGGTAAAAGTAAGAGTTGCTCTATATGGTGATTCTATGCCTAGAGCATTATATACTACAATTTTTGAAGGAGTCATAATTGCATATGATGAAAACTTTATCGTTTTTGAAGATGATTCAATGATAAACATTAAATATATACAAACAATAGAAATAAAAAATAAATAAGGAGAACAAGAATGTTAGAGATTAAAAATGTAACTAAAAAATATGGATCTAAAACAGCTCTTAATGATGTTTCTTTTACTGTAAAAGATGGAGAAATATTTGCTTTTATTGGACATAACGGAGCCGGAAAAACAACCTTAATTAAATCAATTGTCGGAATTCATGACTTTGATGAAGGTGAAATAATAATTAATGGTAAATCAATAAAGGAAGATCCAATTAATTGTAAAAAAGTAATGGCTTATGTTCCAGATAACCCTGAATTATATGAAAATATGAAAGCAATTGATTACATTAATTTTATATGTGATATGTATGAAGTAGATCAAGAAACAAGAGAAACTAATATTAAAAAATATGCTAAATTATTTGAAATAGAAGAAAACTTAAACGATCCAATAATATCGTTTTCTCATGGAATGAAACAAAAAATAGCTTTAATAAGTGCTCTTGCTCATAACCCTAAAATACTAATAATGGATGAACCATTTGTAGGATTAGATCCAAAAGCAGTTTATGATGTAAAAAAAGTAATGAATGAAATGATAAAAGAAAAAAAGATAATTTTTTTCTCAACACATATACTTGACGTTGCTGAAAAGTTATGTTCAGAAGTAGCAATTATAAAAAATGGTAAACTAATAAAAACTGGAAATATGAAAACAATAAAAGGGGATAAATCATTAGAAAAAGTATTCCTAGAATTAGAGGGATAATATGAAAAAGATAGTATCATTAATAAAAGTAAGTCTTAATCATGATATGAATATCTTTAAGATAAATAGCAAAAATAATAAAATATTAACAAGATATATAATCCCAATATTATTAGCTATATATTTAATGATAATGTTAGGAATATATTCTAATAAATTAATTAATATTTTACATCCTTTTAAACTTGAGTTCATAGCATTAACTTTATTTTGTTTATCTATATCAATTATCAGTTTAATAGAAGGAATATATAAATCAAGTTCATTATTATTTAATTGTAAAGATGATGATTTACTTTTTTCATTACCAATAAAGAAAGAAACAATTCTATTTACAAGAATATTTAAATTTTATGTATTTGAATTAATATACAATTCACTGTTTATTTTAGCACCAATGATAATATATGCGGTTAAATTAACTCCAAATTGGACATACTACATATCATCAATAATATCAATCCTTATATTACCAATAGTACCTATAGTATTATCCTGTATAATTGGATATATAATTACTTTAATATCTTCAAAATTCAAAGGGAAAAATCTAGTTCAAACAATCATAACAACAGCCTTTCTATTATTAATATTATATATATCATATAATATGGATAGTTTTATTGATAATATAACTAAAAATGCTCAAAGTATAAATGATATAATCACAAAAATATATTATCCAGTAGGAGCATATATATCTTTAATTAACGATTTTAAAATAACAACATTAATAACATATATATTAGTACATATAGTAATCTCAGTAATAACTATATATGTTCTCGGAAAAGTATATTTTAAAATTAACTCAAATAATAAAAAAGTAATAAATAAACAATCTAAAAACAATAATAAAAATTATATAATAAAAACAAATTCAAAAACAATTTCATTTATAAAAAAGGAACTAAATAGATTTTTCTCAACTCCTGTATTTATAACAAATGCTGGATTTGGATTAGTTTTATTTATAATTGCTTGTATATTATTATCATATAAATCCGATACATTTATAAATACTGTTATGAAAACAAATACAGGTACAAATATAAATATAGATTTTATATATAATATTTTTCCAATAGTAACATTTGGAATTATAACATTTACATCATTTATGACATCTATAACAAGTTCTATGATATCTTTGGAATCTAAATCAATTAATATATTAAAGAGCTTACCAATTAAACCAATAGAGATTATCATATACAAAGTATTAGCAGCTTTAGTAATAATGCTACCATGTATACTAATAGGTGATTTAATCATCTTTATAAAATTTAAATTTAAATTAACTAGTATTATTCTACTATTAATTTCTTCAATAATTTTGCCATTATTATCAGAATTAATAGGAATATATGCTAATTTAAAATATCCCAAATTAGATGCAACAAACGATACAGAAATTGTTAAACAAAGTATGAGTTCAACCATATCAGTTTTTTCAGGTATAGGTATAATAGGAATAACAATTGTTTTATTATATTACCTAGTAAAAAAAGGATTATCAAACAATTTAGTAATCTTAATAACATTAGGAATATTTACCTTAATAACAATATTATTACTAATTATACTAATAAAAACATGCGATAAAGATTTTAAAAACATAGAATAAAAGGAGTATGTTTATGATTATATTTATAGAAAGTATTACACTATGTATCTTATTTACCATTATGATATATTTTATATCAAAAGAACCAATCAAAACACTTTATAATTATCCTCCTAAAATCCAAAAAAGAGTAAAAAGTATAAAAGAATACCAAGATAAAATACCAACAGAAAATAATAAATTTAGCGCTAAAATTACTGCTTCAATTATATTTGTAATAATACTATCTTTAATACTAAGATATATAAATGGATACACAACATTTAAAGAAGCATTTATATATGGATTTATTCTTTGGACTATAGTAAATCTATATGATCTAATTATATTAGATATAATCTGGTTTTGCCATGATAAAAGATTTATATTTAAAGGCACAGAAGATATGGTAAAAGAATACCACAATTATTGGTTTCATATAAAAGGATTCTTAATAGGTGAAATACTAGCTCTTATAATATGTTCTATAACAGGTTTAATAATTACTTATATTTTATAAAAGTCATAATAATGACTTTTTTATTGCAATAATATAAAAAAGCAATTATAATTATAAAATGAAAATCATTTTCAAATTAAGAAGGGATTATTATGTCTAGAAATGAAACATATAATACTAAACAAAAAGAAATAATTTTAAATACTATAAAAAAGCAAAAGCATGCTTTTACTGTAAAAGATATTTATAATGAAATAAATACTAAAACAGGTCTAACTACAATCTATAGATTAGTCGATAAACTTGTAGAAGAAAAGCAATTAAATAAATTTATATCAGATGATAATACAACATATTATCAATATTTAGAAAAATGTGATCAAAAAAATCATTTCTATTTAAAATGCGATAAATGTAAAGATATATTTCATATTGATTGTGATTGCATTAATGAATTATCAAACCATATAATCAATAACCATAAATTTAAATTAAATAAAGAAAATATAATAATAAAAGGTATTTGTGATAAATGCCAGAAAGAGAATAATTAGGAGGAATAGAATGCTAGATTGTATATTGGAAGGAATACTTGATACATTAAAAGTATTACCATATTTATTTATAACATTTATTATTCTAGAAATAATGGAACATAAATTAACTAAAAAAAATCAAAAATTATTATCAAAAGAGAAAAAATATGGTCCATTAATAGGAGGAATACTAGGAGCTTTACCTCAATGTGGATTTAGTTCTATGGTAGCAAATTTATTTTCTGTAAGAGTAATCTCTTTAGGCACATTAATAGCAGTATTTTTATCAACTAGTGATGAGATGCTACCAATAATGATAAGTGAACACACAAATATATTATTATTACTTAAAATTATCTGTTTTAAGGCAATTACAGGTATATTTATCGGGTATATAATAGATTTAATCTTTAAAAAGAAACAAAAGAAAGAAACAATTAAAGAATTATGTGATCATGATCATTGTCATTGTGATCATGATGGAATAATAATATCAAGTATAAAACACACATTAAAAATAGGTTTATTTATTTTGATAGCTAACTTACTAATAAATATTATTATATTAAAAGTTGGAGAAAAAACATTATCAAATTTATTATTAAATAATAATATTTTAACTTATTTTATTTCAAGTCTAATAGGGCTTATACCAAATTGTGCAGGTAGTGTAATAATTACAGAATTATATCTATCAAATCTAATAACTACAGGTACAATGTTAGCTGGATTATTAACTGGAAGTGGAATTGGTATATTACTATTATTTAAAATGAATAAAAACATAAAAGAAAATATGCTTATCCTATCAATTATATATTTTATTGGAGTAATTATTGGAATATTAGTAGATATAATTATATAAAAAAATTGGTTATAAAAATAACCAATTTTTATATTAAATGAAATACTGTTTTAAATAACGCAGTCATTAAAATAGCAACTCCAAACATACATAAAGGAATAACACTAGAGTATTTAAACATTTTTAGTTTATTAGATAAATTATAATTAATTACATATATAAAGGCAATTACAGTAAGAACACCAGCAATTCCTAAATAAATATAAACATTTGTAGGTGAATCAGAAAATATAGGACTATTAAAAATAGGAATAAAATCACCATTATTAAAACTACTTAGTAATGCAAAAACCATTAAAAACAAACCAGTAAGTCCATGAGTAAACAAGAAAATTATTCCTCCATCTTTAGAATTCATACCAATAAAGAAACCAGCATAGAAAAAAACTATTCCAAACAAATAAATAAAATACAGTTTAATATTTAGTAAACCAATTAATCCAATAACTATACATAAATATATTTGTAGTTTTTTTTCATTCACTTCAGTTGCAGCAACATCCTCAACATCCCTAACTTCATCACCATTTCTAAGTCTTTGAATAAACCTCTTAAAGTTGTTTAAAGTATAATTAGAATTCTTTTCATATAATTCATCTAATTCTCTCTTATAATCATTAAATTCTTTTCTTTTCTTATCATCCATATTAAAAACTCCTACTATAATATATTATATATAACATCATATATATTGTAAATAATGCAATTATAATTATTTATGATATAATAAAATAGTAAGGAAGTGATTATATGAAAATAGCTGTTTTTGCATCACATGAAGGTACAGATTTACAAGCAATAATAGATGGTTGTAAGAATGGTTTAATTGATGCTGAAGTAACACTAGTTATAAGTAACAATGAAGACTCAGGAGCACTAAGAAGAGCAAAAAAAGAACAAATAGAAAATTATTATATAAGTAATAAGAATTATCCAGATGAAGAAGAATTAGTAAACAAAACATTAGAAGTATTAAACAAATCAAAAATTGACATAATCTTTCTAGCAGGCTATTTAAAGAAAATGCCAGAAAAAATAATTAAAGAATATAAAAATAAAATTTTTAATATTCATCCAGCATTATTACCTAAATATGGTGGAAAAGGAATGTATGGAATAAACGTTCATAAAGCTGTTATAGAAGCAAAAGAAAAAGAAACAGGTATAACAATACACAAAGTAGATGAAAACTATGATAATGGTCAAATAATAAAGCAAACAACAGTTCCTGTAAAACCAGAAGATACACCAGAAAAATTAGCAGCAAGAGTATTAGAAAAAGAACATATTTTTATTGTAGAAACTTTATCAGAAATAGTAGAAAATTTAAAGAAACCAAAAGGAAAAGTAAGATGAAATATGAAATAATAGAAGTAGAAAACAAAGACAAAGATAAATTATATAGATTACTCCAATATGCTTTATATGACGGATCACAATATGTAAATAATGAAATAAACGAAGAATGTATCTTTGAATATAAATGGTTTGATGCATATTTTTCTGATAAAAAAAGAAATGCATATTTTATAAAGAATGGAAATGATTATCTTGGAATGGTTCTTGTAAATGAATATTTAAAATATAATAACAAAGGCAAATGTATAGCAGAATTTCTAATAATGCCTAAATATAGACGTAATCATATTGGAAAAAAAGTAGCTTATGATATTTTTAATAAGTTTAAAGGTATATGGGAAATTGAACCCATGGAAAATAATCCAATTGCCTATAAGTTCTGGAAAAAGACTATTGAAGAATATACAAACAATAATTATGAAATAAAAACAGATAATAATAACGATATATTTATATTTAGCAATGAAGGAGAAAATTATAATGAATGAATATATTAACTTAACAAAAGAAAATATAGATGAAGAGCATATTTGTTGTGCAATAGGTGACCCTAAACATCAAGTAGGAGTAGATAAAAAGAAAGAATGGATTAAATCAAAATTAAAAGATGAACATGTATTTAGAAAATTAAATGCTAGAGGTAAAATATTTATTGAATATGAACCAATAGAAACATCATGGGCACCAATAAATGGTAATAATTATATGTATATATACTGCCTATGGGTAGCAGGAAGTTTTAAAGGAAAAGGTATTGCTAAAGAGCTATTAGAATATGCAATAGAAGATGCAAAAAATAAAAAAATGAGTGGCATATGTACAATAGTAACAAAAAAGAAAAAACCTTTTATCGGAGAAAAGAAATTCTTTGAACATTTCGGTTTTAAAGTAATAGATTCAGTAAATGATTATGAATTACTAGCATTACAATTTGATGATAAAGAAATTCCTAAAATAAATGAAAATGCAAAATCAATGAAAATAGATAATCAAGATTTTACAATCTATTATAGTAATGAATGCCCATATGTAGAATATGAAGTACAAGAATTAACCGAATACGCTAAAAAGAATAATATAAAATTAAACTTCATAAAAATAGACTCCTTAGAAAAAGCAAAAAATGCACCATGTATATTAAACAACTGGGCTAACTTTTATAAAGGTAAATTTATCTCAAATACTATTTTAAATGCCAATGCCTTTGAAAAACTTATAAAAAAGGAAAAATAATAGTATGAACAAAGATATATTAATAAGAAATATAGATAAATTACATACAACAGTATTAGGAAAAGAAAGAATTAAAAACAATTTAATGATAAAAACAAATGATATTATTGAATATTGTAAAAACATAATAGTAAATGAAAACAATATAATTTATAAAAAAGGAAAGAATTATTATTGTGAAACAAATAAAGAAATAATAACAATAAACTCCTATAACTATTCAATAATAACAGCTCATAAGAAAGGAAAGAATTAATATGGAAGAAGTACAAAAATTTTTAAAAGAATGTGGAGTATACTATCTCGCAACAGTAGAAAATGATAAACCAAAAGTAAGACCATTTGGAACAATAGAAATATTTGAAAATCATTTATATATTCAAACAGGAAAGAAAAAAGATGTATATAAACAAATAGAAAAAAATAATAATGTGGAATTATGCGGATTTAAAGACGGAAAATGGATAAGAGTATCAGGAAAATTAATTGCTGATGACAGAATAGAAGCAAAAAAAGATATGTTAGATAAAAATCCCGAATTAAGGGGAATGTATAATGAAAACGATGATAACACTATTGTTTTATACTTTGAAACTGGAGAGGCAACAATATCATCATTTACAGAACCTCCAAAAGTAATAAAATTTTAATGGAAGGATTATTAATATGAAAAAAATATATATTATTGGATCAATATTATTAATAATAGTACTAATCATAGTAACACTTGGAATAGTAAAAAAGAATAATGATAATGAAAAAACAAATTATAAACCAGTAAAGGAAATAAGACTAAATAAAGAACAATATATTGAACAACTAAAAAAAGTAAAAATAAAGCATACAAATGACTATGTAATAATTACAAAAAAAGTAAAATGGGAAATACCTGAAAAAGAAGGATTAACAACAGTAAGCTTTTCAATAGAAATACCATATACAATATGCGTAGATGGTAAAAAATACAAAGGAAAATATCAATTAGGTAATAGTGAATATAGTACAAAAGACAATAATCCTAAATACAACTTTAGTGTAGCAAATTTAACAAAAAACTATGATATAGCAGTATATATAACAAAAAAATAAATATATTAAAGGTGAAAATATGGAAGAATATATCTTAGAAATAAAACATTTAAAAAAATATTATGGTAGAGCAAAAGGAGTAGAGGATGTCTCATTAAAAATATCAAAGGGAGATATATATGGTTTTATTGGACCAAATGGTGCAGGAAAATCAACTACTTTAAGAACAATAATTGGGCTAATCAATAAAACTGAAGGAGACATTTTATTTGAAGGCAAAGAAATAAATTATAATGATTTGGAAACTAAATCAAAAATAGGATACTTACCAAGTGAAATAAATTTATATGATGATATGACAATAAAACAATTATTTGATTATCATGAAACATTTTATAAAAAAGATTTAACAAAAAGAAGAAAAGAGTTAGTAAAGAAACTAAAAATTGATGAAACA
Organism: uncultured Erysipelotrichaceae bacterium; assembly: GCA_902798815.1. GTDB lineage: Bacteria > Bacillota_I > Bacilli_A > RF39 > UBA660 > UBA3789. Next base: position 26,792 of record CADBYH010000013.1, on the reverse strand, counting down.
AAAAAGATAGAAGATCTATCACTCGGTAATCTAAAAAAAGTAGGAATAGTTTTAGCACTTATGCATGAACCAGAATTATTAATTCTAGATGAAGCAACTTCTGGATTAGATCCTATCATGCAAAATACATTTCATAATATTTTACTAGAAGAAAAGAAAAAAGGAACTACTATTCTTTATTCATCACATATTCTAAGCGAAGTATCAAATATATGCGATAAAATCGGTTTTATTAAAGATGGAATAATAATAAAAGAAGATTTAACCGAAAACATTAATAAAAATCATTATACATATTTAGTAATAAAATCAAAAGATATAGAAAAAATTAAAAAAGAATTGAATTTAAAAATAGTAAAAGAAGAAAATAACAAAGTAACATTTATAAATAATATTATGCCAAATGAATTATTAAAAAAATTAACAAAATATAAAATAGATCAACTATTAATAAATGAAATATCTCTAGAAGATCTATTTATAAATTATTATAAGTAGGTGATAAGGTGCTAAAAAGAGAATTTAAAGTAAACTTAAAAAGTTTTATAATCTATTTATCAATTCTAATGATAATGTTTTTAGTTGTATATTTGATTTATCCTTATATAGTGACTGATGAAACTATGAAAAGTATGGATGAATTAATGAAAATCTTTCCTGAAGAAGTATTAAAAACATTTAATATGGATATGGTATCAATCACAACAGCTTACGGATGGTTTAAAAGCGAAGGATTTACCTTTATATTACTAATAATTGGCATATATGCATCAATGTTAGGAGGAAATATAGTATTAAAAGAAGAAAATGATAAAACAATTGAATATTTATCATCTCTTCCAATAAAAAGAAAAACAATTCTATCTAATAAAATACTTGTAAGCATTACATATATTATATTAATGTTATTAATATTCGGAATATTTAATTATATTGCATTTTTAATAAGTGGTGAATTTAATCAAAAAGAATTTATTCTATTAAGCATAACTCCATTATTTATAGCACTACCATTATTCTCAATAAACTTATTTATTTCAATGTTTCTTCATAAAACAAGAAAAACAATTGGTATTAGTCTAGGTTTAGTATTTATATTCTATATAATAAATGTCTTATCAGAACTATCGGATAAAGTAGAATTTTTAAAATACTTTAGTATCTATACTCTTGCTGATACAAGAAATATAATAACTAATGTTAAATTAAATCCAATATGTATAACTATAAGTATTTTAATAACATGTATATTTGTAATCACATCTTATATTAGATACACTAAAAAAGAACTTATATAATGAAATAATAATACATAAAGGAGCATATTATGAAACTAAATGATTTGAAAGAAATAAGCAATAATATTAATTTAGATGAATATCTATCTTTATATAATTATGTACGAAATAATATAGATCATCCTGAATGGTTAGGAACATTTACTAAAGAAGAAATAGAAGATTTACTAAAAATAGGTGGTAAAATATGGATGTATTATGACAATGAAACACCTGTTTGTTCAGTATTTTATATTCCAGTAAAAAACAAAACTCTAAGAAAACATAATATTCAATATGATGAATCAGAAACAGGAAGTTTAGGACCAATAATGGTTAGAAAAGAATATGTAGGAAACGGTCTTCAAACACAGATGCAAAAAGTAATAAATGATTATGCAAAATCAATAGGAAAAAGACATATGTTTACAAAAGCCCATTCAGATAACATATATTCAATAAAGAATATATTAAAAGATGGATACAAAGTCACCAATAAATATGAAAATGAACGTGGTCCTATGACAGCGTTTATTAAATAAAAAAACTATTCAATTAATTTTGAATAGTTTTTATACTTTCTATTACTAAATTAAATATCTCCAAAGCAATATTTAAAGTCTTATCATCGATATCATTAAGAGGATTAAATTCAACAATATCAAATGAAGATATATTATTTATATATTTTAAAACATTTTTACATACACTAATCGCTTGTTCTTTTGTAGGTCCATTAACTTCAGGAATACTAACGCCAGGAGCAACATTAGGATCTATAAAATCTAAATCATAACTAACATGTACTTTATTATTACCATTATTACTAGCAATCTTAAATGCTTTAGAAATAACATTTTCAATTCCAATAGTATTTAATTCCTCTGTAGTAAAAAAAGTAACACCAGCATCCTTTAAATTATTAATTTCTTCTTCTTTATTAACTTCTTCTGATCTATATCCAACAATAACAGTTTTTTTAGGATCATAATAATTACCATCATGGAATAAAGATAATCTATTATTTAAACCATCAATAGTTGCTAAAGGTAATCCATGTAAATTACCAGTAATTGTTGTTTCAAAAGTATTATAATCAGCATGAGCATCAATCCAAATAATACCAAGATTATCTTCCTTTTTTATTGAAGCTAACGCAGAAGAAACTGCAATACTATGATCTCCACCAATAGTAATAGAAAAATTACCATTATTTTTACTATTAATTAAGGTATTATACAATGTAGTAGTATATTCAATTAATCTATCATAATTCTTTTCTAAATTATCCGGATTATGATCTTTATTACTACAATCACAAAATACATCTATAATATTATTTATATATTCATTATTAATTATCTTTTCTTTTAATTTCTTTGGTCCAAGAGATGCACCATCTACATCCACACCCAAGTCACATAAAGCATTAATTACATCTATCTTCATAATTGACCTCCATATAATATATTAATCTTTTTTTTGAACTTATTCAACCTAATTCTTTAATTTTATATAGATTTAGTGTATACTTAAATTGGAGGATATATATGAAGAAGTTAAATGAATTAATTGATTGTGAATATGATACCTTAATAAAAGGAATAAAAATGAATTCAAAAGAAATAGAACCAGGGGATCTATTTTTATGTACTATGGGAGTAACAAGAGATAGACATGATTTTATAGATGACGCTATAAAAAACGGAGCAAGCGCTATTGTAGTTAGTAAAGATGTCGGTAAAAAAGATGTACCAGTAGTAAAAGTTGATGATACAAATAAAATGTTACCAATACTATGTAAAAAGTTCTATGATAATCCTGATGAAAAACTAACATTAATTTCAGTAGGTGGAACAGATGGTAAAACATCTACTGCTACAATAATCCAAACACTAATTGGAAGTGATAAATGTGGTTATATCGGAACAAATGGAAGAAGTTGCGCTAAATTTAAAAAAGATGTTAATAATACAACACCTGATACAGATAAACTATACATGTACTTTGATGAATTTGTAAAAGCAGGATGCAAATATACTGTAATGGAAACATCATCAGAAGCATACTTTAGACATAGACTAGATACTTTATCATATCAATCAGGAGTAATAACAAATATTACAAGTGAACACTTAAATATTCATGGTAGTTTTGAAAATTATTTAGAATGCAAATGTATGCAATTTAAAAGAATAAAAAAAGATGGTACATCAATTCTTAATAAAGATGACAAACACTATGATGAAGTAAGAAAAGCATGTACAGGAAAAGTACTAACATATGGAAAAGATAAATCAAATGATTTATGTATTTCATCATATACAATTAAACCAAATAAAACTGAAATAAAATTTGTTTATAATAAGAAAGAATATAACATTGAAAGTCCTTTGTTAGGAGATTTTAATGTCTATAATCTAGCAGCAGCTATTTTAACAGTTATATCTTTAGGTTTTGATATAGATAAAATAATTCCAAATATAAAAGATATAAGCATATCAGGTAGATTAGACGTACTAGAAGATATAGGTCAAGATTTCACTGTAATGGTAGATTATGCTCATACTCCAAACGGTATCAAAAACTTACTAGATTTTGTAAATACACTTGATATAAATAGAAGCATAGTAGTAATAGGGCAAGCAGGAGAAAGAGATTATTTAAAACGACCAATTGTAGGAAAAACTGTATGTGATAATGCAGATCATGCTATATTCTGTTATGAAGATCCACGAAGTGAAGATCCAAAAGATATAATAGATATGATTGTTAAAGATGTAAAGGATAAATCAAAATATGAAATAGTTATTGATAGAAGTAAAGCAATCAAAAAAGCAATTGATATAGCTAAAAAAGATGATATAGTTTTAATTTTAGGAAAAGGTAACGAAACATATGAAAAATTAAAAGACGGAACTATATATTTTAATGATGAAGAAGAGGCAATGAAACATTTAAAAGCAAGAATGAAAAAGTAGATAAATTTTTATCTACTTTATATAGTATAAAAAGCAAGTGATACTATGAATTATTGTAAATATTGTGGTAATAAAATAAACCAAATATTACCACTATTAAAAATTATCTTATCAGCAATAACAATCGCAACATTAATTGGTTATGAACTTGAAGTTGTTATACCAGATAAAATCAATTCAATTGAATTCTATATATGTATAATACTATTAATTATAAATATATTATTAACAATAATAAATACACAAAAGAAGGAATAAAATATGAAAATATATGTAGCACATTCAAAGCAAATAAATTACATAGATGAATTATATAAACCATTAAGAAATGATATGTTTTTTAATAATCATAAACTAGTATTGCCCCATGAGAATAATCAAGAAAATACAAATACTAGAGATTTTTATAAATCAATAGATGTATTAATAGCTGAATGTTCAAAACCCGCAACGGGTTTAGGTATAGAATTAGCTTGGGCATATGATGATAATAAACCGATATATTGCTTTGTAAAAAAGAAAGAAAAAATAAGTAATTCAATCAAAGCAATAACTAATAATATATTTGAATATACAGATGAATTAGATTTAGTTAATCAAATAAAAGAAAGGATTAAATATGAAAACAATAACAATTCTACTACAAAATAAATGGTTAATAAAAATATTTTGGTCAATAATATCTATAGTAATTTCTAGTTTAGTATATAAAATTATAACTAGTACATTAAATACAAAATTCAATGATCAAAACACAAAATTATTATCAAGCAAAAAAAGTAAAACTTATATAAAATTAATAAATAGTATTATTAGATACATTATTATAATAATTACATGTTTATTTATTCTTCAAATATTTGATATAAAAATAACATCAATGCTTGCTGGAGTAGGAATAATAAGTATTATTATAGGTTTTGCAATTCAAGATGCTCTAAAAGATATAATAAAAGGAATAGATATTATATCAGATAATTATTACAGAGTAGGTGATGTAATAAAATATAAAGAATTAACTGGAAAAGTTCTTGCAATCGGACTAAAAACCACAAAAATTGAAGATGTGAATACTTTTAATATAGTATCTATTTCTAATAGAAATATAGAACAAGTAGAAGTAGTATCAAATTTAATAAACATTGATGTACCTATATCATATGAAACAAAAGTAGAAACAGCAGAAAAAGTTCTTAAGGAAATAGTTGAAGATATTAAATCAATGAAAGATGTAGATAATTCAGAATATAGAGGTATAAATGACCTAGGAGAGTCAGCAATAAAATATCAAATAAAAGTATATTGTAATCCTATAAAGAAAGTACAAACAAGAAGAGATTCTCTAAGATGTATTATGTTAGGATTAAATAAAAATAATATTAAAGTACCATATACTCAAATTGATATTCATCAAAAATAATAAGAGGTGAAATAATATGAAAACAGATAGAAATATTTTAGTAGCATTTATTTTAAACTTATTTTTCTCATTACTTGAATTTATAGGAGGAATATTTACTAATTCAGTAGCAATACTATCAGATTCAGTACACGATTTAGGAGATGCAATAAGTATTGGTATATCATATTTTTTAGAAAAGAAAAGCAAAAAAAGACCAGACAAAAAGCATACTTATGGTTATATAAGATATTCAGTAATGGGTAGCATTATAACCACAACTATTCTTCTAGTAGGAGAAATAATAGTTATAATAGAATCATGTAAAAGATTATTCAATCCAGTTGAGTTAAACTATAATGGTATGATTATCATAGCTATATTTGGTGTTGTTATTAACTTAATAGCAAGTTATGTAACAAGAGAAGGAGATTCTCTTAATCAAAGAGCAGTAAATTTACATATGTTTGAAGATGTATTAGGTTGGATTGTAGTATTAATTGGGTCAATTCTAATTAAATTTACAGATATTACATATATTGATTCAATTTTATCAATAGCAGTTGCTATATATATACTAATACACGTAATAAAGAACTTAAAAGTTGTAATAGATATATTTTTAGAAACAACACCTAAAGATATAAATATTGATGATATGAAAGCAAAAATATTAGAAAACAAACATATAATAGACGTTCATCATATTCATATAAGAAGTATAGATGGATATAATAATTTTGCTACACTACATGTAGTAGTAAAAAAATACGATGAAAAAACTAAAAATGAAATAAAAACAAAATTAAAAGAATTTAATATAAATCATTCTACTATTGAATTAGAACTAGAAAATGAAATATGTAATGATGAATCATGTAATATAAATGAAAATTATAATTCAAAAAAATAATTATATGATATAATCAAATAGAAAGGAGACTTATGAAAAAGAATATTAAAATAATTTTAGCAGTATTTGTATTATTAGTAGGTTTATTTGCTGTTACTGGATGTGAAAAAGATCCAACAAAAGGATTTAAAAATCCTAAAACTATTACCTTAAAAGGAAAGAAGGGAACATTAGAAGTAACATATGATGATGATGGATCTTATGAGGAATCTGATTATTCATCTGGAGATGGAAAAATCCTAAAAAATGCAGATAAAAACTTCCGTTTTGGAATTGAATTTTTAAATAAAACAGTTAAAGAATTAGAGCAAACAAAAGGATATCTAAAAAAAGACTCAAAAAGAGAAGTATTAGATGTTGAATATCGTAAATATAAAGGATTTGTAGCAATAGACCAAGATTGGGGTACAGCAGACGTTTATTTATACTTAGATGAAGAAAATGATGTAACAGTAAACCTAAGAGTAAGTCCAAATAGATCAGAAAGGGTAAAAAATGCTAAAGAAGCAAAAGATCTAATCTTTGGACAAGAAACAGTACAAGAAATATTAAGAACAGTAAAATATACAAGTAAAAAATAATACAAACAAAAAAGGAGAAAAAACTCCTTTTTTATTGTAAAAAGAGATATAATAGATACAGGAGTTGATAAAATATGAAGTATGATATATGTGTCTTTGGAGGATGTTCTCTTGATCAAACATATTATCAAAAAATAGACGGAACATATAATGAAACACCAGATTTAATATCACCAGGAGGAAAAGGGGCAAATCAAGCAGTAGCAGCAGCAAAAGCAGGAGCAAAAACAACAATAATAAGTAGAATAGGTAAAGATGATATTGGAGATAAAATTATTAATAATTTAATGTTTTTTGGAGTAGATACATCAAATATAGAAATAGAAAATGGATTAAGTAATGATTACGGAAATATTTATATTAATTTAAAAGATAAAGACAACGAAATAAAGAGATTTAACGGAGCAATCAATTCATTTACAAAAGAAATGGTAGAAAAATATAAAGATGTTTTATTAAATTCAAAAATAATAGTATGTCAATTAAAAATACCAAAAGAAGTAACTGAAGAATTAATAAATTTTTGTCATAAGAATAAAAAAATTCTTATTTTAACTCCTTGTAGACCAGATAGATTATCTATAACTGATCCAAACAATATAAAATTAATTGATAAAATAAGTATAATTACATGTAATAAACAAGAATGTATTACAATGTTTAATACAGAAAATATTGAAGAATGTGTTAAAAAATATCCAAACAAGTTAATAGTTACCTTAGGAGCAGAAGGACTAATATATTACAATGGTAAAAGAATAATAAAAATGCCTGCAATAGAAACAGAAGTAGTAGATACAACAGGAGCTGGAGATACATTAAACGGTAATCTAAGTGCTTTTCTTGCAAAAGGAATGGATTTAAAACACGCTCTAAGAAAAGCAATGTATGCATCAACAATGAAATTAAAAGTAAAATCAGCTCAAACAGGAATGCCATTTTTAGAAGATTTAGAAATATTTATTAGAAATTATAGAAATAAAGACTTTACATATAACGAAGAATTAAATTTAATACTAAATAAAATAAAATATGCCTATGAAAGAGTTAAATATAAACCATTTGAAATAAGAGAAAAATTTGATTCAACATTAGTAACAGATACTGATATTGAAATAGAAAACTATTTAATAGATCAAATTAAAGAAGTATATCCAAATGATAATTTTTTAACAGAAGAACATTATCCTGATAATAAATTAATAAACAGAACTTGGATAATTGATCCAATTGATGGAACAAACCATTATATTAAAAAAGACGGTTTTTGGGGAATACAACTTGCCTTCTATGATAAAGAAAAAACAAGATTTTCTGTAATATATCTACCAGAAAGAAAAGAATTATTCTATGCAGCAGAAAATATAGGAGTATTTAAAAATAATGAAAAAATATTAGAAATAGAATCTTCTCCATTAGAATATTCAGTAATAGAATTTGGAGGATCAATTTCAAAATCATTTGAAACAAAAGAAAAATGTCTAAAAAAATTAATAAAAGATAACAAATTACAAGTAGCAAATATCTATCATGTAAATTCTTCTTGTATTTCATATACAAATCTTATTCAAGGAAAAACAGATGCACTAATTCTCGCAACAAACAAACCATGGGATATTATGCCAGGAGAATTTATGGCACAAGAATGTGGTATTAAAACATCACATATAGATGTAGCAAATAATGTAAGATTGCTTACTAACAATGAAGAAATAGAAAAACTAATAATAAATTAATAGGAGAGTATAATGAATAAAATACTAATTACATATTTTTCAGCATCAGGAAATACAAAATCAATTGCAGAAAAACTAAAAAACGAATTAAATGGTGATCTATTTGAAATAGAACCCGTAAATAAATATACAGAAGAAGACTTGGATTGGACTAATAAAAATAGTAGATCTTCTCTTGAAATGAATGATAAAAACTATAGACCTCCAATAAAAAACAAAGTTAAAAACATAGACGAATATGATAAAATAATTATAGGATTCCCTATATGGTGGTATACAGCACCTACAATAATAAATTCATTTATTGAAGAAAACAATCTAGAAGGAAAGAAAATATATATTTATGTAACATCAGGAGGTTCATCATCTGAAAAAAGTATTAATGATTTAAGAAATAAATATCCTAATTTAAATTTCTTAAAATCAATAAGATTAAAAGGAAATGAAGAAAAAGAAATAGTAAACAATTGGATTGATATAATATAATTATAAAAATAAAAAGAGGCAATTATGATAAGAGCATTAAATAAAAAAATTGATAGATTAGAAAAAATAGACTATATATTAATATCTGTATTAATGTTAATATATGGTATTTTTTCATTTATAAATCTAGGAGATACAAAATCAATAAATACCTTCAAAAGAAGTGATCCTCATGCAACATATATAATTGAATTAAATGATGAAACCATTGTTGATAAAATAAAACTATTTCAAGGAGAAAAGGCTTCTAATTATACTATATATATATCAAACGACGGAATAGAATTTGATTATTTAATAAGCAAAGAGAAAGTAAAAGAATTTTACTGGGACATGTTAAAAATAAGAGCAAATACAAAGTATATAAAAATAGATTTTCCTAAAAAATCATCATTAGGAGAAATAGGAATATATAGTAAAGATAAACTATTAAAACCTACAACAGTAAAACTTAATAATAAAATTGTAAAAGAAGTAATAGATGAACAAAATCTTATCCCAGAAAAAACAACATATATGAATTCTACATATTTTGATGAAATATATTTCGCAAGAACTGCCTATGAATATGTAAATAATCTAGAATTGTATGAATGGACACATCCTCCATTAGGAAAACTAATTCAAGCAATACCTATATACATAACAAAGTATATGTCACCGTTTAACTATAGACTAATGGGTAACATAGCAGGAATAATCCTCTTAGCAATTATGTACATATATGGAATAATCTTCTTCAAGAAAAGAAAATATGGTATCTGTGCCGCAGGATTAATGATGTTAGATACATTCCATTTTGCTCATAGTAGAATGGGTACGATTGATACTTACCTAGTGATTTTTGTTAGTTTATCAATATTATTTATGTACTTATTTATTACAAAAGAAAAACACCGATATTTACTTTTATCAGGACTATTCTTTGGTTTAAGTGCATGTATAAAATGGACAGGACTATATCAAGCTCCAGTTCTATGTATTATGTACTTCAAATATCTAATTACAAATAAAAAAATTAATTTTAAATTCTTATCCTTAGGAACATTATATTTTGTAATTATCCCAGTACTATTATATACATCTATATTCTTAATTTTTTCAAATAATTATTATAAAACAAATAATATTAAGAATATCATAAAAGAAACAGAACTAATGTATAATTATCACTCTAAACTAAAAGATGACCATTTTTACTCATCAAAATGGTATACTTGGCCAATATCTTATAAACCAGTTCTTTATTATAAAGAAGCGAATTCAAATTACATGCATGGAACGATATCAGGAGTTGGAAATATTATAATTTGGATATTAGGAATAGTAGGAGTATTTTATACATTAATAAAGTATATTTATAAAAGAGATGATAAATACCTATTATTAATACTAGCCATTTTATCTTTATGGTTACCATACATGTTTATAAATAGAGTTATGTTTTTATATCATTATTTTCCAGTATTACCATTTATTTTTCTTGCTTTATTAAATATGTTAGTTGATTTAAATGATGAGTACAACATTAAATCAGTCTTACCAACAGTATTTATTTTAGCAGCATTATTCTTTATAACTTATTACCCAGTAATATCTGGATTAGAAATCAATAATAATTATGCAGAACGACTTCAAATATTTAAATCATGGATTTTTTAAAAATAAATATATAATACTTCTTTATAGAAGTATTATTTTTTGATATAATTAAAATAGGAGAGTGAGTACAATGAAAGCAGTTTGTATAGGACATTCAACATACGATACAACATTACCAGTTAATGAATTTCCAACAGAAAATATTAAAACAAGAATAGATGGACATATTGAATGTGGAGGAGGACCTGCAGCTAACGGAGGTTATTTATTAAGTAAATGGGGATTAGATACCAGTATAGTATCAATAGTAGGAAATGATTACTATGGAGATAGAATAATTGAAGAATTTAAAGGAATTGGAGCAGATACAACATATATTGAAAAAGTAAACAATCACTATACATCAAGTAGTTATATAATAGCAAATAAAAGTAATGGATCAAGAACGATAATAACATCAAAAGATAAACCAATCCTAAGAATATCTAAAAAAATAGATTTAAAACCAGATGTAATATTAGTAGATGGAGAACATCCTGAAACAGCAGAAGAAGTATTAAAAGAAAATCCAGATGCAATATCAATTTTAGATGCCGGAAGATTAAATGATAGTACAAGAAAACTTGGTAAATTATCAACATATGTTATATGTTCTCATGATTTTGCAGAAGAATTTACTAATATGAAAACGGATGTAAATAATATAGATGATTTGATAAAAATATATGAAAAATTAAAAGAATTCTATAAAACGAATATAATAATTACATTAGAAGAAAAAGGTAGTTTTACAGAAATAAATGGAAAATATAAAATAATACCAAGTATAAAAGTAAAAGCAATAGATTCAACAGGAGCAGGAGATATTTTCCATGGAGCATTTGTCTATTTCATATCTCAAAAATATAGTCTAGAACAAGCAATAAGATATGCTTCAATAACAGCAGCATTATCAGTAACAAAATTAGGAGCTAGATATTCAATACCTGAACTAAAGGAAGTATTAGAATATGATGACATTATATAGTAATTTACCAACACTAGATTTACATGGAATAGATAGAGAATATGCAAAAATATTAATAAATGATTTTATATATGATAATTACAAAATAAAAAACAAAAAAGTAATAATAATTCATGGTAATGGACAAGGAATAATTAAAAATACAACACAAGTAACATTAAAAACAAATAAATACGTTGAAGAATATAAAATTGATAATTTTAATACCGGTCAGACAATAGTTAAAATCAAGTAATTTCGTTGACAAATAAGCCTTTTTGCAGTAAGATATTCAATACGTTATCAGAGGGGAGTATTGAATATGTATACAGAAGAATATGAAGAAAAAGGGTTCCCAATATTAAGATTTATTTTGAAAGTATTAATACTAGCAATCATTGTATTATTAATAATTTGGTATGTTCCAAAATTATTTAATATTACAAAAAATAAAAAACAAACAACAAAAGAACCAAAAACAACAATTGTAAGTAAAAAGTGTAAAGAAGATAATAAAAAATGTAATACTAAAGAAATAAAAGCATTATCAAAACAAATCTTTTCGAATAATATTGAAAAAATGAAAGATGCTGCAATTTCATATTATACAGACGAGCATTTACCAAAAGATGTAAATACTTCAGATAAAATAACACTTAAAAGTATGATTGAAATGAAATTAATAACTCCATTAACTGATAAAAACAACAAAAATGTTGATGTAGAAAAATCATATGCAAAAATAACTAAAACAGATACAGAATATATTCTAAAAGTAAATCTAAAAGATAGTGAAAAAGAAGACTATATTCTTGTACATTTAGGATGTTATTCATACTGTAAAACAAATATTTGTGAAAAGAATAAAGAAATAGAAGAAAACACAAGTATAAAAGCATCAAAAGAAGAAGAAAAAAATCAAACAATAGTAAATAATAATAGTAGTAGCAATAATACAATTACTAATAACAATACAAACAGTAATTCAAATAATAATTATACCGTAGTAGTAACACCTAAAGAAGAACAAAAAGAAACTCATATATGTCAAAATATGAATGGTAATTACTATGATAAAAATGGGAATATTACTACAGAATATGAATATATTAAAAGTTGCCAAGCACCAAAATGTGAAATAGTTAATGGATATTATTTTGGTAAAGATGGAAATAATGTTACAAAATCAAGATTTGATAAAGAGTGTAATACTCAATCAGCACCAAAACCATCATATAAATGCGAAAAGAAAAATGGCAAATTCTATGATAAAAACGGAAACACAACATCAGAAATAAATTATATAAAGAGTTGTCAAGCACCAAAATGTGAAATAGTTAATGGATATTATTTTGGTAAAGATGGAAATAACATTAATAAAGAAACATTTGATAAAGAATGTAAAGAACAACCAAAAGAAGAAAAAGAATATGTATACGAATATTCAAAAACAATTGAAGAAACATATAGTAACTGGTCAGATTGGTCAAATTGGGAAAAAACAGACTGTTCAACAAAAGAAATTAATTGTAATGACAACGATTCAACATGTTTAATGAAACTACAAACTTTAAAAAGAAAAGAAAAAATAGGCACATACAAAAAAACATATTCTACAACAAGAGATATAGTTAAACAAACTGGATCATATAAACAAAAATCATGTTCAAAATACAATTATGTTGAAATAAATAAAAAATTATATGCAACAACTACTACATATACAACAATAAATACAATTGCATCAACAACAAAAGCATCTACAGGAAGTTGGTCATATAACGGAAGACAAAGTTATTCAAATCCACCAAGAGACACTGCAACAACACATTATGTATTTGTAGGAGCAGATTATAGTTATTGTAACGATACATGTACAACATTACCAAATTACTACTATGATTCATATAGTTATGCAAAATCATTAACAAGTGTATCATCAACAACAGAAGTAGTTGCATCATCAACATCATATAAAGCAAGTTGTGGAGAATATGTAATAAAAACAATACCAATATATTCAACAATAACAATAACTGAAAAAGCATCAAGAGAAGAACCTTTATATGGAGATGTATGTTATAAAAGCACAAAATCAAGAGAAAAACTAACATCAGGAACAACACAAATAAAATGGAGTAGTTATAATGATCAATCATTATTAAATGATGGTTGGATATATACAGGGAGAAAAAAAGTTAAGTAAGGGGAGAAATAAATATGAAAATAGCTAATATAGTATTTTATTATGATAAAGATAATGATGAAGACGGAGAAGTAGAAAAAGCATTAATTTTTTATAAAAATGGAAAAACAAGAGTTGTTCCAAAAAACGATGCAATAGAATTATTAATTGAATTAGTAAAAAATAATGCAATTACAAATCAAGCGATAAAAGACTCAATTCATGTAATGTCTACAAAAGAATTAGAAAAGAAATACACATCTTTTGTATCAACAGAAGAGCAAGAATATATGCCACCTGTAGTACCAGAAAATACTGAAGATGATGATCAAATTCAATATATACATAGATATATTCCAACTTCAACAATCGCAGAAGAAGGAAATCATAGTGTTTTTCAAAGAAGAAATAGTCAAATTCAACCAGGAGCAAGACAAAATATTATTAACTATCCATCATCAAATCCTGATGATATTCAAGTATTCACTGATGATAATCCACCAGTAGAAGATAATAATACAGTAGCAGAGAATAACAATAATATTGATGAAAATGGTAATGTTCAAAATACTACATCAGAGAATGAACAACATGAACAACAAGAACAATCTCAAGAAAATAATGAACAAAATAATCAACCAGTAAATAGAAGACCAGAAAACAACGATACACAAGAAGACATTAATATAATTACTGATGATGAAGAACCTGAAGAAGAAAATACAAATGAAGAAGAAATCGAAGAAGTAAATGAAACAACAAATCAATCATCAGAAAATAACAATAATGAAGATGATGATTATTCAGATATAGATGGATATATAATAGTAGACAACGATTTAAAACCTGTAAAAAAAGGATTCTTTGAAAGAATAGTAGATAGAATAAAATCATTAAAAATAGTTAAGAGATTAACATGTTTTGTATTAGCAATACTTACAGGATTTGGATTATATTCATGTCAATCTAGAAGATCTCTTACAGGACAAATGGTAAATAATCCAACTTCTTCAATATCCGGACAACCAAATCCAGATCAAAATCAAAATAATAGACATGATATATTAATAATTGGAGATAATACAAACTATAATCATTTAACACCTAATGAGTTAATAAGTGTAACAACAAATGAAACACAAAGTAATGCTATGGCTAATTTAACAATGGTAATGAATAGTTTTAATAGTGAATTTGCAAACAAATATGTAGAAAAAGGAAAGAATATTAAAGCAGCACTAACATTTGACGAATTAGTAGCACTACAAAACGCATATAATGGATATTCTACAAAACAAATTAAAGCATACTTTAACGGAACTGAAGTAAGAAAAGATGAATTAACTGACGCTTATAAAACAGGTTCAATGCAATTAGCAGCAGCATATGTTATAGAAAATGCAAAATATCCAGTAAATATGTTAACATTAATAGAAGGCGCTGAAGGAAAACAGTTTTATCAAAAATATCATGACTTATTCCTAAAAGCAAAAACAACAACAGGTAAAGGTCAATTAAAATACGTAAAAGAATTCTATGATAATGTCAGAAAAGATTTCCCTGTATCAATTGAAGAAAGAACAGAAGGAATGTCACACGCAGATGATCGTAAAATTGAACCATACAAATTATCAGTTACTCCAATGATTACAGCAGCCGAAATGTTATTTTGCGACCTAGAAGAAGACTATACATTAACAGACAATGAAATGGATTTTATAAATGATTTAGGTCTATGTAATTATGCACAAAGCACTTTTGAAAGAATAGAAACAATATCATTATCAGCACAAGAAGATAAAGAAAACCCAACATTTGAACAATATAGAAATGCAATCATTAAAGAAGCAATTGATAAGGATATGTATGTTATTGATGATAATCATAGAGAATTAACAAAATTAGATTCATTTACAGATGCTCTAAAAATAAATAATGTAGACTATCAAACAATAAACACATCAAAAAAGAGTGTATCATATAGTGAAGAAGTAACTGAAACCGAAAGAGAAATACCTAAAAGCGTAAAGAATAAAATTGATCAAGAAATTAATCAAGAAAATCAACAAGCAAAAAAACAAGGTGAATCAAATGCAGAAAGTGAACGTCAAAGACAACAAAAACAAGCAGATCAAGCTGCTCAAAAAATCAATTCAGAAGTTGCTCAAGACGAAGAAGATATGCAACAAAGAATTTCACAAGCAAATAATAATGGAAAAGTAAATGAAAGTGATTTCGGTGAACATGGAGTAACATTCGATAACAATCACTCTGATAACAACGGAAACCTAAATGGTTCAGTTAATAATATAACAACAGACTCTAATGGAGATCAAACAGAAAAAGATCTACCTGACCCTAATAAAACTGGTAAAAAATTTGATGGTGTACCAACAGGAGCAAGACAAGAAGACGATATTTTAGAAGAATTATCAGATGAAGAATTAAAAAAAGATTTAGTAGATGCCTACGTTGAAGAATTAGCAGCACAAGGAAAGAACAACAATAATGGAGGACATCAATATAGATATGGAAGAAATTAAAAACAATTTCTTCTTTTTTATCAATAAAAATTTGACATTATACAACATTTGTGGTATAATATATGCACATTGAAGGTATACAAGGAAAACAAAGGAAAAAGTATATTTACAATTAAAAGTTTCATATTATTAAAAGGGGGTTAATTTTATGAACAATACTTATATATTTGAATATTTAGATGAAAATGATTTTAGAAAGAAAGAAAGATCAGTAAGAAAGTATAATATGTTAGCTTATAAAAAATTAACATTTACTTACTATGCAGAATTAAGAAAAGGTAAATTCCTAGGAGTAGAAGTAAATAAAAATGATAAAGATAAAACTATAAGCTATGAATTGCAATTACCAACTGATGAATTATTTAAAAAAGTTCATGGTCCAATTGTATTACATTATACAGTTTATACCGAGAAAAAAATCATTTTATTAACTAATATTACTCCAGAAGGAATATTAGATGAAGGACATAGAGCAGAATTATCTACATATAAAGGTGTAATGATTTCTAAAACTAATCCTGAAAAAGATATGTTCAAAATAAATTTATTAAATATGTTAGGAAAATAGAGAATAACTCTATTTTTTTATTGATTTCTATTGCAACAACACATTTTTTATGGTATTATTAAGTAGTCGCTGGACCCTTAGCTCAGTTGGTTAGAGCATCCGGCTCATAACCGGGCGGTCACAGGTTCGAGTCCTGTAGGGTCCACCATTCATTGCGAGTATGGCGGAATTGGCAGACGCGCTAGACTTAGGATCTAGTGTCTTAGACGTGCAGGTTCAACTCCTGTTACTCGCACCAGTGACTACAAGTTCAAATAATGAACTTCAATATAAAACCAATCATTTCAGATTGGTTTTTTTGTATAAAAAAAATAACTATATAGTTATTTTTTATTACTGAAAAGATCTTTCATTTTCTTTTTTAATTTTTGAACTTTAGAAGTTTTAGGTACAGTATAACTATTTTCTTTAATATTCTTTTCATCACGAAGTTGTACAATTAAATATAAACTATCTTCACTTAATGAATATTTTGTAGAAAATCCCTGAGTAAACCTAGACTTATCTTTTGACTCCATCGCACATAACAATATACTATTTCTTAAAAAATCCAATGGAACAGTATCATCGTTTCTAAATTTCTCACCATTTATTTTATATAATAACAATTTATCAGGATCACAGCATTCAGAAAGATAATAACCACCATATGAATCAGTTTCACATCTAAATGCATCACTCTTAGGTACAATAGGGAATATAATCTTATTATTCCCTTTCCTAAAATTAATAATATCTTCATAATCAGATACCTGTTTATCTAAAATAATATACTGTAACGAAACTTCATCATCATTAGTATTAAATGAATTTAAAATATATTTATTATCTAAATTAATCCTTTCATTCTTTGTAAAATTATATAAATAATCAATATCCTCATCAGAACGTTTATTAACCTTATCAAAATCTATAATAAAAGATAAATTTCTAAAAAATGAAATTGACTCCTCATCAGTAAAACGTGTAAAACTCTTATCATTTTCTGAATCAGCAAACATATCATCAGAAACTACTTTTGAATATACTTCATAAGGCATTTTATGTCCTATACTAAAAAGTAAAAATAAATCACTATTTTGAACATATACAACATCCTTATTATCTTCTTTATTAAAAATCTTCATGAATATCTCCTCCGTATACCAATATATTTTATCATAATTATGCATCAATACAAGCATAAAATTAAACTTTAATAATAAATATATGATATAATCAGTAATGTGAAATAATTACAGATAAGAGGTTAATATGAGAAATACAAGATTAGAAGTAGATTTAGATAAATTCATCAATAACATAAATATAATTAAAAACCATTCCAAGAATAAAGAGATTATTCCTGTTGTCAAAGCAAATGCATATGGAACATATATAAATAAAAGACTAGATATATTAAATATGTTTAATATAATCGCAGTAGCTTTAGTAGAAGAAGCTATAGAAATAAGAGAATTAGGATATAAAAAAGAAATATTGGTTTTAAACCAACCAGGTATAGATGAAATAAATGATATTGAAAAATATAATATAACAACAGGAGTATGTGATAAAGAATTTATCCAGAAACTAATTGAAAAAAACAAAAAATTTAAAATACATCTAGAAATCGAAACTGGAATGAATAGAACAGGAATAAATATAGACAAATTAGATAAAATTATAAAACTATTGAATAATTCGAACATATTAATTGAAGGAGTATATTCTCATTTCTCATCAGCAGATTATGACGAAGAATATACAACTAAACAAATAAATATATTTAAAAAAGCACTAAATATAATAAAAACAAATAAAATCGATCCAAAATATATTCATATATCAGCATCAAACGGAATAATTAACTATAATAGTTTTGATTTTACTAATGCTATAAGACCAGGAATAATAATGTATGGATATGAACCATTCCCAAATAGTTCAGATAAATTAAAAACAGATCCAATTACTAAATTAATAACAGAAATAACATTTATAAAAAAAGTATCAAAAGGCCAAGCTATAAGTTATAATCAAAAATATATCTGTGAAGAGGATAAAATAATTGCAACAATACCAATAGGATACGCCGATGGATATAAAAGAAATCTTATCAATAACGCACACGTCTATATAAATGGAAAATATGCAAATGTAGTAGGAACAATATGTATGGATAGTTGTATGATAGATATTACTAATATAGAAAATGTTAAAGTAGGGGATAAAGTAATTATTTATGATGATATTAATATTAAATTAGATGAACTAGCAACTAAAACAAATACAATAAATTATGAATTTTTAACAAACATAAGTTACAGAGTACCAAGAAAATTTATAAAAAAAGAAAATTAATTATAACAATTAATTTTTTTGTGTTATTTTTAAAAAAATATAATAACTATTTAGTATGAGTGTTTTAGAAATCATATTAATAAGTATAACATTATCTTTAGATGCTTTTTCAGTATCTATAAGCAAAGGAATGAATATCAATAATAATAAAATAATGTATTATTTAATAATTTCATTATGTTTTGGCGTATTCCAAGCAATAATGCCATATTTAGGATATACATTTTCAAATTCTATATTAAAAAATATAAATAATATAGATCATTGGATTATATTTATAATCCTTACAATATTAGGAATAGAAATGATTAATGAAAAAGAAAACAATAATCTAAATAACAGCATAAATATAAAAGAAATATTATTTTTAAGTATAGCAACTAGTTTAGATGCCCTAACAATAGGTATAACATTCTCTTTATTGCAAATAAATATCATTAAACCTATTATAATAATTGGAATAATAACATTTATCAATTCATACATAGGATGCTATATAGGAAATAAATGTAAAATCAATAATAACAAAAGCAAAAAAATAGGAGGAATAATACTTATAATAATAGGAATTAAAATATTATTAGAACACATATTATAACAATAATTATTTAGATATGATAAAATAGAAGAGGAATAGGAGAAAAAAATGACAATAGAAAAAGAAAAATATATTATAGAAACTGATACATTACCAGTATATTTAGATGAATTACTAAATCATTTAGATGAAAAAACTGAACAAATAACATCATTCTTTCAAATCACAAAATATGATACAAAAATAAAAATAGTAATATGGGATGATTTAGAAAAATATAAAGAACATATTTCAAAATATATGGAATATAGAGATTATATATGTGGAGATACATGTGATGGCAATATAAACATACTAACACTAGAAGAAGCACATAAAGAACCACCACATAAAGATATGACATTAAGAGAATTAAAAGATGTAACTGCACATGAATTTGTTCATATATGTCATAGATACGTTCAACAAGGAAGAAAACAAGATGATTATAAAGATACATGGTATTATGAGGTATTAGCAACAAATCTAGGTAATCCAGATGACTTTACACTAAAATATAATGAAATAACCCATGAAAAGTTATTAAACTTTAATAAAGAAAATAATAATTATAGTATGGCATATGCCATAGGTAGATATATGTTTGAAAATTACTCAGAAGAAGAGATGTTAGAATTTGCCAAATATCCAAAAAAATTAGCTCTAGCAGCAGAAGAAATAATAGATGGAACAATGGAATGGTTAAAAACAAAATTAAAATACAAATAATAGGAGGATAAAATGAAATTAGTACTTATCGGTGGAGGAGAAATAGGAAGAGGAACAACAGAATACGAAACAAAAGAAATAGATGAAGAAATTGTAAAAATGGCAAACAAAGAAGAACCAAATTTCTTATTTATAGGACTGGCAAGTAGTTTTGCAGACTCATACTATGATTATGTAAAAAAAATATATAAAGATCTTGGATGCAAAACTGTATACTTAAAAAAGAAAAATGTTATTAATAACCCTGATATAGTTAAAAACAAAATAAATGAAGCAGATATAATCTATATCGGTGGTGGGGATACAATAAAACTAATGGATACATTAAAAGAATATGAAATAGATAAATTATTAATTGAAGCAGCAAAAAGAGATTGCGTAATTGCAGGTATTTCTGCAGGAGCTATTGCTCTTGTTAAAGAAGGATTCTCAGATTCATTAATATTAAGAAAAGAAAGTGATAAACATACATTTATAAAAGGTCTAGGGATTAAAAATATAAGTATATCACCGCATTATCATAAAGACGAAACAAAAGATAAAGAATTACAAGAATCAATAAAAAATAAAACTGTTTATGGAATAGAAAATTGTACAGCATTAAAAATAGTTGATGATAATATATCAGTTATAAAATCAAAAAAAGAAGCTAATATATATAAATGTAGTTATAAGGATAAATTTATTGAAGAAAAATTATGAAAAAAACAAAAAAAGTATTAAAAACCATATTATTTTTAATCTTAATAGTCTTAATAACATACTATTCTGATGAAATTAATGAATTATTAAATGAAGAAATATCTAAAGATAATATAGGAACAATAGTAAATAATAAAGTTAATAACTTGGAAGTACAATTTTTAGATGTTGGAGAAGCAGATTCGATATTAATAAGATATCAAGATAAAAATATTTTAATAGATGCTGGAAATAATGCTGATGGGAAAAAATTAGTAGATTATTTCAATTCATTAAACATTACTAAATTTGATTATTTAATAGGTACACATGCCCATGAAGATCATGTTGGAGGAATGGATGATATCATAAACAACTATAAAATAAATCATTTCTATATGCCATCTAAATTAACCACAACAAAAACATTTGAAGATATACTAGATAGTTTAGATAAAAACAATATATCTTTTGAAACACCAAATAAAGGCAAAATAATCAAATTATTAGATACAAAACTAAAAATATTAAGTATAGATAATGACGCAGAAGAATTAAATGACACATCAATAGTAATAAAAATGACATATAAAAATGTTAGTTTTTTATTTACAGGAGACATATCAAGTAAAGTAGAAAATGCTCTTTTATCTGAAGATATATCAAGTACAGTTCTTAAAATAGCACACCATGGATCAAGTTATTCATCAACATACAATTTTTTAGAAAAAACAAATCCTAAATATGCAGTAATAGAAGTAGGAAAAAATAACAGTTACAATCATCCAGCAAAATCAGTAATAAATAGATTAAATAAATTAAACATCAAAACATACAGAACAGATAAAAATAATACAATAGTATTTAAAACAGATGGAAATAATATTGAAATAAATGAAATAAAAACAAATACCGATGGAGGATAATATGAAATATGCAGTAGATAGAATAGAAGGAGATATAATTATCTTAGAAAATCTTGAAACAAAAGAAAAAAAAGAAGTACAAAAATCTGAATTGCCAAATACAATAAAAGAATCAAATATTGTAATCGAATCAAACAATACTTATAGTATTTCACAAGAAGAAGAAAATGAAAGATTAAAATTAATCCAAGAAAAATTTAATAAAATAAAGAGTTAAAATTAACTCTTTTTTATTTTGTTTGGTTTAATATTAATAGAAGAAGTAATTCTATCAATATCATTGCAATTGCTTTCTAAAATTTTAACTTTATTATAATAAAATGATTTATGATACTTATTAGCAAAAGAAGATTTAAACATATTTATATTCTTAATATTATTTTTATAATAAGTATAATTATAAGTAATACCATTATCTGTCTTAACTGGATTTACTTCTCTTAATAAAATATCTATATCATTAGAACATTCTATCTTTATTTTATCAATTATAACAATATTATTTAATTCATTATATTTTGGAATATTAAAAAACAAACCTATAAAAAGAAAAACTAACAAAAGAACAATATTCTTTTTCATTTATATCTTCCCCTTATCTTATTTTTAGTAAGTTTAGTATTTCTTGTTTTAATTTTACTATCTATTTTAATAACAGAATCTTTTAATTCATTTAAATCATAATCCAAATAACTATAACCAAATATTCTGGTATTAAATATATTATATATGAGGAAAAATAAACCCATAATAGTACCATAAATCCCCAATAAGCTAGATAATAACAAAACAATAATCTTATATATCCTAATAGCATTAACAAGCTCAATAGACGAAAAAATAAGTCCTGCTATAGATGATATAGCAATTATAATAATCATAATTGGAGAAACTATTCCTGCCGCAACAGCCGCATCTCCTAATATTAAACCTCCAAGTATAGAAATAGAACTAGAAGCTGCCTGAGACATTCTTAAATCACCCTCTCTAAGTATCTCAAATGATAATATCATAAGTAGAGCCTCGATATATGCCGAAAAAGGGACAAAACTTCTTCCAGCTTTAAGCATTAATAAAAGAGGAAGAGAAACTAAATCATAATTTCTAGTAGTAACAGAAATATAAATACCTGGCAAAAATATAGCTATAAAAAAAGCAATAAACCTTATTATTCTAATAAAAGAAGAATTAATATTCTTCTGATAATAATCATCCGGAGTATGAAAGAAATCAAAAAATAAACTAGGTAAAATTAAGGCATAAGGACAATTATCAACTAACACAATAACTTTTCCTTCCATTAAAGCCATACAACACTTATCAGGTCTCTCAGTTTCCATAATAGTAGGTAAAATATTATATTCATCTTCTAAAGCATGTTTTAAATAACTAGAATCAATAATCGCATCAATATCAATATTATTTATTCTATTGCTTATATTATTAACCAATCTACCATCAGTAATATTATCAATAAATAATATTTTAATTATAGTATTAGAATATCTCCCAATATTTAAATCAATATAGTTTAAATTATTTCTAATTCTTTTATTAATTAAACCATAATTTGTATTAATATCCTCAATAAAAGCATCCTTAGAACCATTAATAGTAAGTTCACTATTAATATTAGATAAACCTCTATTATAATTACTCATAGAATCACCATTATTATTATGTATTTTATATGATATAATATACTTGAGGTATATTATGAAAACAGAAATATTGAGATTAGATAACTTTGGAAGAGGAATAACTTTTTATAAAGATAAAATATGTTTTATAGAAAATACATATCCAAACGAAATAATAGAATTTGAAATAACAAAAGAAACTTCAAAATATTATGAAGGAAAAGCAATAAAAATAACAAAACCTTCAAACAATAGAGTAGAAAGTAAATGTAAATATTCTAATATCTGTGGAGGATGTTCATTTCAAGAATATAAATACGATGAAGAAAATAAATTCAAAGAAGATAAAATAAAATCTTTAGTAAAAACACAATTAAAACAAAAAAACATTGTAAAAAAAATCGAATATGATAAAGATTACTTTTATAGAAATAAAATAACACTTCATGGATCAAATAATAATCTAGGTCTATATAAAAACAAAACAAATGAAATTATAAATATTGATGAATGTAATATTACAAATAAAAGAATTAATGCAATTATTGAAAAACTAAAAAAATATAATGATATAAAAGAAGTACTTGTAAGAACAAGCAATGATGAAAAGCAAGTAATAATTGATATAAAAGGAAAAGAACAAGACTATAAAGAATTAGAAGAGATAAGTGATGTTTTAATTATTAATAATAAACTAATAACAAAGAATAAAAGTATAATTACGAATATTGGATCAAAAAAATATTATTTATCAAGTAATTCATTTTTTCAAGTAAATGAATTTCTAACAAACAAATTATTTAATAAAGTACTAGAATATGTAAAAGAAATAAAACCTAGTAATGTATTAGATTTATATTGTGGAACAGGTAGTTTTGGAATATATATATCAGAATATGCAAACAAAATAATAGGAGTAGATTATAATAAATCGAATATTGAAGACGCAATTAAAAATAAAGAATTAAATAACATTAAAAATATTGATTTTATTGCAGATAAAGTAGAAAATATTATAAATAAATTTGATAATTATGACTTAATTATAGTAGATCCACCAAGATCAGGATTAGATAAAAAAACAATAGAGTATATGATTAAAATAAATCCAAAATATATAATATATATTTCTTGTGATCCAAATACACTAGTAAGAGATTTAAAACTATTGAATAAGGAATATATTATAAATGAAATAACACCATATAATCTTTTCCCAAAAACATATCATGTGGAGAGCGTATCGGTACTTGAGAGAAAAAGCGTTGAAAAATAAGGCTTTTGAAAAGTATATAAAATATTGAAATAATCTGTTTTTACTAAAAAATCAAGTTTTATTAATTAACCATGTCCTAGGAAAATATGTTTCCCAGTTCCAGAGGATACGATTTTTTATAAAAAAACAAATGGGTAAATTAGAATAGTGATATAATAAAAATAAAGTGGTGATAAAATGAAACTTAAGAAAAAAACTAAACTAATAATTGTATTTATCGTGATAATTGCTTTGTGTATAGGAGCATTTTTTGCATATAAAGAAGTAAAAAGAAATATTGAATATAAGAAAGTATTTAAGGAATTATCAAATGAAGTGTTTTATAATAATAATCCGGATTTTAAAGATATTTATTATGATAAAGAAGAGTTTATATATGAATTGGAGTTAAAAGATGACGGAACATATAAATGTTATGTATATCGTGATATCACAAAGAAGGGTGAGCCACGTAATGGAAAATGGGAAATATCCTACTACAATGATGGATTATATTTAAGATCAAATGCTTCAGGAATTAATTGTTCAGGGCATTACGATATAATTGATAATAATACATTAGAAGGTACTTCACCAGATATTAAAAATATAAAGCTATATACTAAAGAAGGTTGGAAAACAGAATCAAATAAAATAGATAGTATTATAGATGACTGTACAAAGAATCCTGATAGTGAAGAATGCAAATCACTATTTGCTGATGAAGAGCAAGTAGAAGAAAAAGATAAAATAACTCCTAAATATAAATCATTTTGTATAGATAAGGCAGAAAAAGCAGTAAAAAACAAACTAAAAGCTCCATCAACTGCTAAATTTAGCGATATAGTTGTTATACAAGCAAATTCAGATGGTTGTAATATAAAAGGAAAAGTTGATTCACAAAATTCATATGGTACATTAATTCAAAATGATTTATTAATTATCTTGCCATGAGTTAATATGACAATTTGGACGCTAAGGTTCTAATTCTTTAAGGCAAGGAAGAATTATTGCATGCTGCGGGATATCCCTTTTAATAGGATGAAAGGGATATCCTTTTTTTATTCTAAAGAAGGAGGTTCAATATGAATAAAATAGCAGAGAAAGATGTTATAAACATCGAAAACATGATTTATGAAATTGATGGAAAGGAGGTAATGTTAGATTCTGATTTAGCCAAACTATATAATGTTGAAACAAAAAGAATCAATGAGGCAGTTAAAAACAATCCAGAAAAGTTTCCAGATAGATACTTATTTAGAATCACAGATAAAGAATATAATTCTTTGAAGTCGAAATTTTCGACTTCAAAAGGTGGATCTAGAAAAGGACACACTGCTTTTGTTGAACAAGGCATATATATG
>CADBYH010000012.1 GCA_902798815.1 uncultured Erysipelotrichaceae bacterium | reverse complement strand
ATTCTAGAAATAAGAGAAACAGCTAACTTTGATATAGATGGATTTGATTATGATTTCAAAGTATTTGATGATCCTAATGAAATGAGAAAAGCTATAGAAGAAAAGAATGAAATCAATAATAAATCTAGAATGGTAGCAGGATATTGTTGGAACTGGATAAGCGAAGGAAAAGATAATACTAACATTCACGATATAGTAATACCAGAATATAATTTTGAAATGAGTTGGAATCTAGGTAATTCATCTACATGGGCAATAGATAAAAATTCAATAAATGAAATTGGATGTATTCATACATGTCAAGGATTAGAATTTGATTATGTAGGAGTAATAATTGGTGATGATATGAGATACGAAGATGGTCATATAGTTACAGATTATACAAAAAGAGCATCAACAGATAACTCTTTAAAAGGAATTAAGAAGATTGCTAATGAACAAGGAGAAGAAATAGCTCAAAAGATAGCAGAGAATATAATTAAAAATACATATAGAACTCTAATGACAAGGGGTATGAAAGGTTGCTATGTGTATTGCATTGATAAAAAAATGCTTAATTATTTAAGAAATAAATAAAACTATAAAATTGATTGCTTTTCCTTGTATAATAGATGAAAAAATATAAATAGTGATATTTTTAATGATTATAAGATGTCATATATGAGTGGAACTTTTTAAACCGAAGTCCATGACAGATAATAAAAAAAGTAGCATTATTGCTACTTTTGTTTTCTAATGGCAGGGGATGAGAGAATCGAACTCCCAACAGTGGTTTTGGAGACCATTATTATACCATTTAACTAATCCCCTATTGGATTTGTTCTTTTGTTTCGAACAAATCGATTATATCATAAAGACTATTGTGTTTCAACAAATTTCTTTAATTTTCTTTGGAATTATATTCATCTACTAGATAATCAAATAAGCATTCACAACCTTCTTTTATTTGATTAAATACTTTTTCAAAGTTTCCAGTATACCAAGGATCTTCAATCTCCTCTTCTCTATTTGTATATGACATTAATAATTTTATTTTGTTATCTGGATCACCATTATATATATTTATTAAATCATAGTAGTTACTTTTTTCCATACAAATGATTAAATCATACTTATTATAATCTTCTTTTTTTGTTTGATTAGCATAGTGTTTCTCTATAGTTACATTATTATTTTCTAATACTTCTTTTGCCTTAGGATAAATTGGATTTCCATGTTCTTCCATACTTGTTGCTTTAGATGTACAGTTAAATAGAAATTTTTTATTATTTTTGTATACTAAATCTTTAAAGATCATTTCTGCCATTGGACTTCTACAAATATTTCCATAACATATAAAAAGAATATCATACATAAAGATCACCTATTGATATTTTATCATATAAATATCAAATGAGAATAGTTAAAAACTATTCTCATTATCAAGTTTTTCTAAGTCAAAATAATATCCATATTCTTTATATATTTCATTTCCTATTTTAACCATCTTTTCTTCACTTCTAATACCGCCATTCTTTTCATAAAACTTTAATGCTGGTTGATTATCAGATAGACACCAAACGATCATACTCTTTTTATTCTTAGATCTTAGTTCTTTTATTGTTTCATTTAAAAGATTTGTTCCTATTCCATTATTTAGAATATCCTTTTTTACATATAAACTTACAAGTTCAGAATCGTATTTAAAACTTTTTTCTTTTAAATCAAAACAAGAATATCCTAATACTTCTTTGCCTTTTACTGCCACTAGGACTAAGTCTTTATATTCATCAAAACTTCTATAATATCTTTGAGTTTGTTCTTCATAGTCTAGTGCCTTTAAATATTTTGAAGCAATTATTTTATCATAGGCGTTTCTCCATCCATCTATTTTTATTCTTGCCATTTGAGATTGGTCTTCTATTTTATTAAATCTAATAATATAGTCTTCTTTATCTTCTAATTTTTCTAATGCTCTTTCCATATTATAGAAGGCATTTATTAATTCTTCATCTGATATGGCAAATGTTACTCTACCTATCATTTCATCACTATTAGGCCAACATATAGATTGACCTACTAAAAATCTAATTCTACCTGTTTTATAGAAGAATTTTAATAAGTCTCTTTCCGAACTAATTATTCTTCCATTATATTTCATTCCTTTTATTTCAGTAAAATCTAAAATAGCAAAGAATCCCGCTTCTGGTTCTAAATTAACTGGAATTTTTACATATGGAAGTCCATTTAAAATATATTTTGATTTTTCCTTTAATGTTGATTTTAGTTTTTCTTCTATCTTTATTCTTAATTCTTTATCATTAATGGCATTTATTCCTTCAACAAGTGCCTTTAATAAATTATATTTGTAAACATATTTTTTCCTTAAATCATTAAAATATTCATCATATACCATTTGTCTTTCTTTTGTTGTATTAAATGCACCTTTTAGAGCATGTCCAGTTATAGATGGAGATGAGTCCATTCCCTGGAATATTCTATTTATTATTTCTCTTATGATTATTTCATCTGCGACAACAAATCCCGCTCTTAAAGAAGCAAGTCCATAACTTTTTGATAATCCAAAAAGTGATATAGTATTTCTAAACATACCTTTTATTGATGACATTGGTACTGCGATATTATCCTTATCAAATGTTATATCACGATAAACTAAATCATCGATTACAAATACACCTCTACTTAAACATACTTCTCCAATGTTTTTTAATAATTCTATATTTTTCTTTCCCATTACTTTTCCTGTTGGATTAGATGGGTTCATATTTAAGAACGCTACTACTCTAGGTACATATCCTTTTCTTCTATTATATACTTTTTGGAGACTATCATTTATTTCATCTATTTTAGCAGCTAATTTATTAGGATTAACATAATAATTATCTTCTTTATCTAACGGTAGAAGTTCTACTTCTGCTCCTGCTCTTTCAGCTCTTATTGTAAATAATCCGTAATTAGGTCCTGGAACTATTATTACATCTCCTGGTCTTGAAATAATATTTACAATAATATTAAAAATAATTGAGGTTGATGGTAAAAAAGTTATATTATGTACTGAAAGTCCTTTTTCATCAATATCATCATAAGAATAAGGTCTATCATTAATAAATCCTTCTTGTTCTATATAATCTAATAAGATTTTTCTTATATTGTCGTCTCCTTCTGTATAAGGATATGAATATAATTCATCATTATCAAGATGTTTTTTCATTTCTTCAATACACGGAGGAAATGGTTTATATTTTAGAGGATTTCCATTCCCTAAATCGGTATCTTTAACTATTGTTATATTTTCATCTCTTATTTCATAACCATAGAAATCTATAGCATCAGCTATATTTTGAACTATAGGATTAAATCCTTCTAAATCTAATCTTGATCCTACACTAGGAAGACCAAATCTTCTTTCTCCTAATTCAGGATTGTCTCTTAATAATCTATCTATTGCATTTGATTTTTTTAACATAGTCTCCTCCTTAATTTAGAGTTTTTAAATTATAGTCATATAAAAATGTATTAATTGTATTAATATCATATATTTTTTCTTTGAAACAAAATCTAATTATCAAATCATATTCATTATTTTTAGGTAATGAATATGATGCTTTTTCAAGTAAACTTTCTATTTCTTGTTCATTTAATTCTAGTGATATTCCTAAAAGAATAACAGTTTCTTTACTTGGATGATAATTTTTATCACTTCTAATTTTACTAAATAGTCTTCTATCTATATTTACTTTATTATATACATCTGAGTCTTTTAATCCTTTTTTATCTATGTATGAAAATAATTCTGTTTGAAAAGTATTATCTTCTTTTGAATCATTTATATATTTATTTATTGATACTTCTTCATAACATGCAAAATCTCCAAGCATTTGTTTTGCTGATGCTTTTCTATATATTCTATGTTCTTTTATATTATCATTAATATATTTTTTTAATAATTTCTTAATATCCATATTTGTCTCCTTTGAAGCGACCAAATAGTCATTTAATTTTTATATTATTATAGCATGAAAGGAGAGATAATATGAAAAAAAAGAAAGAGTTAGATGTTATTTTCATTATTGATAAGAGTGGATCTATGAGTGGTAGTGAGGATAATACTATAAGTAGTTTTAATGAATATTTAGAAAGGGAGAAAAAAAATAAGTATGATACTTATATATCTACTATATTATTTAATGATAAATATGAGTATTTGCATGATAAAGTACTTATAAATGATGTTAATAAACTTACAAGAGAAGATTATCAAGTAGGAGGATGTACTGCATTATATGATGCAATTGGTAATGCAATTAATAATGTTGATAAAAAGAAAACAGATAAAGTTATGTTCATTATTATTACTGATGGGTATGAAAATGCCAGTAGAGAGTATTCTAATAATAAGATAAAGAAAATGATTAAATCACATAGTGATTGGGAATTCATCTTTATAGGAGCAGATATAGATAGTTATTCTGTTGGAGATAGCATTGGAATAAAAAGAAAGAATATTGCTAATTATAAGAAGGATAAGTGTGGAACTTCTATATTATTTGAATCTGTTAGTAGATTTGGAGATGCTATGATGGAAGATCGTGTATGTGAAAATTGGAAAGACAAATTAGACTCTTATATTAATGAAAATGATGATTAATATCATCATTTTTATTTATCAAGTAATATTTTAATAATACCTATTATCATTGCAAGTACTAATACAGCACAGAATATTGTAATCATTACATATAATGTATATTCTCCTAATTTTTCTGAATTAGATTCACATAAATAAATAGGACATGAACTTAATCCACTACAACAATAATTTGAATGTATTTCTACTAATTTGTTATAACTTGTTGATAAACCTATTCCACTTGCTACGGCAATTAATACACCAATTATTATTTTTATTAATTTTTTCATATTTACACCTCTATTATATTTTATCATATTTTTTTAATATATTTTAAAAAATATGTTATTCTATTTATAGTAGGTGATGTAATATGGATTTTAAACAAAAAATGCATGAAAAGATAAAAATATATTCAAATAAGAAATATCTTGATGGATATATTAACAATGAGTTTATGACTGATGATGGGGATGCTGATATATTTCTAAATATTGGAGAAAAAAGTGAATTAATTGATACTTGGACATATGGTAATCAAATAGATCTTGAAAATGATGTATATGATTTTATTGAAGAAAAATCATCAATGTTAGATAGTGATGTTCAAATTAATTTGCATATTATTGGAACAAAGTTTAATTCAAATGAACAAGGTATGATTAAACATATTTTAAAAGAACATTATGCAATTGAATTATATAAAGTACAAAAGAAATATAATATGTATAAGAAAAAAATTATTTCATTATTTTTTACTGGATTTTTATCGGTATTATGTTATTTAATATTATATTTATATACTGATTTTGAGTTCTTTTTAGAAGTATTCGGATTTATTTTTTCTTTTGCATTATGGGAAGCTTTTGATGCTTTAATATATGGTTTTAGTGAAGTTAAAGTGGAAAGAAATGATATAACTCAGAATTTACTTATGAATATTGATTTTAATTATGTTGATATAGAAAAAGATACTGAATAGTATCTTTTTAATATTTAGATAATTTTTTAACTGTTTCTTGAGGAATACTTTGTTTGTAATTATCTATTTTTTTTAATTGATATTTTAATTCTGTTAAATTTTTTCTTATTATTTCGATTTCTTCATATGAAATTGAAGTATTTAGTTTTGTAAACTTTTTAAATGTTAGTGGATTTACTCCAATAATCTTTGTAAATGTTTCTGTAAAATATTCCTGTGATAAAAATCCATGTTTTATGGATACTTTTAGTATCATATCATCTGTTGTTCTGATTTCTTCTAAAGAGTTATATATTCTTCTTTTGTTTATGTAATCAATTATTGTAATTCCTAATTCTTTTTTAAATTTTCTCATTATATAGTCTTTATTAAAATAAAAGATACGTGATAATTCATCTATTGTGATTTTTTTATATATATTGTTATCAATGTATTCTAATACTTTAATTATGAGGTTATCCATAATACCACCTAGGTCAATTATATCACTATTATTATTTAAAGTCGTTATTGTTTAAATAATTTGACATATAATATGTTTTAATTGTAAATGTGAGGAGGGATAATATGGGAAAAGCTCGTTGGGCAACAAAAAATGATATTATTAAAAAACTAGATTCAATAGATTTAAAGGGAACAGTTACAAGATCTGGCGTACCAATTGCATATGATGATAATTTTCTTTATATTGATTCAAGAGAAGCACATAATTTGATTATTGGAAGTACAGGTAGTGGTAAGACTCAAACTATTATCTTACCTATGATTAAACTTTCAATGCTTGCTGGAGAATCTATTGTTGTTAATGATCCTAAAGGAGAATTATATACTAATTGTGCAGCAAATTTTAAAGAAAGAGGATATAATGTTTTAGCACTTAATTTTGATGATGCTAAATTAGGTAATTCATGGAATCCTTTGAAAATGCCTTATGATTTATATATTAATGGAGAAAAAGATAAAGCAGTTAAAGAACTAGAAGATATAGGTTATTATTTATTCTTTGATTCTAAGGAAAAAGACTCTGATCCATTTTGGATTAATTCAACTATAAATTATTTTACAGGTATTGTATTATATCTTTTTGAAAATGCTGATGTTAGTGAAATTCACTTAGAAAGTGTTATTGAATTTAGTAATTATTTAAATAAAAAAGGAAATTCAGAGAAAATATTAGATAAAATTGATAATACTGGATTAATATATTTAAATTTAATTGGTACTCTAGCAGCACCACCTGAAACTAGAGGAAGTATTGTTTCAGTATTTAATCAAAAGATGAAGAAATATGTTTCTAGAGAAAATCTTTCTAATATGTTAAGTTCATCTGATTTTGAATTAAAAGATATTAGTAATGAACCTACTGCTTTATTTATTGTTAGTGGAGTTTCTAATTATTGTGATAATTTAATACCTTTATTAATTAATCAAATAATTGATTATGTAAGTATTGATGGAAAACAAGAAAGATTTTTAAATATTTTGTTAGATGAATTTGATGGTATGGTTCCAATTAAAGATTTTGCTAAAATAATTGAAAATTGTAGATCAATGAAAACAAGAATTACTGTTACAATTAGAAGTTATATTCATTTATGTAACATGTATTCTAAAGAAGATGCTATCATTCTTAAAATGTGTTTTGGCAATCTAATTTATCTATTATGTGATGATATCTATACATTAGATGAAATATCTAAGTATTGTGGTATAAAAGAAGATGGAGAAAAGTTAATAACTATAGAAGAGTTAAAAACAATTAATTGTTTTGATGGTATTGTATTAATGCCTAGAACAATGCCTTTTAAAACTACTTTTTTACCAGATTATAAAATAGAATATAGTTTTTCAAATAAAACATGTAACATGCCAAAAAGAAATATAAATAGTTTAAAAATATATAAAGAGAAATAATTATTTCTCTTTTTTGTTTTATCTATTATATGTTATAATTTATTGTAGGATGTGATAGTATGATTATTGAAGAAAGAAAAAAACAGATTACTAATCTTGTTAAGGAATATTATATAAGGCATAAATGTTTAAGAGATATTCCTCTTGAAGAACTAATTAAGAAAGCATTAGATAAATTTTTATATACAAATTTAACAATAGATGAAATTGATAAAATAATGCTTGATAAAGTTAAAGAATTGGAAAAAGATTATAAGACGGATGAAGATAATAAACAAAAAGATAATAATAATAATAATAATAATAATAACAATAACAATAACAATAACAATAATGATATTAGAAATTCTGATGGAAACATAAAAAATACTACTAAAGGTGGAAATAATAGGCATTTAGAGATATTTGATAGACTTGAAGAATTTATGTTTTTGCTTGATCATAGCAATGTTGATTATCAATTAGATGGTGCTTTAGGTGCATATTTAAAATATGGAGAAGAACCAAGTAAAAAGCAAGATATTAAAATTATTGTTAATGAAGATGATATTGATAATGTTAAGGGAATATGTGATAGATTAGGTCTTGACTTTAAAGATAATAGAATTGAACCTTACAAAGAGGAAAAAGATGGTGTTTTATCTGGAGAACATGATATTATTGCTAAAGATCCTAGTAGTGATTTTAATATAGGAATGACATCTTTTGAAAGGAAGAAAGATGGTAGTGTTATATTAAAGCAATATTTTAAAGATGAGAATGGTAATACTTGCTGTAGAAAAGAAATATTTGGTAAGGATTTGGCTAAGGAGATATTTAATAGTGAATCTATAGAGTTCAGAGGAGAAAAAATATTTATTAATCCTCCTGAAAATATATATAATATGTTAAAGAGTTCAAATAATGAACATAATAGAGATGATATTGCTTTTATAGAATCAAGAATGGATAAAGATAAATTAGATAAACTTAATGAATTAAGTTCTTCTAAAATAATTGAAGATGAAGTTGTTTCTAAAAATCCAAAAAGAGTTTCATTACTTGATAAAGCCAAAAAGACTAATGATAAGGATAAGATTAATGAGTCTAAATCAAATGAAATAGATGATATGTTAGATGATAATAGTAATACTATTGAATATGAGAATACAAATAGTAATGAAATGAGTAAAGGTAATGCAAAGGTATATTCTTTAGGATCAAATAATACTAAAACACAATCTGGATATATAACTAATGATACTATTGCATTATTAGGAACAGCAACATTTATAGTTGCACTTATTGGATTAATATTATTATATATATACACAAGATAAATAAGACTTTTATGTCTTTTTTTATTGTGATAAAATATATTTCGAGGTATTAATTATGGAATTATTAAAAAATTGTATGTTATGTCCTAGAAAATGTGGTGTTAATAGATATAAAGATAAAGGTGTTTGTGGAGCAACTAATAAGATTAAACTAGGATATTATAGTTTACATATGTGGGAAGAACCAGTTATTTCAGGTAAAAATGGTAGTGGTACAATCTTCTTTTCTAACTGCAATATGAAATGCATATATTGTCAGAATAAAAAGATTAGTCTTGATGGATACGGAAAATATATTTCAAATAAAAAACTTGGGGAAATAATGTTGGAATTACAAAAAAAAGGTGCTAATAATATAAATTTAGTTACCCCTACTCATTATGTTCCACAAATTGCATCTGTACTACATAAATTAAAAGGTAATAGTTTGAATATACCTGTAGTTTATAATACAAGTAGTTATGAAAACGTTGGTACTATTATGATTATGAGGAATTTAGTTGATATTTATCTTGCTGATTTAAGATATTATGATGATACGTTAGCTAAGAATTATTCTAAATGTGATAATTATTTTGAAAATGCTACAATGGCAATTGATGAAATGTATAGACAAGTTGAAGAATTATCTTTTAGTGAAGATGGTTTATTAAAGAAAGGTTTGATTGTAAGGGTTTTAATATTGCCTGGACATACTGATGATTCAAAGAAGATAATTAAATATTTATATAAAACATATGGTGATAATATATTTATTAGTTTGATGAATCAATATACACCAGTTAATACTTGTATATATAATAATTTAAATAGAAAACTTACAAAAGAAGAATATGATGATGTAGTTAAATATGCTTTAGAATTGGGGATAACTAATGCCTTTGTTCAAGAAGATGATACAGCAAATGAGAGTTTTATTCCAAATTTTGATAAAAATGTTATAAAATAAGCTAATTATTTTGAAAAAGATTAAAGATGTGATATTATTATTTTAGGAGGTTTTTATATGAAGAAGGTAAAATATATTTTATTATTTATAGCATTATTATTAGTAATTCCTTTTTCAGTATTTGCAGAAACTGAAGGAGAAGTTTCAGAAGATAATAGAGCAATAGTTTATTTCTTTAGAGGAGAAGGTTGTAGTCATTGTGCTGAGGCTGAGGAATGGTTTAATTCTCTAGATGAAGAAACAAAAGCTAGATTTAAAATTGTTGACTATGAAACTTGGTATAATGAAGATAATGCAGATTTAATGAAGAAAGTTGCTAAAGCTAGAAAAGAAGAAGATAGTGCAACTGGAGTTCCATATATTATTGTTGGTAATAAATCATGGGTAGGATTTACTGATGATTATAAGGAAGAAATTCTTAATGAGATTAATACTCTATATGGACAAGATGTTAAGGAAAGATATGATATCCTTAAGTATATAAAATCAGGAAAAGATGACAAAAAATCTTCAACTGATGCAATAGCAATTCTATTAATTATTTTAGTAGTTGCTGGTTTAGGATTTGGAATCTATAAAGCAAGAAATTCAGTACAATAAAAAAGTAACAAATATGTTACTTTTTTTATTTAAAAAAATTTCTATCATCAATAGGAGTAAATCTTAATGTTTTTTGATATTCTTCTTCTGTTTTTTTTCTTATTGCTTCTGCTTCTTTCTTTTTTCTATATCTTTCTTTCTCTTCTTCTATTTCATCCAATTTTATTTTATACTTCTGAGATATTTTATGTAAATATTCTTCCCAGTGACCTGGTCTATATGTATTGATACTTGCTTTTGGTTTAGATACATTTATATCTATTAATTCGCTGTTAAATACTTCTGTATTATCTTTTTTTAATCTAACTATAAAATGTGTTCCAACTAAGCGAGCATCAGTATAATATGTATCTTCTCCAACTGTTGATCTATAATAGCTTATTTCTAAATAATCATCATTATAAAATGTATTGTGTTCAAATCTACCATAGGGTTCAAATTTTGCGGCTTCTGTATAACTAAATGACTGTAGTATTTTTATATCCTCAGTAATATGTCCAACCATTTTAATTGCTTCATTATAATTTACTTCCATAGTATCCTCCTTTTTTAATTTAAGTCCTATTATATCCATTTTTGTATTGTTATCAATTAAGATTAAGTATTTGTCCTAAAAAGATAGTATTTGAATCTAAATTATTAAGTTTTTTTATATCATCTATTGGGATATTAAACCTTTTACTAATAGAATATATTGTATCTCCTTTTTCTACTGTGTATGTCTTGTTTAATTGTTTAGGTACAAGTAATTTTTGACCTATTTTTATATTTAAATCTGATAGGTTATTTAATTCAATTAATTTTGGAATAGTAATATTATACTCTTGAGATATTTTCCATAAACTATCATTTTTCTTTACGTTATAAATATCATATTCTTCATCTATTATTTCTTCATTTGATAACGGAATAAACAATTCCTGCCCTACTGATAAAATATTAGAATTTAAGTTATTTATTTTAATAAGTTCATCTATATTAATTTTATTGTTTTTAGCAATACTATATAAAGTATCTCCTTTTTGTACTATATAAATGGGATTATTATTAGTTTCTTTTATTTTTAATATTTGTCCTATAGATATATCATTAGTTATTAAATTGTTTATTTTTTTTA
Organism: uncultured Erysipelotrichaceae bacterium; assembly: GCA_902798815.1. Taxonomy (GTDB): domain Bacteria; phylum Bacillota_I; class Bacilli_A; order RF39; family UBA660; genus UBA3789. Next base: position 34,974 of record CADBYH010000012.1, on the reverse strand, counting down.
GTTCATCAACTGATACATTATATCTTTTACCTATTGAATATAGTGTATCTCCTTTTTGTACTATATATTCGTTTGGGAATATTTCTACATTGTATGGATAATTTAAGTATTCAGTAATTGACTTTACTACTGCTTCAGCATAGTTTTCTATATTTTTACTTAGTCTTTCTGCATCTTTTTTATTATCAATAAAACCATATTCAATTAAAATTGGTTCATATGAATTTGTTTCTCTTAATATATAATAATAATCTAAGTTGGGATTTTCTGGTAATCTTCTTTGATATGATTTTCTTATTATTTGTCCTTGATCTTTCAAGTTATCTAATATTATATCTGATAGAGTAGAATCATTTTTTAGAGAATAGATGATTTCTGCTCCTTCTGCACCTCCTGCATTTATATGATTAGATATTAATATATTATTTGAATTATTATTTGTTAGTTGTTTTATTCTCTCTATTCTTTTATCTTTTGGGAGATATTCATCTTCTGTTCTTGTTATTACAGATGGTATATTTAATTCTTGTAATCTTTTATATATATAATTTGCTGCCTTTAAATTTAAATCCTTTTCCTCTAAACCATTTCCTACTGCTCCACTATCAATTCCTCCATGTCCAGCATCAACTACAACTAATATATCTTCACTATTCATAACTTCACCTCTAATATAAGTTATGAATAAGTAGATTATATGTCACAAAAAAGAGTGTTAACAACACTCTTTTTTTATTTTTTCTTTTGGTTTTTCTAAATCGCTAGTTATATTCAATGAACTAATTTCTTTAAAATCTTTAAATACATCTATTCTTATTTCTGAAAAATTACAATTAATATCTATTTTTATTTTCTCTATTATTTTTACTATATCTATTAACATAGGAGAATGATCTAATTTATTTAATTTACTGATTAATAATTCTGAAATATCTATATCAAAATCTCCTATTATTTGATACCCTAAATTTTCACTCATAAAAATACTATATAATTCTTTATTATCAGTTATAAATCTACCATATTTAAAATTAGTAATATTTCCTGATCTTGTATATTCTATATTATCTTTATTTAGTTTAAATTTCTTAGCTAGTGAAATATCATAATCTAATGTTTTATCATTTGTATCTTTTTTTATTTTTAACAAATCTTTTTTATCAGTTGATGATGCATAAAATATAAATATATTTTCATCTTTATCACTACACCATATTCTTTCTTTTTTTTCATCATCTTTTTCAAATACATCGTATAATTCAATTTCTACCTGATTATCAAAGTTACCAAGTAATGATAGTGCAGTAGTTAATCTTTCATAATTCTTTTTATTTAATTTCATTTGTTCTATTAACTTACTAGTATTACTATCATTTGAAAATAAATCCAATTTATTTTCAATATTCTTTTTCATTTTATTTTCCCCCTGCTTTAGTTACTTTTTAACTAATTGTTTTCTATAATAGTCTTCTATATTTTCAGCAATATATTCCATATCTTTTGAATCATATCTTTGATCTATTGGTAAAAGAACCATGTTATCTGCTCTTAATATTTCAGACTCATCTGAACCGTTCCATTCTACATTTACCCAGTGTTTTAATGAATATATATTATGATCTTTTAAATAACTTCTTAATTCTTTTCCATCTGATACTAATAATGGATACATATATGTTAATTCTTTTGTGGATAAATCTAATCTGTTATATTTACATAAATAATTTCTTAATAAACGATAATTATTTAATCTTGTTTCTAATGCATCCTGATAATTAATTGCATGAAGATAATTTTCAGTAAAATTAGACATATATCTTAGGTCTTCATTCCTAAAATGTTTGTCCGCTTCCAAAAAAGTTGGGTAATGAAAGAATTCTTGAGTTTCATCTCTAGAAAGCATTTCAATTACTTTTGGTAGACTTTTACCTCTTTCATAACTTGGATTATATTCTAAGTTATGTCCTATTATACAAGCTCCATCTGGAACTCCGAAATATTTTCTATAGTTATATATAGTATCTGCTTCATACTTATCTTTATCAAAGAAATCATGAGTATTATCTATAATTATATATTTATATTGTTTTATTAAGTCATTTATTTTATCTCTAAATAATCCATAATAATTAACATAATAAATATATGATTTTTCATCTAATTTAGATTCATCTATATCTTTAGGCATATAATTTTCATCTATATGATAAAAATAAATATCTACATTTTCTTTTTTAGCAACATCTGTTAATGTTTCACAAAGAAAATACGGAAGAAATAGTTTTTTTATTCCTTTTTCTTTGATTATATATCTTAAGCAATTTCTTCCTGAACTTAATAATAAATTTGTATCGTGATATGTATTACCAATTATATTTTCAAATTTAAAGTGACATCCTATTTCTTCCACTTTTTTAATCTTCCTTACTCTTTAAGAAATCAGCCAATTCTTTATAGGCATCAGTATTCCATACATGGCATCTTTCTTCATCCGGATAATTTCCCATTGTTTTATCATATCCTTTTGGAATAAAGATAAAGTCCCAACTCCATCCATAAGTACCTGATTTTTCTTTAGCAATTACTCCTTCAGTTATTGATTTAAAAACAATAGGATCTTTTCCATATTCACAGTATGCAAATGCTTCTATGAAACAAGCTTTTCTATTTTTTTCACCTTTTAATAATTTTAACAGTCCATCTTCTCCTAGTTTTTCATCAACATAGTGTGTATATGGTCCAGGAAATCCTCCTAATGCATCTACATATAATCCTGTATCATTTTTTAAAACTGTACATTTTAATTTATCACTAGCTTCTTTAGCAGAATGCATTGCGACTTCTTCTACTGTATCTGCTTGAATTTCAGTTGTTTCCATTTTTACATTATCAACTTCTATTCCAAGTGGTTCTAATATTTGTTTTGCACTTAATATTTTTGCCCAGTTTCCAGTAACATAAGTAATCTTTTTCATATTATCACTCTCCTATTTTTATTATATCATATATAATTGGTAAATAATTCTTATCAGATTAATCTTTTTTTTCTAGAATGAATAACCAAAATGCCTTTGGTTTAAACCATTTTTTCACTTCAAAAATTCTTCTATATATTTTATAGTAATGGAAACTTGTTTGTTCTACTAATCTTCCTCCTGCTCTTTCAATTAGAGACTTCCATTCTTTTAGAGTTAAAGTTCTTTCGTTTCCTAACATTTTTTCATTCATATTAAAATATGTACTTGGTATCCCAAAAATAACATATCTAGATATATTCATTTGTTGTTTTAAGATTTCAATTATTTCTTCATCATTGAAATGTTCTAGTACTCCATTACTATATGAAACATCAAATGAATTCTTTTTATATTTTAAGTTTAAAATATCTCCTTGTTCATACTTACATGGTTTTATTATTTCTGATTGTTCTGCTATTTCTTTAGCATAATCTAGTACTGCTTGACTTAGATCTAGTGCTGTTACTTTTAGACCTAGTTTTTGTAAGTAACCTGCCATTAATCCGGTACCACAACCCATTTCAATAACTTTTTTATTCTTTGCATATTTAATTACTTTATTAATAAATTTTTTCTTGTATTTAAGTTTATATTTAATATAATCATCTGGTTTAGCAAATTCTTCTATATCTATTTTATATAATTCATACCATTTAGCGTCTTCTGTTTTTTTCTTATCTTCAATTATTTCATCTATTTTGCTTGTTATTTTTTCAATTATCTTTTCTTCACTATCTTTACTATCAATAACTAAAAGACTATATTCACTATTATTGTATCTAATAAAATCTCTTAATTTATCATTGAATTTTTTAAAAGTATTTTTTTCTTTTCTTGTGAATACTCTTTTATCTCTTTTTTCTGATCTTTTTAATGCTTCTTTTAAATTTATATCGAAGAATACCATTAAATCTACTTTTTTTTCTCCTGATTTCATACATGATAATACATTATTCATAAATATATTTGAATCATCTATATTGTTTTCTAATAATACTGATTGATATGAATAAATAGATGAGAAATTTCTATCAAATAGATTAATATCATTTTCTTCTTTATATAATTTTTCTCTTAGAAATAAATAATCTGCTGCCTGTACTAGTGTTTCATAACGAAGAGTATTAAAATCTTCATTTAAAGAAACTAATGCATTTTCTTCAAACATTTTTTTAATCACATTATATAAAGGCGAAGATCTATCTATATCGTTGGTATAACCAACTTTATAATTCTTATCATATTTCTTTTTTATCTTTTTAATAATCGTTGTTTTACCAGAACCAGTTGATCCTTCAAATACCACATTAATCATTTATATCGCCTTCTTTTTCAAAATTAAATGTTATATCTGGAACAACATCTATAAAATCTTTATAACAGTATCCTTTTTTAAAATTATATAAACCTATATCCTTGTTGTTTATATCATTTTCTTCACAAAATACTCCACCAAAATCATATACAGGTATTTTCTTTTTTATACAGTATTTAATTGCTTCCCATTGCATATTATACATTCCTAATAAATTTCTATTATTAGTAGAACTTACACCATATAAATAAATTAATTTATTATTATAAATAATATCAATACTCATAGCTAGTGGTTTATCATTATACCAGACTTCTAAAAATATAAGTTTATCTTTAAATACTTTAATAATATTTTTAAAATAATCAAAATTATGAGGAGTAAAATCATGTCTTATAGAAGTTTCTAAATATAAGTTATAAAAGTTATTTAAGTCTACTTTTTTAGATACTTTATTTCTTAATCCTTTTCTATAAGATCTTCTTGTATTTTGTCTAAATTTACTAGGTAATTTATTAATTAATTCATCTTCATCAAATATAATATCCATCATAGCTAATTTACAAGAATCATGAAGATTGGAATAATCATTATTTTTAGTAATTGTATATTTATATTTATTAGATATTTTATTTAAGTCTTCTTTATTTAAATATGGATTTATTACTAATTTGTTATAATCTTTATTTATCATCCATTCTTTTATTTGACTAAGAAATATATTTATTAATTCAAAATTATTATCTTTTAATACAGGTCCTCTTGGAGCATATAAGTATTTGTTTGAATTCTTTTTCTTTTCTAATAAATTACAGCTCCAAATTATTTCATCGTTTTCTACATAGTATAAAAAATATTTTTTATTCTCATTTCTTATTATGTTCCATTCAATACTTTGCATATAATCAGAATTAATATTTCTTTTTAAAAAATCATTTATCTTATTTCTTTCTTGTTGGTTATATATATCTAATTCATGAATCATTTTAATCACCTCTTTTGTAGAAATTTCTTACAAAATCTCTATTTTTAGAAAGAACCATTTTATATTGTTTTGCTTCGTTTTTTTCACTTACTATTTCCATAAAATTATCAGTTGTTGTTTGTAAATCATCTGTAAGAGATATTAGTAAAGAATCATATTTTAGAGCATTATCAGTTGTTTCTTTTATACCTGCTAGGAATCTTTCATATTCTCTATCTCCTAATCTTCTTAATAATTCTCTTTCTGTTGGAGGTAGTAAATAAATCATTTGAGTTTTTTCATATAACTTTTTTATTTCTTTTGCTGATGAATATCCAACATTAAACATTACATGATAATCGTTTAGTTTTTCAAATTCACTTTTTGGTACACCGTAATAATTATTATTATAAGTACAGTATTCTATTAATCCGTTTGTTAAAATAAGTTTTGTGAATTCTTCTCTTGAAACAAAGTTCATTTTTCCAACTTCGCCTTGTCTTTTTGCTCTTGTTGTCATACCTATAGCTTCAATAAAATCAGAATATTGTTTTTCTATATAGTCAATTAATTCTGATTTTCCAGCACCTGATGGTCCAGAAATAACAATAGGATTATTCTTATATCTTTCCATCAACAACACCTCTTTTCTATTTAATATCTCTTATATCAGTTTCCCAAAAGAAGTATACCCAATCATCTTCTTCTATTTCATATGTATATTTAATATCAAGATCAGGTATATCTATTTTCTTAAAACCTTTATCTATAATTAATGAGTAAACTCCTACTACATCTTTTCCTCTTTCTTTTAAGATATCTACTACTCCTTTTGTTGTAGTTCCTTTATAAATAATATCTTCTAAAAGTATACATTTCTTTTTACTGTTATCTATATTGTCACTAATATATCTAAACTCTCCATAATCATGGCAATTGTCTGAATTGCTCATTTGAGTTTGTATCATTGATATTCTTCTAATACCTAGCATATGAGATAATGTTACAAGCATTGGTAGACCTCCTCTAGCTAGTCCAATTAGTTCTATATCATCTTCTTTTAAGTTGTAATTTTTTTGAATATCTTTAGCCATTATTTTGCATGCATCAATATATTGTTCATAATTAAATTTAATTATATTATTATTTGAAACTAACATATTATTTTTACCAAATATATTTCTCATATACCTCAACTCCTCATTTGGGGATAATCTCTTTTCATGCTGATTATAACACTTAATGGTGAAATATATCGTACCAATAAAAAAATGTAATTATTTAAATTACATTTTCTAAATCTTTAATTTTACTTAAGTTAAGTGTTTTTATATCATTTTCTTTTATTGAATAACCCGTAACATATATGAAGTCTTTATGATAAGTAAATGAATAGGGAAGGAATATTCTTTCCTTATTATGGAATTTAAATCTTAATTGTCGTTTTTCAACTATAGCTTTTGAAATTATATTATATTTTTTCTGAAGGTCTTCTTTATCAATTTTAATATTTCTTACTTCATCAGCTGAATAGATAACTATAGATCGTAGTTTTTCTAAAGTTATATTTAATTTTTCTTGTTCATCTGGATTTAATTTATAAATAATACTTTCAATGGCATCAACATCTAAGTAATCGAAAGAAACATTATAATTATGTTTTCTTTTATAAACATAACCACCGTATCTTCCTTGTATTGTATCAATATAAATTCCACATTTTTCAAGTTCTTCCTTGTATGTTTTAATCATTCTAGGACTAACTTCTATTTTTTCTGCTAATTCTTTAACAGAATATTTATGACCACTTTCCAACAATCTTAACATTGTTAAGGTATTCCCTACTTTACTCATATTCCACCTCAAAAATTATTTTGTTAATTTTTTTACTGGACCATCTTCTTCTTTTTGTAAATCTAATTTTTCTTTTATAAATACTGAGAAATCTCTATCTCCTACTGAGTATGAGCATGTATCTCCTACTCTCTTTTTATATGTAGCTGCTCCTATAGGACTATTGATAGATACTTCTTTTATTTCTCCTCCTAATTGTCCATTTGATCCAACAAGTTTAAGTGTCATTTCTCTTACATCTTCTGGACAAGTAGAAATATCTGCAGTGAAGATATCTCCAATATCAATTACATCACTGTCATTTGATTTTTCAACTATTATGATTCTATCTAAATCTTCAAGTTTTCTACTTAATTCTCCAGCTAATCTTAATGATGTTCTTTCTATTTCTTCAAATTCTGGAGAATCCCATCCATCTCCTGCTCCAGAATTGAACGCTTCTCTTCTTCCTAAATTATTTTGTCTAATACTTGCTTTTATACTTTCTATTTCTTTTAAAAATTCTTCATAACCTTTTTGATCTAAATAAATTGGTTCTTTTTCGTTCATAATACCTTCCTCCCAAAGATGTGATATATTTTATCACAATTGATATTATTTATCAAGATAATTAATTATTCATTTTTTGATATTATTGTTACAAATACTTCCTTATCATTAACAAAATATGATGTTGATGATCCAATTTCTGACTTATATAATGCTTTTCCAAGTGGACTATTAAGAGATATTTCATTTATCTCATCCTCAATATTTGGAAGATAATTACCTGTTAGTGTAATAATTTCTTTTTCTATATCATCTTCACTATATTTTAATTCAATACAAACAGTATCTCCAATATTAACTAGTTTTTCGTCTTTTACTTCATCATCTACTATCTTTAAATATTTCCTTTTCTTTAATAAATCTTCTATTCTTTTAGCTATTGTTCTACTTTCTCTCATTGCTTCTTCAAAAGCAAAGTTATCATGCCATCCATCACCAACAGCATCTCTATATACTTCACTTCCTAAAGCAGAATTAGAACGACTTATTTCTTCAAGTCTATCCAGTTCTTTATTGAATTGATCATAACCATTTTTATCTACTAATATTTCTTCCATAAGTAAATCCCTTTGCATATTATATAAATTTAATGTCTTATTTTTTTGTTCTAAATTTCCATCTGTATAAGATTATATCATAAAAATATATAGTTGACTCTTATTATATCAAATTTGTTTCCTTGTAACCTATTGTATTTTATGTTATAATATCATGCATGAAAGAAGGAGGTATTGGTTATGGAAGAATGGATTGGTGGAAAACCAGATAAGGAAGAGAAAAAACCTAATTTTTATCAAAGAGTATCATCATTAAAACAAAAAGAGTTAAGACATAGTATGAGTTTTGCTAATGTTGATATGATGAAAACTTTAAAAAGTGCACAAAATTGTCTTATTAAGATTGATACAGTTGAATCTAGATCAAAAATAGAAATGGAAAAATTTAATAATAGTTCTGTACCTGGATCTTTATCTAAAGATAAATCTTTAGCTAGTTTTTATTTTTTTGTTACTACTATTGGATATATAGATTCTAAAATTAGGGATGAAAAAGAACTTATTGATTTTAATTCTAGTTTTTTAAGAATCGATGATGCTTGTAATGATAGAAGACATTATGAAGAGATTGAAAAATCTAAAGAAAGAATTGCTAGATATTTGATTGATAGAGAAGAAATAATTGATGATTATCGTTCTATATTGGATAAATATGATTCTGGTAGAGAGTTAACTGATGAAGTATTAGATGCTCCTCCTACATATTTAAATCTTGGTAAATTGTATGAAGATGGTAAAAATCGTTCATATGAATTAGATTTAAAATCACATTTTGTATCAGCTTATAATATTGGTTTTGTTACAAAGGACTATTATGGTGAAAATACTAGTTATGAACAAAGAATTAATACATATAGAAAATTAAACAGTGATTTACATGTTTATGTTGCTTCTAACAAGGAACAAGTTCAATATATAAAATCATTGAATAAAAAATAAAGAACAATTAATTGTTCTTTATTTTAATATGTATATGTACTTCTTTCACTCATATATTTTTGAGCAGATGCCTCTATTTTTGTACTTGCGAGTGGAGATTTTCTTTTCATCTCTTCTATATTTTCTTTTGATGAGTAGAATTCTTGCCTTTCTCTATCATATCTTTCTTTTGAAATATCTTCTACTACTCCTATTCTTCTAATGCTATCTGTTCCATGTTCACTAAATAGTGCAAATTCAACTCCTGATCTTACTGAATCATAGTTTTCTACAACATTAAGTTTATCAATTTCTTCTGGATTTCTATAGTAGACAAATTCTCCTTTAACACTTGGAGATTGTCTATGTGATAGTAATATATCTTTTTGCATATCAGCAGAAATTGGAGTTGATAAACCATATGATCTTGTATATCTTTCTTGAGCATATAGATTTTCATAACTTAATGGTCCTATTACCTTTGATGGTGTATTTTGAACGCTTATTACTCTTGTTCCCATTTGTACTCCATCTGATCCAAATTCGTTTACAGTATATACTCCTTCTCCATTATATTCTCTTGATCCAGGATTTTTATCAGATAATGAGTATTCTCCATCTAATGTTCTAACAACTGTTTCTCCATCACTATATGTTCCTGTTGTTATTTCAGTGCTTTTTACTTTAACTTCTTTTTCATCTTTTTTATAAAATTGTTTAACAGAGATATCTCCATCTTTTATACTTAAAACTATATCGGTTGGTTTCTTTTCTCCGTTTTGTGATGCCATTACTGATTGTGCTCTTATTTCAACTCCACTTGGAGTTATTCTTATATCATTTGATTCTGATAGAGCAAGTATTGTTGAATACAATTCTTTAGGTGTTGTATTATTATTTGGGTTTTTTAATATTTCTTCTTTTACTCCTAATTTTACTAATAATTCAGCAATATATCTTGAGACTGATGCTCCACTTTTCTTCTTTTCATTAATATTAGCAAGTATTTCTCTTATCCCATTTGTTTCTATATTCATAAAAAGTCACTTCCTATATTAATAATTATAGCAATTATATTTTCTTTTTACAATTTAAAAAATATGCTATAATGTAAAGTCATTTATAGCATATTTTTCTTTTTTAATATAATAGCAATAACTATAGATAAAATTGTTGAAATAACTAATAGTTGTATAAATGCTGTTCCCATTGTAGCAAAATCTCCTAATGGAACATTCATTCCCATAAATGATGATATCATCGTTGGGATTGACAAAACTATTGTTGCTCCTGCTAGGAACTTCATTACATTGTTTAAGTTATTTGATACTACAGTTGCATATGTATCTGTTATTGAAGATAAGATATCTCTATATATACCACTCATTTCTATTGCCTGTTTATTTTCGATTATAGCATCTTCTAATAAATCTAAATCCCCTTCATATAATGGTAATATTGTTCCTTTTGATAGTTTTTCAAGCACTAGATCATTTGCTTTTAATGAAGTAATAAAATAAACTAATGTTTTTTCTATTTCTAATAAATCTAATAGATCTTCATTTTCTGTTGATTTTTTTAATACCGCTTCTTTTTTCTCAATATCTAAATTAACTTGTTTTAATGCTCTTTGATAATAATTAGATGTTTTTAACAATATTTGAATCAAGAATCTTATTTTTTTAGCAGTTCTAAAATCTTTTACATTATTTTTTATAAAATCATTTAAAATATTAACTTTTTTTGGAGATACTGTTATTAGATAATTATTATTTGTAATTATTATACCTAATGGATATGTACTATATATATGGGATACTTCACCTTCTTCAAGATATGGAGTATCTATTACAACTAATGTTGCATTTTCTCCTTGTTCTATACGAGGTAACTCTTCTACGTCTAGCATCTTTAATATCAAATCTTTATCTACTTTTGTTTTTTCTACAACTTTTTCTATTTCTTCTGTTGTGGGTGATGTTAGATTTATCCATGAATCTGCTGTTATCTTTTTAATCTTTTTTATTTTCTTTTCTACAGAACTGGTTTTATAGATTTTTAACATAAAATATCTCCCCTTTCTTTATCGCATGTATTATATCACATTTTTTTAAATTTGTCTTCAAAAAAATAGTTCTATTATTCAGAACTATTTAATATTGCGCTTGTTTGTCTTTTTGTGCCATTTCTATAATATTTAATTGTTATTTTATCTCCTACTTTATGTTGGAATAGAACATATTTTAAATATGAGATATTATCTATATTTTTATCATCTATTTTAGTTATTATATCTCCTTTTTTAAGTCCTGCCTTATCAGCACTACTATTCTTTTTTACACTTAAAATAGCTACTCCTTGTGATAAATCTGTAGGTATTTTTATATTATTTGATAATAATGTAGAACTGTTTGTAACGTTAGTCATACTTATTCCTAATTCTGGCCAAGCTATTTTTTTTCCTGTTTCTAATTCTTTGAAATGGTTTATTGCATATTCTATTGGTATTGCGAATCCCATTCCTTCAATATCTGTATCTATTAATTTAAGGGTTACTACTCCTATAACATTTCCTTGTTCATCAAATAATGCTCCTCCACTACTTCCTTTATTTATAGCGGCATCTATTTGAATTACACGCATTAACCAGTTTGATGTATTTTTTTCTTCTACTGTTGTTTGAACTATTCTATCTTTTCCTGATATTATTCCTCTTGTTACTGAACCTTTATAATCTATACCTAATGGTGATGTTATAGTAAAGATTGAATCTCCTAATTGTGTTTTTTTATTTTTTGATAGATTTACTATTTTTTTGGCATATTTTTTATCTACTCTTAATACTGCTAAATCTAGGTACTTATCTTTACCTAGTATAGTTGCTTCAGCATTTTTATTATCTGTTGTAGTTATTACTATTTTATCATCTGTTAAGATATGTTCATTTGTTAGAATATAAGCATTTTTATTATCTTTTTTATAAAAGAATCCTGATCCTGTTGCTTCGATAGCTCCACCTGAATATGATTCTATAGTTACAGTTGATGCATATACTTTATTAACTGTTTTTGATAAGGAGGTAGTTGATATTTGTTTATCAACTCCATATATATTTAGCAGTATGTACATAATCAAACCACCAAATAAAAAAGATGAAATAATTAATAAAATGTCTTTTGTTTCTTTATTACTAATTTTCATCTGTTTTTTTGCTCCTTTCAATGTTTGCTAGTTCTTTCCAATTTAATGGGAATCCCATCCTATTTAAAACATCTTCTATCTTGATTGTTCTTATATTGTAATTTAATGTTTCAATAATATGGTCAATTTCTATTGTCATATTTTTAAAATCTGCCTGTCTTAGCATTTGTTTCATAATTATTACAAGAGCGAATAAATCATTTTTTCCTTGTTTATATACATCTTCTTCTTTAGGAATTTTAAGTAATTGATGATATACTGTGTCATCAATTAATTTTTGAGTTTTATTTTCATATAATATATCTTCATGAGCACATAAATTTCTATAATTTGCTAAAATTGGAAGATATACAATAAATACATCTGGATCTATTTCATATATATTGGCAATATCTTTTTGATCTTCTACTTTAAGTATTGAATACATTTCACTAACTATTCCAAAAGATAATACTTTAACTAATATCCATAATGGAATATACCCATAATTTGATGAATAGTGAAGTGTTGCACTATGTTGTGATCCATTTACTCTAATTTGTCTTTTCATTTTCTTTAATAAATCATTTAATTGTGCTTGTTTTGCAGGATCACTTGTAAAGTTTTTTGCTTTTAAATAATCTCTTTCTCTATAACCATATTTTTTTGATAATTGATATGATGTAATTGATTTCAAGTTATTCTCAATTACTAATAGATACTTAAAGAATATATTTCTAATAGAGCGATCAAACATAAATAGACTATACATTTCTTCGAAAGTTGTTCCATCTTTAAATTTCTTATCTCCAGGTTCCATAAAAAGATGTCTATATCCATTTAGAAAGAAATAATTTTCTCTTAATAGGACATTTTTGACATAATTATCATCTCTTATAACCATCCCTTTATATTTTAAAATATCTATTTGTTCGTCAAGATTTTTAAAATTCTTGTCTATCATAGTATCACCTATTATAGATTATAACATATATTTATTTAAAATTCATTACTCTTTATTAACAATAATAGTAGTTTTATTATTTAGATAATGATACAATAAATATATAATGATTTGTATAGGGGGAATATATATGCCAGCAAGTGTTACACATGCTTTTTTTGCTAATGACGTTTATGATATTTTAACTGAGAAAATAAGGAATACATTAATTCTTGATAAATGTAAGATGTATTCTCAAAGTATAGATGCCTGTAAGTTTTATAATCTGTTATCTCTAGTACCAGGTAAAAAAATAAGAGATTTTGATAAATATTTTCATAATAATAAATCTCAGGATTTCTTTATTAATTTTTTAACCTATATGAAGGATAATGATATTAATGATAGTGATACATATTCTTTCTTATTTGGTTTTATTAGTCATTATGTTCTGGATTCAACAATTCATCCATATGTTATATATAAAACTGGAGAGTTTGATAAAAACAATAAAGAATCATTCAAGTATAATAATCTTCATCATTTTATGGAATCATTTATAGATAATGATATGATTAGCAGAAGATATAATACTAATCCATATAAGTTTGATTATTCTGGTTTTATATTTACTGATAAAGATATTTCTAAAGAATTAGATAAAACAATTGATTATGCTTTTTATAATACTTTTGGTATTAATAATATGAGTAAAATATATACAAAATCACTTAAACAAATGGATGTTTTTATTAGATTATTTAGAAAAGATTCTTATGGTATTAAAAAGTTTTTTTATAAACTTATTGATACTTTTACATTTAAAAATACATTTAGACTTGATGCGATTAGTTATCATGTTCCTCTTGAGGATAATCATAATTACTTAAATAAAGATAATTTATTATGGAGAAATCCTACTACTTATAATATGACTAGTAATGAATCGTTTGTTGATTTATATCTTAAAGCTGTTAAAAAGGCTAAAGTAATTGTATGTGCTTGCTATGACTATTTAAATGGTAAAGATATTGATCTTAAACAGATATTTGATAATACAAGTTATGTTACTGGTATTAATTGCGATGATAAAAAAGAATTAAAATACTTTGAGTTTTAATTCTTTTTTGTATATTTATAATAATTTGTTACATATTACTATTAGGTGATTATATGTTTTATAAATATACAACTAATAATATAAATGGAGTTGAGGTTTTATACTTATATTTAAGTTTTAAATATGAGTTTTCTAATGAATTTTTAAATGATGATAAGTTGCTTTTATTATCAAGAAATTATATTATAAGTAACAATATAAATTTTAAAGGAAAAACTATTTATTATGTAGTTGATGGTATTGTTGTTAAGAGATTAGATATTACTAGAGATGAGTCTATTATTAGTGATTATTATTCTCCAGATAATTATTTAATTAATATTATGTTAGATGATAATAGTGTGTGTGAAATAACATTAAGGGAATATCTTTTAAGTATATTGTTTGATTTTTATAACTCTGAATTCCCTATTGAGGTATATAAGTGTATATGTATTTTATATAATACTTATGTGTATAAGCAAATGAATGAGGATAATTATATAAAATGTAATAGCATTTTTAATGATTATAAATATTATAAAGAGTATAGAGATATATATAATAATTATTATTCTCTTATAAATAGTTTTAATGAAATTATTAATTCTGTTTCTTGTATGTATATGCAATATAATAATAATTATATTCTTCCATTTATTCATTATTGTAATAGTGGTAGAACTAGAACTAATAAAAAATATCCCTATTTAACAAGTGTTAAAAGTATATGGGATATTACTTCTTCAAATTATATAAATGTTGTTAAATACAGTTATGAAGATATTAATAAATTATTTAAGATAAGTATTAATAATAAGAGTAAGATTTATATATCTAATAATGGAACTATAATTAATATGGATAATTATAAAATATCAATATCTGAATTTAAGAATATTCTTAAATTAAATTCTAATGATATTAGTATTATTGTTAATAATAATTATATTGAAGTTATTACTAAAGGAATTGGTAATTCATATGGATTAAGTTTATTTGGAGCATGTTGTATTGCGAAAAATGGAGGAACTTATTACAATATTTTGAATTATTATTTTCCAAAAGTTAAACTTTATAAGTATATAAAAAAACTTTCATAATTATGAAAGTTTTTTATTTAACACTTTTTAATGCTTCTATTGCCTTATCTGCATCTTTGTTTATTTCTACAGAAGTTTCTAAGAATTTTGAATATCCTTCTACTGTAGCAATAAAGTCTTTTAAGTCAGCAGCATCTTTATCTTTCATCAAATTATTAAGAACTTCTACTTCTTGCTTTAATCCGTTTGAAATATTTGTTATTTCATCATATGATAACTTATCAATCATTTGCTTTTACCTCCTCACTTCCTAGTGATTCAGGTTGTGCTTGTTGAGGTTGTGCTTCTTTGAACAAATTAACATTATTAATTACTATTTGTTTGTATTCTTCAATACTCTCTATATAATTAATGTTATCTTGTCCATTCCAACCTGCTTTCATTTTTGATATGTAATCAAATATTTTATTTATTGAAGTTATATATTGGTTGTAATCTGACATAAGTTTACCTCCTTATATTAAGACAATTCTTGATCCATTTTTTAAATCTGTATCTCGGATTGTTTTATTAACATCATATATTTCTCCGGTTTCTTTACTGTAGAAATTTGAATCTTTCTTTTGTGTATATGCTTGATCTGTAATATCGATAAGAGCAGTTTCAATTAGACTTTTCATTGTTCCAATTTTTTTATTTATTGGAATGAAAATATCATATTTTTTTTCAATTAAAGGAATTTCTATTTCAATTAATATTTTATTTTTATCCATAGTTTTTCCTCCTACTCATCAGACATTAATTTAATTAATGTCGCTTTACCTTTCTTAATACAATATCCAAATCCTGGTTCAAGATCTGCTCTTAATAATCTTGAATTAGTTGTAACTTTAAGTGTAAATTGATTTCCAATTCCATTTCCAATCCAAATTCCTTCAGATAAGTCTGCATTACCTTTATACCATGCCTCAAATGTAATTGATTTAATATTATCTATTGTATCTACAATTAGGAATTTGATATTTCTTTTGCTCTTTGCTTCTGTCATTAGTTTTTGTAATTTACCTGATTCTATAGAACTTAATTTGTTCATTAAATTATGCACACCAATAACCATAGCAAATGTTGTTTTTTCTGGATCATTATTTTCAAATGCATTTGTAAGTTTTTCAATAGAATCATAACATGCATCTGTACTGTATGTTGTTTTTTCATATGATAATCCATCAAGAACACTAATTGCATCTAATACAATACATTCTGAATTTGGAATTGTTGTTAAGTTTCTTATTAATCCTTTTAGGAATCTTGGATCTGTTGTAATATCATCTCCAGTTATGTTATACATATATGCGTTGTTTAAATCAATTTGAGCTATATTTAAGTTTTCTTTTTCTACACCAACTGGAATTGTCTTGATATTTCCAAGTAAGTTTTCTACAAAATCTTTTGATACTACATCTGGAAGTATTGGGATAAATGGTGCTTTATAGTCACATACTGTATTTAACTTATCACATACTACTTTGATATAATCTGTCATCTTTGCTTCACGGTATGGATATGATGTTTGGAACTCAAAAATTGAATCTAATAATATCAATCCTCTACCAAATGCTTTAGAAGGTTCTTTCTTTCTAACTCCTGGGATTACTGATGCGTAATCTGATGGATCATTAAATTGAAGAACAACATTTTGTTTGAAATTTTGTCTTAATTTATATCTTACTGTATTTGGTCCATTTGTTGTATATATAAATACTACACCATATTTTAGACAATCTCTTGTCATTTGTCCCATTATTTCTTCATAATCTGGATATGTTTCTACAAATGCCTCAACATTATTTATAACAATTACTATTAATGGTATTTGTTTTCCTCCATGATTTATGTAGAATTCATATGAACCGTTGTAATCTATGAATATTTTCTTTCTTTCTTCTATTGTTTGATTTACCATTTTAAACATATTAGCAATTTTTTCTGCATCTGTTGATAGCATTACATCACCAACATGAGGTGCTTTTCTAAACATTGTTAATGTCTCAGCTCCAAAATCTAGAAGATAGAAATTTACTTCTCTTGATGTATGAGTTGTAATACATGAGTAAATGATATTTGATACCATTAATTCTTTTCCATTTCCTGCAGAACCAAATATAATTGTATTTCCTTCTGTTGATAATGGAAGAGTTAAAATATTTTGTGATTGATTATCTGGATCATCATACTCTCCGATTATTGGATTAATTACGTTTTTAATTGTTTTATATTGATATTTTTCTTTTAATTGCTCTGTATATATTACATCTGGAATTCTAGGTAACCATAACTGTTCTATTGATATATTTGTTTTCTTTGCCTCATCAACAATATATTTGATAATATTAGTTATTTCTTCACCTTTTGATGGAACTACAATATCATTTTGTTTTGTATCTAGTAATTTAATTGTACTTCCTACATTATCAACTATTCTTATTGATTGATCTACTTTTTTCTTTCTTTTTTCAGTTGGATAATATTGAGCTCCTGCCCATGCTGCTTGTCCCATTGCGAATAGTTCATTATAACCTACTTGTAAGTAAAAGCGTCCTGTTGTTTTTAACTCAGCTGCATCTGGACATTTAATCATATCCATACTATCTGACTTATCTTGAACTCTTAAACATATTCTGAATTTTGAGTTTGACCAAATTTGATCATTAACAACTCCACTTGGTTTTTGTGTTGCTAGAATTAAGTGAACTCCAAGGGAACGTCCGATACGTGCTGTTGATATTAATTGTTCCATAAATTCTGGTCTTTGGTCTTTTAACTCAGCAAACTCATCTGACACAATAATCAAATGTGAAATTGGTTTTGAAACTGCACCTTTTCTATATAAACTTTGATATTTATATATATCAATTGTACTTTCATCTAATTTATCTCTTGCTTCATTAAATAGTCTTTGACGTCTTCTTAACTCACTTTGTACTGATGCTAATGATCTGTTCATTTCAACAGTATCTAAGTTAGTTATTGTTCCTGCTAAGTGAGGTAATTTTACTCCAGTTTCTTTATTTTCAAATGCACCTGTTAATCCTCCACCTTTGTAATCGATAAGGACGAATGATACTTCATATGGATGATAGTTAAGTGCCATTGATAAAACATATGAAATAATGAATTCTGATTTACCTGATCCAGTCATACCTGCTATCAATCCATGAGGTCCATGTGCTTTTTCATGTAAATCTAATTTAAATAATTCTCTTGATTTGTCTAATCCTATTGGTACTTGAAGTGTCTTTGTAGGATCATTTGTTTTCCATCTATTAAGAATATTTAATTGATCAACCATACCAACATTATACATTTCAAGAAAAGATACACTTGATGGTAGTGCTCTACTTTCTTTTGCAATATCAATTGGTATATTTGCAATTAACTTACAACATTCAAATATATTTAATGTTGAATCGAAATCAGCAACGAATTCCTTTTGTTTATTTGAAACTAACTCATTTTCAAAGATTCCAGATTTTTTATCTCCAACACTTACGAATGCTGAACATTCATTTGGAATATTAATTAATCGTGGACTAATTACTATTAAACTAAATCCATAATTAATTTTCATATCTGTTACTTCTTTAATTAATTCAACATCTCTTACTAATTTATAATCATCAGTAATTATAACGAAATATGGTTTATAACTATGATAATCTTCTTCATTGATTTCCATTTTTCCGTTATTATCTTTTAGTTTTCTTGCTTGTAATTCTTTTCCTAATTCAAATGAAATATCTTTTGCTTCATCAAGATTTGTTGCGAAATATCTCATTGTCTTATTATTATTCCAGTTATGTGGAGCAACTTTTAGATATTCCCAGTTACTTGCATTCTGTTCATTAGTAAATAATACTATTTTTAAATCTTCATAACTATGGAATGTTATCATTTGAAGAATTAATCCTTCAATGAATTCTTTTTTATTCATAGCTGTTCCAATTATTGCAGATATATTTCTATTAACAAAATTTAGTGATACAGGGACATTTTCTAATGTTCTTGATTCTGCACCTACTTTGTATACTTCTTTTAATAATTCATCTGATTTTAATGAGAAATGTTCTTCAGGAATTGCTATTTTTCCTTTTAATTCTGTTGAACCTATACCTAGTCTTAAATCCAAGAAGTCTTCTTGACCAATTTCTCTTTCCCAAAGATTTCTCTTTCTTTGATAAATTATCTCTTTAACTTCTGAAAGAGGTAGATAGTTATCAATTAAGATTTGTCTTTGAATCTTCATTTCAGCTTGAATTTTTTCTCTTTTATCATCTAGATATTTTAAATATTTTGTTTTACGTTCTTCTTCTTTTTGTTTTCTAACTTTCTTTTGATAAATACTTTGAAGTGTTGGCCATAATAACATTGTTGCTAGCATAGCTCCAGACATAATTAATGTTGGTGCTGCTGTTTTTAAATCTACTGTACCTTCAATTACACCTTGTAATGAACTGATACCCATAGACATAGACATCATAGCCATTGTAAGCATTGGTCCAATTGTATATATTGCTGGTGTTTTATCTTCCTCTTCTTGACCCGGAGGAGCATCAATACCAATATTTGCATCTTCAATTCCAGTTTTAAAACGTGGTGCTCTATAGAAGTAATCATCTTCTTTATAAAATTCAATACCTTCTTCATCAGGATTATCAAATTCAACTTGCTTTTGAGTTATTGGAGTGATTGAATCAAAATAATTATTATCAATATTTAAACTTGGGCCTATATTATTAATTATTAAAGTGTCCTTCATAACAATTATTCTTAATCCCATTATAAATATAATGTCTCCATATTCTAATTGTTTTGTAGTTATAGAATTATTATTTACATATGTTCCATATTTACTATTAAGATCTTGAACAACCCATACCCCGTTACTATATATTAACCTTGCTTGTTGTCTTGATACTAAAGGATAACTAAAGTTAATAGGTGCATCTGTATTATTACCTATTAAGAAATCATTCTTATCTTTAATACGCAATCTATATATTTCTTTATCGATAGTTGGAGAACAATATAAAATAACATATTCGTTATCAGTATTTATTTTTAAGAAATATAAACTATACTCACTTAAATATGCAGATTCTACCTCTACTTCTCCTGACATAATTTTTGTTTCAAAGTCACTTTTAATTTTCCACTTACCGTTTTCTTCTTCTACATTAATTAAATTTCTAACGTTTCCTAAGTAATCATTATCAGTAATCCAGTAGTTTCCTGAAATTTTTGTTGGCAAAGTGAAATTATAGATTTTTTTCTTTTTTATCAATCTAACTATCACAAGGTTCACCCTTTCTTATTAGTACATCTATTGAACTAATCTATTCTTTTATTCCGTAATTTTACACTATCTTACCATATAATCAATTATATATTCTTTTGCAAGTTTTTTCAATATTAATTTAGCAGAATTATCAATTTATCATATTATATAATGGTGATATTTAATGATAGATTATTTTAGTAATTATAACCCCGTTATTTTAGCCCTTTTTGGTGGAATTTTTTCTGCTTTTATTACAAGTTTGGGGTCTAGTATTGTTTTTTTCTTTAAAAGGGTTAATAAATATCTTATGACATCTATGCTTGCGATTTCTGCAGGAATTATGTTTTCTGCAAGTTTCTTTTCTTTACTAAATCAAGCAATTTTGATTTCTAGTGATTTAAAACAGAATTTTTTTATTACTGTTGTATTAGGTTTTTTATTAGGTAGTGTATTTGTGTATATCGGAAATAAATGTTTTTGTTCTTTGAAAATAACTACAAAGTTTAATTTAAGACGCTGTCTTTTATTATTTGCATCTATAACCTTACATAATATTCCTGAAGGTCTAGCGATTGGTGTTGCTTTTGGAAATATTCTGTATGGAGGTAACATACTAGAAGCTTGTATTTTAACTTTAGGTATTGCGATACAAAATTTTCCTGAAGGAGCTGCAATTAGTCTTCCATTAAGAAGAGAAAATGTTTCTACAGGTTATTCTTTTCTATTTGGATCTATCAGTAGTATTGTAGAACCTATATTTGCTGTTATAGGTGCACTACTTGTTTTAAAAATAAATTCATTACTATCATTTATTCTTGCTTTTGCTGCTGGTGCAATGATTTTTGTTACTGTTTTAGAGCTTATTCCTGAAAGTCAATCAACAGAAAAAAAAGACCTAATGGCCTTATTATTTATAATTGGATTTATAATTATGATGATTCTTGATGTATTACTTGGTTGATTTTATCACTAGTTCTTGTTTTTCTTTTAGGTATACTCCATATAAATCTGTTTTTGGAGCAATAAATATTTTTTCGTTTTTTTTATTATCTGTTACTACAGGTTTTATTTCCACAGTTTCTGTGGATATTTTTTTAAATTTGTATCCATGTGTATCTATAATAATGTTTTTATCATTTAACCATAAACAGTCTTCTGGTTTTTTACCATTATTTATACTCCAATATCCACTATTATTCTTGTGCCATCCATTATCAGTAAATTTTCCTTTCCCACATTCAAAATGGCAATGATTTCCTGTTGCATTACCTTTAGTTCCTTCATGATAGAAAGTATCATTTTGTTTTATTACTTTTCCTACAAACAGATCATTTACATCATTATCATGAGCAAACATTATAGTCATATAATCCTTAGTGCCATCTGGATATTCTACTATTTCTTTACTTTCAAGCCATACTTCATTTGCATCATTCTGATAAATCTTTTTAATAACGCCTGTAAATGGTGCCTTTACGTCACTTATACTTGTATCTTTTCCAGCATTATCAATAGCATAACTACCCATATGTGTTCCTTCATTATATCCTTGAGTTATTCTTATATATTCCATTGGAAATATAGGTTTTTCCATTATTTATCCTCCTCATTAATAATATTATTTCTTTCAATTTCAACAACATTTTTTGAAATAATATCATTATAAGAAGATATTTTACCTTCCAATGATTTATATATAGAATCTGCTCCTAAAAAGGAAAATAAACCTATCCATAAACTATTTGGAAAACTTATATTAGTAAATGTCATACAAAATAGTATACTTGTTAGTACATTTATAACTAACGAATATATAATAATATACTTACTACTTTTAAATAGACTTTTTGTTTTTTGAATAAAAACACAGGTGATTGAACTTATTGCGATTGAAATAATTAATAATAGTTTTAAATAATCTATATTAAACATATAACTCCTCCTGTAATATAATATGTTAAAAATATCAATCGGAATTATATTTCTAATATTTTTTAATGATAATCTTCTTATTTAATCTAGCATTTTTTTACCTATAGTAAAAATCATTGGTGATAGACCAGCTGCTTGACTCCATGGTGTTTCATTACTCGGTTCAATTTTATAAAAATAACAGATAAATGCTGAAACATTAACTCCACTGGTTACACATATTATTGTGTCATCATCTTTATATGTTTTAACAATATCATCTATTGCTTCCATATTTCTTTTTAGTAGATGCTTCCATTCTTCATTTTTTTGCATCTCATTAAATCTACTATCTTCAATAATAGGTACATTAATATATTTATTTAAAATTTCTGATGTATGTTTACATCTTAAATATGGAGAAGTAACAATTGCTTTTACCTTTTGTTTCTTTAATCTTTCTGCCAAAAACTCTGCTTCTTTAATACCTGTTTCCGTTATATCTTCTAATTGTCGTAATTCTGAGTTTGAATGATCTTTACTTACGTTTCTTTCTGCATGATGAACATAGATTATTTTCATATTAACGCTCCTTTTTTGTGTGTTTTTTTCGTTCTAGTCAAACTTTTTATTCTAGATATAACATCTTCTTCTGTGTAACCATCATATTTTGGCGCTCTATCTATTTCTTCTGCTATGATATCATCCCAATATTTCATTTTTAAATGAAAGGTTATTGTTCCTTTGTCAGAATTTATTCCTGCGATAAAATCTCCATTAAACATAGGATCATTTTCTTCATCATAGTGTTTTCTTGATTTCCAGGATATTTCAGGATATGCATTACATAGCGCAATGAAAAGATTATTTCTCATATCTATATATTGACCAATTGTGTGATTTCCATCACTTATTTCTTTTATACTTTGGTTTTGCTTTTTCACTTCTTGAATTTCTTTATTTATTTCATTTATACTTTTCATTTATAACACTGCTTTCTTTAATAATTATATCATATTTTTTAATGTATTTTTGAATTACATAATATTAAAAAGTCCTTTAAAAAGGACTTTTTATAAAAAACTATTGTTCAAAAATTGGTTCATCTATATATATTTTTTTATTATCATAATCAATCGTTGCTGTTGCTCCATAGGGGATTAATGTTCTTGGTACAGAATGTCCAAAATTAACATTATATAAAACTGGAGTATTTATATTACTGAATACTTTTTTATATACTTCTTTATATTCATCATAGTATTTTTCATCTATTGGTTTTCCTACTATAATTCCTTTTACAGATTCTAGTATTTTATTGTTCTTAAAATAATTTAAAATCACTTCTAATTGTGTTGGTGCCATTCTTTCTTCTGATGTTTCTATAAATAATATTTTTTCTTTCCATTCATCTAGTGTAGGTAAAATATCATATTTTTTATAAATATCATTTTCATTTCCATATCTACTACTTGTGTAAATATCATATAAACTATCTAAACATCCACCATATAGTTTTCCTGTTATAGTGCCATTTCCATTTAAAACTTCAAATCCATGTTTTTCATCTACTGATATACGTGGTGTTCCTACTTGTTCTTCTCCATAACTTTCTCTATCTTTATACCAAGTTGGGCTTGATGTAATTTCATATTTTTCTTCATTCATAAAAAACTTATTAAATGTATCTTTTGTATATGGTAACATTTCTTTATCTAGCTCAGCTAGATCAACTAAAAAGCATGGTCCATAAAATGTTTCAAGTCCAATTTTATTAAGCATTAAATGATTGTTTGTTGTATCTGAAAATCCTGTAAAGATTTTAGGGTGTTTCTTTACAGCATCTATAAATTCTTTATCTTCCATTAGGTATGGTATTGTTTTATATGTGTCATCTCCGCCTATAGCGCAAATAATACCCTTTATACTATCATCTAAGAAGGCAGATTTTAAATCACTTGCTCTTTCTTCTGGATGATCAAATAAGTAATCCATATCTTTTAATGAATTTGGCATAATAACGGGTTCTAATCCAAATTCTTTTAGTCTTTTTAATCCCAAATCTAACTCATGTTTAATAAATGGCATCCCTAATAATCCTCTTGATAGAGATACTATAGCAACTTTGTCACCTTTATTTAATTTTTTTGGTTTAATCATTTTATCACTTCCTATATAAATTATATCATAGAACTTCAATTTTGTATTATATGGTATCTAAAAATATAATTTATATATTTTGGCATAATAAAAGCCCGTATATACGGACTTTTTGAAACATATTGATAATATTATCTCTTTGAGAATTGTGGAGCACGACGTGCCTTCTTTAATCCTGGTTTCTTACGTTCCTTCTTACGAGGATCTCTTGTAATGAATCCAGCAACTTTAAGAGTTTTTCTAAAACTATTTTCTGAATCTGCTGGTGTAGTCTTATCATAGTCTAATAGTGCTCTTGTGATTCCTAAACGGATTGCTCCTGTTTGTCCTTGGAATCCTCCACCAGATACTTTAGCATCTACATCAAACATTTCATTTGTATTAGTAAGAACTAATGGTTGAGTTAAATCCATAACACAAATTTCAGATGGAAAATATTCTCTAACATCTCTTCCATTAACTGTAATTTTTCCTTTACCTGGAGTTAATGTTACTCTCGCAACACTTGTTTTTCTGTGTCCTGTTCCTGTGTATACATTTTTCTTTTCTTTTGCCATAACTTAACCCTCCTACTTTACTTCAAGCACTTCTGGTTTTTGTGCTTGTTGTTTGTGTTCGTTTCCTGCATAAACAAATAATTTCTTATACATTTGTCTACCTAATCTATTATGTGGTAACATTCCTTTTACAGCTCTTTCTACCATTTCGATTGGATATTCATCTCTCATTGTTCTTGCATTTCTTTCTCTTAATCCACCTGTATATTGAGAGTGATTATAATACATTTTCTTATCTAATTTATTTCCAGTTAAATTTACTTTTTGTGCATTAATAATAATAATGTTATCACCACAATCAATATGTGGAGTATAAGTTGGTTTGTGTTTTCCACGTAAGTATGTTGCTGCTAAAGAAGCTACTCTACCTAAAGATTTTCCTTCTGCATCAATTACATACCATTTTCTCTCTATTGTTTCTTTTTTTTGCATATAACTTGTCATAACTTTTCTCCTTTTACTTAAATCGGACTTTCCCACGGTCCAATTTATGTGGGGATTTAAATGTACCGATTAAAATTATACTAAAAAAAGCATTAAAAATCAATACTTTTTCTTTATTTTACATACTTTTGTTAATATTAATATTTTACTTCATATAGGTATAATCCCATTGCTGGAGCAGTCTTTCCTGATTTTGTTCTATCTTTACTCTCTAAAATTGTTTCCACAGTTTCTGGGGATATTTTATTTTCTCCAACTTTAATTAAAATACCTACCATATTTCTTACTTGATATCTTAGAAAACCATTTCCTTTAAATGTTAATTCTATTATATTATCTTTTTGTTCTATATTAGTATAGGTTATTGTTCTTACACAATTTTCTTTTGTTTTATTATCTGTTACAAATGCTCTAAAATCATGAGTTCCTTCAAAATATTTTATTGCTTTTTTCATATTATCAATATTTAATTCATAGTTATATTGGAATGCATAATTTCTTTCTATGGGATTATATTCTCCAATATTAATTAAATATTTATATGTCTTTTCTTTAACATTGTATCTTGCATGAAAATTTTCTTCCACAATTTCTGTGGATATTACGTGTATATCATCTGGTAAATTACTATTAAGTGCTCTTTTTAATTTTTTTTCTGTTATATTTACATTTATATCAGCATGTGCATATTGAGATAATGCATGCACCCCTTTATCAGTTCTTCCTGTTGCAACTATAGGTGTATAAATTGAATTGTTTACTTTTGATAGAGCAGTTTCTAATTCATTTTGGATTGTTTTATGTCCTTTTTGAGATTGAAATCCAGAATAGTTAGTTCCATCATATGAAAATTTTATTAAAAATCTCATTTTATCATCACCTTATTTATGTTTATATATATCTTTGATTATATCTCTAATATCATTATAGTAGTCTATCTTAACATCTTTTATTTTCCTTACTAAATAAGTAAATTCTACTATTTCAGGTATAGATATGTTATTATCTTCTAATAGTTCTATTTTATTTATTAGTTCTTTTGTTTTACCTTGGATCACATTTGTATTTGTAAAAACAATTATTTCATCACAGTATTTATAAATTGTTTCACTTTCTGTTGAGATAAATACTATTGTTTTATTATATTGTTCAATCATTCTTTTGAATAATATAATTAACTTCTTTTGATTCTTTAAGTCTAATCCTTTCATAGGATCTTCAATTATTAGTAATTCAGGATTTGATAATAATGCTACTGATATTTTCAATAACTCTTTCTCTGAGTTTGATAAGTCATTTATATTTCTATTAAGCAAATCTTGATTTAGTCCTACTATTTTTAATGAATCCTTTATTTTTTTATCTGTATTTTTGGGATATATTTTATTTGATTTTATGTATTGAATCATAAATGTATAAATATCATTATAATTATTTAAAGTAAGATTATCTTTTCTAACTATACTTATTTTTCTTTTATATTCATTTATATCATTTTCTTTTATTTTTTTACCATCTATCTTAATATCTTTGGAAAAATCATATCTTAATCTAAGTATATCTGTTATATCATCGATATTTTTACATATAATACCATTTATTGTTTGTGATTTTATTGTAAAATTAATATCATTATTATTATATTTTAATTCCATAATGCATCTATTAATTCTTTCTTGTCAGTATATATTTTATTAATTAAATCATAGTCTTTTAATTTTACAGATAAATCAATCATAAACGGTAATTCTAGACCTATCTTATTTAAGATATTATCTTTTTCTAATACTTTTAACGATTCTCCTTTTAGAGCGATTTTTCCATTATTAATAATATATAAATATTTTGTGTAGATAGATAAATCTGATTTTTGAGAACTAAGTATAAAAGTTAAATCATATTTTTCAATACATTTATAAAAAAATTGGCATAGTTTTTTTAGTTCTTCATTATTAAAATAATAGTCTAATTCATCAATACAAACTATTTCTTTTGAATTTAATATTGCTTTGGCTATCTGAAGTAGAATTATATTTTTCTCTGATAGTTTTGATATTTCACATTTTTGATATTTTTTTAATTTTAATTCACTTATTATAAAAGATATCTTTTCTTCATCTATATTACTATTTTGAATTCTAAGTTCATCAATTAAGTTTTTTTCTCTTGTGAATAGTTTATTTGGAAACACAACTTGTATCTTTTCATCATATGTCTTTTCTTCATAGGAGTTAATATTTTTACCATCAATAACAATATTTAAGTTTGTTTCTATATCTCTATTTAATATTCTAAAAAGTGTTGTCTTACCACAATTATTTGGTCCTGAAATAGTTGTGATGGTATTTTTTTCTATATATATACTTAAATCTTTAAAGATATTTTCATATTCTAGATTATTAATGTTTAATATTACTTCCATTTTACCTATCCCCTTGATTTTAAAAGCCAACTATTAGCTGGCTTTCTTTTTTTGTATTTTATATACAGTTTTTAACAGTGATTTATCTGAAGCAAATCTACTAAAGAACTTTGCACATTTCATTTTAAATCCTGGTATAATTAACATTTTATTTTTAAACATTTGATCTATTGCATATTTTGCAACATATGTACTCTTTAATGGTTTTACTGAGAAACTTACACCAGCAACATTATTAAAGTTTGTTTCTACAGGTCCTGGACATAATACAGAAACATGTACTTTTGTTTTCTTTTTCTTTTCTTCATAATATAATGCTTCAGTTAGTTGATATACATATGATTTTGTTGCATAATATGTACTCATCAATGGTCCTGGCTGAAATGCTGCGGATGATGCAACATTTAATATATAAGTATCAGTATCCCTTTTCTCCATATCCTTAACCATATGTTTTGTAAGAATATGTACTGCTTTTATATTTGTGTTAATTAATTCTAAATCTTTATTTAAATCTGTATCTGTAAGATATCCAAAATCTCCTAGTCCAGCATTATTTATTAATATATCAATATTTTCTTTTTTTGCTAAAACATATAGGTCTTTTACTCTTTGTTCATTTGATAAATCAGCAACTATAATTGTTACTTTAGTAGGTAAATGTTCTTGAATTTCTTCAAGTTTTTCTTTATTCCTTGCAACCAATATTAATTCAAATCCTTTTGTTGCTAAATATCTTGCCATATCTAGACCAATTCCGGATGATGCACCTGTTATTAATGCCTTCATAATATCACCTACTTGCTTTTATTATATCAAATAATTATTAATATTTCCATATAAAAAGATGTTGTTTTCAACATCTTAATATTATTATTTATCTGACTTTTTATTCTCTTCTTTTTTTGTTGTTTTCTTTTTTGTTGCCTTTTTTTCTTTTGTTTCTGTTGATTTAGTTTCTTCTTTTTCTGCAACTAGTCTTAAAATTACCATTAAAGCGTCATCTCCACGTCTTTCTTCTAATTTTAAGATTTGTGTATATCCACCATTTCTAGTAGCATAACGAGTTGCTAAATCATTGAATATCTTATCAACAACTTTTTTATCATTATGTAAGAATGCTAATGCTTTACGACGAGATACTAAATCACCTTTTTTACCATAAGTAATCATTTTTTCTACAAATTTACGAACTTCTTTTGCTCTTGTTTCAGTAGTTGTGATTGATTCGTTGATTACTACTTGTTTAGTCATAGTAGCTAGCATACTTCTTCTATGTTTGTTATCTCTACCTAATTTTCTATATGCCATGTTTATTCCTCCTTATCTTAGTCTTCATCTCGTAAAACAAGACCCATATCTCTAATTTTGTCTAATACTTCTTTTAGAGATTTTTTACCTAAGTTACGTATCTTCATCATATCTGATTCACTCTTATTTACAAGATCTTGTAATGTGTGGATTCCAGCTCTCTTTAAGCAGTTATATGCTCTTACTGAGAAGTCTAAATCCTCTATTGATGTTTCTAATGCTTTTACTTTTGGATCTTCTGTTTTTTCAATCATCATTCCACTTACATCAGCAATCTCTGATAAATCTGTTACGATTTCTAAGTGTTCAATTAAAATGCGTGATGCTAAAGCTATTGCTTCTTCAGGTTTAATTGATCCGTTTGTCCAAACATCCATTATTAATTTATCATAACTTTCATCTTGCCCTACACGAGCATTTCCAACTTCGTATGAAACTCTTTCGATAGGAGAATATAATGAGTCGATAGCAATTTCTCCAACTTTCTTAATATCATGGATTTTCTTGTTATCCTCACTTTTAACATATCCACGACCATTTGTAACTGTCATTTCCATATTTAAAGAAGCACCTTTTGATAATGTACAAATAACTTTATCAGTGTTAATAACTTCAATATCTGCATCATGCTCAATATCTGCTGCAGTTACTTCTCCTTCTTTTGTTGTATTAATACGTACAACCTTTGCTTCATTTGAATGATTTTTAAAAACTATTCCTTTTAAATTTAAGATAATAGTAGTTACATCTTCATAAACTCCATCTATTGTTTGAAATTCATGAAGTACCCCTTCAATTTTAATACTACTAATTGCACTTCCTGGAAGAGATGATAACATAACTCTTCTTAAAGCATTTCCTATTGTAGTACCAAATCCTCTTTCTAATGGTTCTAATTCAAATCTTCCATAAAAATTATTTTCTATAGAATCAGTTATTTTATAAATTGGTTTTTCAAATTGTAACATGAAACTAACCTCCCTTTACTTTTTTAAAAAAACTTTTTCACTGATTATTTCCACTGTTGTCAATTATCCTCTTGGACGTTTTGGTGGACGACATCCATTATGTGGAATTGGTGTAACGTCTGCGATTGCAGTTACTTCTAAACCTGCAGTTTGTAGAGAACGGATTGCTGTTTCACGTCCAGGACCTAAACCTTTAACACGAACTTCAACTTTACGCATTCCCATATCGAAAGCAGCTTTTCCAGCAGCTTCAGCAGCCATTCCAGCAGCGAATGGAGTTGATTTCTTACTTCCTTTGAAACCTATAGCACCTGATGATGCCCAACTAATTACATTTCCATCTTTATCTGTAATTGTTGTAATTGTATTATTAAATGTTGAATGAATATGAGCTATTCCTTCAGGAACATTCTTTTTAACTTTTTTCTTTCTTGTTTTATAAGCCATAAGTCTTACCTCCTTTTTTAATTATCTTTTAACTAAACTTTTTTCTTATTTGCTACAGTCTTTCCTTTACCCTTACGAGTACGAGCATTACGATTAGTTCTTTGTCCTCTTACAGGTAATCCTTTTTTATGACGAGTTCCTTCGTATGAATTAATTTCCATTTTTGTTTTAATGTTCATATTAACTTCACGACGTAAGTCTCCTTCAGTTAAATGTTTATTAATTTCATCACGAATTTTAACTAATTCATCTTGTGATAAATCTTTAGTTTTTGTTGTTGGATCAATTCCAACGTTTGCTAAAATTGTTTTTGCAAGACTTCTTCCAATTCCATAAATGTATGTTAATGAAATACATATATGCTTATCATTTGGAATGTCTACACCTTTAATACGTGCCATTCAATACACCTCCTATAACTATCCTTGAACTTGTTTGTGCTTTGGATTTTCACAAATAATTCTTATTTTACCTTTGCGTTTTACAACTTTGCATTTTTCGCAAATTGGTTTAACTGATGCTTTTACTTTCATAATTTCCCTCCTATTATTTACGATAGGTAAATTTTACTCTTTATTATTACTTTCTATAAGTAATACGCCCATAGTTAACAAGTATTTTGTTATTTTCTATAGGTTATACGCCCACGTGTTAAGTCATAAGGTGATAGTTCTATCATTACGGTATCTCCCGCTAAAATTCGAATATAGTTCATTCGTATTTTACCAGAAACGTGAGCCTCCACAATGTGTCCATTTTCCAATTGAACTTTGAATTTTCCTCCTGGAATAATTTCAAGAACTTTACCTTCAATTTCAATTGTATCTTCCTTAGCCATCTTTTCACTCTCCTGTCATATGATATTATCCATCGGCAGTTAATACCCTAGAGCGATGGACGAGTATCTTCCAAAGAAGGCATTATGATATACCTTCCTTCTATTAGATACTGATTTTGATACATTATTTGATGATTTCATCAATCTTATTGAATATATTTTCAACAGTATCATTTCCATCAACTGTCTTCAATACACCCTTTTCTTTGTAGTGTTCAATTATTGGTTCTGTTTTTTCTAGATATGTTGTGTATCTTGTTGCGAATGCTTCTAGATTATCATCACTTCTTTGATATAATTTTCCACCACATATATCACATACTGATTCAACTTTAGGAGTATTGTTTTTGTCATTTATATTATAAATTGCATTACAATTCTCGCAAAGTCTTCTCCCCGTTATTCTTTTCTCTAATGTGTTTTTATCGATATCAATTAATATTACATTTCCAATTTCATATCCTAATTTTTCTAAGATCTTGTCATATTCAATGGCTTGATCAAGGTTACGAGGGAATCCATCTATGATGAATCCATTCTTACAGTCATCTTTATTTAGTCTTTCTTCTATTAATTGATATGTAATTTCATCTTTTACTAATTTTCCACTTGCCATTGTTTCTCTAACATATTCACCAATCTCACTATCTTCTTTTGATATTTCTCTTAAAATATCTCCAGTTGAAATATGTGGGATATGATATTTTTCAACAACAAGTTCTGCTTGTGTCCCTTTACCTGCAGCAGGTGGGGCAATAAACATAATATTTTTCATAATTATCTTCTACTATATCCTCTCTTATAACTTCTAGTTAGTATACTACCTTCTAGTTGTTTGTAAGTTTCAAGGGCTACACCAACTACGATTAATAATCCAGTTCCACCAATTGTTACTGATGTTGGTAAGCTTGTAAATTTTGAAAATAATATTGGTAAACCAGCTATTACTGATAAAAATGTTGCTCCTAGAACTGTTAGACGAGATAATACTTTACTAACATATTGTTTTGTTTCATCACCTGGTCTAATTCCTGGAATATAACCCCCATTGTCTTGTAGATTCTTTGCAAATTCATCTGGTTTTAATTGTATGAATGTATAGAAGTATGCAAAGAAGAAGATAAATACAACATATAATATAAATCCTACTGGAGTTGTATATGTTAAGTATTTTTGAACAACAACTTTAAATCCATCGTTATTAATTACTTGTGCAAGTATACTTGGGATAGATAATAAACTTGATGCAAAAATTACTGGTATAACTCCTGCTGTATTTATTTTTATTGGCATAAAACTTTGTGAAGCTCCATATGCATTTGTTGATTTATTTGCATATTGAATTGGAATTCTTCTTTCTGATTCTTGAACAAATATCATTCCTATAACTATTGCAAAGTATACAATTACGAATAATGCGAATTTGATTATTCCTAATGTAATAACTTGTGCTGTACCATCTAATGTTACTAATCCATTAAATGCATCAATAAACATTTGAGGTAGTGTTGCAATGATACCTGCCATGATTATTAAACTTATACCATTACCAATTCCTTTTTGAGATATTTGGTCTCCCATCCATAATAGTAATGCTGTTCCTGCAGTTAATACTGTTGAAATATACATATATTCTAATGGGTTTCCAGATTTTCCTAAGAAAGCAAATGCAAAAGCATATCCTTCAACAAAGGCAAATCCAATACCTAAATATCTAGTTAATTGATTAATCTTTTGTCTTCCTGTATGACCTTGTTTTCTTAGTTCTGTGAAGTATGGTACAATATCCATTTGCAACAATTGCATAATAATTGATGCAGTGATATATGGCATAACTCCTAATGCAAAGATTGAGAAGTTTTTAAGTGCTCCTCCACCAATTGTATTAATAAGTTCTAAGAATCCTAAGTTTTTAGTCAAATTTTCTGTTCCAGGAACTCTTATTGAAATTCCTAGAATAAATATTGCAAGTGCAAATAAAGTGAAGTATATTCTATGACGTAAGTCTTTATTTCCTGATGTAAACAATTCCTTCATTGCTTTAAACATCTTAGATCACCTCAGCTTTACTTCCTGCCTCTTTAATCTTTTCTAATGCACTAGCTGAAAATTTATTTGCTTGAATAGTTAATTTCTTTTCTAATTTTCCATTTCCTAGTACTTTAATACCATCATATTGTTTTTTTACTAAACCAGTATCTTTTAATAATGCAGGTGTTACAACTGTTCCATCTTCAAATACGTTTAATTTTTCAACATTAATAGTTGCATAAACTGTTTTGAATTTTGCATTTGTAAAACCTCTTTTTGGTATTCTTCTATATAATGGTAATTGTCCACCTTCAAATACTGGGTTGATACTACCACCACTACGTGCTTTTTGTCCTTTTTGTCCGCGTCCACTTGTTTTTCCAAGACCACTACCTGGACCACGTCCTACACGTTTTTTTGCATGAGTAGCACCGATATTTTTTTGTAATTCATTTAATTTCATTATCCTAATATCTCCTCTACTGTTTTACCGCGAAGTGCAGCAACTTCTTCTACAGTCTTAATTGACTTTAATGCATTCATTGCAGCTCTTGCCATATTTAATTTTGTTCTTGCTCCTAGATTCATTGCAGCTCTTGCCATATTTAATTTTGTTCTTGCTCCTAGTGATTTAGAGACAACATCACGAACTCCTGCTAAATCTAAGATTGCACGAACTGAACCACCAGCAATTACACCAGTACCTGCTTGTGCAGGTTTAATAATTACTCTAGCAGCTCCAGCTGTACCTGTTGCTTCATGTGCAACTG
Source organism: uncultured Erysipelotrichaceae bacterium (assembly GCA_902798815.1). Taxonomy (GTDB): domain Bacteria; phylum Bacillota_I; class Bacilli_A; order RF39; family UBA660; genus UBA3789. Next base: position 338 of record CADBYH010000012.1, on the reverse strand, counting down.
TTCTTCCATCGATTAGAGAAATTGTGATAATATTCTTTTGTGCATCTTGTAATGCCTTTTTAATTGCATCAGGTACTTCATTTGCTTTTCCAATACCTAATCCAACTTTTCCTTTACGATCTCCAATAACAACTGTTGCAGAATATCTTCTTTGACGTCCACCTTTGTTAACTTTAACAACGCTCTTAACATCAATAACTAATTCTTCAAATTGTTTTTCTTTAGAGTCACGAGTTCTCTTTTGCATATTACCCTCCTATTAGAATTCTAATCCATTTTCACGTGCAGCTTCTGCTAATGCTTTTACACGTCCATGATATAGGTATCCACCTCTATCA
>CADBYH010000011.1 GCA_902798815.1 uncultured Erysipelotrichaceae bacterium | reverse complement strand
TACCCATGAAAAAACACCTCCAAAGTTCTTTCTAAATAATATTTTAACATATTTCTATGTTCTTTTTATTTAGTGTGAACTTTAAAGGTATTATAATCTTACTTTTCCTTTTTATCTGTAGATCCAAAACCACCTTTTCTCTTTCCTGTTGCATTATCACCATCACATACCAAGTATTTCATAAACATAACTTGAGCAACAGCATCACCTTTTTTTATATGAAGTTCTTTGTCAGAACAATTAAAAACTTGTACCATAAAATGTCCATCATTATCAGGATTTTCATAATAATCAGCATCTATTAAACCCAATCCGTGAGGTGTTAATAAACCTTTTTTTGGTCCTCCTGACCTACTTAATAATAGATAACACTCATCATCCTGACAATATGCTTTTAAACCAGTTGGAATTAAAGTTGGTTTTATTCCTGGTTTAAAAACAGGTACAACTATATCTTCAGCCGCTTCAATATCATATGCAGCAGCATTTTTTGTTTTTCTAATAGGTATATGAATATCTTTATCTTCCCATCCTTTTGCTATTTCAAAACCTCTTGTTTTTTTCATAAAAACCTCCTAATCACAAAATAATACTATTTTACCCTCTTTTTGACTTTTTTGAACATCTATTACTCTTTGATTTTTAGAACCTCTCCACTTAAGTCTAGGATCTTTTAACTCTTCATCAAATTGTCCATCTACTAATACATCTAAATATTTAAATATTTCTTTATCACATACATTTTCATATAAAAAACCTGTCCATGACCATATATTCTTCTCTGGATATTTTTCTTTAAAAGCCTTTGCTAGTTTTATCGTTCCTTTAATATTTTTTGGATGCATTGGTTCTCCTCCTAATATCGAAAGACCAGATATATGACTTTTACTACACAATTCTAATATTTCTTCAATTGTCTCATCTGTAAATTCATTTCCACCATTAAAATCCCAAGTCTCAGGATTAAAACAATTTTTACAATGAAAAGCACATCCTTGCAAGAAAACAGAGACCCTAACTCCAGGGCCATCTGCTATATCCATTTTTCTTACCTTATTGTATCTCATTATGCAGCATCCTTGTTATCAATATGGATAACACGTTCTTTTATTTCTTGTGTTCTTCCCTTATTCCAGAAATTAGTTCCTATATATCCACAAGTTCTTCTTGCTACATTCAATGTATTATGATCTTTATTTCCACAATTTGGACAATACCATTCTAAATTTTCATCAAGTAGGATTTCTCCATCAAATCCACAAGCTTGACAATAATCACTCTTAGTATTAAGTTCTGCATACATTATATTATTATAAATAAAGTTAATAACTTCTAATACTGCAGGAATATTATTTGTTAAATTTGCAGTTTCAATATATGAAATTGCTCCACCTGGAGATAACTTTTGGAATTCACTTTCTAAAGCAAGTTTTTCAAAAGCATCAATCTCTTCAAATACAGGAACATGATAACTATTAGTAATATAATCTCTATCAGTAATTCCCTTAATAACACCAAATCTATCTTTAAGACATTTAGCAAATTTATAAGTTGTTGATTCAATTGGAGTACCATATACTGAATAATCTATATCCTCTTCTGCTTTCCATTCTTTACAAGCATCATTCATATGTTGCATTACTTTTAAAGCAAAATCTTTTCCTTTTCCATTATCAGTATGAGAATGTCCTGTCATATACTTAACACACTCATATAAACCAGCATAACCTAAAGATATTGTTGAGTATCCATGATGTAATAAATCATGAATTGATTCACCCTTTTCAAGTCTAGCTAAAGCTCCATGTTGCCATAAAATAGGTGCAACATCACTTGTAGCCTTAGAAAGTCTCTTATGACGAATCTTTAATGCTCTATGACATAATTCAAGTCTTTCATCAAATAATCTCCAGAAATCATCTTCATCTTTATCACTAGATAAAGCAATATCAACAAGGTTAATTGTAACAACACCTTGATTAAATCTACCATAATATTTTCCTTTACCAGGAACATAATTCTTAGCCTTAGCAACATTTCCTAAAGAAATACTTCTATCAGGAGTTAAGAATGAACGACATCCCATACATGGATAACAATCACCCTCTCCATTTTCATTAATCTTTAACTCTTTCATTACTTTTTCTGAAATATAATCAGGAACCATTCTCTTAGCAGTACATTTAGCAGCTAATTCAGTTAAATAATAGTATTTACTTTTTGGATTCATATTATCTTCTTCTAGAACATATAGAAGTTTAGGGAATGCAGGAGTAATATAAACACCTTTTTCATTCTTCATACCCTCTGTTCTTTGTTTTAATACTTCCTCAATAATCATAGCAAGTTCTTCTTTATATTCTTCTGTTTCACCTAGATACATATTTACACTTAAGAAAGGAGCTTGCCCATTAGTAGTAGTCATTGAATTAATTTGATATTGGAAAGTTTGAACACCATCAGTAATTTCCTTAGCCAAATCTTCATCAACAAATTTTTTAACTTGAGCAGCAGTTAATTTACGTTTTTTATATTTCTTTTCATAAAATTCTTTTGAACTTCTAACAAATGGAGCTAAATGTGTAAGAGTAATAGTACATCCACCATATTGTGATGAATTAACAGCAGTAATCAATTGAGTAGCAATAGTCATTGCAGTTAAGAATCTATGTGGTTTCTCAATCATTACACCATTTATATTAGTTCCATTTTGTAACATATCATCTAAATTTATTAAATCACAATTATGTAAAGCATTTTGAGCAAAATAATCAGCATCATGGAAATGAATTATTCCATCATCATGAGCTTGTACAATATCTTCTGGTAATAAGAAACGTCTAGTAATATCTGTAGAAGTAATTCCAGCAAGATAATCTCTTTGAGTAGTAACAACTTTAGCATCTTTATTAGAATTCTCAGTATTCCAATATTCACTTTCTCCATCAATCAACTCCTTAATAGATTGATCTGTTGTATTACTACGTCTTACTAACTCCCTTGTATAACGATAAGTAATATATCTTTTTGCAAGTTCATATTTACCAATACTCATTAACTTCATTTCAATAATATCTTGTATATCTTCAACTAAAATTCTTTTTTTCCCTAAACGCTCAATATACTTAATAATATTTTTAATTTGTACTGAAGATGCTCTTTCCTCTTCTTCAACTTCGGCATTTGCTTTTTCTATTGCAGCCTCGATTTTTGATGGCATATATTCGACCATATGTCCATCTCTTTTAATTATTTTCATAACCTTTGACCTCACTTCTATCTTTTTTTATTTTCAAATCCTGAATCAACTATACCATCTTTTTTTATAAATAGATGTTGCATTTGCAACATTTTACATTTTTTGTTAAAATATTTTTAAGGAGTGATAAAATGGCAAATCTTTTTGAGAATATTTCAGAAAAAAATATATTGAAATTAAAGAGAATTCTAAGTGCCAACACAGTAAAATATAAGAAGAATGTAAATGTTTTGTCAAATGTAAACACCGACAATTTCATAGCACTAGTTGACACAGGAAGTATCCAATTTATATTTAATGATTATGACGGAAACAAAACCATCATCGAAGAATTAAATACCGGAGAAATGTTTGGAAACTTAATTTCAAATATAGCATCAGAAGAAATAACCTGTGTAACAAAAGAAGATACTCAAATTACATATATTGAATTTGACGAAATAACTAATGATGAAATTATCAAAAATGATTTTTATATTATATTTATCAAAAATCTTATAAAACTTCTTACCGATCAATTAACAACAAGAAATAATAGAATTGAATTATTAACAAAAAGATCTACTAGAGATAAAATACTTGCCTATTTTAAATACGAATCCCAAAAAAGAGGAACAAAAAAATTTACCATGAACATGACATTTACAGAACTCGCTAACTACTTATCAGTAGATAGAAGTGCCATGTCACGAGAGATAAAATATTTAAAAGAAGATGGTTTTATTGATGTAAACGGTAAAAGAATAACAATTGACTATTAATCAATTGTTATTTTTTTAATTATTTTATTATCATCAACACTCTTAAGTAAAAACTCTCCATTTTCATAAAATATATAAGTTTTTGTACTAACTCCCCTAGGTCTTGTAATAGATCCAGGATTTAAATATAATTTTTCCCCATACTCCATAATAGGTACATGTGTATGTCCTTGAATATACACATCATATGGTAAATCAGGTAAATTATATTTATTATATACATGTCCATGAGTTATAAAAAACAACTTATGATCAACAGGTACTGTAACATACAATTTATCATCATAAAAATTTAATATAGAAGTATCACTATACTCATCACAATTACCAGCAACTGAAATAATCTTACTTGTATGCTTATTAAGAAGCTTAGCTAATTCTGATGAATCATTACCTCCATATAATACATCCCCAAGTATTAGAAGTAAATCAAAATCAGGATTATCTTCTAATACTTTCTTCATATTTAAATATCCTCCATGGATATCAGAAACTATTAATACTTTCATCTCTACCTCTCAAGTAAACTTAAGCTTACTTTATTCTTTTCTAAAGAAATATCATCAACCCAGCAATCAACTATATCTCCTACACTATATAAATCACTAGGATGCTTTACATAATTATTAGATAACTTAGATATATGAGCAAGCCCATCTTCATGTAATCCTATATCAATAAATAATCCAAAATCAACAACATTTCTAACAGTTCCTTGTAATTTATCTCCTACATGCAAATCCTTTATATCAAGAATATTACTCTTTAAAATAGGTTGAGGATACTCATCTCTAGGATCCAAATTAGGTTTTTGTAATGATTTAATAACATCCTCCATAGTATAAATATCTGTATTATATTTTTTAGAATACTCTTCTATATTTATTGTATTAAGTTTATCAACTAATTCTTTAGAACCAATATTACTAATTTTAAAATCAAATTCATCAAGCAATTTAGTAGCAATATCATAACTTTCAGGATGTATTGCTGTAGAATCAAGAATATTAGTTCCCTCAGTTATTCTTAAAAAACCAATTGCTTGTTCATATGCTTTATCACTTAAAATCTTTTTCTTTTTTATTTCATCTCTACTCATTATTTTTCCAACTTTTTCGCGATAATCTATTATCTTTTTAATAGCTGCCTTAGTAATACCAGAAACATAACCAAGTAATGAAGATGATGCAGTATTTACATTAACTCCAACACTATTAACACACTTTTCTACAACAAAGTCTAATGAATTAGATAATTTCTTTTGACTCACATCATGTTGGTATAAACCAACACCTATTCCTTCTGGCGGAATTTTAACAAGTTCAGCTAAAGGATCTTGAAGCCTTCTTCCTATACTTACAGCACTTCTTTTTTCAACAGCTAAATCAGGAAATTCTTCTATTGCTTGAGGAGATGCCGAATAAATTGAAGCCCCTGCTTCACTTACAATTACATATTTACAAGAAAGATTATACTCATTAATCATCTCAGCACAAAATTTTTCAGATTCACGAGAAGCTGTACCATTACCTATAGCAATAATATCAACATTATATTTTTTGATTAATTGAGCAACTACCTCTTTACTAGTCTTAATCCTTTTTTCTTCATCACCTTTAAGAAATGGTTTAATAACTAGACTATCTAAATATTTACCATTCTTATCAACAACAGCTAATTTACATCCATTAACATATCCAGGATCAAAAGCAAGTACAATTCTTTCTTTCATAGGAGGAGTTAAAAGTAAAGCTTCTAAGTTTTTACCAAAATTATCTATCGCTGCTTCTTCACCCTTTTCAGACAACTCACTTCTTACTTCTCTTTCGATTGAAGGAGCAATTAATCTCTTATAAGAATCAAGTATTGCTTTTTTCACATAAATAGCAACAAAACTTTTATCGTTTTTAATAATCTTTTTCTCTAAATAAGAAATAATCTCTTCATTATTAACATCAATACTAACTTTAAGAACCTTTTCTGCTTCTCCTCTATTTAAAGCTAATATTCTATGAGGTTTAATATATTTAACAGTCTCACTATAATCATAATACATTTCATATATCTTATTAGAATCATCTGCATCTTTTTTCTTACTAGAAACAATTACACCATTTCTAAAAAAATATCCCCTTATCCATTTTCTATAAAAAGCATTATCACTAATCCACTCTGCTATTATATAACAAGCCCCTTCAATGGCTTTATCCACAGTATCAATTTGATTATTAACAAACTTTCCACAAAGATTGTTGATATCTCCTGATACAGGAAAAGTCATTATCATTTTAGCAAGAGGTTCAAGTCCTGCTTTAATAGCTTCAGTAGCCTTAGTTTTCTTCTTTTCTTTAAATGGTCTATATAAATCCTCTACATCAACTAATTTATTACATTTCATGATAGAATCTCTTAACTCATCAGTAAGAAGTCCCTTCTCATCAATTAATCTAATAACATCTTCTTTTCTTTTTAATAAATTAACTTGATATTCATACACTTCATTAATCTTACGAATAGACTCTTCATCTAAAGCTCCAGTTGCCTCTTTTCTATATCTTGCAATAAAAGGAATAGTATTACCCTCACTAAGTAAATTAAGTACAGTACTAACTTGTTTTTCAGTAATACTTAAATCACCAGCAATTTCCTTTATTATTAACTCATTCATCCTAAACACCTCAAAATATATCATAACAAAAAGCCAATACAAATAAAAGTATTGACTTTATAACATTTTTATATTTTTAATAACCATATCTTAATATATCAAATACTACGTTATAAATAGTACCAAATGAAGCAGCCTCTTCTTCAGAAGAAAACAATAAATCAAACATAAATCTTTTTCCAATTCCTATTGCTCCTCCACGATCTAAAACAATTGCATTAAAAACACCTAATTTACTATTAGAAACTTTTACAATTGTTCCATAAGGATATTTGGAATCTCCCGCAACAATTCTAACATTTCCATATGTTGGATCCTGATATATGTGATTACCACCTGATGCATCAAATCCTCCACCCAAATGTCCACTGCATCCTACACAATTAGGTCCATATGCAGACATAGTTCCAACTTGAGTTTCTAAAACTGGAGTTGATATTGTAGAAATAACAGGACTCACTACATTATTCACAACTGGTTCAACTACTTTAACACTTGCTTTAGAAGTTTTTATTTCCTTACTATCCAAAATATAATTTTTATTTATCTTCTTTTTACTAGTTTTTCTATTATAATTAACATCAGTATAAATAGAAAAATCTAAATCACTTATTTTTAAAATATGTATATCTTTTTTATACAAAAAAAAGATACAAATACCCAATAATAATATATTTAAATTTATGAATAAAATCTTTTTCATACTATCCCTCTAACGAGTATTATTTTACCATATTTAAGTAAAAAAAGCAAAATCAAGAAAAGAGACTTTAATCACTTAAAGTCCCCTTTTATTTTTCCTTATTACAAGTAAATCCACCTTGTCTCATACTAGTCATTACCTTATCTATATCATGACCATAATCATATTCAACTACTTCTCCTCCTGCCTCAGAATAAGCAGTTCTTACTTTTTCAATTTCATATGTCTTATAATCAAACTTTTCAATCTCTTCTAGTTTTCCCTCTTCATATTTACACTCAACAGATATTCCCTCAACACCTTTTATACTTTTCTTTATTAATACACACTTATCATTTGCTTCATTCAAAGCATCTTCATCTTTTGTAGGATCTCCTTTAATCACAGTTGTAAATGTAGCACTTTGTAATTTCTTATCAGTAAATGTAAATACTCTTTCAATTTCTTTTGTCAAATTAGTTGTACTAGCATCAAGCGTACACACTAATTTTCCAGTAGTTATTTCCTCTTCTTCTTTCTTTCCAGATGTTAATTCTGAAAAATACACTTGAATTTCTGGTAAGAAAAATATAAAAGCAATCAAAAGTATAAAAAATACTATTAACATAAAAGTTTTAAACTTACTTGGAGCTTTATAATTACTTTGAATATTTTTTAATTTCTCTTGTTTAAGAGCCTCTTTATCAGGACCTGGATTAGTCTCTGGAGTAATTACTTGTTGAACTGGTTCTTCTCTTTGAGCAGCAGGTGCAGGACTACTTATTGGTTGTCCTGTTGCTGGATCAACATAAACTGCTCCGTTTTGTCCATTAACTTGATTTGGATTTGTATTAGGATTATTATTATTCACACTATCAACTCCTATTCTAAAACCAATTATAACATATAATCTTATCTTAAACTAGATATTTTTTCTTGAAAATCATCGCTTAATACTACATAACTTCCTGAAGCAACCATATCAGCATCTCGACATAATGAAACAGTATCTCCATTTATTCCACCATCAACATTTATAATTGCTGGAACATTATAAGAATTCAATAATTCTCTAATCTCTTTTATTCTTTTATCAGTACCTTCTATAAATTTTTGTCCACCCTTACCAGGTTCAACACTCATTACAAGAATTAAATCTAAATACGGTAAATATGGAATTAACTCAGATATTTTTGTATCTGGTTTTATAGCTAATCCACACTTTATAGAATATTCCTTTATCATCTTTAAATTCTTTTCAATATCTTCATTAACTTCAACATGAAAAGTAATATATTCTGTATTTAATTCTGCATATAAAGGTATATATTTAGAAGGATCAACAACCATCAAATGAACATCTAATCTCTTAGAAGTATAATCACTAATATGTCTCATTTCCCTAAATGGCATAGTCTTATTAGGTACAAATTTACCATCCATAACATCAACATGAATAAAATCAGTATCAGTTTGATTTAGTTTTTCTAGATCCTTTGGAATATCTTTACTACTTAAAAAAGTAACACTAACCTTCAACTTATCATCACTCTCCTATAAAATTTAAATAATTAATATATCTACTCTCTAATATATTATTATCATTAACTTCTTTTTTTACCACACATTCACTTTCTTTTGTGTGCATACAATCTTTATATAAACAAGGATACTTTTTAAATTCTCTAAAAGCATCTCTTATCTGTTCTTTACTATAAGCCGAAAGTTCTAATGAACTAAATCCTGGTGTATCCATAACTTTACCATCAAATAATTCAAACAATTCCACTACTCTTGTAGTATGTCTTCCTCTACCTAAAGCAACAGAAACTTCTCCTACCTCCAAATTCCAATTTGGATTTAACCTATTTAATAATGTTGATTTCCCCGCACCAGTTTGTCCTGTGAAAACACTAGTTTTATTTTTTAATAGTTTCTTTATCTCATCTAGTTCAGTATTGAAAACAACTTTATAATCTAATTTTCTATAATAATCAAGAATATCATTGATTTTATCTAATTCAGATTCATCAACTAAGTCACTTTTAGTAATACAAATAATTGGTTCAACATTATTAATTTCCATAAGCACAATAAATTTATCAAGTAAATTTAGTGAAAAATCAGGCAATTTTAAACTTGTCACAAGAAAAGCTTGATCAATATTACTTACTTTAGGTCTTTGAAACAAATTCTTTCTAGGAATTATTTCTTCAATAATTTTTTTATCACTACTGAAAAGAACATAGTCTCCAACTACAGGAATAATATGTTCTTTTCTAAATAATCCTCTACATTTGCAAGGATAAACTTTATCTTCACTATTTACAAAATGCAAATCACTACTTATTTTAACAATTTGTCCTTTCATAAATCCCCCTATAATTACTATTCATCTGAATTACTTGTTGCGTTTGCTGTAGAAGTACTTGTTGCTGATGGACTTGGTGCAGGTTTTGGTTTAACAGCATATTCAACTGTTAGATTTGATCCCTTAGAAATAGTACTTCCTACTAATCTTGATTGAGAAATAATTCTACCTTCTGGATAAGAATTAGTTTCTTGCTCTTTATAAGTACAATTTAAACCATATTTCTCACAGAATGCTGCAACATCATCTTTTGAATATCCTTCTGCTGCGAAATCAGGAAATTTCTTTTCTGTATTAGCTGTATAAAGAATTAATGAATCGCCTTTCTTAAGAACACTACCTTTAGCAAGACTTTGTCCAATTATTTCATTTTCTTGATATTCCTTATCACTATCTTCAGGTTCTTTTTTCTCAATAGTAACATTTATACCATACTTAGATTCTAATTCTTTTTTAATTTCTGTAGCATCTTTTCCAGTATAATCATCTAATTTAACAGTTTCTTCACCTTTTGATTTATATATTGTAATTTTTGTTCCTTTTTTTATACTTCTTCCTGCTTCAGGATCAGTCTTAACAACTAAATTTTTCTTAACCTTTGTAGATGCAATACTCTTTATTGTTGTACTAACTTCAAAACCAGCCTTTTGAAGTTTTTTCTCACAAACGCTTACTTTACTTCCTTTACAATCAGGAACAGTAACATTTTTCTCATGAGTAAATTTAGGTAATATAAAGATTATAAATAATAGTAATAACAATATAAAGCCAAAAATACTTGCTAAAACAATTATTAATATCTTTTTTCTCTTTTCTGATTTAAGTTCTTTATCATCAACAATTTCATTTTCACTTGTTTTATCTTCGTTTGCATCCCTAATATCTAACTCAATCTCATCTTCATCATCATCTTCTTTTTTCTGAGCAGTCTTAGTCTTTTTACCTTCACTTTCATGTTCAGGATACTTATATTTATATTCTTCTTCATCCATTCTGCTATCATCTAGTGCAGTTAATAAATCTTCATGCATTTCTCTTGCAGTTTCATACCTATTTTTTGGATTCTTAGCAGTTGCACGTTTTATTATATTTTCAATACTTTGTGGTATTGATGGATTATCATCTCTTAAATTTGGTAATGGTTCTTTCATATGTTTAAGAGCTATTTCAACAGCATTATCACCTCTAAATGGTAAAGATCCAGATAACAATTCATAGAATATTATTCCCATAGAATATATATCACTCTTTATTGTACATCCTTTTCCACTAGCTTGTTCTGGTGGTAAATAATGAACAGATCCCATTACTGAATTAGTTTGAGTTAGTTGTGTAGCATTTAATGCCATTGCTATACCAAAATCAGTAATCTTAATTTGTCCATCATCTTTAATCATAATATTTTGTGGTTTTAAATCTCTATGAATAATATAAGAATCATGGGCATGAGCCATACCATCAGTTAACTGACTCATGATATCTATAGCTTCACTAAGAGTAAGTGTTCCTCTCTTCTTCAATAATTGTTTTAAAGTTTTACCTTCAACATACTCCATAACTATATAATATGTACCATCATCTTCACCAACATCATACATCTCAACTATATTTGGATGTGCAAGTGAAGATGCAGAAAGTGCTTCTCTTTGAAATCTTCTAACAAATTTTTCATCATTAGATAAATCTCCTCTTAATACTTTGATTGCTACATTTCTATCTAAAATAGTATCATATCCTAGATAAACATTAGCCATACCACCTTCACCAATTGATCTTATTATTTCATAACGATCATTTATCTTTTGCCCCTTTGTTATCACTTATCTTCACCTTCTTCACGAACTAAATAAGCAACCGAAATATTATCTGTTCCACCCCTATTGTTAGCTTTACGTATTAATTTTAATACTTTTTCTTCTATATCTCCTTCACCTAAAAGAACTTTTTCAATTCCTTCTCTATCAAGCATTCCTGTTAAACCATCACTTGATAATAGAATCTCAGTTATATCCATATTACAATCAAAAATATCAACATCAACCTCTTCAGTAGCACCAAGAGCCTTCATTAAAACATTCTTTTTTGGATGAACCGACGCTTCTTCCTTAGTTAATTCTCCAGCACTAACAAGTAGATTAACTAAAGTATGATCATAAGTAACTTTATGTAAATTTCCATCCTTCATTACAAATCCACTAGAATCTCCAACATTTCCAAATAATAAATAATCCTTTGTAAGTATAGCTAAAACTAAAGTAGTTCCCATTCCTTTACTCTCAGGATGTTCATCCTCATATTTAAAAATCAAAGAATTTATCTCATCAACCGAATCTCTAATCCAATTAACCGCATCAACTTTATTCATTCCTTTAAAAGAACTCAAAAATTGACTTTCCAAATATTTTATCGCAATAGATGAAGCAACTTCTCCTGCAGAATGACCACCCATTCCATCAGCAATTGCCATTAAATAACTTTTCTCATCATTTTCAACAATAATTACGCTATCTTCATTATGATCTCTAACTTTACCAACATCAGTTAAATAAAAGCTTCTCATAACTCCTCCTTCTTACTTCTAAGTTGTCCACACGCAGCACTTATTTTGCTACCAAATTCTTTCCTTATTGTTACATTTACACTATTTTTTTTAAGTATATCATAAAACCTCATAATTTGAATAGTATTTGTTCTATGAAAATCAATATTATTAGTTTCATTATAAGGGATTAAATTAATATAACAATTTACATTTTTAACAAGTTTGGCAAGTTCTAAAGCACATTCATCGCTATCATTAAATCCTTTTAATAAAATATATTCAAAAGTAACTCGCCTATTAGTTTTTTTCAAATATACTTTAATAGCTTTCATAACCTCTTCAATATTATACACTTTATTAATAGGCATTATTTTATTTCTTATCTCATTATTTGGAGCATGTAAACTAATTGCTAAATTTATTTGTAAAGGGAATTCACTAAACTCATATATCTTTGGAACTATTCCACAAGTAGATACAGTAATATGTCTTGCTCCTATAGCTAATCCTTTAGGATGATTTATAATCTTAAAGAAATTAATTAAATTATCATAATTATCAAAAGGCTCTCCAATTCCCATCACAACAACATGACTAATTCTTTCTTTAAGTAATTCTTCAATCATAAGTATTTGTAAAACCATCTCAGAAGTTTTTAAATTTCTAACTTTTTTTCTTCTACCTGATTCACAGAACTTACATCCCATATTACATCCAACCTGACTAGATACACAAATACTATTACCATAGTCATGTCTCATCAAAACGGCCTCAATATGTTCACCATCAAATAGTTCAAATAAATATTTACATACATCAATATCTTCCTGTATATCAACTATTTTTAATCTTTCAATAGAATAATTATTCTTAATCTTATCAATCATTTCATGACTAATATTAGTTATTTCATCATATGAATTAACTCTTTTTTCATATAACCAACCAAATAATTGTAATGCATGAAACTTTTTAGAATTATTATCTAAAAAGAATTTCTCCATATCTTCAAGTGTTAAATCATAAATACTATTCATACTATCACATCCACAATAATTATATCATGAACAAAACCATTATTTACATTTTTTTACATTTTAATCTTATTACATAACTTTTATAGACAAATAATATGTTAATATTAAGAAAAAGGAGAATAGTTATGAAAGAAAATATAGGAAAAATAATAATCTTAAATATTATAATAATATTATTTATAACTTTCTTATTTGTAATATTTATTATTACAAAGCCAGAAAAAAACACAAAAAATTTTCAAGAAATAGTTGCAAAAGAAAATACATTATTAATTACTGAAAAAAATAATAAAAGTGCTTATAAAGGATACTATTTTGATAATAATAAAAACACTTATGCTTATTGTATTGGAACAGAAGATATAACAAAAAACAACAAAAAAATTTGTGAATATGGAACATACTCTATCAAGAATAGTAAACTTACTCTAAATAAAACAAATGAAATAATCGCAAAAGATGGATATTTAAAACATAGAAATTATGGATATACACCAAAATGTAAGACATCTAAATGTATAGATGAAAATTACAACAATGTTGAACTAATTAATTATAAACTACAAGTAAACAAAGTAAAAAAAACAACAATCTACGAAATAAATAATATAGAAAAAGATAATACAATAGTTTTTAAAAATAATAAAAAATTATATGAATATAATTATGTAAGTGATAGTTACCTAGATATAATGAAAGCATTAACTAATAATGATATTAATTCTTTTTATAAAAAATATAATTCATATTTTAGTTATAGAAACGTAGATATATATAACAATACAAAAACAAATAAAAAATATTAGAAATTTCTAATATTTTTTTATGCTATTGGATTATCAATTTTTTTAATCTCACCAAACATCTCATAACTAAGTTCAATCTCTAAAGAATTATTACATAAATTATTTAATTTGCAATAACTATCTAATTTAAATGTAACTTTAACTATTTCCCCAGTATTATCAGAATCAAGTATTATCTGATTAGGTATTTCATCATAATCAGTATCAGTGCCACTTACTATTTTATTAATAGTATTTGTTGAGATTAATAAAGTATATTGTACTTTTTTACCTTCAAGATCTTCCTTTGACATAAATGTTGAATTATCAATTATTTCTCCCATAGAAACGCTTTCAATAAAATCATAAAAGACATATGGATTATCACATTTTATCCAAGTACCATTATTCATAAAGAATGCTGTTTTATTTTTATAATAATCAACATTATTATATTTAAATAACTCAATATCTCCATTTCTTTTTCCATAATAATCATATACTTTATCATCTAAATGAACTTTATAATCAAAATAATAATTATTATTTAAAATACCTTTATTTTTAAATGAAGTAGTAATTCCTTTTTCATATTCTTGATTCATAAAATTCTTATTACCACCAACTCTTATAACCAATATAATAACAATAAAGAAAATTACATATACTCCAAAAAAAAGAATTGTTGAACCCTTTTTTGTCTTACTTATTTCTTTTATTTTTTCAATAAAATCCATCATTATTCAAACACCTTACCAATTAAATTATTTTTACCTATTCCATTTATATAAGAAATAGCATCCATTCTTTTTTTACCAAAAGGTTTAACTTCAGTAATAACAATTGATAATTCTCCACAACAAACAATTAAACCCTCTTTATTAATATCTACTATTTCCCCAGGTTTATTATTGTATTTTTTATCAATTAATTTACTATTATAAATCTTCATTTCTTTTCCAAATAAAATTGCATTAGCTCCAGGTACAGGAGATAATCCTCTAATCAAATTAAATACTTCTCTATTAGTCTTACTAAAATCTATATGTTCTTCTTCTCTTTTTATATTATATGCATAAGTAGCTTCTTCAGAGTTTTGAACAATTCTTTCATTTGTACCATCAAATATGCTTGGTAAAGTATCAAGAAGTAACTTTGTTCCAGCTTCACTTAATTTATCATGTAAACTTTCTAAATTATCAGAATCTAATATTGGAACTTCAACTTTACTAATCATATCTCCAGTATCCATAGATTTATCCATATACATTATTGTTACACCAGTTTCTTTATAACCATCAATAATTGCCTTATGTATTGGAGCTCCTCCTCTTAATTTAGGAAGTAAAGATGCATGAACATTAATACAACCAAGTTTAGGATAATCAAGTATCTCACTTGGGATTATTTGTCCATATGCACAAGTAATAATTATATCTGGATTTAAATCTATAACACATTGAAAATCATTTCTTATTTTCTCAGGTTGAATAACCTTTATATTATTTTTTAGAGCTAATTCCTTAACAGGTGTATTAGTTAACACTTGATGTCTACCAACTCTTTTATCAGGTTGAGAAACAACTCCAACAATACTATCTTTATAATTATCAATTAAACCCTGTAATACTGAAACAGCAAAATCAGGAGTACCCATAAAAACTATTCTCATACTTATCCCCCCATAACCATAATAATACTTATAATAACACCTAAACTAATAAGACAAGCTCCTACTAATAAATAAATATATACACTACCATAAGCATCCATAAACTCTTTATTAATTATCTCATAATTATTATCTGATTTGCCATCATCTAGAACATCAACCTTTTCAAGTACCTCATCATTATAATAATCATCTATTAAATAAACAACTACATTTTTTGAACCAATAATACCATTATAAGAAACACTTCCATACTTTGGATTTAACATTCTCTCAATTGATTCATATAAATCTACATCATCTTTTAAATATTCATCTAAACTAACATTTATATCTTGATCAACAACATCTCTTTTAACAAATAATAATCCTATTTTCTTAGGTACACTATTAATATAATTCCATTGTTCTTGAACAATTTCTAAAACACGTTTTTTATCTTTATCACTAAATAATTTATTACTCATAAACCTTTTCAGATTACTAATACAAGAATCGTAATCAGGTTTTAAATAAGAATCTGCTTTTGTTTTATTCCCATATATTTTCTTACTACATAGTAAATTGAAAAAGTAACTTGGAGCAATAGAAGAATAATACATTCCCATAATATAATCATCTGTAAAATAAACTCTGTTATTTGAAAAATCCTTATCCAAAATATTTTCTGAACCATATTTATTCAAAATATCCTGTACTTCTTTCATCTTAATATAATTATTATCATATATCTCAGAAACAAAACCATTTGTTTTAATACGATTAGCATAAACCGGACAAAATCCATGAACAAAATAACCATTTAAGATATATTTATTATAAATATATGCAATAATTTTATCCTTATTTTCATCAACATTATCTATTTTTAGATGAGTTGCTACCATAGAACAGATTAATCTATTTAATCCATCTTTTATTTTATTAAAACTATCAACTTTTTTATATATCAAATCTAATTGTTCTACATAAGTATCAAACAATTCTTCATTATTAATAATGATTACATATTTAATTAATGCATCATAAAAAATGTATAGTGCTATTTCACTACCAATTTCAGAATAATTACTATCTTCTGTAAAGGTTTTATTATTATACCTTGGATTACTCTTTATTTCACTAATGAAATCCCTAACATTCTCACGTTTAAGGTAATTATCAAGCACTATATCACCTCCTATTAATAATAAATATTATTATTTATTTGATAAATACATACTAATTACATAGAAAGATCCTACAGCTATAATAACTAAAAGACCTATTAATAATATTTTTACAAAAACATTATCCTTATCCCAATAACCATCTAACTGTGTAGAAGATTCTTTCATTAATTTTTCATAATCTTCTCTATTCTTTCTATTTACTTCTAATTCATTATCATTATTATTGTCCATTAAAAAGCACCTCTATTCTTATACTAGAATATCATATTTTAAAGCATTTGACTAGGATTAAAATCTATATCAATCTTGATTTTACTAATTGATTTATAGTGTTCAATAATTTTTTCTAACAAAGGATACAATAAAGAATCATCTTTATACTTCAAAATAATATTATATCTATAAATATTATTAATTTTAAACACACTACTATTACTAGGACCAAGTATTATAAAATTATTTAGATTTCTATCCAAACTTCTTTTTATTTTTAAAGCTTCACCAAATATATATGAAGCATCTTTTCCACTAACTCGTATGTTACATAAATAATAATAAGGAGGATATTTAAGTTGTTTTCTAATATACATCTCTCTATTATAAAATCCCAAATAATCATAACTTTTAACCATTGAAATTGCATAATGATCTGGATTAAAAGTTTGAATAATAACTTTACCTGTTTTTTCACTTCTTCCACTTCTACCAGCAACCTGACTTAATAATGAAAAAGTATTTTCACTGCTTCTAAAATCCGGAATATTTAAAGAAGTATCTGCATTAATAACACCAACTAATGTTACTTGAGAAAAATCAAGTCCTTTCGCAACCATTTGTGTACCAAGAAGTATATCATATTTTTGATTCTTAAAATCTTCTATCATTTTTTCATGAGCACCTTTTTTACTAGTAGTATCAAAGTCCATTCTAAGAATCTTAGATGATGGAAAAATATTATTTAATTCTTCTTCAACTTTTTGAGTTCCAACCCCTAGTCTATTTAAAGACTCTTCCGAACAACTAGGACATTTATCATAAACTTTTTCTCCATATCCACAATAATGACATCTTAATGTATTACTACTTTTATGATAGGTTAAAGATATATCACATTTTGGACACTTAAAAGTATATCCACAATTTTTACAAGTTATAAAACTAGAATACCCCCTTCTATTTAAAAGCAAAATAACTTGTTCTTTTTTTTCTAAGCATTCTTCAATTGAAGAAATAAGCTTTAAAGAAAAATGCCCTTTACTTTTTTTCATTTCATTATTCATATCAATTATGTCTACTTCAGGTAAACTTTTACCATTAACTCTATTAGGTAAATTTAGTAATTTAAATACACCTTTTTTTGCTCTTGCCATAACTTCAAGAGAAGGTGTAGCAGAACCTAATACAACTGAACAATTATGATATTTACTACGTAAAATAGCTATCTCTTTAGCATTGTATCTTGGATTAGGATCACTTTGTTTATATGAATCACTATGCTCCTCATCAATAATAATAACTCCTACATTTGTCAAAGGAGCAAAAATCGCACTACGTGCTCCTATTACTATAGAAACTTCTCCTCTAACTATTCTTCTCCATTCATCATACTTTTCTCCATCACTTAAAGCCGAATGAAGAGCAGCAATTTTATCCCCAAATCTTTCTCTAAATCTATTAATCATTTGAGGAGTTAAACTTATTTCTGGTACAAGAACAATACTACTCTTACCTAAAGAAAGATAGTAATCAATCACTTCCATATACACTTCTGTTTTTCCACTACCAGTAACTCCATATAATAAAAATGTATCAGGAGAATTATTAATAATAGATGAAACAACTTCTTTCTGATCAGAAGTAAGTTCCTTTTTCTTATTATTAATCTCTTTATATAAAACACGATAATGTTCTTTTTTTTCAGCAACTAATATATTTCTTTTTATAAGAGTATTTAAACTACTCAAGCTTATAGATACTAACTTACTCCTAGAAACCAAATCATTATTTTCAAAACATTTTATAATTTCATTTTGTTTTGAATTAAACTTTTCATCAGGAGAAATATTTCCAAGTCTATAATAAGTATCATACTTAATATTAACAACACTACCATTCTTTGCTTTTAAAGCCTTTGGAAGCATCACTTGATAACAACTTATTAAAGTACTTAAAGTTTTATTTCTCATAGTTTTTCCTAATTCAAGTAATT
This sequence comes from uncultured Erysipelotrichaceae bacterium, assembly GCA_902798815.1. Lineage (GTDB taxonomy): Bacteria > Bacillota_I > Bacilli_A > RF39 > UBA660 > UBA3789. The sequence continues at coordinate 28,513 of CADBYH010000011.1, read as the reverse complement.
CACTATTTAAAACAATATCTTCATCAACAATAGAAATAATATTCTTAAGTTCAACATTACTATCATTAGACTTTTTAATCTCAAGAACAAACCCTTCTAAAGTCATTCTACCAAAAGGAACTATTACTCTAATACCAACTTTAATTTTAGAAATCAATTCAACTGGAACATTATAATCAAATATTTTATCAATATTCTTATTAGATAATTCAACTAAAACACCAACTATCAAAGTAACACCTCCCATATACAATTATTATACAAAAAAAAGAAATATATTTACAATATTTCTTTAACCTATACGAAATGCTGGTGCAAAACCATAATTATAATCGGAATCACCATTATGCATATCACCATTTGATTTTACATCACGAAAATCAGTATTATTATCTGAATAAGCTGTACGCAACCAATACCAATCATATGAACCATTATATTGTTTTCTTGCCCTTGGATAAGAGTCTTCAATAACACCACAACTTTGTCCACATGGTAATATTTGTTCAATTGGTTGTCCAACATAATAATCCAATTGATGTGTTGTACTTGCTGCAGTATCATATTGATCCGCCCCATGTATTTCGACACCTGATAACAAATATAGTTTATCAGTTGTTACAAAGTTACTTGAGTCACCCAAACCATGACTTGATATTACTCTAGTTGATTTTATTGATGATTTTAAATCACTTGGTAAACTATTGTAGAATGGATCCTGTAAAAATGAATACAATTCACTTTCAGGCCATCCTCCTATATTTGAGAAACTTGAATCCATCACCCTAATTTCGATTATATCAGCAAATTCTACTACAAATCCACATGCAGTTTGAGAATAGTTTTCATTATCACATTTTGCATTTGTAGATTTATTCACAATTCTTACAGTATAATCATTTCCATTTATTTTTACTGTTTTTGTATCTCCTACTTTATATGCACTTGTATTATTATTCTTTACTGCTTTTTGGATAGTTTTCCAAGAGTCTGTTGCAAACGACTCTGGATCTCCAGCTGTTTTTGATGCACTATCATTTGAATTTGCTTCCGTATTCTTTATTGCTTTTGCTTCTATTGTTCCTGTTATTTCTGTTTCTAATGCAGTATCCGTTGGTGTTTCTAATAGTTCTACTATTATCCTTACTTTTGTTGTTTCTCCTGCTTGTAATTCTATATCATCTAATGTTTCTGTTACTTTAAAATATTCTGTATTTGTATTCACTAAATCAATTGATAATTGTGCTCCTATACCATTTGATTCATTTATTATTGTATATTCTGCTGTTGCGGAATCTCCTGCTTTTTTTAATCCAATTACTGATATATGAGCAAGTTTATCATTATCTTCATCTATTGATGCACTTCCCATATTTGCTGTTATTGTAGGACTTACATTTCTATCAAAATGTACTTTGAAGTTTGCTTCATCTACATCTGCTCTTGCATTTCCCGAAATTGATAAAATAATACTTGATATTGCAGTATAACCTATTCCTAACGTAATAATAGCTATTAGTATAAATACAAGTATTTGAATTTGCTTCTCACTTCTTTTATTCTTCATAACTACTCTCCTATTATAAATTAATTATATAGTCTATAATAAATACAGTCAATATTTATACTAATAAAAAATAGATACCTAAGTATCTATTTAAATAATCTTAATACATCATTAAATGTTATTACTAACATCAACAACAACAATAACATCAAGAATATTGCATGTATTTTATTTTCAAGTTCTGGTTTAACAGGAGAACCTTTTATTAATTCAATAATTATAAACAATATATGTCCTCCATCAAATGCAGGTATTGGAAGTAAATTAATAAATCCAACATTTAAACTTAAAAATGCCATTAAATATAATACATTAGCGATTCCACCAGCAGCTCTTGATTCACCTACAACCGAATATATTCCCACAGGTCCAGATAATTGATTCAATTTAATACCACCAGTAAATAAATATCCTACAGTTATAAACATTTGCTTAAACATAGAGATAGTCTTTTTATAAGTATAAACAATAGCATTAACAAATCCCTTTGTTCTCTTTTGATTCATTTGTATACCATATTTATATGAAGTCTTACCATCTATTTTTGTCTTCTTTGGAACTACTTTATAATTCTTATATGTTCCATCATCTTTTTCAACATAAAAAGTACTACCTTTTTTAGGATCAGAAATAGCAAGATATAAAGAAATATCATCACTTGTCGCTATTTTATGATTATTTATTTTTAATATTTCATCTCCTGCACTAAGTCCAACTTCATAAGCAGCACTATTCTTTTGAACTTTGCTTATAATAGGATTCATAGTAGTTCCGCCCCATATTAAAGCAATAAACAAAAGTAATATTACTGTTAAAATAAAATTATTCATTGGACCAAAGAACATTATTAAAAATCTTTGAAAAGGATTTTTATTTTGAAGTCTTCTATCTTTAGGAACCTTTCTAGCATCATCCTCATCAAGATCTTCTCCTGCTAACTGACAAAAACCTCCTATTGGTATTGCTCTAATAGAATAAACAGTTTCTCCTATTTTTTTACTAAATAATTTAGGTCCCATACCAATAGCATATTCATAAACATAAACACCACATATTTTTGCAAATAAATAATGCCCAAACTCATGAAATGCAACTATAACAGTTAATATAAGTATAAATACTATTAAGTTAATAATTATTGTCATACTAACCCTCCCTTAAAAAAATATTCCTTTTAAAATAATAAATGCTAAAGTAACAAATATTAAACTATCAAATCTATCTAAAATACCACCATGTCCAGGTATAATATTTGAGAAGTCTTTTACATTATAATATCTTTTAATTGATGAAAAAACTAAATCTCCTAATTGACCTATTAAACATAATAAAGCACTAACAAATATTAATACAACTAATGATATATTTGAACTTATTACAGTATAGTAAAATGCTGTAGAAACAAAAGTCCCCATAAATACTCCACCTATTAAACCTTCAATAGTTTTCTTTGGACTTACTTCAGGACATAACTTATGTTCACCAACTAACATTCCACTTATAAGAGCAAATGTATCTGTCATTGTAGTTATTAATAACAAATATAATATATATGATAAATCAATATTTCTAGCTAATATAATCAAATGAAATCCTAATCCTATAAAGAAAATACTACCAATTAAGAATAATGCATCATTTAAATTATATTTCTTTGTATTATTAATAAACACCATTGGAACAGTAAATAAAAATATAATAAATGCCATAACTCTATAATCAAAATCATAGGAAAAGAACACTGAATCAGCATTATATAAACAAAATGCTACTACTAATATATATGCAAAGAATTTCATAATTTTAGGAAATTCTTTTTTTGTTTCACGTACTCTCAATAACTCATATAAACCTAAAAGAGCTAAAACACTCATAAATATTGAAAAGTATACATCACCTAAAATTAAGAATGGTATAAATATAGCAACCATAATAATTGCACTTAAAATTCTTTTTTTCATTTTTTTACTCCTCCAAACCTTCTATTCCTTTTATTAAATTCAATTATTGCTTTATCAAATTTCTCTTCAGTAAAATCTGGAAAATATACTTTAGGAAAATAAAATTCAGCATAACTTGCTTGATACATCATAAAATTACTTAATCTTAATTCTCCACTAGTTCTTATAACATAATCCAATGGTGGTAAATCTTGATACATATTTTTTTGTATAAATTCTTCATTTATATCTTCAAGTTTTATTTTTCCTTCTTTATACAACTCACATATATTCTTTGTCATATCAACTATCTCTGCATGACTACCATAATTAAGACAAATATTTAAAACTAAACTTTTATTATCTTTAGTATCATCAACTAACTCATCCATTGCCTCAAGAACATTTTTTGGTAATGGTTCTCTTCTTCCTGAAAAAACAACTCTAACATCTTTTTCCATTAAAAATTTAAATTCTTTTTTAAAAGATTCTATAAATAATCCCATTAAATAATCAACTTCTGTTTTTTCTCTTTTAAAATTTTCTGTAGAAAAAGCATAAAGTGAAGCATATTTTACTCCTACATCTGCCATATGTATACATAATGCTTTTAATGTTTTTAGAGCATTCTTATGACCCATAGTCCTAATCATTCCACGTTCTTGTGCCCATCTACCATTTCCATCCATTATTATACCAATATGTGTAGGTATTATTAAATTACTATTCATATATTTACTACCTCAACAAAATTATATAACAATACCCAAAAAAAAGAAAGTTTTAAATAAACTTCCTAGAATTTATCAATATCTATTTTTATATATTTATTATCTTTTAGTGCACTACTTGCTTGAACCAAAGTTCTTATAGCATTTGCAGTTCTTCCACTTTTACCAATTATTCTTCCCATATCATCTTCATTAACCATAACTTGTATTAGCATTACATTATCTTCCTCTGTAGGAAATTCTTTAACACTAACTGCATCTTTATCAACTACTAATGATTTGACTATTTCTTCAGTTAATTCAACTAATTCCATAATTACTTATCCTTCTTTTTAGAATCAGCAAATTTCTTCATGATTCCTTCTTTACTTAATAAGTTTCTAACTGTATCAGTAGGAATAGCACCATTATTTAACCATTTTAATGCAACTTCTTCATTAATATTTACTTTGCATTCTCCAACTGGTGAATAAGTTCCAATTAGTTCTAAATATTGTCCATTTCTAGGACGTCTAGAATCAGTAGCAACAATTCTATAAGTAGGTCTCTTCTTAGCACCTAATCTTGTTAATCTTAATTTAACTGCCATTTATTTCCCTCCATTTCTAAATAACAGTATTATTATATATAAAAACACTAAAGATGTCAACATTTTTATGTTAACATCTTCTTTTTATATACATAACCTCTTGGTGGATTATTTAAACTATGAATATAACCTGGAAACATTTGAAAATCAAACTTTTCTGAAAAAATAACTCTTTCTATATTAGAAGGTTCTTTAAAAACTACATTTGAAGAAACTATTACCCCATCATCTTCTAATAGATCATACAAATTATCTCTATATTTCTCAAAAATTGCTTTTTCTTTCGAAATATAATCAGATACATTTGATTTATATATTATGTCATACTTTCTATCTAATGAAATATCTCCTGATATATCAAAATCATAAAAACTAAAATCATCTTCTTCTATCTTCCTCTTAATTATTGATAAATCACTAATTTCATTACTAGAATAATTAAAACTTTTTAAAAGTAATTTTTCTGTATTAAATGCTTCAAAAAAATTAATATATTCTGACCAGTAATTATAAGCATCTAATTCCTCAATAGTTCTAGGTTCAACTTTTTTTAATAATTTCTTTATATAAATATTTCTTAAATTAGTTTCTGGATAAAATGTATTTAAATATTGAATAACCCATCTTCTTAAATAATAATAAAATAATGTAAGTTTATTTTTATCAAATACATCTACATGTCTTGCTCCTCTATTATAAAGATGAAATGCTTGATCTCCACTTCCCAAAACTGTAAGAACGTTTTTATCTTTAATATCTACATTAGAAAAAATTTTATCTAACTTTTCATTTGAAGCAAAATAAATTTTTGAATAATTATCAACTTGTTTCCCTTTAATAACAAAATTAGTATACATAATATTCTTTCTAGTTGTATCCACCAAATCACCTTCTTTTATAAACATATCCTGGAGAACCACAAAAATGTTTATCTTCAATATACTCTAAATCACTTAATAAAAATTTATGAGAAAAAACTTCCCTTTCTATAATTGATGCTCTACCTCTAAGAACATTAGCACATACAACAATACCATCATCATCTAATAATTCATCAAGATTATCTCTATATGATTCAAATGTCTTTTTATCATGATATAAATAATCTGCAGCATTCGATGTATAAATAATATTATATTTATTAGGAACTTCAATCTTCCCAGATATATCAATATTATAAAAATTAAACTTTTTCTCTTTTAATTTACTAGCTAAATTTGAAACATCATTTATTTTATTTAAAAATGGATTTTCTGAAAAATATAATAATTCATTTATCTCTCCATTAGAAAAATTCTTAATATACTTTTTCCAAAATAAAACTGCTTCCTTTTCTTCTTCAGAATTAACTTCTACTATATCAAGTAAATCTTTTATAAACTCATTACGCAATGTCCTAGGATAAAATCTTCCTAAATATTTTATAATCCATACACGTAAATAGTAATAATAAATACTTAATTTATTAATATCAAATAAATCTACTTTCTTAGCACCATTATCATAAAAGTAAAAAGCTTGATCTCCAGATGCTAAAACAGTAAAAACATTTTTATCTTTAACATCTAACTGTGAAAAAATATCTTTTAATCTTTCATTAGAATGAAAATATATCTTTCCATATTTATCATTTTCATAACCATTTTTAACTAACTTAGTTTTTTCAATATCCTCTTTTATACTCATATTACCAAGCTTCCCTTTTTATAAACATATCCAACAGGAAAATCACTATATTCATTTAATTCCTTATAATCAAACATTTCTTCAAAAGTATTTCTTTCTAAATTTGTAGGTCCACATTTTCTTAAATTAGAATTAACTATCATACCATCTTTTTTTAATAATTTATAAGTAATATTTCTATATGATTTCATAACCTCCTCAGATTGAATTATATAATCACCTATATTAGAAGTGATAATTAAATCATACATACCTTCAATATTATTATCTTTTGATATATCTGTTAAATAAAAATTAACATTATCTTTATTAATTCTATTTTTTAATTTAGATAAGTTTTCTAATTCATTATTCTTATCATCAAAACCTCTAAAGAATAATCTATTATATGTATCCTCTCCATATGTACTAATAATATATTTCCAATACATAAGAGCATCTTTTTCATCTTGATTTCTACATTCAACTTGTCCTAATAAGAAATACATCCAATCTTTAGGAAAACAATCATCTGGATAATATTTATTTAAATATTTAATAACCCATAGTCGTAAATAATAATAATAAATTGTTAACTTATTTTTATCAAATAAAGTAACGCTTTTTGCATCTCTATCATAACAATGAAAAGATTGATCACCAGACCCTACTACAGTTAAAACGTCTTTTCCAGCAATATCAATTTGAGAAAACAAAAAATATAAATTTTCATTAGATTTATAATAAACATGATTATAGTAATCCATATGTCCTCCAAAAAGGACTCTACTAGAATATAATTTATCTTCTTCCAAAGTACTCATATAACCAACATCCCTGTAAAAATAATGCCCTATTTTACCATATTTTACTTATTATGTCAAAAAAAAGAGAACCTAAATAACATCCTCTTTAATAAAATTCTCATCAACATTTTCTATAGTATCATTAACATCATTTGAAACAACATCATCCTCCCCAATCTCATCCCAAGGATCTTCATCATTTGTCTCAACTTTTACTTTAACATCACCTACTAATTCAATACCCAAAACCTTTTCAATTGTATAAGTAATAGTATCATTATCTATGTATGCTTTAACACAACTTGGTTGTTGAAGACTCCTAACAATTACCTCTTCATTTGACGAACTATTTCTTTTCATATTAATTACTTCTCTATATTTATTTGTTTCCTTAACAACACCTGTTTTTGTATCATTATCATATGAATACCATATATTAACATCATAAGAACCATTAATTATTACTTTATCTCTACTTTTTGTACCACTAAAATTATGATTTATTACCCAACACCCTAATACTGTAGATGGATTTTCTACTTTAACATTATTTGTAGTTGTAAAAAGTCTTTTACCTTTTGAAATAACTGCTTTTGTCACAATCTCTTTATAATTTGTCATATGTACCTCCACTATATTTTATGCACTATCTAAAAAAAATTAACTTTTATTCCTTGTTATAAATAGAAAAATAAACTAAAATTAATTTTATGTGTAAAAGGAAGTGTATATATGTCAAATCAAAATATTACTAAAAATGAAATTAAAAAGTGCAACACAATCATAAATAAACTTCATAATTATTATTCAAAAAGAATAGTTGGACAAACAAATCTTGAAAGATTAATCTTAATATCTCTTATATCAAATGGTCATATTCTATTAGAATCAGTTCCAGGTCTTGCAAAAACTACCGCAGCTAAAACATTTACAGAAGCAATAAATGCAAAATTCGGAAGAATTCAATGTACTCCTGATTTAATGCCTAGTGATATAATTGGTACTCAAATATTCAATTATAAAACAAACTCTTTTGAAACAAAACTTGGACCTATATTTGCTAATTTAATTTTAATTGATGAAATAAATCGATCAAGTTCAAAAACTCAAAGTGCTACTTTAGAAGCAATGCAAGAAAAGCATATTACAATAGATGGTGTTAAATATGATTTACCTGAAATATTCTTAGTAATCGCAACTAACAATCCAATCGAAGAAGAAGGAACATACCCTTTAGCAGAATCACAATTAGATAGATTTCTTCTTAATATTAAGTTAACTTATCCAAGCATTTCTGAAGAAATAGAAATACTAAATAAAATTGAAAACAATGATTTTGAAAAAACTGAATCACCATTATCTTTAGATGATATTAAATATCTTCAAAATATCACTAACAAAGTATTTATTGATGAAACTATAAAAGAATACATCGCAACAATTACAAATGCAACAAGAAATCCTCATAATTATCTTGAAGAAAAATATGCTAACTATATTGAATTAGGAGCCTCTCCCAGAGCAGCAATCGCTTTTTTAAAATGTTCTAAAGTACTTGCATTACTAAATAATAGAACCTACGTAACACCAGATGACATCAAAGAAATAAGACATTATATATTAAGACATAGAATTCAATTAAGTTTTAATGCATTATCTGATGACATTACAAAAGAACAAATCATAGACTTGATATTTGAAAGTATTCAAACACCATGAAACTAAAATATATTAATTTAATAAAAGCAAAAATAAATATTAAAAATAACAAAGTATCATTTAATTATCTAAATGGTATTTATAAATCTATGTATAAAGATAAAAGTCTAGATTTTAATAATTTAAAAGAATATGAAATAACAGATGATATAAAAGATATAAATTGGAAGTCATCAATTAAAACTAATAAATTACTAGTTAAAAAATATATAAAAGAAACAAATAAAAAAGTATTAATAGTTATAGATAATAACATTTCTATGAATGCTGATACAAATAAAGGTGAAAACAAAAAGGAACTTGCTCTATATGCTGCAGGAACAATAGGTTTTATCGCAATAAATAATAATGATTATTTAAGTATATTATTCAAAGAAGAAGAACCTATATTTAAACGAAATATTAATCACTTAGAAATGCAATTAGAAAACTACAACAATACAAAAACAAATAGTAGTTCTATTAATAAAATAATTAAAAAGATTACTAAAACAAATACCAAAAATTATCTAATATTTATAATAACTGATGTAAAAGGTATTAACTCTCTTGAAATAAATAATATAAAAATGTTATCTAAATATAATGATATATTTACTATAAATATTAATGACAATTACATATATGGAAATAATATCTATAACATTAATAATAAAAAATATATTCCAAGTATTTTTTCTAAAAACAAGAAACTACATGAATTAGAAATTAACATAAGAAAAGAATTACTTAATAAGAATTCAAGTAAATTAAATAAATTTAATATTAATATTGTTGATATTTCCTCAATAGAAGAATTAAATATTAAAATAATAAAACTATTAAAGGAGCATAACAAATGAAATTAAACAATATAAGACCAACATTCTCATATTCATTAACACCAATTATTTTAATATCAATTTTAATGTTATTAAACATTATAATTCTACTTATAATTAATAAAAAACCTAAAGCAACTAAACTAGATATAAAAAGTAAATATTTATTAAAACTCAAATTACTTGAAAGCAAAATAATTAAAAAGACTATTTCAAATAAAGAAGCATATAAAAACCTAAGTTTAATTATAAGAAATTACTATTATGATTATAAAAATATTAAAATACAAAATTATACACTAAACGATATTAAAGCATTAAATATATTTGAATTAACAGAATTAATAGAAGAATGCTATGAAAATGAATTTAATAGTATTTCAAAAGGAAACATTATAAAATCACTTGAAAAAGCAAGGAGCATGATAAAAAATGATAATTAAATATCCTTTACTATTTATAATCATTTTAGTAATTATACTTATTTATGTTTTTTTATTTAAGAAGAATATTACTAAATATACCAAAGGTACAAAAATAACTAATATAAGTTATTTAGAAAAAACAAAATACTATAAAGATCTATTATTAAAATATAATATTACTAAATATATTATCTATTTTTTATTCACAATATCTATTATATCTTCAATAATACTAATCTGTAGACCACAAGTAAAAGAAGAAGACATTCAAGAAAAAGATATAATTATTTGTATGGATGTATCTTCATCAGTAAATAAATCAAATATAAATCTAACTAATACATATAAACATATTATAAAAAAAATAAATAATAAAAATATTGGGATTATTATTTTTAATACATCATCAGTATCTTTATCTCCCCTAACTAATGATTATAAATACATTAATAATATTCTAACTATCATTAATAAATCAATTAAAGAAGAAAATAATTCTGATGCAAAACTATATATAAGAAATTATATTAATACAAGCAGTATAGAAGATTATAAAGAAAAAGGAACATCACTTATAGGAGAAGGATTATCTTCATGTATATATAATTTTACAAATAATAAAAACAATAAAATAATTATTTTTTCTACTGATAATAATCAACAAGGTATTAATTATACAAATTTAATGAATATAAGCAATATTGCTAAAGATAAAAATATAAAAATTTTTAGTATTGGTACAGATAATATTAATAAGGAAAATAAAAAAGAACTTATAGAGATAACAAATAATACTAATGGTAAATATTATGACCTTAATAATAATTTAGAAAAAGAATTATTAAATGATTTAAATATAAAAAGAAAAACTAAAACTAATTATGTAGATAATCCCAAATTACCATTTTATGTTCTAGCAATTTCAATAATTATTTTAATATTTATAAAGAAGGTGGTTATATGAAATTTAAACCATTTATTCCTATACAAATATCTATACCAATTACAATTATACTTATTATATATATCATTATTTTTAATAAAAAAAGCATTACTGAATTAATGATAATAATTGTTCTTTTTATTATTAGTTTAAGACCATTAATTATTAAAAATGATTATTCTGATAATCTAAAAATACTATTTGTAATTGATAATTCATTAAGTATGGATGCAATTGATTCTAATGGTAATAATAAACTTGATAATGTTAAAAATGACTGTACAAATATAATAGATAACTTTAAAACATCACATTTTTCAATTATTACATTTAATAATAAAGCAGAAATAGTAATACCATTTACTAATGATATAAAAACATCTAAATTAATATTAGATTCCATTGAAACACCAAATATTTTATATGCCAAAGGATCATCTCTAAATACACCTATAGAAACAATTAAAGAAAATATTAAAAACGAAAAAATCGTATTATTCTACCTAAGTGATGGAGAAATAACTGATAACTCTAAATTAGAATCATATAAAATATTAAGAAAATATATATCAGATGGAGCAGTTATATCGTACGGTACAAAAGAAGGTTCAAACATTAAATATTTTAATAATGAAACATCCTCTGATGAATATATTATAGATCAAGATACTGGTAAACCTGCCATCACAAAACTAGATGAAAAAAATTTAATAAAAATATCAAAGGATCTAAAAATTGATTATATTAATTCAAATAATGAATTAAATAAAAAAATAAAAGATATTAAAAGAAAATCAGTAATACTAAACAAAAAGAATATATCAAATTATTATGATATATACTATATACTCACAATCCCGTTATTAATACTAATTATTATCGAATTAAATTCATTTAGGAGAAAAATGCTATGAAAAGATTATTAAAACTATCATTAATAATATTATTTATAATAAATATATTTTTCATATTAAGATATTCTATAAACTTTATAGCCATTAATATAAATAATAAAACAATTTATTTACTTCATATATTAAATATTAATGAACCATATATAGTCTATTATAATGAAGGAAATATTAACTATAATAATAAAGAATATAGTAAAGCAATAAACAACTATAAAAAAGCATTATCAAAAAATCCCCCTAAGAATAAAATATGTGATATTAAATATAATCTCATCTTATCAATAATTAAAAGTAACAGTAAAACTAAAAATATAAATAATTATTTCCCAACCGATGAATGTATTAAGTATTATGACAACAAGATAAGTAGCAAACAATTAAACAAGTTAAAAGAATCAATAAATAACATATCTAAATCAAATGAAAATAACACTAGTAGCAACATTATTGATTTAAATAACAACTCAACCAAAAATAGATTTAAAGAAATAAACAATTACAAATTAATTGATGAGTATAACTTTTACGCTGGAAAAAAATGGTAATCGATGCTATAATTTAATCATAATAAAAGGAGGTTGTGTAATGGCATCAGCATTAATACATATTGCGGTCGCAAAAGAATTAGAAAACTCTTTAAAAATAAAAAGAAAAAAAGATTATTATTTAGGTTCAATTGCTCCAGATATATCAAAACAAATTGGTAAAACAAAATTTGAATCACATTTTTTAAAAAACTCATATAAAAATAATGTGCCTAATATAGATTTATTCATAAAAAAATATCACGATTTTATAAACAATTCATTTGATTTAGGATATTTTATTCATTTATACACTGATAAATTATGGTTTGATGGTTTTATAGATAAATTAAAATCTGATGGTTCAATCAAATTACTAGATGGAACCATCCTAACAACAAATCCTGAAGAAATAAATGCAATTATTTATTCAGATTACACAAATATGAATACTCAATTATTAGATGACTATAATTTAGATTTATCACTATTCTATGAAGAACTTCCAAAACCAAAAACAAATATCCGTGAAATACCTATTGATAAATTAGATATATTAGTTAATAAAATGGGAATAATAATTGAAAATTCAAAAGAAGAAAAAAGTTATTCTTTTGACATTACACTAATAAAAGATTTTATTGATAATACAGTTAAAGAAATTAAAAAAGTATTAAAAGAATATAAAGAAAAATAAACATACAAATTGTATGTTTATTTTTTAATTTAATAAGTTATCAAAATAATCATTTAAATTATCCTTAACATATTCAAGCATTTCATTAACCTTTTCAAGAGTCTGATTATAAGTAACATAAATAGGTATGCTTGATAATTCCTCATTCTTTTTTTCTAATTCTTTTTTTATGGAATCATCATAATCACTTTTAATATACTTTTTTTGAAGTTTTTTTACCTCACTAATTAACTTCTTCACTTCATCATTTTCATCCATCTGTTTTTTTAATTTTATACATAGTTTGTACTCTTTTGTATTCTTTATATAATCTATCAATTTATCTAATTCACTATTTAACTTTTCCATCTAAACTCCATGTTTTTGCTTCTGTAATTTCTACATCTACAATATCTCCACAATACAATTCTCTATCACTTGAAAAATTAATTAGTTTATTTGTATCACTATAACCAAAATACATATTCTTCTTATCAGATACACCCTCAACAAGTACTTTGACAACTTTTCCTTCAAGTTTTTTATTGTTTTCTAAAAAGTATTTATTAACTATTTCATTTAATTTATAAAGTCTTTCTTCTTTTTCTTTTAAAGTTATATTATCTTTTAATTTACAAGCAGGTGTTCCTTCTCTTTCAGAAAATATAAATGTAAAAGCATTATCAAACTTACACTCTTCTACTAAAGATAAAGTTTCCATAAAATCTTCTTCTGTCTCACCAGGAAATCCTACAATAATATCTGTTGATATTGAAACTCCAGGAACAATTTTCTTAATTTTATGAAACAATTCTAAATATTGCTCTCTAGTGTATCTTCTTCCCATTAATTTTAATATTTTACTTGATCCACTTTGTACAGGTAAATGAACACTTGGCATTATATTAGAGTACTTTCCAATAACATCTATCATCTTGTCTGTAAAATCCCAAGGATGACTAGTCATAAATCTTATTCTTGGTATTTTTAATTTAGCAATATCTTCAAGTAAATCTCCCATATTATAGTCATCATATAAATCTTTTCCATAGGCATTGACATTTTGTCCTAATAAAGTAACTTCTTTATACCCTTCCTTAACTAAAGTCTTAACTTCTTCAATAATATCTTCCTTTTTGCGGCTTCTTTCTCTTCCTCTAGTATAAGGAACAATACAATAAGTACAAAATTTATTACAACCATAAATAATATTTACATATGCTTTATAATTATTCGATCTAACAACTGGAAGACCTTCAACTAAATCCATTTCTCTTGAATAAACCTCAATTTGTTGTTTATTAGTTTTTACTGCATCATCAATTATTTCAGGTAATTGATAAATATTATGCGTACCAAATACAAAATTAACAAATTTATAGTCTTTTAGTATTTCATCAACAACTTTAGATTCTTGAGCCATACAACCGCATAATCCAATTAATAATCCCTTATTTTGACTCTTTAAATGTTTTAATCTACCAAGCATTCCAAATGCCTTATTATGAGCATTTTCACGAATACTACAAGTATTTAAAAGAACCAAATCAGCTTGATTATAATCATCTACCTTAGAAAATCCCATAGCTTCTAAAATCGCAGAAATATTTTCACTATCATGTTCATTCATTTGACATCCATAAGTTTTTAAGAAATATGTTTTTCCTTCATATTTTTTTTCAATATTATTATCAATCTTAAAATCTATTCTATTATATTTTCTTTTATCACGAGTTCTTGCTTCTTTATAATCAGGTAAATGCATAATATCAACTCCCTTAAAACTATTATAATTTACCACAAATAATAAAATTTATCAATCAAAAAAGAACATTTAAAATGTTCTCTATGCTTTACTATTAATAAGAGTATTTAATAATTTAGAATTATTATTCATAATATCTCTTTTAATTATATCCATATTCTCAACTATCTTTTCTACTATATTAGAAACTTCTGGATCTAATTCCTTTTTTTCTAAATTATCAACTATAATCTCTAATGTATTTAACTTCATATATTTACCATAATCTTTGCATTTAAAGATATGATCAAAAAGTATTTTAAATGAAGAAATATCAATTGATGTAAATCTTTTATCTTGAAGTATTTTAATTGCAGTACAAAGATAATTTCCATTTAATGCTCTATCAAAAATTGTCTCTCCTCTATTATTTCTAACATTAGGTGAATAATTCTTCTTTTTATTTAATAATTCAACTACTTTTACAGCACATATTGAATTATCCTGAGCTAATACATGGCCAAATGTATTACCTTCGCTATTTTTATGATTAACATTCCAATTTCTTTTTTTCATTAATCTTTCAACAAGATCATATTGTCTTGCTTTTAATAGTCTCGTAACGACATCATTTCCAACACAATCTTCTAAATTAACATCTATGATATTTTCATCTATCATTTTTTCAATAACTTCATAATATCCATTACTAATGAATTTAAATACGAGGGATGGTTCATCCATACACGCATTAATCATTTGTTGTTCATTTTCATACATAATAAACACCTCTTCTACACGGGACAATTCAATATTCTAGCAAATCAGTATTTTTAAGTCAAATTACGAATTATCCGTTAGGTATAAAAAATTCTTATTATTATTATTTCCTTATATTTCAACAAATATACACACAAGTCAATATTTTTTAATTACTTTTTTCCATTATTATTTTTATAAAAAAAGTCTATTTTACAACAAAAAAAATGGATATATAAAAATAATTTAGAACAAAAAAACCTCTTTAAAAGAGGTTTTAAAACTAATTAACCTAGTTGTTTTCCACAATTTGGACAGAATTTTGCTCCATTTGTAGGTGTTCCACAATCTGGACAGAATTTTGCTCCAGCAGGTGCAGCATTTCCTCCTCCTGCATTAATATCTGCAGCAGTAGTTCCTTGATTTTGGAATGCTCCTTGAGCAACTCCACTCATCATTCCACCACTTGCCATATTCATCATTCCAACACCCATGAATCCGTTTGCAGCTCCATTAGCGTTGTTTGCAGCATCTTTAACAGCTTGTCCAAAATCTCCAACAAGAGAACCTTGTTGCATGAATGAGTTTGAAGAAAGTTCATATTTATCAATTTTCTTGTTAGATTCTTCATCTAATGTTACAGATTCAACAACAAATCCAACAATACTAATTCCACGATCTCTAATTGGTTGATCGAATACTTTTTCATCCATAGTTTTCTTAATTTCATCTGTTGCACTTGGAAGTTCAAGTACTGGTACCTTATGTTCTGAATTACCTAATTCATTTAACACATTTTGGAATGCTCCTATAACTTCACTTCTCATTTGTTCAACAATATCATCTTTTCTATACTCTTCAGCAGTTCCAGCAATTTTACTCATAAATGTTGCAGGATCACTTATTTTAAAAGTATATTTACCAAAACATTTAACTTCAACTCTTAGTGGATTCATAGTTCCAGTCATTTGATTTGGAATTGGATGAGACCAATCTTGGAATGGAATTGGTGCAGGTGTACCAAACTTATTATCCATTATTTCTTTTGAATTGATATAAAATACTGCTTGTTCTTTACTTACTCCACCATTGTATACGAAACGAGTCCACATTTCTTTAAATACAGCACCAAATTGTCCTGCAAAGAATGTTGGTGAAGAAGATTGATCGAATGTATAAATACCTTCTTCTGCAGTAGCATCAATTATTTTTCCACTTTCAAATATTACAGCAATCTGTCCTGGTGAAACTTGAATAGCACTATCTTTTGAAATAATACCATTAGGTGTAGATACTTTCTTCATTAAAATATCATTTCCTAAGTCTTCACATTTAATATAATCTTTCCATTGATCATGTAAAGTACTTCCAACAGCAGAAGCTGCAGCTTTAATTAAACCCATAAAAAATCTCCTATCTATAAAATTTATTTTATACTACTATTATACATTAATACCTATTCAAATGAAAGATATTATTTCAATAATTTATCATATTCATTTTTAACAACCATAGTATTTTTATTTAAATAATTATCAACATTCTCTTTAACAAGAATCTTTTTATTTTTAAATCCAGTAACTAATAAAACCATAATAATAAATGTTAATGCTACAGAAATAACTCCAATTTCAACAAATGGAATACTTTTAACAATTTTCCCTTCATCATTTACTTTAAAATTACCTGTAGAATTCTTAGCATAAAAACCTTCAATTATTTTTATATAGTTATTACACGCTTCAAAATAATTACCTTTAGATATTGAATTTTCATATAAATATCTTAATGAAGAATTAATCATTTGTTGATTATATAAAGTAAATATTTTACTATCTTGATCTCCACTATTACCCATAAATATCTCAGGATTACTTCCGTTTAAATATATAACAAAAATAATTCCTTCATCAGAAAAATCATTATAATCATAAAAATTATAAGTATAATTAGAAATACTAAATCCACATAAATTATTTGTTGTAACAATTACAGCATCATATTTAGAATCACTTATATATTGAGTAATATTATTATATAATTGTTTTTCTTCGCTTTTAGTCAACACGTCTGCAAAATCATAAATTTTTTCAGAACTTTTAACTGATGGAGTAGCAATAATATCGTTTATATTATTTTCACTAACTATAACATCTTTTGGTACTCTTAAATTATCATTTGTTCTCTCAAATGTATTTGTACTTGCAAAACAATTATTATTAAATAGAAAAAAACTTAATACAATAATAATCAAATACTTACTAATCTTATTCATAACAAACCCTCCTAAAAAAAGAATGCAATTAACATAATTACTAAAAATATCAAAGTAAATATTAATAAACTAACTACAACAATCTTAGTCTTACTAATTTCTATATTTAAGAAAGACTCTCCACTTTGTCCATTCATCAAATAAAAATAATCATTATTTTTATATTTAATATTTAAAACATACATAGGTACTAATATTTTCTTTTGACCATTGCATAAAACAGACATGTTATTTTCTTTTAATTTTTTTAACTCATGTCCTATACTTCCTCTAACTATATTAACTGAATTCTTAACAATCTTTTCATTTAGTTTATTTATATCTACAGAATCATCTACATCACTATAGACATGAAGAGCATCTCCTAAAACATCATTGTTAAAAACAGTCATTTGACTATAGTCATACTTAAATACATTAGTATAATTACTCTCATCTATTTTAGAACATGAAGAAACTAAAACATTATTATAATCAAAATTTGTATCATATGATACTTCATACTGTTTAACTTCAGTATTCTTTTTATCAATTATTTCATCTGCAGCATAAAAGACTATTTTTCCATATACTTTTGCATCATATATCTTTACCGGAAAAAAGGCCTTTACAATTCTTTTTCTAGTTTTTTTATTTTTAAATGTGAATGGTAACAAAAACTTAAATCTAGTTTTCTTTTTATAATCTGCTACTGCATCATTATATGTTTTTACAAACGGAATATAATGTGTTTCATCTTCACTTGTATCAAAATCAACAATATTACTACTTCCACAAAATACACACTGTGAAGTATTTGCATTATCTGAAAATTTCATATTGCAATCTTTACACATTTTACCTTTTAAAGTAATTGTATTGACTAAAGTTTGTTCACTAGGAATGGCATCATCACTTGAGCTAACACTACCTAACTCTGGTGCATCAACAGTAACATTATTTACTGGTGGATTAACATTATTCTGTTGATTTACATTATTATTAGGAACTTGAACTCCAACATTTTGATTATCAACATTCTGGCTACCATTCATACTATCACATCCTACAATAATTATAACAAATTATCTAATATCTAACAAGGTTGTCACAAATAAAAACCTTTTTATGCAACTCCTTGACAGCGCTTCCACAATAACTACAATTCTTTTCACCCAATTTTTTAATCGGACTACCACAATTAGGACAATTTATTCCCAACACTTTATATTCATCAGGAACTTGATCAATATCAATTACATAAACATACTCTGTTTTTGCTCTATCTTGAGTTTTAACACTATTACCATTAGTAACTAAATAATATTCAAAACTAGAACCAAATGTTATTGTAGCAATTCCTTTATCCTTTTTATAATTTGACACTACAGTTTTATGAAATTTAAAATTATCAAATTTAACATTAGTATTCTTGTAATCATTTATCATATCTTCAGTTATACTTTTTATCTTTCCTTTAATTCCTGAAGTAGACTTTTTTTCAATTCCATTAAAAACATCCAAAATAGTCTTCTCTGCCTCGCTTTTTAACTCATTAATATTAAGATCTGGAAAATCCTTTCTAATTTGTTCTAAATAAATACTATCCATACTAGATAAAGATTTTTCCTCTTCTTGATCAGCAAGTCTTGCTTCATCAATAACTTGCTTTAAATTCATTCCACTAAATCCTGCTTTATCAAGAACACTCCTTACTTTTATTTTTATATATATTATTAAACCAATAACAAATACTATTAGTACAATTACACCTATTAAAAACATTTCTATCCTCCTAACATATTTATTTTATCACAAAAGCAATATAATTAAATTCTTTATTTTATATATTAGTAAAATTTATGATACAATAATATATATAATAGAATCAAAATAGTAGGAGGAAACTATGAATAAAAAAATAGACATTCAATTATTAGAAAAAACTATTGATGATTTAAAAAACAATCCTAATGCTTGTACTTTAATAAATGGGACTGCATCTTCTAAAGAAGTAACAATTCCCGAATCATGTCCAGATACACAATTAAAAACATTTATAAAATATTTATATGATAATAAATTTCTTGATCAAAACCATCTTGATAATTTTGAAAAAATAAGAGATAAAGAAGTTAAAAATTACACATATTCTGAAACAATAACTGCATTAACAAAAATAATAAGAGGAGATAGATTTATCTCAGGAGAAATATATAGTTGTTTTAAAAGCGGTCTATTATTAGAAATAATTGAAAAATTAAAAAATTTAATAACCTCTAATCAAATAACTGAAGAAAAACAAACTACAAGTTCAACGGAAAACTTAATTAATTATAAATTACACGCAGAACAATTAGATATTCCTGTCTTAGAAGGATTTCAAATTGAAGAAATTGATAATCCAAGAACAATACTTTTTGCTATAGGTAAAGAATATATTGAACAAATAACTTCTGATGGTTTTGTTGGAAAAGGTGAATTTGAAGAAAGAATTAATTATATTATAGATTGTACAAAAGTATTTATGAGAGATAATAAATGCGAAAACGTTGATGATAGTTTCACATTTTATGAAGATTACAATAACGGTATTTTTGATTTTAAATTGTATTTTCAAGATATGATTATACCATTAGTAAATGAAATAAGAATTGTAAGAAGTCTTAATGCATTTTTCATAGAACCAAAAATGAAAGATTTCTATCAAGTAACTTTAAGTGCAAGTCCAATTGTATTATCAACAAACGAACCTAAAAAAATAGATTCAGAATATGATAAAGTATCTTCAAATCTTGATATATTAATGAAAAAAATATTAAGTAATTTAAAATACAAAAAATAAAAAAGACATAGTCTTTTTTATTTTGCTTTAATAACTTTTAAACCACCCATATATGGTTGTAGTGCCTTAGGTACTTTAATACTTCCATCCTCTTGATAATTATTTTCAATTAATGCTATCAAACCCCTAGGAGTAGCAACAACAGTATTATTTAATGTATGTAGATAGTATGTTCCTTTTTCTCCTTTTGCACGTATACCTAAACGTCTTGCTTGCGCATCTCCTAAAGTTGAACAACTTCCAACTTCAAAATATTTCTTTTGTCTAGGACTCCAAGCTTCAATATCACATGATTTTACTTTTAAATCAGCTAAATCTCCACTACAGCATTCCAATTGTCTTACTGGGATATCAAAATTTCTAAATATTTCAACAGTAAGCTTCCACATTTTTTCATACCATTCCATAGACTCTTCAGGTTCACAAATAACAATCATTTCTTGTTTTTCAAATTGATGAACTCTATATAAACCTCTTTCTTCTAAACCATGAGATCCACCTTCTTTTCTAAAACATGGTGAATAACTAGTCATACTAATAGGCAATTCTTCGCGTTTAATGATTTGTCCTTTAAATTTACCAATCATTGAATGTTCTGAAGTACCAATTAAATATAAATCTTCTCCTTCAATCTTATACATCATCGCTTCCATTTCTGGGAAAGACATAACTCCAGTTACAACATCAGAATGAATCATAAATGGAGGAATTGCATATGTAAATCCATTATCAATCATATAATCTCTTGCATAAGCAATCATTGCCTCATGAAGTCTTGCAATATCACCAAGCAAATAATAGAATCCTTGTCCAGAAGTTCTACCAGCAGCCTCTTTATCCATTCCCTTAACTGCTTCAATAATATCAGCATGATATGGAATCTCATAATCAGGAACAACAGGATCTCCAAATTTTTGAACTTCTACATTTTCACTATCATCTTTTCCAATAGGAACAGATTCATCCATTATTTGAGGAATAACCATCATTTTTTCTTTAATCTTAATACTTAAATCTTCTTGTTCTTTTTCAAGTTTAGAAATCTCTTCAGCAGATTTGGCAATAGTCTTTTTTATTTTCTCTGCCTCATCTTTCTTGCCATCTTTCATCAACTTACCAATTTCACCAGACATCTTATTTTTATCTGCCTTTAAACCATCAACTCTAACCTGTACCTCACGTACTTTCTTATCAAGTTCATAAACCTCATCTACTAAAGGTAGTTTTTCATCTTGAAATTTCTTCTTAATATTCTCTTTTACTAAATCTCTATTTTCTCTTATCAATTTTATATCTATCATATTATCTAACTCCTCTTCTTTTATTTTCTCTATTATATTTTATTTGATTATATATATTTTCTTTTAAATTACCATAACAAATTGCATAAGCATTCTTCATTCCAAATCTATTAACTAAATCAAAAAATAAATCTTTATATATTCTAGAATAATCATATACTGCAGATGAACCATTATAATAAGTATCTACATCATTTAAAAAATTCATATCATCCGAAGCAACCATAACATTATAAGTTCCTAAAATACTACTAATATGCTCAATATGATCTAAGAATTTTTCTCTATAATTAACATCTTCCCTACTTATAAATGATTTAACAGTTACTGCTCCAACTAACCCTCCTATTTCTTTGATCTTTTTTAATTGATCATCATCTAAATTTCTATCAATATCACATAGACTCCTAGAATTAGAATGACTAGCATAACAACATACATTTTTACCTTCATTAATTCTTCTAGATATTAAATCAATCAAATCATAAAATGTACTTTTATTAGCATGACTTAAATCTATACCCATACCAAGATCAATTGCCTTACTAATTAATCTTTCACCATCTTTTGTAAGTCCTTTATTACTATTATTACCAGAACCATATTTATTCTCATTATTCCAACATAATATCAAAGAATCAAGTCCAGCAGAATATAATTCTTCAAGTTCATTTTCATCTTTTATATAATCAGCACCTTCTATAGAATATATGAATTCAGCTTCTGGAATAAATCTATCCAAAATCTCTTTAGCTTTAACAAACATTTCATAAACCGAGACATCATCACTATAATATTTTTCTCCCAGTTCCTTTCTCATTTCATCTTTTGTCATAAAATAAAGATTTGCAATTGCACCTTTAACATTATTATTACAAAAATCCTTACTTATCTTTTCTAAATAAGAATAATCACCTGTTATATATGCTTTATATGCAATAGAAAGTAAATCATGGTGTGCATCAAACATTTCTACTTTACCTCCTCAAATCTATATTTTTGTTTAACATCCGGATATTTTTTATGATCAACTTCCGACATAAACATCGAAAGAGGTCTAGCATATATACCATCTTGATGATCACCCTTATCTGAAACACCATCACTATTGCATACATATATAACAAGATCCTCTCCTGTTTCACTATGTTTAGCAATTGTAATAACATATGCTTTAAATCCTTTAAAATGCCTATATATAGTATTTGGTTTAATTTGTCTCATTAAATCTCACCTTCTTTCTAAAAACAAAAAGAATGATACCTAAAGGAGTGCAAAGCACGGTACCATCCTTACTTTTTCTTAATTAAATAACGGTATTAACCGGAGTCTATTAAACTCATCTATAGAGTAGATAAATAAGTATTTAATATCGTTTCCACCAACCACGAATTCTCTATTATTAAATAATCTTATTATTAGTTCTAATTATCGACTTGAGTATATTATATAAAATTTATTAAATAAATTCAAGTTTATTGAAAACTACACATATTTGTTTTATATGAATCACTTAATAATTCATATTCAACAACAGACCTAGATGATAAATCTTTCTCCAATGTTTCAGAAAATCCATATTTACCATCACTTATTGAAACATAGTAATCATATCCATTACCATTATTAACTACCTTTACATATGCACTCACATTATCAAAGAAATTAGAAAATGGAACGTACATATCAAGAGATACATTTTCATAGTAAAAATACATTACCTCAGTATTATTACATGAATATTTATTATGTGATACCTTATTTTTAGTATTATCAATAGCAATCTTCGAAACAGTATATAAATAAGATGATTTAACTTTACCTGCACTACCACCAATATTAAAAATAAAATTATATAAGAATAAAGCTATTCCAGCTACTACAAAAAATACTATAGTCATTAAAAACTTCTTTCTTAGTTTATAATCATCTTCTAAAGATTTTTCTTGTGAACTCAAATATATATTATTATTAAAACAAGAAGCACCAAATCCAATTATTGGTATCATTATAAACGGAAATAAAATTGTTAAAACAACATTCTTCTTAAACGCTTTAGCAATACTATAAAGTATATATATATAAAACAATATATTAATAAATGGAACAAACATCAATAAGCCTAAAAGCATATTATTAAATAATGCTTTACTTAATATGAAAAAATTATAAAAAGGAATTAATGATGACCACCATCTTTGATTCATTTTCATATATAACAACTGATAACTATATACATAAATAAATATAATTGATACAGTTAATAAACTAACATAAACATTTGATTTTACTAATCCCATAATACCATTATTATTAGTAATATATGTACTTAATAAGATACCACCACAAATAATTAAATATATAACAATATTGATTAAAAAACATAATTTATAACTACCCATATTAGTACCAATAAGAGTAGAAATTGAATTACTATTTTGATTATTAACTAATTTCTTGCCCATACCTATAGTATATGTACTATTATTCTCTTTATAATACTTAAGCATACCTTCATTTTCAGGATGATCAGGATTTAAGTTACCACATTTCATGCAATATCTTGAATCGCTTTTCATTTCACTACCGCATCTTGAACAATATGTTACAGAATCATTATTCATAATAATCCTCCTATACTATATAAATTATAAAATAATTTATATAAAAAAACAACAAATAAAAAAGAAGCTATTTAGCTTCAACAATAATCTTAATAGCTGTTCTTTCCTCACTATCAATAGTGATGTCTTGAAATGCCGGAATACATATTAAATTAACGCCAGTTGGAGCAACAAAACCTCTAGCAATAGCAATAGCCTTAATTGCTTGATTAAGTGCTCCTGCTCCAACTGCCTGTACTTCAACACAACCTCTTTCTCTAAAAACATTAGCAATTGCTCCAGCAACACTATTTGGATTAGATTTACTACTTACTTTTAATATTTCCATAGTTTTCCTCTCTTTCTAATCTATAATATGCCAAAAAGAAAAGATTAGAACAAAATCTAATCTAAACTACTCTATAACTTTATTAATAACTTTTAAAACTTGTTTATATCCATCCTCATTTAAATATATACCATTATCAGTATAATCCTTATCAAGGTCATCTTCTTTTAATAACATTTCATTAACATTTAAATAATTAATCTTTTTAGTATCTGCAAGTTTCTTTATTCTTTTATTAACACTTTTAATATCATCATTAGAAATATCTTTACTTATTATTTCATCATCAAAATTATCAATATCTCTATTTATTGGATAAATAGAAACTAAATATATTTCTGCATAAGGTCTTTTATTTTGTATTTGATCAATAATTTCACCATAATTAACAATAAGATTATCTCCAGAAATATCATCATTCATATCAACGATACCTAATTCTATAAAAACAATAGAAGGATTATAATCAAATACTCTAGTTTTCAAATCATCAAGTAAACCCTCAGTAGTTAAATCATCATCACAACTTTTGACATAATGATCATCTAAATCATATTCTTCTAAATCAAAACGACACGTATTAAAATCTCCAACAAACAAATAATTTCTATCAACAACTACCTTTTCTTTCTTTTTCTTCATCTCTACTACTTCTTCTTTATTCTTTTTACTACTCTTTTTCAAACTATCACTTATTTTTGAACATAGACAAACTAATAAGAAAATAAATAATACTATAAGAATAATAATAAACACAATCATACAAATTTTCTTAACAACAGAAATCTTATGATCTCTTTTAGAAGTATCTTTTAATATCTTCTCTTTTACTTTTTTACTGTTTTTCTTTTCTTTCTTTTCATATCTTCCTTCAAGGAAACTTGTATCTAGAGATTCCGAATCATTTAATCTAACATCATCAATTCTTATTCTTGTAGTAACATCAGTATTATTAACATTCTTTGTTTTTGCTTTTGATTTATTACTCACTGCCTTTTTACTCTTGGCAGTAGAACTATATGATTTACTAACTTTATTTGCCATATAACCATCCTCTTTCTAGTACATAGTAATTATATCAAATCAAATGATTTAAGTAAACTTAAACAAGCAATTAAAAAAGTCTAATAATTAGACTAATTCCCAAATAATAGATTTAATATATTTCTATATATATATTTAATTAAACTTATCTTCTTTACACTTTTATTAACAATTAAATCTTCACTTCCAACAATATCATTACCATTCTTCACATATATTTTTCCAACAACATCACCTTTAACTAAAGGTATATTATATTTATCCATTTTAATATCATATTTATATTTATTTTTACTATCTTTATCTTCTAAAAGGCATAAATTATTTCTAAGTACAATATTAATTTTACCAGTATCAGTTTTTGGAATATTAATAGTATCAATTGTTTTACCCTTTTTCATCAAACATTTTAATTTAGTAGTGTTAAATCCATAATCCATCAATTCCATAACCTCTCTATTTCTTACCTTACTATCATTTTCCCCTAAAACGACACTTATAAGTCTTAAATTACCTCGTTTTGCTGTTGCTGAAAGACAATACAACGCATCATCTGTATGCCCTGTTTTCAGTCCATCTGCACCATCATAAAAATTGATAAGTTTATTAGTATTAACTAGCCAAAACTTTCTATCTGTACCTTCTCTTAAATATTCTTCATAAATAGATGAAAACCTCAATATTTCAGGATAATTAAGAACTAATTCTCTAGCAATTATACCTACATCATAACTACTAGAATAATGATTATCTTGATCCAATCCAGTACAATTTGCAAAATGAGTATTTTTTAAATTAAGTCTCTTTCTTAAATCATTCATCTTTTTAACAAATTTTTCTTCACTTCCACTAATATATTCTGCCATTGCAACCATTGCATCATTCCCACTCGCAACACTTATTCCTTTCATCAAATCTTCTACACTAATTTTTTCCCCTTCTTCTAAATATATTTGTGAACCACCCATATCACTAGCATTCTTACTAACAGTAACTATATCAGTCCATTTAATATTCTTCTTTTTAACTTCATCTAAAATAATAATTTGTCCAACCATCTTTGTTAAAGAAGCAATACTAAGTTTTTTATCCTTATCTTTTTCATATATTATCTTTCCACTATTAGCTTCGATTAAAATACCTGACTTAGCATTAGGAATTAACTCCTCAGCCATTACATTAAATGGAAAAACAAAAAATAAAGCAATTAATATAAATAAAACCCTTTTCATATAACCTCCTAGTTTTATTTATGTATTTATTTTATTTTTATTCATACATTTTACCAATTAATGATATTATATTATTAGGTGATTATATGAAAAAAAGAAAAAAATTGAAAATAAAACCATTATTTATTATTATTTTATTAATAATTATTATTTTTATCTTTTTATCCATTCCAAAAAAGAATAATCCTCCTAAAAAACAAATAAAACTAACCGAAGAGGAGGTAAAGATGAAAAAACTAAATAATATTAACAAAAAAATAGACTATTTTAATAATGATTATATAGATAGATATATATCATATAAAGAAAAAAATCCTGACCTATCAATTACTCAAGTAGTAAAAAATGTTAACATGAATTTAGACTATAATTATTATGAAAATACCAAAGAAACTAATATAAACAATAAAGATTTAATTTTAGTTAATAAATATTATTATCTTAAAGAAGATTATGTTCCTGATAATTTAGAAAGTATTAATGTTAAAAATGCTAACGGTGATAGAAAACTTGTCTCAAACGCAAAAAAAGCATTTGAAGAACTATCAAATACTGCAGCACAAGAAGGATTAAATATAATAGCAATGTCCACATATAGAAGTTACGAATACCAAGTAAATCTATATAATAGATATGTTGAAAATGATGGAAAAGAAGAAGCAGACACTTATTCTGGTAGACCTGGTCATTCAGAACATCAAACAGGACTAGCAGTAGACGTATATAACAAAAATGAAACATACACAAATTTTGAAAAAACAAAAGAATTTGATTGGATGCAAGAAAACGCCTATAAATATGGATTTATTTTAAGATTTCCAAAAGGAAAAGAAAAAGAAACTGGTTACCAATATGAATCTTGGCACTATAGATATGTTGGTAAAGAAGCTGCTAAATATATAAAAGAAAAAGATATAACACTTGAAGAATATCATGCAACAATAATAAAAGACTGGTAATTACTGAAGTTGTAAGATAAAAGTGGACACATAAAAAGATGTTCCACTTTTTCATTTGTTATAATTAAAAAAAGGAGTTGATAAAATGGCTAGTAAAGGTCAA